>DATGMP010000036.1:0-108392 GCA_035293565.1 Alphaproteobacteria bacterium | reverse complement strand
TCGAGGACATCCGTCGCGCGACCGAGATATTGGAGCCGGTTTATCGGAAAACCGGACATGTCGACGGCTACGTGAGTCTCGAGGTATCGCCGGCGCTCGCGAACGACACAAACGGCACGATCGCGGAGGCGCGACGATTGTGGGGCGAGGTCGGTCGACCGAATCTGATGATCAAGGTACCCGGCACTCCGTCAGGCGTTCCCGCCATCCGCCAGCTGATCTCTGAAGGGATCAACGTGAACGTGACCCTTCTCTTCGGCCGGAAGACCTACGAGGCCGTTGCCGATGCCCATTTGTCCGGCCTCGAAGCGCGCGCGGACAAAGCCGATATTCGGACGGTCGCAGGAGTGGCGAGCTTTTTCGTGAGCCGCATCGACACCGCGATCGACAAGAAGATCGACGAGCGGCTGAAATCGGCGGAAGGCGAGAAAGCGGCATTGCTGCGCGCGCTACGCGGCAAAGTCGCGATCGCCAACGCCAAACTTGCGTATGTGATCTATCAGCAGATCATCGGCAGCGCGCGATGGCGGAAACTGGCAACCAAGGGCGCACTGCCGCAAAGGCTGCTCTGGGCGTCAACCAGCACGAAGGATCCGGCCTATCGCGATGTGCTCTATGTGGAGGAGCTTGTCGGCAGGGACACGATCGATACCATGCCCGTCGCCACGTTGGAGGCTTTCCGCGAACATGGCCGCGTACGCGACAGCCTGACCGAAGATTTGCCGGGCGCACGCCATGTTCTCGAGCAAGCGGAAGAACTTGGCCTGGATCTCGACGGCGTCACCGATCAGCTCGTTGTCGACGGCGTTCGGCTGTTTGCCGAATCTTTCGATAAGCTGCTTGCCAAAGTGCGTGAAAAGCGGGCGGCACTCGTTCATCATTGACCTCGGCGTTCCCATCAGGAGGCACCCAAATGCAACTCGGCTTGATCGGTCTCGGTCGGATGGGCGGGAACATCGTGCGGCGTCTCCAGCGCCATGGCCATCACTGCATCGTCTATGACCGCGATCCGGCCGCAATGGCGGCGCTGGCCAAGGAAGGCGCCACGGCGTCGACGAATATCGAAGACCTCGTCAGCAGGCTCGAGCCTCCACGCACGGTTTGGGTGATGCTCCCCGCCGGCGAGGTCACCGACCGCACGGTTCTCGATGCCGGTGCAATCCTGGCGCGCGGCGACACCATCATCGATGGCGGCAACAGCTTCTATCGCGATGACATCCGCCGTGCCGCGGCCCTGGGAGAGCGCGGAGTCAACTATCTCGACGTCGGCACCTCCGGCGGCGTTCGGGGGTTGGAACGCGGCTATTGCCTTATGATCGGCGGTTCGAGGGACGTGGTGAAGCGCCTTGATCCGCTTTTCGCCGCGCTCGCCCCCGGTTTGGGGCAGATCGAGCGAACTCCCGGCCGCGATGGCCGCGATCCGCGCCCGGAGCGCGGCTATGTCCATTGCGGGCCCGTCGGCGCCGGCCATTTCGTCAAGATGGTCCATAACGGGATCGAGTACGGGCTGATGCAGGCCTATGCGGAAGGTCTCGATATCCTGAAGAATCGCACTTCCACTGCTCTGCCCGAGGCTGAGCGCTATGAGCTCGACCTGGCCGATATCGCCGAAGCCTGGCGGCGAGGGAGCGTCGTCTCCTCCTGGCTCCTCGACCTTTCGGCAATGGCGCTTACCGAAAGTCCCTCGCTCAACAACTACACCGGCGTCGTCGAGGATTCGGGTGAAGGACGCTGGACGGTTGGCGCTGCGATCGAGACAGCCGTTCCAGCCGAAGTGCTCTCGGCATCGCTCTATACGCGTTTCCGATCGCGCCAGCAGCATACGTTTGCGGAACGAATCTTGTCCGCGATGCGATTCAAATTCGGTGGTCATATCGAGCACCAATAACGAAGACGACGCGAAATGGACGATTCGGCCGACAGGTTAAAATTCGACCCGGTGCGGGCCGATCCCGCGCCGCCTTGTGTCTTGGTCATCTTCGGCGCCGGTGGCGATCTGACGAGGCGGCTGCTGGTCCCTGCCCTCTACAATCTTGCTTGCGCGGGCCTCCTCAATCAGCGGTTTGCGGTCATCGGCGTCGATCATAATCAGCGGACCGACGAGGCCTTTCGCCAGTATGAAACCGAGCAGCTGACGAACTTCGCCACGCAGAAGGACAGCGAGTTCGAGGCTTCAGGCTTCGACGAGCAAGCTTGGAACCGCGTACGCGAACGGCTCTTCTATCTGACTGGGGATTTCGAGGACAAATCCACCTTCACGAAACTCGCCAAGAGGCTTGAGGAAGTATCGCGCGCGGTCGATGCCGGCGGCAGCGCAATATTCTACCTGGCGACCTCCGCACGGTTCTTCGCCGGCATCGTCGAGGCCCTCGCAGCAGCTGGACTGACCAAACAAGAGGGAGGCTGCTTCCGGCGCGTAGTCGTCGAGAAACCGTTTGGCAATGATCTTCCGTCAGCAAAAGCGCTGAACAAAAGGCTGTTGGCCGTGCTCGATGAAGGTCAGATTTTCCGCATTGATCATTTCCTCGGCAAGGAAACGGTCCAGAACATGATAGTGCTGCGCTTCGCGAACGGCATCTTCGAGCCGATCTGGAACCGCAACCATATCGACCACATCCAGATCACCGCAGCCGAAACAGTCACCGTCGAAGATCGGGGCAGTTTCTACGATGCCACCGGCGCGCTCCGCGACATGGTGCCCAATCATATGTTTCAGCTTCTGACCATGACGGCGATGGAGGCGCCCAACTCCTTCGATGCCGAGGCATTCCGCAATGAGAAGTCGAAGCTCCTCGAGGCCGTTCATCGCTTCAGCCCGGACGAGGCGCTTCGAAATGCCGTTCGCGGCCAATACCGCGCCGGAAAGATCGGTGATCGCGCGGTTACCGATTATCGCGCGGAACCGCATGTCGATCCCCGCTCCGAGACCGAGACCTACATCGCGATGAAGCTCGGAATCGACAATTGGCGCTGGGCCGGTGTGCCTTTCTATCTTCGGACCGGCAAAGCGCTCGCCACGCGCAGGACCGAGATCGTCGTCCAATTCAAGCAAGCTCCCTATGCTCTGTTCCGCGATACTCCGGTCGAAAGCCTGGCACGGAACTATTTCGTGATCTGCATCCAACCGGACGAAGGAGTGGTGCTTCAGTTCGATGCGAAGATACCCGGGCCGATCGTGCGCCTCGCGCCAGTACGGATGGAATTCCGGTACAAGGATTACTTCAAATCGGTGCCGAACACCGGCTACGAGACTCTGATCTATGATTGCATGATCGGCGACGCGACGCTCTTCCAGCGCGCCGATAATATCGAGGCCGGCTGGGCGATCGTCCAACCGCTTTTGGAGTCCTGGCAGAGAACGAGACCCGGCCGCGTCTATCCTTACAGGGCCGGCAGCCAAGGGCCGAGCGAAGTCGACGATCTTATGGCGCATGACGGCCGCCATTGGCTGCGGCTCGATTGACCGCCGCCATGCAACCATCGGCGAAAGTTGAGCTTGTACTCTCGGACGTCGATGGCACCCTTGTCACGAAGGACAAGAAGCTCACCGAGCGGGCGCAACGCGCGGTGCTTGTGCTCAAGAGTCGTGGCATACACTTCGCGATCACTTCTGGTCGCCCGCCGCGAGGGATGGCGATGATGATCGATCCTCTCGAAATCGTGACACCGATCGCCGGCTTCAACGGCGGCGCGTATGTGCGACCGGAAATGACCGTCATCGAATCCCGTATCATCGATCCGACAGCGGCGCGACAGGCGGCGACTCTTCTATCGCGGACAGGCCTCGACGTATGGGTGTACACAGCCGATGAGTGGCTGGTGCGCGATCCGAACGCGCCGCACGTCGCGCAAGAAATGCAGACCGTTCAGTTTGAGCCGAAGATTGTGCAAGATTTCGGCTCCGCACTGAATCATGCTTCCAAGATCGTCGGCGTCAGCGACGACCCGCGCCGCATGCGCCGAGCCGAAGCCGATGCGCAGAATCAGCTCGAGCAGGTCGCCGCAGCGACGCGGTCTCAGGATTACTATCTCGACGTCACTCACCCCGAGGCCAACAAGGGCGCAGTGCTCGATTTCCTGGCGCGCTATCTCGGCATCGACCACAGCGCGATCATGACCATCGGCGACATGCCGAACGACGTGCTCATGTTCCGCAAGAGCGGCTTTGCGGTGGCGATGGGACAGGCCGCTCCCGAGGTAAAGGCCCATGCAAACGCCGTGACGGATTCAAACGAAGAGGATGGATTTGCGAAGGCGATCGAGCGCTTCCTCCTCGATGAAGGCGACGACGGCTTTCAGCGGCAGGCTTCGGGATGAGACCTCCGATCATCGCCCCCTCGATCCTATCGGCGGACTTCACGCGCCTAGGCGAGGAGGTGCGTGCGGTCGACCGCGCCGGCGCCGACTGGATCCACGTCGATGTAATGGATGGGCGCTTCGTCCCGAATATCACGATTGGACCACTCGTTGTCGAAGCCGTGCGGCGCTCGACCATGAAGCCGCTCAATGTCCATCTGATGATCGTCGAGCCAGAACGCTATATCGAAGCCTTCGCCAGGGCAGGCGCCGATCATCTGCTGGTGCAGATCGAGCCGGGATCGACCATCCATCTCCACCGTACGCTGACGGCCATTCGGGCGCTCGGCAGGAAGGCCGGCATTGTGCTCGATCCTGCGACGCCGCCCGATCAAGCAGAATATGTCCTGCATCTCTGCGATGTGATATTGGTGATGACCGTAAATCCCGGGTTCGGCGGACAGGAGTTTCTGCCCGAGATGCTGCCGAAGATCGCCGCGATCCGATCCGTTTGCACCGCGCGCGGGCTGGAGCCGCGCATCGAGGTCGACGGCGGACAAGGCCCGGGGACCGTTCGCCGTTGCGTCGAGGCAGGCGCGGATGCGATCGTCGCCGGTACGGCGATCTTCGGCCAACCCGATTATGGCGCCGCCATTTCCAAAATCCGCAATCAAGCGACGGGAGCATCAGCCTGATGGCCGAAACGCCGACGACGGAACCGCTCGTGGAGGTTCTCGAAAATCCGGACGCCGTCTCTCGACGCGTCGCCGACTGGCTCGCCAGCGAGGCGGCGCAAACCGAGGGGCGGTTCGCGATCGCCCTTTCGGGCGGCTCGACGCCGAAGCACATGTACGAGATGCTCGGGCGGCCGCCTCAGCGCGACATGATGCCCTGGGAGCGCGTCCAAATGTTTTGGGGCGACGAGCGATTCGTGCCGCCCGATCATCCCGACAGCAACTATCGGATGGTCCGCGAGGCGCTGCTGGAGCATGTGCCCATACCGTCGGAGAACATTCACCCGATTGTACCCGAAGGGACGCCGGACGAGGCTGCTGCGGCCTACGAAGCGACGCTAAACGCTTTTTACGGCAGCAATATCCTCGATGCGGGCCGCCCGCTGTTCGATATAGTGCTGCTCGGCGTCGGGCAGGACGGGCACACGGCCTCGCTGTTTCCGGGTTCGCCGATCCTCGACGAAAAAAAGGCCTGGGCGCGTGCCACCGAAGGCCCGGGAAGGACGCCCCGGATCACGCTAACCTACCCCGCGCTCGCCTCGTCGCGGAACCTGGCCTTCATGGTGACCGGCAAGGAAAAGAGCAGCATCGTATCACGTGTGCTGAAAGGCGATCGGGATCTGCCGGCAGCGCGCGTCAAGACGATTGGACGCAGCCGCTGGTTCATGGATCGCGCGGCCGCCGGCGAGACGGAGTAAAACCTCAAGCGGCAAGCGAATCCTTCCCGCAATCCTCGCGACTTGCTTTTTTCTCGAAGGCCTCGGGCCGCAGGCTGCGATAGAGTTCCAGATAACGCCGCGCCGATCGCTCCCAACCGAAATCGCGACGCATCGCCGATCTTTGGACCCGGGACCAATCCCGCCGCCCATACCATTTCTCCGCTCGTTCGATGCAGGCCAACATTTCGTCCGCGCTTTCGGCAGCGAACACGAATCCCGTCGCCTCGTCGCCGCCGGACAGGGCCTCGTCGGCATCGACGACCGTGTCGGCAACCCCACCGACATGCCGGGTCACCGGTAGCGCGCCATAGCGCATGGCATACATCGTGGTAAGCCCGCAGGGCTCGAATCGCGAAGCCGTCAGCGAAAGGTCCGCTGCTGCCGTTAGCCGGCGAGCCGTCTGCTCGTCATAGCCGATATCGACGGCGATGCGTCCGCCATGATTCTGCGCCTGCGCCGACAATGCTTCCTCGAGCGTCCGGTCGCCCTGTCCATGGATGGCGACCTGTATCCCGCTCGCGATGAGCGCCGGGAGCGCCGCCAACAAGACGTCGGCCATTTTCTGTTGTGTGATCCGGTTGACGAAGATCAGCAGCGGCGCGCTGGACGGATCGAGACCCAGCTCTTCGCGGATCGCAGCCTTGCAACCATCCTTTCCCGACAGGTCCTCCACGCCGTAGCGATGCGGCAGAGCTTCGTCCGTTGCCGGATCCCAGATGCTGTAATCGACACCATTGAGGATACCGGTGAGGTCCTCCGCACGCGCACGGAGCAGGCCGTCCATGCCGCAACCGAATTCCGGTGTCAGCACCTCCCGCGCATAGGTCGGGCTAACCGTCGTCAACTTGTCGGCATAGCGGAGTCCAGCTTTCAGAAAGGAAAGCTTGCCGTAGAATTCGATGCCCTCCGACGTCAGCATCTCATCTGGAAGGCCGAGGTCGGGCGCGAGCGTGGCATCGAAATTGCCCTGGAAGGCGAGATTGTGGATCGTAAAGAGGGTCGCGGGCCGCCCCGCGTCACGCGCCGACAGGATCGCCGGCAACAAGCCGGTATGCCAATCATTGGCATGAACGATATCCGGCTGCCAGCCAAGACCTGCCGAGCCGCAAGCGATCCGAGAGGCGGCGTGACAGAAGGCGGCGTAGCGACGGTGATTGTCGTACCAATCCGCGCCGTTCGGATCCTGATAGAGCGATCCGTTGCGATCATACAGGGAAGGCTCGTCATACAGATAGACTTTAAGCCCGGAGCACGGATCGGTGCCCTCGATCAGGCGACCTCCGATATCGTCCAGAGCGCAGACGATCCGCCTGTCGACCAAGCAGTCCATTGCGCCCGGATATCCCGGAATGATTGTGCGAATATCCACGCCGAGCAGCGACAACGTTGCCGGCAACGCGGCTGAAACATCGGCGAGACCGCCGGTTTTCGCGAGCGGGAACATTTCGGACGTGGCGAACAGTATGCTGGGCTTGGAGTGATCGTTCATGGCGCTCCCAGGCTCGTCATTCGCCAGACGCGCCGTCAGCGCGCGGACGGCATCAAACCGCTCGTCTTCAAATTGGAAAAACGGATCTCCCGGAAGTCAGTTCCTTTTCACAGGAATGCTACAATGATCTTTGTCAGGCGGTCGTTGCGACCAGGTACCCGAACGGCTCGAGCCTGCAGTCGTTCCCGTTGACGCGCGCAGGACAGCGAATTCCCTCCACCGGCGCCAGCGGTGTCGGTGCGACGTACCGAGCCGCCTCGTTCGCGAAGTTCAGAAGGACGAGCAGTCGTTGTTTTTCTGCGGCGCGCCAAAAGGCGAGGATCGGCGGCGCGGTGTCGACGAGCTGGATCGACCCGCGACGTAGCGCTTGGGATTTACGACGGAAAGCGAGAAAATCGCGCCACGCCGTTAGAACGGAGTTCGGATCGTCGGTCTCGACCGATACCGCCAGGCGCCTATGTACATCGGGCACCGGCAGCCATGGATTATTGGACGTCGTGAATCCCGCAGTCGGTCTGTCGGTCGTCCAGGGCATCGGCGTTCGGGACGCGTCGCGGCCGCGAAAAGCCGGGTAAAAAGCGATACCGTAAGGGTCCCGCATGAGTTCGCGCGGAATTTCGACATTCGGTAAGCCAAGCTCCTCGCCCTGATAGATGCAAACGCTGCCCCTCATCGTCAGCAGGAGGGCCATCAGCAGGCGCGCAAATTTCGGCCTGATTTCAGGATCGGTCATCCCGGGCTGGAGCCATCGGGAAACAACGCGGTCCACGTCGTGGTTGCTGAACGCCCAACAGAGCCAGCCGCCTCCAAGCTCCTCCTCCGCGTCGGCGATCGCATTTCGGAATAAATCCAGCGAAAAGCCTTGCTTCATCGTTTCGAGCGTATAGGCCATGTGCAAGCGACGGCCCTGGAGCCCCGTATATCGACCGATGCGGGCCAACGCGCCTTCCTGACTCGACACTTCACCCAACGAAACGAGGTCGGGGTACGCGCTGAGGAAGCGTCGGATCCTCTCCAGGAGGCTCGGGGTGTCGACATGCGCCATGTCGTAGATATGCGCTTGCAACCCGAACGGCTTGGACGGTATCCGGCCCCCTTCCGGCGGCTCCGCGGGATTGCTGCGCAACGCCTCGTCGTGAAGCATGAAGTCGACCGCGTCGAACCGGAACCCGTCCACGCCCTGCTCGATCCAGAAGCGCGCGCCGTCGAAGAGTGACTCGATCACCGAGTCATTCCGCAAATTCAACGCAGGCTGCGTGTCCAAGAAATGATGCAGGTAATATTGTCGACGGCGCGGCTCCCAAGTCCAGGCGCTGCCGCCGAATACCGCAAGCCAATTATTCGGCGGCGTTCCGTCCGGACTGGGATCGTGCCAGATGTACCAATCCGCGCGTGGGCCGGAGCGGGCCTGCCGGCTCTGCACGAACCAAGGATGCGCGTCCGACGTGTGACTCCAAACCTGGTCGATGATGACCTTGAGCCCTAGATCCTTGGCTTTGCGCGCCAGCCGCTGGAAATCCCGGAGCGTTCCGAACGTCGGGTCGACGCCGCAGTAATCGGAAACGTCGTAGCCGAAATCCTTCATCGGCGATGGGAAGAAGGGCGATATCCAGATCGCATCGACGCCCAGCGAGGCGATATAGTCCAGCTTGGCAGCTATCCCGGGCAGGTCGCCGAACCCGTCGCCATTGCTGTCGAAAAAGCTCAACGGATAGATTTGATAGATGGCGGCCCCCCGCCACCAATCATCGCTCATGAGTCAAACTCTTTCATCCTCCTTGGCAGATCCAGACGCCCACTGGGCGGTCGCCCATAAGATCCGAAGCATTCATCAGTTCTTCGAAACGCAAGGACCGCTCGGACAGCAACTCGCGCCACGTCGCGCCCGTTGCCGGAACATGCACGGAAGCGTTCCTCCAAGCCAACGCCGGCCGCTGTGGTTCGTCGCCGACCAGCAGCGACCGCATCAAACGCCCGACCGCCACGAGTAGAATGGCATCTCCAAAGCGACGTGAGAAGGCAACGACATGTTCTCTGTTCACACCCTCGGTGGCTAGAGGCCGATAATTGCCGCGTCCGAACAAGTTCGGCTGGTCGCGGCGCAAGGCCAATAATCGCCTCAACACCTCCTGCTTAACCTTGCCGCTCTTCCACGCCTGCGGCGACCAGTCTATCCGATCGACGGTCCGGCTCTGTCGGAGCAGCGACCACGCCTCGTCGTACGGCGCGGGTCGCCGGTTGTCCGGATCGGCCATCGAGAGATTCCAGAGTTCCGAGCCCTGGTAGATGTCGGGCACCCCGGGCACCGTCAGCTTCAGTACCAGCTGAGCCATAGATCCGGCGGCGCCCAGCCGCGCGAGCCGACTCTGGAATGGCATGAAATCACGCAAAAAAGGCCCTGCGCGATCGAGTAGGCGGGCGACAAATGAAACCGTCGCCCGCTCATAGATCGCATTTGGATCGGTCCAATTGGTCGCGAGCTTCGCTTCGCGGGCGGCCTTGATGACATAAGCCTCCAATCGCCTTTGAAAATCCTCGAGGGCTTCCGTGGGAATCGACTCCGGCGTCAAGCCGACGAAAGCGGCGGGCCAAGAGCCGACCAGAGTTTGGTAGATCAGATACGCGTCGTTCGGATGGGGGCGCTGCTCGTTCGTGCCGGCGGAGCGGTCGATCGCCACCCACCGTGCGACGGCGCCCCTCCATTCATTGGCCATCTCCGACAGCGCCGCGATCCGCATGCGCGCGTCTTCGCCGCGCTTGCTATCATGAGTCGACGTTGCGACCATCGAAGCCGGCCAGCGGAGCGCCCGTTCGAGATTGGCCTCATGAAAGCGCTCTACCGAAAGCCCGAAGCGGCCCGGATCGCCTCCAACCTCGTTGAGCGCCAGCAGCCGATTATAGCGATAGAACGCGGTATCTTCGGCCGCCTTCGCCATGACCGGTCCGGTGTATTGCTGGAATCGACTTGTGAAGGCTTCGACATCGGCGGCCCGAGGATCGGAGTCCCGCAAGATCTCGCGCGTTAGCACGCCTTCCGCGAAATCGAGAATGCTGCGGTCCGTGCCGCGCCAGCGGCGGCGCGCCCGTTCGACCGCCGCCGCGATCCGCCGTCGATCCTCGATCGCAATATCCGAGCCGGTCATGTAGGTGCGATAGACATCCATCCCCGCAATGATTTCGGCCAATGCCCTGCGCAGCCGCCGGGCACCGAAGTCCCGGGTCGAGAGATCGGCCTTCGCGATCCGCTCGAGACGCTCGGCAAGCAAGCTGAGCTCGCTCGCCAACAAAGTGTCCATGACCAGCACCTTCGCCGCATGAACCACCCCATCATAGGCCGCTGCCCCGCCATTTTCGCGATAAGCCGCGTCCATGATCGGTCGTCCCGCCGGATCGACGAAAATGCCCGTTACCAGATTGGCGAACTCGTACCCCGTCGTTCCTGCGATCGGCCATTCGGGCCGCAATCTCTCTTCATGGCCGAGTATCTTCTCGACCAGCAGATAGGGATTCGATCCGGATCGCGCGCGATCCGCCTTGGGGGCATAGCGACGGGCGAGCGCAAAGAGTCGCCGGAGATATTGCAGGGGGTCCGCCAGGCCGTCGATGTGATCGAGGCGAATCCCCTGAATGGCTCCCTTCGCGATCAGACTGACGATGCCGCGATGGGTTGCGCGAAAGACCTCGGAACGCTCGACCTTGACTCCGGAAAGGTCGTTGATATCAAAAAATCGGCGGTAATTGATCTCATCCGCGGCGACCCGCCAATAAGCCAAGCGATAATGCTGCCGCTCGAGCAGCCGATGAAGCGTGGAACGCTCTGCCTGGTGGCGCGCATCCATATTGACGAGCGCCACTGCGTCGTCTATCCGGCGAACCGCGTCTGGCGCCGTATCCTTCAGATTGGCCAAAGCCTGCTTCAGCATCGCGGCACTTTGGCGAACCCCGACGCGACGGCCGGCGCCACCGGGCGACAATTCGTCGAATCCTTGGGCGAGCGACGACGTCGCGGGATGTCCGGCCGCGCGCAGAAGCGGCGCATAATCGAAGGGACGAACGGGAAAACGGTGCTCGCCATACCAGACACTGAATGTGCCGAACTCCGAGTCGAAGCGCAGGTCGAGCTCGCCTCGTTCGAGAACGGCTCCATATTGATCACCCAAGAACGGCAGGAGCACCTTGCCGCGCATCAGCCGTCGCGAGGACCGCCAATCGATATCGAAATAATTGGCGTAGGGGCTGCTCAATCCCCACTCCAGAACATCCAGCCACCAATCATTGTCGGCCTTGCCGATCCCCATATGATTGGGTACGAAATCGAGCACGACGCCGATACCGGCTTCGCGCAGCTTGGCGACAAGCCGGTCGAAACTCTCCTTCGTCCCGATTTCGGGATTGATCATGTCGTAATCGGTAATGTCATAGCCATGGCTGGAGCCGGGTCGCGCGCGGAAGATCGGCGATGCGTAGATGTGGCTGACGCCGAGAGCCGCGAAATAGTCGACCAGCCGCTCGGCATGGGCAAAAGTGAAACCGGCATTGAACTGCAGCCGATAGGTTGCGCGGGGAAGAGCCGCGATGACCGGTCCAGTGTCGACCACGCGATCCTCGGACCGCGCGAACCAAGGCGGGCGCTCGATCGAGATTGCATCCAGCACGTCGGAGATCAACCGATCGGAAAACAGTGACGGAAGGTCAACCTCGAGCTTGATCCGCCAGCTGGGGTACTCGTCCATCGTGCCCGGCAGGTTCATCTGCCTTGCTTCCGGAAGCACGTCTTCAAACTGAGCCATCATCAGCCGCGGCGGCGTCCGCGCGAGCGTGCGATGGATCGGCACGACCGGCGGTCGATCTGATGTCTCGGTTCGGCCTGCCCACCGCGCCAACGCTGCGCGTTCCTCACGCCGCTGTGCCAACTCTTTTTCGAGGAATGCCGGATCGAGCAGACCCAGCTTCTCGCGCAACCTGAGATCATCGCCGTGCCACCAGCGCGCAAGCGGCGGCAGATCATGCGTTCCGATCGTCGTCAGAGCATCGCGCTTGAAGCGGTCGAGCGGGCGAAACTCGGTCCCCTCGCGCTCGAAATAGAGCACGCTGTAGGAAAGGATCCCGGCACCGGCCAATACATCGGCGAAGCCCGGCGGCAGCGTACCGAGATCCTCGCCAATGACCACGCAGCGTTGACGCTGGCTCTCGAGCGCGAGAATCGCGATCAAATCCTTCACCGGATAGGTGAGGTAGGCGCCGTCCCTCGGTTCGTTGCCGTCCGGCACGCACCAGAGACGCATCAGTCCTAAAATATGGTCGATTCGGATGGCGCCTGCATGACGCATATTGGCGCGAAGCACCGCGATGAACGGTTCGAACGCCTGTTCCGCCAGCTCGACCGGACTGAACAGCGGCAGCCCCCAAGCCTGTCCCTTCGTGTTCAGCTGGTCGGGCGGCGCTCCGACGCCCAACCCACGCACGATCGATGACTGGTTCCACCAGGCTTCCGCTCCGCCGGCATCTACACCGACCGCCAGATCGGTGTAGATGCCGATCGGAAGACCGAGCGCTTTAGCACGAGCCAAGCAGGCACTGAGCTGTTCGTCGATCTGCCATTGCAGATAGGCTGAAAAGCGAATCGCGGTAGCCTCTTTTTCAGCGAAAGCGGTAACCGCGAGAGACTCCGGATTGCGATATTCGGGCGGCCAGTTGCGCCAGTCGCGCTGCGCCAGATCCTCGGCGCTACGCAGCTCGCGAAGCCGTTCGAACGTGCCGAGGCGATGCAGCGTCGGTCCCCGCTCCTCGACGAAGCGGGCGAAGGCGCGTCGGCGTATCGGAGACGCGGCGCGCTCGAAGCGCTCGAAAAGCATCCTCAGGACACGGTATTTCAGGACCGCTACCGACGCGTAGGACACGAGGTCGGTGCCACGAAGCCGCCCGAGCTCGCGCTGGAAATCGTAAGAGCTTACCAGCGCGCGAGCCTCGGGCGAGCGGGCGAAATCGGGAATTGCCTCGATGTCGAGATAGAGAGGATTGACGAAGAGGCGCGTGCTCGGGCTATAGGGACTTGCACGCTCGGGCTCGTCGGGAAAGAGCGCGTGCAGCGGGTTGAGTCCAATCGCGGAAGCGCCCGCCGCGGCCGCCCGCTCGATGAGATCGGATAGGTCCGTGAAATCCCCAATTCCCCAATTGCGGCTGGAGCGCAGCGCGTAAAGCTGCACGGCCAGACCCCACAGTTTCGCGGCGGCCGCCTTTCCACCATCCCAGCATCGCTCGGGCGCGGCGATGAGAAGCGATTCGGCTTGCCGGCCATCGATGGTCACGCGAAGGCGATGGTAGCCGACCGGAAAGATCGGGAGCGGCAACAGGCGCCGCTCATAGTCTTTTCCATTCACGTCACGCCGATCGACGAGCTGAAGGTCGGAGAGACGATAGCGCATCGTCTCTTCGTCGCCTTGCTCGCGCGTAACGCTCGCGGTGACGGTTTCACGCCCCCGGCCTGCAGGTACGGTAACGGTGGCGCTAGATCGCCCGCGGATGACGATCGCGCTCGGTAGAATCCGCTCGATCTCGCGCGCGCGGAAATGTGTCAGCTCGGTCTCGGGATCGCCGCGAAAGCCGAGTGCCGACAAGATGGATACGATGATAGTCGGATCGACCTCGCGCTTCGTTCCCCAGGCATCCGTGTAGGAGCGCTGAAGACCGACTTCGCGGGCGAGATCGAGCAGTGGATCGTTCATCCGATCGACATTCGCACCGACCAGGGCGGATACACGGCCGGTATCTCAAGATGGGAGGCATAAATCTGCCGGCCGGAAGAGAAAAACGCGACGGATCGAGCCTCCGGACCGAGATTGGCGGTCAACCGCAGCGCGACTCCGTCGACCGTCCGCCAATCGACATTCAGCACGGTGCCGTTCTGCATTCGATACGAGCCCGAATTCCCGCGGAACCGCGACAGCAAAGGAAGGATCTCGCGGCGGCGTATGTGGAGGAGCAGGCGATAGAAGTCGAGCCATTCCGCATGTCCCGGCATCCGTAGCGATTCCCAGTCGAGCTTTGCCGAGAGGAAAGTCTTCTCGGCGGAGGGATCGGGAAGGCGCGCGAGCTCGGCCGGATCATTGAATCGCGCATCGCCCGCGAATTCGGCATTGCGCGCATTTCGGATGTTCTCCGCAAGCTCCGGTCCCATATCGCAGAAATAGGGGAACGGCCGTTCCGATCCCCATTCCTCTCCCATGAAGAGGAGCGGGATCTGCGGCGAGAGCAGAAGAATCGCGACCGCAGCCCGAACAACCGCCCGATTTCCCGAATGGACGAGCCGATCGCCGAGGGCTCTGTTGCCGATCTGGTCGTGGTTCTGGACGAACGGGATAAAGGCGATGGGCGGCAAATGGGTCGAGCGCTCGCCGCGCGATCGGTTGCGCACCAATGATCTTTCGCCCTGAAAGGCGAATCCCTCCGCGAGCGCGCGACCGAGCTGTTCACGCGGACGCTCGGCAAAATCGGCGTAATAGGACTGCGTTTCGCCGGTGGCCAGCACATGGATGGGATGGTGGAAATCATCGTTCCATTGAGCGGTGAAGATCCGGGGGCGGTCACATTCATTGCGCTCGAGATGACGGGCCCGATTACGCTCGTCTTCGGCGATCAGATGGAAATGCCGGTCGCCGGCGGCGGCATGCACCGCGTTGGCGATCTCCTCGAATATCGTCGGCCGGCTGTCGTCCTTGATCGCGTGCAGCGCATCCGTGCGCAGGCCGTCGACATTGAATTCCTCCAGCCAATAGAGCGCATGATGCCGATAAAATTGGCGCACGACCTCTCTCCCCGGTCGATCGAAATTGATCGCTGCGCCCCAGGGCGTATGATGAGCGTCGGTGAAGAATTCGGGCGCGTAGAGGCCGAGGAAATTGCCTTGCGGACCGAAATGATTCCAGACCACATCCTGGATGACCATGAGCCCCCGCGCATGGGCCGCGTCGATGAGCGCCTTCAAATCCTCGGGCCTGCCGTAGCTGCTTTCGATCGCGAAGAGATCGACTCCGTCATAGCCCCAGCCCCATCGGCCGGGGAACGCGGCGACCGGCATGATTTCGATGGCCGTGATGCCGACTTCGACAAGATGATCGAGCTTGGAAATTGCGCTTTGAAACGTACCCTCGCGCGTGAAAGCGCCGATGTGGATCTCGTAAAGCACGGCCTCTTCCCAGGGCCGCCCTTTCCATCCTGCGTCGTTCCATTCATAGGCATTCGGATCGATGATCTCGCTAAGTCCCATCGGACCGTCAGGCTGAAAGCGCGAGGCCGGATCAGGTACTCCGCTCTTGCCGTTGATCGCGTAACGATAGCGGCACCCGGTCAGGCAACCGGCGAGCCGGGTCGAAAAACGTCCGTCCGGCGCGCGGTCCATCAAAACCGCCGGCCGATCATCAAGTCGCAGCTCGACCGAATCCGCTGCCGGCGCCCACAAATGAAAGCTGGTGCCGGCTTCGCTCGGCATCACGCCGAAAGGCATGTCGTGATGGCGCTTCATCTCGGCTAGCCACCGCGAAACAGCACGAGCGATCGCGACTCGGCTCGCAATGAGTCGCCCGGCTTCATGGTCCGGTTCTCCACAATTCCAGTTTCGGTGGCCGTGTCGATCAGCATACGCCAAGCTGCGGCGAAATTCGCGCCTGGGAGCTTCACCTCGACCGGCTCGAAATGGCCGTTCAATATCGCGAGCAGCGCCGGCGACCCATCCTGCGGGCCCAGAATGAAAGCGAGGCAACGCGCCTCCGGAAAGGTCCAATCCGCCGGCGTGGCCTCGACACCTTTCGGCGTAACCCAGGTGATATCCTTGGGCTTGCCCTCCGCTACAGGCTTCCCCGTCAGGAACCGGTCCCCGTGGAGCTGCGGGAATTCTTTCCTGATGGCGATCATCCTGCGTACGAAGGCGATCAGCGCTTTGGCGCCGGCGTTATTGTCGTCCGGCCACTTCGTCCAGCCGATCGGATTGTCCTGGCAATAGGCATTATTGTTGCCGCTCTGGCCGCTGCCCATCTCGTCGCCAGCCAACATCATCGGCACGCCCTGGGATAGGAAGAGCGTCGCGATGAAATTGCGCTGTTGACGCGCGCGCAATTTCAATATCGCGGGATCGTCGGTCGGTCCCTCTACGCCGCAATTCCAAGACCAGTTTTCCGCCGCCCCGTCGCCATTGTTCTCACCGTTCGCTTCATTGTGTTTGCCGTTGTACGAGACCAGATCGGCAAGCGTAAAACCGTCGTGCGCGGTCACGAAATTGATCGACGCGGAGGGCCGACGCCCGCGTCGGGTAAAGATTTCGGCCGAAGCCGTGAGGCGGGACGCCAGTTCGCCCAGCAGACCGGGGTCACTACGCCAGAACTTGCGGATGCAATCGCGGTATTTGTCGTTCCACGCCGACCAGCCGGGGGGAAATGCGCCAAGCTGATAGCCGCCAAGCCCCACGTCCCAAGGTTCGGCGATCAGCTTGACTTTGGAAAGGATCGGATCCTGTCGTACGGACGCAAGGAATGACGAGTCCTGCGAGAACCCATTCGGACCGCGCGCGAGTGTCGTCGCAAGATCGAACCGAAATCCGTCTACGTGCATATCCTCGACCCAATAGCGTAAACTGTCCATGATCATTTGCAATACGCGCGGATGCGCCAGGTTCAGCGAATTTCCGGTACCGGTGAAATCGTCATAGTGGCGCGGATCACCCGGCTTGGAATGGTAATAGGTTTTGTTGTCGATGCCTTTGAAGCAGAGGGTCGGGCCGAGATGGTTTCCCTCCCCCGTATGGTTGTAGACGACATCCAAGATCACTTCGATGCCGGCCTGATGCAGAACGGCGACCATCGTCTTGAACGAGTATATTTCGCCGGAGCCAACATAACGTTGCTCCGGTGCAAAAAAGCCGATCGTATTGTAACCCCAATAATTGCGAAGCCCGCGCTGGACCAGATGGCGATCGTCGATAAAAGCTTGGACCGGCAGCAGCTCGATCGCGGTGACCCCGAGCGACGTCAGATGCTCGACGATCGCCGGCGATGCCAGCCCGGCGAACTTGCCGCGCATTCGGTCCGGCACCTCGGGATTAAGCCTGGTCAGCCCCGCTACATGGGCCTCGTAAATGATCGTTTCCGATAGCGGCCGGTTCAGTCTGCGGTCGTCGCCCCAGATATAGGCGGTATTGACGACGACGGATTTCGGCATGCCGCGCGCATTGTCCCGGCGGTCGAAAGATAAATCCTCCCGTGTCGATCCGACCCGATACGCGAAATGCGCGTCGGTCCAATGTACGTTTCCATGAAGCGCCTTCGCATAGGGATCGATGAGCAGCTTGTTGTGATTGAAGCGGTGCCCGTTCGCAGGATCATAAGGTCCGTAAACACGGTAGCCGTAAAGCAGACCGGGTCGCGCTTCCGGCAGATAGCCATGCCAGACCTCGTCGGTATATTCCGGCAAAGTCAGCCGCTCGGACTCGCGGGCGCCATTCTCGTCGAAGAGGCAGAGTTCGACGCGCTCGGCATGCGCCGAGAACAAGGCGAAATTGACACCATGGCCGTTCCAGGTCGCACCCAATGGATAGGGTGAACCGCCCAGCAACCGCATCGGACGCGGCACGATCAAGCCCTCGAATATTTCAAGACGAGCGTGCCAAGAGGCGGCAGCGTTAGGAGGATCGAATATGGTCTTCCATGGCAAGCGATCGGCTCCGTGCCGAGCCACGGCCCGTTGCCGACATTGCTCCCGCCGTAATATTCGGAATCTGTGTTGATGAGTTCACGATATCCGCCTTCTTCCGGAACCCCGAGCCGATAGCCCTCCCGCACGACCGGGGTGAAATTGCACACGATGATGATATGTTCATCCGCCCGCTCACCGCGGCGGAGGAAGGAAAGAACGCTCGCCGGTGCATCGCTTGCATCGATCCACTCGAAGCCGTCTGATCTCGTGTCGCGTTGGAAGAGCGAAGGCTCCGCTCGGTAGACACGGTTGAGATCGCGCACGAGCTGCTGAATGCCGGCATGCGGCGGTTGATCGACCAGGTGCCAATCAAGGCCGATATCGTGATTCCACTCACGACCTTGAGCGAATTCGCCTCCCATGAAGAGCAGCTTCTTGCCAGGATGGCCGAACATGAACCCGAAATAAGCCCGCAGATTGGCGAATTTCTGACAATCGTCTCCCGGCATCTTGGCGATCAGCGAGCCCTTACCGTGCACGACCTCATCGTGCGACAGCGGCAAAATGAAATTTTCCGAGAAGGCGTAGAGAAGGCCGAAAGTCAGCTCATTATGGTGCCAGGAACGATAGAGCGGATCACGGCTCATATAGGAGAGCGTATCGTGCATCCAGCCCATATTCCATTTGTAGCCAAAGCCAAGGCCATCGGCATAGGTCGGGCGCGACACCATGGGCCAGGCGGTCGATTCCTCGGCAATCGTGATGCCATTCGGGAAGGTGCCGTAGAAGCTCTCGTTGAGCCGCTTCAAGGCATCGATTGCCTCCAAATTCTCACGGCCGCCAAAACGATTCGGAACCCAGTGGCCGGCGTGGCGCGAATAGTCGAGATAGAGCATGGAAGCGACCGCATCGACCCTGAGGCCGTCGATGTGATAGCGGTCGCCCCAATCGATCGCTGAACCCAGCAGGAAGCACAACACCTCCGGTCGGCCGAGATTGTAGATCAATGTATTCCAATCGGGATGAAAGCCTTGTCGCGGATCGGCATGCTCATAGAGATGCGTTCCGTCGAAGTCGCCGAGGCCGTGCGGGTCGGTCGGGAAATGGCCGATGACGAAATCGACGATCACACCGATGCCGGCTCGATGGAACGCATCGACCAGACGCCGGAATCCGTCGGGCGTGCCGAAGCGTGCCGTGGGCGCATAGAGGCCGGTCGGCTGATAGCCCCATGAGCCGTCGAATGGATATTCATTGACCGGCATGAACTCGACATGCGTGAAGCCCATGTCTCGCACATAGGGCACGAGCTCGGTCGCCATCTCGTCGTACGAATAATAGCGATTGTCTTCAAAGTGGCGACGCCAGGAGCCCAGATGAACTTCGTAGATACTCATCGGCCGGTCGACGGCATGCGCCTCGCCGCGGCGGTGCATCCAGCCCGAGTCCTTCCAGACATAGTCGTCGGGAGACGCCACGACGGATGCGGTACCGGGCGGAGGCTCGGTTTGAAAGGCGAAAGGATCGGCGCGCTGCGGCAGCAATTGCCAGTTGGCGTCCAGTAGCTCGTATTTATAGAGCTCGCCGGCGCGCAATCCCGGAATGAAAATCTCCCACGTGCCTGCATCGTGCCGAAGCCGCATGGGATGCCGCCTGCCATCCCAGCCGTTGAAGCCACCGACGACGCTGACACGCTTTGCGTTCGGTGCCCAGACGACAAAGGTCACGCCGGATACGCCTTCACGGCTTCCGATATGCGCGCCGAAATGCTGATAGGGCGTGAGCCACTTCCCCTCCCGCCAGAGATGAATGTCGAGCTCACCGAGGATCGGTGGGAAACGATAAGGGTCCTCGATCTCGATCGGTCCGGAAGGCCATTCGATCTTGAGCCTATAGGAAAACCGTTCCGCGCCGCCCGGGCGAACCGTCCAAAGCCCTTCGGCATGAGCAGGTTCGAACCGGGCCCATTCTTCGCCTGTGTCGCGGCGGATCAAGGTCACGGCACAGGCTCCGGGTTGGAAAGTGCGGATGACGAGCTGCCCGTCCGCGTCCTGATGTGGCCCGAGATAGCCGAACGGGTCGGTCAGGCGGCCGACCACGGCCGCCTCGGCCAACGGGTCGCGTGCGCGCGCTGCGATGGTCGATCCGTGGCCGGTCAGCTTGGTGTCAGACGGCATGGTCGCCTCCCGTCCCGGGCGGGGTTTGGACAGGAACCGGCGGCGGGAAGAGAAGATCACGCGCTCCGGTCAGCGGAATGACGGCCCAGCTCGGCCGGTTGGCGATTTCGTATTCGATCTCATAAAAGACGCGCGCAGCACTGAGAACACGCATGACGCGCTCCCCGACGCCATCCGCCGGCGCAATCGGCGCGAGAGCCGTCACCGAGCGGTAGGCTTCGATTAGCCTGACGTTCATCTCGTGCCGCCAGGCCAGCGCCAATCTTTCGAGGCGATCGCGCCGCGGCTCGTGCCCCGGCGTCATCTGCAAGATCGTGGTCCAGGCGGCATAGTCGAATGAACGGAGCAAAGCCGACAGATCGGCAAGCGGCGTTGTCTTATAGCGCCGCTGCGCGATCGGCCGATTCGGCTCACCCTCGAAATCGACGATGTAGACATCGTTCTTAGCCACCAGGATCTGGCCGAGGTGAAGGTCGCCGTGGACGCGGATCTTCCGGCCGGCGCGCGAGAGTTCGTGCGTTTCGATCGAGAGGGCGCCCCGAATATCGGCTTCGTGCCCGATGAGCTCCGCGGCAAGTGGCGCCGCGTCGGCCGGCAGAGAATCCAGCTGCCCGCGCAACCGCGCGATGACTTTGAGCCCATCCTCGACCGCCGCCTTCGACCAATGTCGGAGGTCGTCTTCGGTGATCGGCTCCGGGGCAAAGTCGGGGAGATCGGTCCGGCTCGCGAGCGCCGCGTGCATCTCGCCTACCCGGCGCCCCAACGCATCCGCGAGCGGCCGGTATTCCTTATAGATATCCGATCGCGCATCGACCTCCTCATCCGACAGAACGATCAGCTCGTCGATGGCGCGATGAAGATAGGTCAGTGTAAAGCTCCAGGCGTCGCCCTGATTGGCGACGAAGCGGTGCGCCACCGCGAGCGCGGTGGGGGGCCGCTCCGAGCGAACCAGCTCCAGCGCGCCGACCAGCGGCGGGGAATTGGCGAAGCCAGCCTCGGTCAGAAAGCGGCCCATCTCGATCTCCGGCTGAATGCCGGGCTCGATCCGTCGATAAATCTTTGTCACCGCGCGGTCGCCGATCAGCATCGATGTGTTGGATTGCTCGCCGCCGATTACGCGGCCTTCGATGCCTTCGAGGTCGATCGCCCTTCCCGGCTCGGTCACCGAGAAACGAAGCTCCCCGTCATTGAGTTTAAGATGATCTTGGCGTTGCATCGCACGGATAAGATCGGGCCCGAAGCTCGGCAACGCTGCCGCATCGAGAAGCACGCCCTCGCGGGCTCCGAAACGCGTCTTGGCGATGAGGCGCGGCAACAGCGTGCGCGGCGAGTCCGCGACCGACTGCCAGAGGAGCGCGACAGGAAGAAAATACGAATCTATGTGGCCGCCGACCTCATTTTGAACGAAGGCGAGGAAGATCGAACTCCCCGGCTCACCCAGTTGGACGACGGACTTCAACCGCGTGACGGTGTTCTTCGCGTCCTTGGCGGCGAACCAGCGCTGCACCGAAAGGAAGGGCGGCAGGATATCGCGCTCGATGAAGGTCCGGTTGCGCCCGTCGACTAGCGACTGCAGCCCGTCGGTCATGACGAGGGTGACGAGTTCCGGCGCGATCGGCTCGGCAAACTCGACCGGTTCGGCGAGCGCCGAAGGCGTCATCAACTCGAACCAGTAGAACGCATAAGGCGGCAGCGTGAGCGTGTAGTAGGTATCGCCGATCTGCGGGAACTGGCTCTTGCCAAGAAGCTCGCGCGGGACGAGCCCACGATAGGCTGTCAGATCGAGGCCGACGGCCTGGGCCGATCGCGACAGGTTCGCGACGCACAGCACGCGATCCTCTTCGTAGCTCCGCACATAGGCTAGAATCTGTCGATTTGTCGGGTAGAGGAAGGTGATTGCACCGCGCCCGAACACGCGCCGTCCCTTCCGGACGGCGATTAGTCGTCTCATCCAGTTGAGCAGCGAAGCCGTATTCCGCGTCTGCGATTCGACATTGACGGCCTGGTAGCCGTAGATCGGATCCATCAAGGGCGGCAGGAAGAGAGAGGCTGGATCGGCGCGGCTGAAACCGCCGCTGCGGTCGGGTGACCATTGCATGGGCGTCCGCACGCCGTTGCGATCGCCGAGATAGAGATTGTCGCCCATGCCGATCTCGTCGCCGTAATAGAGGATAGGCGTTCCCGGCATCGACATCAGCAGGCTATTCATCAGTTCGATTTTCCGTCGGTCATTGTCCATCAGAGGCGCAAGGCGACGCCGTATGCCCAGATTGATTCGCGCGCGGGCGTCGCTGGCGAAAGTCGACCACAAATAATCGCGCTCGCGGTCGGTCACCATCTCGAGCGTCAGCTCATCGTGGTTGCGAAGAAAGATGGCCCACTGGCAGTTCTCAGGAATATCCGGCGTCTGGCGCATGATGTCGGTGATAGGATGCCTGTCCTCGCGTGCGACCGCCATGTACATGCGCGGCATCAGCGGAAAGTGGAATGCCATGTGGCATTCATCGCCTTCGCCGAAATAATGCTGCGCATCTTCCGGCCACTGGTTGGCCTCGGCGAGGAAGAAGCGATCGGGAAAGCGTTCGTCGAGCGCCGCCCGCAGCTGTTTTACGACCTTATGCGTCTCGGGCAGGTTCTCGTTGTTGGTCCCTTCGCGCTCGCAGAGATAGGGGATCGCGTCCAGACGCAGCCCATCGACCCCCATTTCAAGCCAATGGTACATGATGCGGATGATCGCCCGCATCACGGCGGGATTGTCGAAATTGAGATCGGGCTGGTGCGAGAAGAAGCGATGCCAATAATAGGCGTTCGCGACCGGATCCCAGGTCCAGTTCGACTTCTCCGTATCCTTGAAAATGATCCGTGTGCCCAGATATTTCTGGTCGGTATCGCTCCAGACGTACCAGTTGCGATATTGCGAATCCGGAGGCGCGTGCCGAGCTCGCTGGAACCAGGGATGCTGGTCGGATGTGTGGTTGATCACCAGCTCGGTGATCACCCTTATATCGCGCGCGTGCGCCTCGCGGATGAAATGCCTGAATTCGCGCAATGAACCGTAAGCTGGGTTGACCGTCTCGTAGTCGGCGATGTCATAGCCGTCATCGCGAAGCGGCGAGGGATAGAAGGGCAGCAGCCAGACGGCGTTGACGCCGAGATCTCTCAGATAATCCAGCTGGGCGATCAGCCCCGCGATGTCGCCGATCCCGTCGTTGTTGGAATCGAGGAAGGCGCGGATGTGCAGCTGATAGATGACTGCGTCCTTGTACCAGAGCGGATCGGCCGTCGGCATTTCGGTCCCAACGAAGTCAAATATGGCGAAGGCGGAGCACCAGAAGGGGCTGCTCGGGTGTGAGATTCACTGTAAAACGGGGTGAGAAGCGTAAATTGTTCCCGCCGAGCAGATCTTCGACCTCGACGTCCCGGGGCGCGAGTCCCAGCCCGTCGAACGGCCAGGACAGAACGGTGCGCACCGCGTCGTGCGGGTCCACGGAGATCGCAACGACAATCGTGTGACTCCGGTCGCGCGCGGTCTTGGAAAAATAAATCGCGCTGTCGCCTTCGCAATCGTGGAAGACCAAGTTCGTCCAGTCTTGGAGCGCGGCATTCTCTCGCCGGATCTGATTGATCCGCATTATCAGCGGCTTGATGTTGCCGGGCCGATCCCAATTCCACACTTTGTACTGGTACTTTTCCGAGTGAAGATAATCCTCTGTTCCGGGAATCGCCGCCGCCTCGCAAAGCTCGAAGCCGTTATAGAGGCCGTAGACGCCTGACATCAGTGCTGCCAGCCCCAACCGGATGCGGAAGGCCGCAGGGCCGCCTTTCTGTAGGAAAGGCGACAGGATGTCCGGCGTGTTGGCAAAAAAGTTAGGCCGGAAATATTCCCGGGCGAAGGATTGCGCCAGCTCGCGACCATACTCCGTCAGCTCAGGCTTCGTGTTTCGCCAGGTGAAGTAGGTATAGGACATCGTAAAGCCGACCTTCGCCAGACGCCGCATCATCTTGGGGCGGGTAAAAGCCTCGGCGAGGAAGATCAGGTCCGGGTGGACGGCCTGGGTCTCGCGGATCATCCATTCCCAGAACGGCAGCGGCTTGGTGTGCGGATTATCGACACGGAAGATCCGCACCCCCTCCGCCGCCCAATAGAGCACGATGTCCGCGAGCGCGCGCCACAGCGCCTCGCGATGCGGACCGTAAAATTCGACATTGACGATGTCCTGATACTTCTTGGGCGGGTTCTCGGCGAATTTGATCGTGCCGTCGGGCCGCCGCTTGAACCATTCTGGATGCTCGCGCGTCCAGGGATGGTCAGGCGCGCACTGGATGGCGAAGTCGAGCGCGATCTCCATTCCATGTCCGCGCGCGGCGGCGACCAGCCTTCGAAAATCTTCGATCGTGCCGAGATCGGGATGGATCGCGGTATGCCCGCCAAGCCGCGAGCCTATCGCATAAGGGCTGCCGGGATCGCCCGGCTTAGAAACGAGCGAATTGTCGGGCCCCTTGCGGTTGACCTCGCCGATCGGATGGATCGGCAGTAGATAAAGCACATCGAATCCCATCGCGGCGATGTCCGGCAGCCGCGCGACGCAATCGGCGAAGGTTGCGCTCTTGCCAGGTTCGCGCCCCTGACTCCGCGGCATGATCTCGTACCACGATGCGAAACGCGCGGCCGGGCGATCGACGACGACTTCTAGCGCGTGTTGGTAGCGCGTTACGTCGCGCCTGGGACCGTACCGTTCCATGGCCTCCGCCAGAGCGCCCGACAGAAGACGCCGAACGCGATCATCCTCGCTGCCCGTGCGCGTCGCATCCAGCAACGCCGCGCGCTCCGCCTCCGGCGCTGCCGCAAATGCCTCCGCAATCAGCTCCTCGATCTCGGCGATCTCTGTCGAAATGGACTGCCCTGCATTGCGCTTGGCGATGAGATCGCGCCGGATGCTCTGGAAGGGGTCCGTCCAGGCCTCGACCCTGTAGAGCCATCGTCCGACGCGATCGGCAATGAAACCGCCCGTCCAGCGATCGTTATCGTAGTGACGAAGACGAGCCGAACGCCAATTGCCTTCATCGGCCGGCCGGTAGAGGATTCGCGCATCGACGATGTCGTGGCCGTCGCAAAAGATGTCGGCCCAAATGACGATGTGATCGCCCACGATACGCTTGACCGGAAAGCGGCCGCCATCGAGCTCCGGATAGATTTCCTCGATCGCCAGGCGAGCTTCCGGGCTCCAATCTGGCGGCATCGCGACGGGAGCGCCGAACCGGATTGCCGACGCCGCGGCGCGCTCCTTGCTGTCTGAGACCAGCAGCCGCCATTCGTGAGGCCCCAGCATGAAGCGCGCCGACTGATCCCCGCCATAGCGATCGACAAGCCGGTCCGTGTCGACACCGACGATATCGGCCAACACGTCGCGATCGATCGTCGCCGAACCGGTTTCGCCGGGATTGACCACGAACAGCGCATGATGACGGCCATCGGAGCTCGATCGGTGAAGCACCTTGAGCCCACTTGCCAACGGTATCCGGCGAAGGGGCCCCTCCTCCGAAAGCGCCGGCGACGCGGCCTTCAACGCATTGATCCGCGCGATCTCGCCGGAGATGTCGAAGCGCTTCTCTTCCCAGTGCTCCGGCCGTGTGTCCACGACGTGAAGACGACGCGCGAAGCCCCATTCATAGCCGATCGGAATCATGACGCCGGTGGAGAAGAACGCCGCGAGCGCGTAGCGCATCAGATACAGCGCCTTCGGATCCGCAAGGCCCGGATGATCTTCGGTTAGCCGAGGCGTGTCATGGCTTTCGGGAAAGGCTATCGAGGGTGCGATATGGCGGAAAGCGTTGTACTGCTCGATTGCCCAATCTGCTTTCAGGTCCCACCATTTCGAACTGTTGAACAGGTAGTCGAATCCCGCGGGCGCCAACCGCTCGACTTCTTCGACGCGGCAGCCCAGAGTCTCAGCGGAGAAAACGAGGTCGTCCTGCGCCCTGCGCGCGCGGCCGATCAGCGCCTGCCAGATCTCCACCGGCACCTGGTAGGCGGCGTCGCAACGGAATCCCCGTACGCCCGCGCGCGCGATGCGGTTCACGATTTCGGTCCAGTAGTTAACAAGCGCGTCGCGCGCCTCCGGCTTGCCGTAGTCGAGCGCAGCCAGATCGCCCCAGATCGTCCGCCGGCTGCTGTCCTCGGGATCGATTGCGCTCGGATGGATAATCTCTCCACATCCGTCGCGCGCGATCCACTCGGGATGCTGATGGACGAGAATGCTATCGATCGCGACGTGGTTGACAACCAGATCCAGCATGACGGCAAGGCCGTGCTCGGCCGCCTTGCGACAGAACGTGCCCAGCACCTCCTCCAGGCTGCGATCGGGCCCACCGGCCAATCGCGCGCTGACCGAGGTCGGATCCTTAACGGCATAGAGGCTGCCGGATAGACCCGGCTCGTGGATTGGATTCAGAAAGACCCAATCGAACCCCATCGAGGCCGCATGCGGCAGCAACTCCGCCATGTGCTCGAAGTCGCGGAAAAGCAGGGGAAACAGGTTGTAGATGCGCGGCGGACCAAGGCGGCTTTCAGCCGACACAGCCCGTGTCCGCTCCCTCAAATCGTCCATTGCCGACCGTCAGGTAGTTTTATGCTTCCTATTAAAGCGATCGGAAGCGGTCGATCGTTCCCTTTTAGGCCGGCTGCGAGCGTGCCGGTCGAAAGGCGAATACCTGCAAGAAGGCCGCAAGCAGGATAGCGGCGCCGACGGCGAGAAAGGCATTGTGATTGCCGATTGCCAGCCGCAAGGGCGTGGCAACCCATGGGTTCAGGAAATCGCCGATATACATGGCGGTCACCATCAGTCCCAGCGCCTGCCCTCTCGCCTCGGCGGGCGCACGGTTCAGAATGAGGTTGATGACGTATATGACCATGTTGCCGCCGCCGAGACCGGACAAGCCGCAGGCAATCACAATG
Source organism: Alphaproteobacteria bacterium (assembly GCA_035293565.1). GTDB lineage: Bacteria > Pseudomonadota > Alphaproteobacteria > BOG-932 > Roseiterribacteraceae > DATGMP01. The sequence continues at coordinate 81,339 of DATGMP010000036.1, read as the reverse complement.
AGAGGCACGCTGGCGGTGAAGCCGATGATGAAATCGCTGCCCGCCATGCAGAGCAGAATCAGGAAGAGCATCCAGCGCTGCCCCAGCCTTTCGAGCGCCCTGCCATAGAGCAGCCCGCCCGCGAAATGCATGACCGTGCTGGCCGAGAAGATGCGCGACTGCAGCGCCGGGCTGGTGACGTGATCACCGGCGAGTACGAAGGAGAGCTGCAGATAGATCATGTAGCCGGCGGTGTAGATGATCACCACCGCGAGATAGATGGGCCAAAGCGGGAGGATCTGAGCGAAGCCGCCTGCAGCCCTCACGATGGGTTCGGCTGTGCCGCTCCCGTCGAGCGACATGACGGCCAGGGCCAGCATCGGCAGCGCCGTTAGAAACAAAGCAAATGGCGCGCGCCAACCGATGCTCTCCGCGATCTGGCCTGAGGCCAGCAGCGAAATGAACCCGGCAGCCGCGAGAAAGGCGCCCTGGTAACCGAGGAAGCGCGAACGCGCGGAACCCTCGAACCGGTCGCCGATCATCGCCGCGGTCGCGATCGAGATGCCGGCCGAGCCGACGCCCTGGACCAATCGCGACGCCAGCAGCGGCACGATGCCCTCAATATAGAGTCCCGCAGATCCCGCGATCGCATAGACGGCCAGCGCCACATAAAGCGTCCGGCGTGAGCCGATCCATTCTGCAAGAATGCCCACAATCGGCCCGCCGACCATGACTCCGACAGAGGCCATGGTGGCGATCGATTGCGCAGTGAGCTGGCTGCCGCCGCCATTGCCGAAATGGTTGGCAACCGTCGAGAGGACCGGCGTGAAGGCGGTCTGCGCAAGGCCGTTGAAGCCGAGCGCCGTCAGCATCACGAAGGTGCCAAGCGCGAGCCGCGCCCGCGTTAGCCGGTCGGGCATCACGCCGCCAGCCGACTCACATGGATTTCGGGTAGCCGGTTGCGCCAGGGCATCGCTTGCTCGAGCTGCGCAGAGAGACGAATCAGCCGTGCATCGGCTCCGATCGGCGCCATCAGATGCGCGCCGAGCGGCAGTCCGTCCGACGTTTGGCACAGCGGTAGCGAGACCGCGGGCGTACCGGTCAAGTTCGAGAGCGGAAGATATTGATTGCAGCCCAGCAGCTTCTGACAGAACTCGTCCGCGCTCAGATTGGATTGCAGCGAATACATGCCGAGCGGCGGCAAAGTCTCGGCAATCGCAGGCGTTACGAGCACGTCGTATTTTTCGAAGAACGCGCCGAGCGTGCGAGACAGACCATTGGTCGCTTCGATCGACGCGGCATAGTCGTGCATGTCGAACGCGTCGCTCTTTTCGAGGATCCGTCGGATCACGGGCTGCAGCTTGCCGGCGTCGACCTTGCCGCCCGTGAGCAGTCGCAGCCGGTGCACATTGACGATGCCGTCCATGTAATAGATGCCGCGATAGAGATCGCGATAGGCATCGAAATCGATCGCCGGCTTGTCAATCGTCACATGATGTCCGAGCGCCTCGAGCTGCGTCCCGACCGTGTCGATTTGAGTCTTTACATCGGGCTCCAGCTCGTGGGTGTGCCAGCCCATGTTGGAGAGCGCGATGCGCAACCTACCCGGCTCGGCGCCGACCTCGCCCGCGAACGGACGCCTTGGCAGCCGATAGACCACCGACTCACCGGGAAGGCCGCCCTGCAGCGCGTCCAACATCGCCGCCGCGTCGCGGACCGTGCGCGTGAGCGCGAAATGCGAAACCTTGAGGTGCGTGATATCGGACCCGTCCGGACCGTTGCTGATCAGGCCGCGCGATGGCTTGAACCCCACGACGCCATTACATGTTGCGGGGAAGCGCGTTGAGCCGGCCGCGTCGCTCGCATGCGCCATCGGCAGCATTCCTGAGGCCACCGCCACCGCCGCGCCGGTGCTGGAGCCGCCGGCCACGACGTCCTTGCCCCAGGGATTATACGTGACGCCCTGATGCGGCGATTCAACCGTGATGGTGTAGGCCAGCTCCGGCATCTGCGTGTGGCCGATGATGTTGAGTCCGGCCTCGCGGAACTTCCGGACGACGTAGCTGTCGCTCTTGCTCCTGGGCAGATCGATCTCCCGCAAGAGGAGCGTGCCGAGGTCGCTGATCGGCTTGCCCGCCTCGGTAATGCCGATCCGCTTCAAGAGGAACGGCACGCCACGGAAAGGTCCTTGCGGAAGGCTCGCCTCGTCGAGGTCATCGATCCGTTCGCGATAGACCTCGACGACGGCGTTGAGAGCCGGGTTCAGCTTCTCGATCGCATCGAGCGCAAGTCGGGCGAGCTCGCGCGGGCTGACCTCTCCCTTGCGCACGAGCGCGGCGAGGCCCAGCCCGTCATGACGGCTATAGTCGGCGAGCTTCATGCGTGCCCGAATCCGAACAGCCGCTCGGCATTGCCGTGCAAGATCATTTCCCGCTCTTCCGCCGACGCCCCCGACAGTGAGGATTGAATCGTGCGCCAGGAGAAAGGCCAGTCGGCGCTGATGTGCGGATAGTCGCTCGACCAGAGGATCCGCTCGGCGCCGACATATTCCTTGTGCTTCAGGCCGAACGTGTCGGTCATGTAGCCGAAATGGAAATGCCGCTCGATATAGTGGCTGGGCAGCTGCTTGAGACCGAATTTCTGAACCGCGTTCAGCCGGTTGAAATTATTGTCGATCTGCTCCTTCACATATGGCACCCAGCCGAAATCGACCTCGGCGAAGAAGACGTCGAGGGTGGGATAGCGGTCGAACATGCCGCTGAACACCATCTCGATCATCCGATTGGGCGCATCGAAGAAACGGCCATAGCCGGGAAGCTTCGACTTCACCACCGCCGGGATCGTCTGCGTCAGCGCGACATGGACGGTGAGCGTGACGCCGCGTTCAGCGAGATAAGCCCAGACCGGGTCGTCCTCGAGTTGGATTACGGTCGTTCCGTTCGGATAAGCGCCCATCAGCACGCCTCTGATGCCCGGCCGATCGAGCACGCGATCCAGTTCGGCGATCGTGGCCTTGGCGCCGCCGCGATTGGGCATCAGCGCCATGCCGCCGAAGCGCTCGGGCGCATAGGAGACATACTCGGAGAGCCAGTCATTGTAGGCTCGCACCATCGCGAGGTGCCACGCCTCGTCGGGATGCGCGACCATCGCGATCGCGTGGATGGGTGACGGATACATGACCTCCGCATCGACTCCGTCGCGATCCTGCTCCTTCACGCGTACGGCCGGATCCCAGCCGCCGCGCCTGATCTCCTCGAACTTCGCTTCCGCTTTCATTTGTTCGGGCTCCAGGCCGGCACAGGAGGTCCACCCGAACTTGATCGGCTCCTTTATGCCCTCGACGATCCAGGCATCGTAGTTGCCGAAGCTCTCCATGCGCGGCGCGCGGTCCCGCATTGCTGCCGGGACTCGCTTGGTCCAGAGATCAGGCGGCTCGTTGACATGGCTGTCGCCGGAAATGAGCCGGTATGGGCGCGGCTGGTTGCAATTCCCCGTCATGCGAACGACTCCTCGGCTTCGGGATGTCGGCTTTCTTGCTTGTTATCTTTTAGAGGATAGCGCTGATCCGACGCTCAAGCCAAGGACTGGTTTCGCCATTTCGGGCTCATTCTCGATTGGCCGGATTGGGAGGATTTGGCGGCGCGCCTCAAGGCCGCCGACGTACGGTTCGTGATCGAACCCCATGTCCGCTTCAAGGGCGAGGCGAGGTCGGCGAGCAAGCCACCCTCTTCTTTCTCGATCCCAGCACGCGCTCGAATTCAAGGCCTTCCGCGACGAGCGGACGATCTTCGCGAAATAACCTCGGCGGTCAGTGGCCGAGCAGCCTCTCCGCCCCCGGTGCCAGTGCCGGCCGCGTCAGCTCTGCGAGATGCGCCGAACGGCGCGCCGCGGCCTCGCGCATCATTTCCGGATGCGGGCTCACCCAGAACTCGCCCGCCGCGATCTGATCCAGGATCAGCTTCCCGGCTTCGACCCCGGTCATGCCGTGCTGCGTGATCATCTGATCCATCACCGCGCGATGATGATCCACCGATTTCGGGTTCGAACCGGCCGGCGCGTCCTGGAAGATCCGCGTCGCGACCGGACCTGGCAGCACGGCCGACACTGTGATCGGCGCCTTCTGCACCTCCATTTCCAGCGCCAAGCATTCGCTGAAGGCCAGCACGGCATGCTTGGTCACGATGTAGGGCGTCTGGACCGGCATGATGGAAAGCCCGCCGACCGAAGCGACATTTGAAATGAAGGCGGGCCTGCCCGCCGCCACCATGCGTCCGCCGAAGGCGCGTACGCCGTGGATCACGCCCAGCACATTGATCCCCAGCATCTTATTCCATTGCTGGGCGGTAAGCTCCCAAGTGAGGCCCAGCATCTCGATACCGGCATTGTTGACAAGGAGCCTAACTTCGCCGAACCGCTCATAGGTCGCATCGGCCAGGCGGTCGAGCGCCGAAGCATCGGACACGTCAGTCGGCACGGGGAGTACATCCGCGCCGCCGGCGGCAATCTCGTCAGCCACGTTCTTCAGCCGGTCCGCCGCGATGTCGGCCAGCACGAGCTTCATCCCGAGCTCCGCGGCGACGCGCGCCAACCCCTCGCCGATCCCGCTCGCGGCACCCGTGATCACCGCCACGCCGCCGCCCAGCACGTCCTTGGTCGTCATCCTCTGCCCCCTGGTCTGCTGGGTGGGGATAGCACGGCCTCCCAAAGAGCGGTAGGGCGGGTGGAGCGAAGCGATGCCGCCGGTTCGGTGGGTTCCGCTGCGCTCAACTCTTCCTACAATTTCCGCGCCAGCACCAGCCGTTGCGGCGTCGGCGGCAATTCGAGCAGCCGGCAATCAGTGAAGCCGGCGGCGCGGTGGACGGCTTCTAGCTCGCTGTAGCGGTAGGCGCGGCCTTTGGGAGTGGACGTCAGCATCACCATGCCGAACATGGCCGCGAAAGGCGGCGAGACGCCGTCCTCGTTCGGAACGAATTCCAGTGTCGCGACCCGGCCGCCGGGTGCCAACGCCGCATAAGTCTTGCGCAGCAGCCCCTCGCACGTGGCAGCGTCGAAATGGTGGAGGAAGTTGGTCATCAGCACCAGGTCGTAGCCCTCGCCGAACGGTAGGTCGAAGGCGCTGCCGCCGCGCGTCGACCAGCGGCTCTCGAGCCCCGCGGCCTTCACATTCTCCCGCGCCACGTCGAGCACCTTCGGCCAGTCGAGCGCGACGATCTGCGCATCTGGCGCGGCCTTGGCGATTTCAATACCGTAGAGACCGTGTCCGGCGGCAATGTCGAGCACCTTCTTGGGCGCGCCGTCCTTCATGATGATCCCGGCGATCATCTTGGCCGTTGCGGCGGCGAAGGGCGCCATGCCGCGCGCGAAGGCAACCCAGAGCGGATGCTCGGGCGCAGTGTTGGCAAGACCTTCCGCCCCGCCCCGGCGCACCGCGCCCGCCACATCGTTCCATTCGGCGACGAGTTCCGGCGCCAGCAGGAACTCGGCCATGCCGCCCACATAGGCCGGCGAGCGTTTGTCGAGATAGAAGGCGGCATCCGGCGCTGGTCGATAAACGCCGGCGTGCTTTTCGAGAAAGCCCATCACCGTGAGCGCGTCGCAAAGGGTCGCGACTCCATGCTCATCCACCTTGCAGCGCTCAGCCAGCTTGGTCGCCGTGTCGAACCCCGCGGCGATCTCGGTGAAGATCCCGAGCTCGATCGCGCCCTTCAAGGTCTGCGTGCCCTGGAAGGCGGAGAAGACCGCCATGATGCGGTCGGGGGTCGGATGATCGGACATGGGGAGTCCCTTTCGGTTAGCGATATCCTCCGCGGAAGCTGATCATCGGCTCGCGGTCGGCGTTGGACGTATAGTCCACCAATCGCCCGATGGCGATCACCGCGCCGCCACGCTCGATGATTTCCTCGAGCCTGCAGTCGAGCGCGCCCACCCCGTCGGCATAGACCGGCGCGCCGGTCGTGAGCGTGATCCATTTGCCGGCTTCGAACCGGTCGGCGCCCTTCAGCGGACCGCTGCCGCCGAAGGAGGCGGCGAGCGCCTCGCTCCCCTTCGGCAGATAGCTGATCGCGAAATGGCCGGCATTCCTGATGGTCGCCAGCGCCGAGGTGCGTTTGTCGACCGACACCATCATGGTCGGCGGATCGGCCGTCAGATGAGTTGCCGAGAGCGCCAGGAATCCGGCCGGGCCATTGGCGTCGGAGGCGGCGACCACCGCCGCCCCGATCGCGCGCACGCCGATGGCCCGCCAGAAGCTCTTCGGGTCGATGACCTTGCCGGTCATCGGCTATTCGCGGGTGTAGTTCGCCGGAATCTTCGGCTCCGGGCCGCCCTTGACCCACAGGATGATCTCATTGCCCCAGGGATCCTCGAAGGCGTGGTTGAAACCGTTGAACTCCTTCCAATAGTGATCCTTCCACAGGATCTTGGCGCCGCGGTCGGTGGCGCGCTTCAGAATCTCCTCGTGCGACTGTCCGTCGCCGACCAGGATCCAGACGCGCGGCTTGCGGCCGCTGTTCCGCGCCAAATTGCGCGGCTCCACGCCTTCCGGATTGGGATGCGGGCGGACATTCTTGGCGCCGAAGATGCCGACATGCAGATTACCGATCTCGCTGTCGGAGCCGTCCGGGTTCTTGAAGTTCCCGCCCGGCACCATGCGATGATAGACGCCGGTCGGACGGTGATCGTTACGCCAGCCGAACACCTCTTCATAGAATTTGCCGGCGGCTGCCGGATCATCGGAGGCGAGGTCGACGAAAATAAGCGTGTTCGGTCCGGCCATGAGAGTTTCCTTTCCTTCCTAAAGTTCGTGTTTGAGAGCGAAAGCGCGCCCGCTCAGGACGCGTATTCTTCGCGTTTCGGCGTGAAAACGTCGAGATTCAACACAGGCTCGTCGCCGACGACGACGCCCCAATGCAGCGCGTTGGGTGGAATGACGAGCACGCCGCCCGGGCCGAGCGTCACGACATCGTCGCCGATATGGAAATCGATTTTGCCGGCGATGACATAGGCGATCTGCTCGTGCGGATGGCTGTGCGGTCGGGGTTCGTGCCCCGGCATCAGACGGTTGAGCGCGACGGTCGCGCCCGAGCCCGAGAAGGCCTTGCGCTCGACGCCGGCGCGCACCGGCTCCCAGGGAATCTTGCTCCAGTCGATCGAATGAATGCTCATTGTCCTTCCCCTATCGCATCAGCCCGGCGCGCCGTAGCCGCCGCCGCCCGGCGTCTCCAGCAGCACGACATCGTCAGGCTGCATCGTGATTTTGCGGGCCTCCGAGATCGACTTGCCGTTGACCAGGAAACGCCCGCCGGCGCCCGCCTCACCGCCATCCAGCCCTTCCGGGCCGCGATCGAGGCGGCTCGGCACTGCGTTCAAGAGCCAGGGCTCGCGCGTGTTCATATGGAACTCGATGATCTGGCCGTCGCCGCCCCGGGAGCGGCCCTTGCCGCCGGATCCCAGGCGAAGCTCCCGTCGGTCGAACACGATCGGCATCGCCGCCTCGAGAATCTCGACCGGCACCGCCGCGACGCCTGTCGGATAGCAGGTGGCGCTGGGCCCCGGCTTGGTCGCCCGCGCGCCCATGCCGCCTGAATAGTTGAACATCGACGAGGTGAACGCGGTGCCGTTGGCGCGCTTGCCCTGAATCTGAACGGTCCAGACCGCGCCCGAGCCTTCGGCCAGCACGCGATCCGGGATCACCTGGTGCAGGGCCTTCAGGATTGGCATCGGCACGAACATGCCGACGACATGGCGGGCATTGACCGGCGACGGGTAGGCCGCGTTGACGATCGAGCCTTTGGGCGCCGTCACCTTGATGGGCGCGAGCGAGCCGTGATTGTTCGGCAGCTCGGGATTGAGGCAGCTACGGATCGCGAAAGTCGAATAGGCATGGGTGTAGTTCATCACCACATTGATCCCGATCGGCGAGGCGCCCGAGCTGCCGGTAAAGTCGATGGTTACGTCGCCGGCGACATTGTCGATCGTCACCGCGGCGTTCAGGTCGATGAAGGTGCCGCCCGGTACGTCGAAGCGGCTGTGGCCGTGCCAGGTTCCCGCCGGAAGCGCGCGGATCGCCTGCCGCGTCGCGTTCTCCGAGCGGGCGATGATCTCGTCGGACAGTTGCTCGATGTCCGGAATGCCTTCGCGCTTGCAAAGCGCGATCAGCCGCTCGCCGCCGGCGCGGCCGCTCGACACCTGCGCGGCAAGATCGCCGAACACATGGTCAGGCGTGCGGACGTTGTGACGAATGATGTCGTGAAGGAGCGCGTTGGGTTCGCCCTTCTCGTAGAGCTTCGAAGGCGGAATCCACAGCCCCTCCTCATGCACGTCGCGCGCGCCGGCGCCGATGCCGTAACCGCCGATGTCGGTATGGTGGATGGTCGAGCCGATATAGCCGATCAGGCGCTCGTCCCAGAAGATCGGGCAGAAGACGGTGATATCGAAGAAATGCCCGGCCGACATCCAGGGATCATTGGTGATCACGATGTCGCCCGGAACGAGCTTGCCTTGGAAATGCTTGGCCAGCGCGCCGCCGGCCGCCGCCAGCGAGTTGATGTGGCCGGGCGTGCCGGTATTGGCCTGAGCCACCATGCGGCCCCGCGCGTCGAACAGGGCGCTGGCGAGGTCCCCGGCCTCGCGCACGATCGGGCTGAAGGCGATCCGCTGAAGCGCCTTGGCTTGCTCGCTGACGATGCTGATCAGATTCGACCACAGAATCTCGAGCTCGATGCCGTCCATCTTCTTCTGGGCCATCTTCAGCTCCTCCGCCCCAAATTCCTACGTTGGGCCACAACGCAACCGATGGAATCCACGACCGCATCCCATTCGGGCAGAATGACGATCGTGGTCTCGCGCTCCTCGATAATCGCGGGCCCCTGGATCTTCTGACCGGCCGCGAGGCTTGCGCGATCATAGACGTCGGCCGCGGCCGAGTCAGGCCAGAGCGCGACCGGCCGCTTGGATTTGGGCGCACCGGAAACGGTCGGCAGATCGTCGCGATGCTCGACCGAGATATCCGGTCCGCGCACCGTAAGGCGCCAGGAGACGATCTCGATCGGAACGTGCGAGGGGTTGACGCCATATTGCGCCAGATAAGCCGCCTCGAAGACCCGCCGGATCATGGGAATGTCGCGGCCTTCGCGCGGATCATGGTCGAAGGTGATCGTCACCTCGTTCTGCTGGCCGAAATAGCGCATATCGGCCCCGAAGATGAGGCGCACCGATTTGGGATCGCACCCGGCTTCGGCCAGCGCCGCGCTCCCTTCTCCAATCATCTCGTTCAGGAGGCGGTCGACATCTTTCCAATCGAGTTTGTCGAGCATGCCGGGCGCGCTGCGGACCATATCGAAGCGCACCGCCGTCACGAGCGTACCGAAAGCGGAAAGCACGCTTGCCTGCGGCGGAAAAATCACCGACGTGCTTTCCAAGAGCGCGCCCACCGCGCAGGCATGCACCGGGCCGGCGCCACCGAAAGCCAAGAGGGGCAGTCCACGGTGATCGACTCCGCGATCCGTCGCATGGGTCCGCGCCGCGGCCGCCATGGTCTCGGCCACCACGCGATAGATGCCGCGCGCCGTCGTCGCCATGTCGGTGCCGAGCCGCTCGCCCAGCTTCCGGATGGCGGTTTGAGCCGCGGGCAGATCGAGCCTCATGTCGCCGCCGAGGAAATTGTCGGCGTCGAGCAAGCCCAGCGCCAGGTCGGCGTCCGTGACGGTGGGCTCGGTGCCGCCGCGCCCGTAGCAGGCCGGACCGGGATCCGATCCCGCGCTCTGCGGCCCAACCTTGAGCAGGCCCAGATTATCGACGCTCGCGATGCTGCCGCCGCCGGCGCCGATCTCGATCATGTCGATCGAAGGAATGGTCAGCGGCATCCCGCTGCCTTCGCGGAAGCGGTAGATGCGGTCGACTTCGAAGCTGCTTGCGACCAGGGGCTTGCGATCTTCAATCAGGCATGCCTTGGCAGTCGTGCCGCCCATGTCGAAGGAGAGCAGCCGGTCGAGCCCGAGCCGCTCGGCGTAATAGGTCGCTGCGAGCGCGCCGGCCGCCGGGCCGCTTTCGATCATTCGGACCGGATTGCGGGCCGCGACCTCCGCCCCGATGATACCGCCCGAGCTCAGCATGATGAGCGCATTGTTGGGGACCCGACGCTCGGCGAGCCGCACCGCCAGGCCGTGCAGGTACGGCTCGGTGATCGGCGCGGTATAGGCATTGATGGCGGTCGTCGAAGCCCGCGGATATTCGCGGATCTGCGGCGCGACCGAGGAAGAAAGCGAGAGATAGATATCCGGCGCGGCACTCTTCAGAATCGCCGCCACCGCCTGCTCATTCGTCGGATTACGGAAGCCATTGATCAGGCAGATGGCGGCGGAAACCACGCCTTTCGCCTTCATCGCCTTCGCCAGCCCCTCGATTTCCGCGCGGTCCACATCCTTCTCGACCGTGCCGTCGGCCAGAATGCGCTCGTCGATCTCGAAGGTGAGTTCGCGCGAGATCAGCGGCGGCGCGAACTCGATCTGCGGATCGTACATATCGTAGCGATGCTCGTTGCGGATCGCGAGCACATCGCCGAAGCCTTTGGTGATGACCAGCGCGGTCGGCGGGCCCTTGCGCTCGATCAGCGCGTTCGTGACCACCGTCGTGGCATGCACGACGACGCCGTCGACGTCCTTCGCGGAGATAGCGCGCTTGCTCAGCGCCTGATCGACAGCGCGGAAGAAGCCTTCCAGCAGATCGTGGTGGGTGGTGAGAGTCTTGTCGGTCGTGAGCGATCCGTCGTCGCGCCGCAGCACGACGTCCGTGAAGGTTCCGCCGATATCGACGGCAAGCGAGTAGCTCATGGCGTTTCCATTCTCCGTCCAAGGCGGCGGGATGCTTCCGCCGCGGCTTCCGTCACCTGGCGAAGCTGCTCCGGCGCGGGATCGGCCGGAATGAAGTGAGTCGATCCGACGATCGCGATCGTGCCTCGCCATTCATTGCGATAATCGAAGACCGGCGCCGCCAGCGCGTTGACGCCGACCAGCAGCTGATCGGCGGCGGTCGCCCAGCCCTGCCGCCGCACCTGCTCCACACGGGCCTTAAGCGCCAGAGGATCGGTGAGGGTCGCCGGCGTGTAGGTCTTGAGCGGCCGTGACAGAACCTGCTGCAACAGACAGGGCGATCCGAAGGCGAGCGCTACCATCCCATGCGCCGAAGCGGCGAAATCAAGCGTGGCGCCGGGGCGAACGCCGAACTCGACCAGCGTCTTGCCCTGCAGCAGCTCCAGGATGACGACCGCTTCCTCGACCAAGGCGGAGACGGTCACCGTCTGGCCGGTCTCGTCGCGGAGCCGCCCCATCTCGGGCCGCGTCGCGCCCAGCACGTCGAAACGGTGCCGGACTGCCTCGCCGAGCTCCAGCAGCTTGATTCCGATCTCGTAGCGCTCGGTGTCACGGTCCTGCAGCACATAGCCGTGCTGCATCAGCGCGCGGAGATGCCGATGCGTCCGCGCCTTGGAAATCCCCATCTCCCGCGCGATGTCCGACATGGCGCGCGGCCGGGCGGAGCCGGCGAGCAGCTCGATCAGGCTCAGCACGAGGTCGACCGAGGCCAGTCCGTTTTCGTCCCGCGAAAGAGGTTCTTCGACGATCGTCATTAGAGCCTGGTTGTTCCGATTACCGGAACAATGTTTCGATTTACAAAAACCCTCTCACGCGGCAAGGTGGGAGTCAAGCAGCTGCAAGCCGAGGCCAAATGGAGAGTTTCCGGCAGAGAGTGGGGGATGGCGCCGCGTTGGTCGGCAGCTTCGTCAAAACCGGCTCGCACCAGGTGATCGAGGTGCTGGGCGCGGCCGGGCTCGACTTTGCCGTTGTCGACGCGGAGCACGCGCCCTTCGACGCGGCGACGCTTGACCGTATGGCGCTCGCCGGCCGGGCCGTCGCCCTTCCCTGCCTGGTCCGCGTGTCCGAGATGGCGGCAGCCCGGATCGGCCAGGCGCTCGATCTCGGTTTTGCGGGCGTAGTCGTGCCGCATGTGGCGAGCGGAGACGCCGCGAGGCAGATTCTCGCTGCCGCCAAATATGCGGGACGCCAGCGGGGCTATTCGCCCTCGACCCGCGCCGGCGGCTACGGGACCAGAGCCGGCTATCTCGCCGCCGCCGATGAAGAAAGCTCGGTGTGGATTCAAATCGAAGACGAGCCTGCCTTGAATCGGCTCGACGAGATCGCGGCGGTCGAAGAGATCGATTGCCTCTTCGTCGGTCGCGCCGATCTCGCGGTTTCGCTTGGCGTCGAAGGCGCGCGGCACGCGCGTGTAGCCGATGCGGTGAAGGCGATCGCAGAAGCCGGCAAGCGCCACGGCCGGCGCGTCGGCATCTTCATTCCGGACACGACCGAGATTCCCGAGCTGCTGGCGCTCGGCATCACCATATTCGTTTGCGGAACCGACCAGAGCTACATGCTGGCGGAAGGGAAGCGGATCAAGAAAGAGACGACCGCCGTGTTTTCGAGAAAGGCCTAGAAGGATGACGAGACAGCCTGCGATCTATTTGCCCCATGGTGGAGGCCCCTGCTTCTTCATGGACCCGCCGCTGGACGAGCCCACGCGTTGGGTGGCGATGGAAGCTTATCTGCGCGGGCTGTCAAAAATGCTGCCGCAACGCCCCGCGGCGCTGCTGATCATCTCGGCGCATTGGGAGATGCCGAAGCCGACCGTGCTGTCGGCCGCGCATCCCGGGATGCTCTATGATTATTCGGGCTTCCCGCCACATACCTATCGGCTAACCTATCCGGCTCCAGGCGCGCCGGAACTCGGAGCGCGCGTACGCAAGATGCTGGCCGAGGCCGGCATCGAGAGCGACGAGGATCCGAAGCGGGATTACGACCATGGCGTCTTCATCCCGATGAAGGTGAGCTTCCCCGATGCCGACATTCCGATCCTGCAGCTTTCGCTGGAGCGCGGCCTCGATCCGGCACGCCACATCGCGATCGGCCGCGCGCTGGCGCCGCTACGCGACGACAACATCCTCATCATCGGCAGCGGTCTCAGCTTCCACGATCTGATGGCGCTCGGCGATCCGCGCGCCAACGCCCCAGCCAAGGCCTTCGACGATTGGCTGACGGACACGCTCTGCGACGGCCCCATCGATCAGCGTGAAGTGAAGCTCGCCCGCTGGGCCGACGCCCCTGCCGCGCGCATCGCCCACCCCCGCGAGGAGCACCTACTCCCGCTGATGGTCGCCGCCGGCGCCGGCCACGATGATCCGGGCCGTCACACCTTCAGCGGCACGATCTGGGGCAAGGCGGTCTCGGCCTATCATTTCGGGTAGGCGATACCCAAAATGAATTGTCGTTCCCGCGTATGCGGGAATGACCCGTTAAATCTCGCTCCGCCGCGGCAGCGACGCCTGCGCGCCCTCGCGGCCGACACAAATCCGTGCTGCGCGCAAGCCCAGGCTTGCGGCTTCATCCGTGTCGAGTCCCTCGACCAATCCCGCCGCGAAGCCGCCGATGAAGCTGTCACCGGCCGCGGTCGTATCGACGACTTCGGCCGGCATTGCGGGTAAGTGGCGCGTACCGCGATCATCCGCGATCAAGATCCCCGCCGCGCCGAGCGTGACGATCACGCACGCGACGCCCTGCGCACGCAATATTGCGGCAGCGCGGGTGGCGGACGGCACGTCGTGCACATCGACACCCGTCAGGATGCTCGCCTCGGATTCATTGGGAATCAGATAATCGACGCCGTCGAGGAGTTCGGCCGGAAGCAGCAGCGCGGGCGCGGGGTTGAGCAGCACCGGCACCTTCGCCGCGGCGGCACGCGCGACTGCGGCCGATACGGTTTCGAGCGGCACTTCGAGCTGGCAGACGAGAAGTGAGGCCGTATCGATTCGTGCTCTCTGCGCGACAACATCGGCCGCATCGAGCCGACCATTGGCGCCGGCGGCGATCACAATCCGGTTCTGACCGTCCGGCGTCAGCAGGATCGCGGCCGCGCCGGTCGCCACGCCCTCCGTCGGCACGACGCCGTCGACGATGATCCCCTCCTCCTTGAGCGCGGTCCTCAGCATCAATCCCGCCGGATCGTCCCCCACACGTCCGATCATCGCCACGGACGCGCCCATGCGTGCGCAGGCGACTGCTTGATTCGCGCCCTTCCCGCCGCAGAAAGTGGCGCTGCGTTCGCTGGCCAAGGTCTCGCCGGCCTCCGGCATCCGCGGGATGTTGAGCACGAAATCGAGATTCAGACTGCCGAGAACAGCGACGGTTCGCGATACGTTGGCTGGCATTTTACCATCCTCACTGGCGCAAAATGCTGTTCGCGCGCAATACAGATCAAGCACTCGATACCGTGCTAGCATTGCCTGTCAAGTCAGCAGGAGCGGAACATGGCGAGCGCGTTTCTCAACAAGACCATCCGGCGATTTATGACGGCGCTCGCCGTCTCTCTGGCGGTTGCGGACGTGGCAGCTGCGGCGCCGGTCGCGACGATCGACAGCGGCCAACTTACCGGCAAGATCGAAGGCGGCGCGGACGCTTTCCTTGGCATTCCGTTCGCCCGACCGCCTGTAGGATCGCTCCGCTGGCGGCCGCCCCAGCCGCCGGCCGCTTGGATCGGCGCGCGGCAAGCCACGTCTTACGGTCCCGACTGCATGCAGATTCCGATGTCGAGCGCGCCCGGTCCGGGCTTCGCCAACCCGACCAGCGAGGATTGTCTCTACGTCAATGTCTGGACGCCTTCTAGGCGACCCTCGAAAACGATGCCTGTCATGGTCTGGATCTATGGCGGCGCCTTCATCATGGGCGCGGGATCCTATCCCGACTATGACGGCGCGCATTTTGCCGAAGACGGCATCGTGCTGGTCACGTTCAACTACCGCGTCGGGCTATTCGGGTTCTTCGCCCATCCGGCGCTCACGCGCGAGGCGGGCGGCGCGCCGGTCGGCAATTACGGCCTCATGGATCAGATCGCCGCGCTGAAATGGGTGCAACGGAACATCGCCGCGTTCGGCGGCGATCCGAAGAACGTCACCATCTTCGGCGAATCTGCGGGCGGCGTGTTCGTGAACACGCTCCTCGAATCACCGGCGGCGCGCGGACTCTTCGCCAAGGCGATCAGCGAATCGGGCGGCGGCCGCACGCTTGCCGGCGGGCTTGGATGGCCTGCATTGTCGAGCGGTCCCGGCTCTGCCGAATCGCGCGGCGCGGCCTGGGCCCGCTCGGTCGGCGTGACCGGCGACGACGTCGCAGCGCTGCGCGCGATCCCGGCCGACGTCCTCGTGAAAGCGAGCGTATCAGGCAAGCTTCCCTCACCGATCATCGACGGAAAGCTCATTCCGTATACGATCGACGAAGCGATGGCGCATGGGCATCGCCTCTCGGTGCCCTATATGGTCGGAGCCAATTCCTGGGAGGAGAGCTTGCTGCAATATCTCCCCAACGAAGCGCATGACTATGTCGCGGCGATGACGCCGGCCACGCGCAAGGAGGCGCTCGCTCTTTATGACGACGGCGGCAATGCCGATGAGGACACGGCGGCTAAGAAACTCTGGGGCGAGGCGTTCATGGTCGCGCCGGCGCGCGCACTTGCGCGCGCCATGGCCGCGTCTGGCGCGCCGACTTATCTCTACCACTATGCCTACGTGCCGGTAGCGATGCGCGGCAAGGTGCCGGGCGCTGCGCACAGCGCGGAGATAAATCTCGTCTTCGCCAATGAGGGACGGGTGTCGATGTTCGGCGAAGGCATTGCCGACAAGACGATCGCGGATCTGATGCATGGCTACTGGGTCGCGTTCGCCCGCACGGGCGATCCGAATGGCGATGGACGGCCGAAATGGCCCCGCTATTCGGCGACGAACGACACCCTGCTCGACATTACGAACGACGGAGCCGCCGCAAGGAAGGACTTCGAGGAAACGCGACTCAATTTGCTCGACCGCATCGCCGCACCGAAGCAACCTTAGGTCTAGACTGCCCGCGTTCGCCGCATCATGTCCTGGATGTGCTCGCCGAAACTCGTGGCTGGTGAAGGCGCCTCTCCGGCTTTGAGACAGGTGGGCGCGCATTCGAAGACGTAATCATAGGGCGGGTTGAAGAAGGTCGCGACCGAATAGCGGTCGGCGCCCTTGTTGTTCAGCACGCGATGGACGTTCGAATGATAGAGGCCGTTCGTCAGCCTCGGCACCATGTCGCCCAGATTGATCACGAAGGTGCCCGGCACCGGGTCGGCTCGTATCCATCCGCCGTCGGGACTCTGCACTTCGAGCCCGCCCTGGCCGTCCTGCAGCAGGATGGTGATGAAACCCCAATCGGTGTGCGCGCCCGCGCCCAATTGGTTGAATCGCGCATTCACCGGATGCGGCGGATAATGCAGCAGCCTGACCGCGCAGTTGGGCTCGACCGTACCGGCATCGAAATAATCCTCGGGCAAATCGAGCGACAGCGCGAGGATCGCGGCAAGCCGCCGGCCCAACTGCGCCATCGCATCGGTGTAAGTTTCCATCTGTCGTCGGAAACCGGGAATACCCCCCGGCCATTGGTTTGGTCCTTCGAAGGGAACGCCGCGCTTCACCAATGGATGATCAGGCCCGAGCTCGCGACCGAGCATCAGGCTCTCCTTGAGATCAGGTGGCGAGTCGATGTCGAGCGCCTGACGCGCCATCGGATCGTAGCCGCGCTGATTGGCGGATTTGCCGATTTCGATCTCGAGCTTGGTCTCGAGCGGTTGCGCGAAGAAGATCCGCGCAAAATCAAGTTGACACGTCATCATTTCGGGCGCGATGCCGTGGCCGATCAGATAAAAGAAGCCGGTCTCGCGCGCGGCCTTGTGGACTTCCCAAGCGACCGTCTTGCGCCTGGCAAGGTCGGATGAGGACGCCTCGCTGAAATCGACGAGCGGAATGCTATCCGCTGCCTTGGGCGGCTCGTAGATGATCATCGCGCCGTTTCCCCGACCGGCCCGGCATCGAGCGCGCGATAGATGTGCGAGCGCTGCTCTGTCCGTTCCTCAAGCCCGAACAACGCGGCATAGAAAGAGACGATGCCGTCGAGATCGCGGACGAAAACGTTGACGCAAGCGAGCGTGACCACGGGATTCCCCGGAACTATTGCTACCGAGCCGCTGGCCGCAGCGAAGCGGCAAAAGCCCGTTCCGAGACCCCTCGCCGCACAGGCCCAATGGCCTGCGCGGCGAGAACGAGATGAGGATCTACTGCCTCAGAACGAATATCCGACGGTACCCATGATCTGCCTCGGCGGGATGTATTGCTGGCTGGTCGTGAAGGTGCCGTAGGGATCGGTGTAACGGGAATTGATTCCCGCCACATCGAAAAGGTTGGTGATGGAGAGCTGAACCGTCAGGTTGCTGTCGTTCGGAATATACTCGAAGTTGAGGTTCACCTGCGCGTAATCGGGCACGCGGTCGACCGCAGGCTCGGCGAAAATGCGCTGCCAGAACGAGCCGCGATAGATAATGTCGAGGCGCGGCGTCAGGATGCCCGGCGGAATCAGCATTCCGTCCCTGATCGGAAGGTCGTAGGAGAAGGCGAGCGAACCTAGGATGCCCGGCATCTTCGCCGGCTGGTTGCCGCCCACGTTACGAATCGCAGCGAGCTCGGCGGTAAAGCAGGCCGGATTGAAGAACGCGCCGCCGAACATACACGGCGCGGCAGTCTGGATGAGCCTCTGCTGGATCGTCGAGTCGAGCGCCCGGAATGTGCCCTCGATTTCGCCGTCCTCGAGCGAGAGGCTCGCATCGATATGCATACGGTCCTCGGGGCCGCCGGTATAGTTGGCCTCCGCCTCGGCGCCCCAGATATGAATCGAGGGAATGTTCTCGACGCCGCCCGCGAATTCGACCGGGTCGGTCGCGATGTACTGCATGTTCTTATAGATGTAGTAGAAGCCGGCGACGTTCAGCCGGAGATGACGGTCCATGAACTGGTTCTTGGCGCCCACCTCGAAGGCCGTGTTGGTCTCAGGCTGGAACTGGACCGTGGTGAAAAGACCGCCCGGCGTGTTGAGCCCGCCCGGCTTGTAGCCGCGCGACGCGCTCGCGTAGATCATGTTGTCGGGCGTGACGTTGTAGTCGACCTCGCCGCGCCAGGTCGGCACCAGATCCCAATAGCTGTTGGCGGAAAACGCGACCCGAGAAAGCGGATTCGCGAGGCCGGCGTTGAAATTATGCCCAAAGCCGTCATAGGAATCGTAGTTCACCCGCACGCCCCCCGTGAGGCGGAGATCGTCGGTGATGTGGTAGGTCGCCTGCGCGAACCAGGAATAGGATTTGCGATCGACAAGGATGTTCTGACCGAACACCAGATTCTTGGGCGGCGGGCTGAATTCGATATTGGGCGGCACGGCGAGCTGCGCCGCAGTCGGCGGCGCCGCGCAGAAGAAGACCACCTGGCTCGGGCATTCGTACTCGACAACGAACTGGCGCGATTTCTGGCTGAGCAGGAAAACGCCGGTGATCCAGTCGAGCTTGGTCTCGCCGTTCGAGAGGATGTCGAACTCCTCATTGTAATTCTGCATATGCGTGTTCCACGCCGCCACGTCATCATAGGTGTGGAGCTGCGCAAAGGTGCTGCGCGAGCTGTCCTCCTGCTGGACATGCTTCAAATATTGATAGGCGGTCACCGATTTCACGGTAAACCAGGGCGTGTCGTATTGAAGGTTGAGGTGCGTGACATTGGTGTTGAGCGCAAAGCGAGCTGGATAATCCTGCGACACCGTCCACGGATCCTCGTTGGGGTCGAGGATATTCTTCTGGGCCTGCCCGTTGGTGTCCGCGCTATAGAACTGAGTGCTCAAGGTCGCCGTGAACTCGTCGATCGGCTTCCACAGAATGGCGATCTTGCCGCTCACATCGTTGGCGTCGTCGAGATCGGTGCCGAGCGTCACGTTCTTGGTGAAGCCGTCATGGCCGTAATTCTGGGCGGAGGCACGGATGGCGAAAGTATCGCCCAGCGGAATATTGATCTCGCCCCGCTCCCGGTGCAGAGCGTAGTCGCCGATCGTGACGTCACCCTTGCCGCTGAACTCGCCCAGCTTGGGCTGCTGGGTAGTGACGTTGATCGCACCACCGGTCGAGCTCTGACCGTAGAGTGCGCCCTGGGGACCGCGCAGAATCTCGATATGGTCGATATCGAACAGCGTCTGGTCCAGCGAGATGGTGTTGGCGATATAAACGCCGTCCATGAAGAACGATACGCCCGGGCTCGTCGTCGGCGCGTTCTCCGGCGTTTCCAATCCAACGCCGCGAATGGTCACGATCGTTTCGTAGCCCGAGCTGTGGGTGATCTCCAAGCTCGGGACGCGGCCGTTGATATCGGCGAACTGGTTGATGTTCTCCTTCTGCAGCGTGTCGGCCTGGATCGCGCTGATCGCCAGCGGCGTCGTCTGCAGATTGGTGGTCCGGCGTTCCGCCGTCACGACGATCTCTTCAAGACCGCCGGCCGCGGCCGCGGGCTGGTCCCCCTGGGCCGGCTGCCCCCACGCCGGCGCCGCGGCCGAAGCCAAAACGGCGAGCATGCAGGATGAGAGGGGACGTCCCCGTGAGAAGGTCCGCGAAGGCTCCGACATGATTGCTCCCTTTATGTTGGTTAGAGCAGGCCCCTACGATTATGATCACTATGCCTGCGGTACTCGTCAAATTCTTGCGTCGCGGCGCACCGCGATTTGTGCGCGCTCCCTTGGCCCAAGGCTCCTTCCCGGACCAGTCAGGATCCGAGCGGGTGTCCTCGCATTATCAAGATTCGAGGCGCTTTGGCGCAAGCCGGCATCGTCCTTTCGCGGTAGAATCCTTGAAATTTCCGAATATAAGCCCTCGGAGCCCGAATAGATGACGGAAATGGCGCACAGGCAAGGGGAAGCTCGGCCCGAATTCGGCCTGCCGTCCGACCGGGGCGGCAAGGATTTCGGCGTCTTCCTGCCGATGGCCAACGGCGGGTGGATTCTTTCGACCAACTCGCCGATTCGCGAGGCCTCCTGGGACTACAATCGCAAGACCGCGATTCTGGCCGAGGAAATCGGCCTCGATTTCATCATGTCGATGGCCAAGTGGCGGGGCTATGGCGGCGTCACCCAGCAATGGCGGTACGCCCTCGATTCGCAGATGCTGATGGCCGCCTTGGCGACGGTAACCAAACGCGTCCGGATCGTAACCACCGTACATACGCTTCTGCAGAACCCGGCTGTCACGGCCAAGATGATCGCCACGCTCGACCATATCTCGAATGGGCGCGCCGGCCTCAATATCGTTACCGGCGCTTACAAGGGCGAATTCGAGCAGATGCAGGCCTGGCGCGAGAATGTCGGGCATGACGAGCGCTATGACCTGGCCGATGAATGGATCACCATCATCAAGCGGCTCTGGACCGAGGACTCCGTCACCTTCCATGGCAAATATTTCACCATGGAGGACTGCCAGTCGGACCCCAAGCCCATCCGACCGCCCTTCCTAGTCTGCGCAGGAACCTCGACTCGGGGAATGCGCTTCACCGCCGACCAGGTGGACGTCATGTTCTGCACCGGCAAGGATCATGACGAGATGGCTCAGGTCAGCACTGACATGAAGGCGATGGCGCGCAAAGCCGGGCGTTCGATCAAGACCTATACAATGTTGAATCTGGTGATCGGCGAGACAGAGGCCGCCGCTCAGGCCGAAGCCGAGCTCTACCGCGACGGCTTCGATTGGGAGGCCTGTAAGGGCATGATGCGAGCCTATGGCTTCCTCGATTCGGAGATCGGCAAGGAGAACGCCTTCGTCGCCAAGGCGCGTTCCGGCTTCATGTCCGCGCATCTCATCGGCTCGGCCGAAAATATCACGCGACAGCTCATCGATTTGCTCGATAAAACCCAGCTTGACGGCATGATGCTAATCTTCCCGGACTATTTGAAAGGGATGCCGGTTTTCGCGCGCGAGGTGCTGCCGCATATCCGGGCCCGTTTCCCCGAGCGCGCGGGGCTTGCCCATGCCGGTTGATCCGCCGATCGATGCAGCCAAGCTGCCTTCCCTGATCGATCCGGCGCGCACGGCGCTTCTGGTGATCGATGTGCAGGAGGATTTCGTGTCGCCGGCGGGGGCGCCCGGTCGCTGGGGTGTCGATCTCGCGATTCTCGAGCCCGCGCTCACCAATGTCGAAACCCTGATCGATGTCGCACGCGCCAAAGGCGTGCCGCTCGTCTTCGCGCGGGTCGTCACCCGCCCGGAGACCGACTCCAGCGCCCTCGTGCACCTGCATCAGCGCAAAGGCCGCCCGCCCCAAGCGGTCGCAATCTGCCGCGCCGGCACCAGCGGAGCCAATTATTACCGCGTGGAGCCCAAGCCGGGCGATATCGAGATCGAGAAGACCCTTTATTCCTGCTTCGTCGGCACCGACCTCGACGCCCGGCTCAAGGCGCGCGGGATCGACACGCTCGTGGTCGTCGGATTCACCACCGATTGCTGCGTCGACAGCACCGCCCGCGACGCCTTTCACCGCAATTACGATGTCTTCGTGGTCAGCGATGCCTGCGCCGCCTATGAGGTGGACCTGCATCTAGGCGCGCTGAACGGCCTTTCGAAGAACTGCGCTCTGCTGGCGGAGACGAAAGCGGTCCTCGCCGCCTGGTCGTAACGCCGGTCAATCCTTCGGCGGGAAAATTCCGCGGGGGATCCGGACATGGATCCCCTGCCGTCTGTCGACCACCTGGGTCACCGCGAAATCGGCCGCAACGCTCATCAGCGAATAGGCGTCCCCTTTCGAGAGGCCCTGATGCTCGCTCAGGAGCGTCAGCATATCGATCGAGGCCTGGCGCATGGCGACATTCAGATCTTCGTCGAAGCCATGCACGATCCAGCAATCGGGTGTCTCGAGCAACGGCGACGGAAAGGTGAAGTCCCGTCGCAGCACGACCTGGAAGAGCACGTCGAGCGAGGCTTCGATGGCGGTTCCGGAAAGCTCGCCGTCCCCTTGGGAAATGTGCGGATCGCCGATCGAGAAGAGAGCGCCCTCGACCTGCACGGGGTAGTACATCGTGGCCCCGGCGCCGATCCGCCAATTGTCGATGTTGCCGCCATGCTTGCCCGGCGGAACGGTGCTCACGCGCCCTTTGGCGTCCGGCGCGACCCCCGCCGTGCCGAGATGCGGCCGCACCGGAATCCGGACGCCTTCGAGCGCCTTCTGGCGGTCGCATTCGGGGCAGCGTGTGATCGTGCCGGGGACACTGTACGTGCCGGGAAAATCATAGGCATAAACCGCCTGGGCAGTGTTGCCGTTCGAATCGATCCGATAGATCGTCACGCGCTCCTTCTCGCCCATCTCCTTGTAGAGGTAGCCCCAGTTCGCGGCCAGGTTGGATCCGTAGCGAACCCGCGGCGTCATCGAGAGATATCGGACCTCCAAAATGTCGCCCGGCTTGGCGCCCTCGACATGGAGGGGGCCCGTCATGATGTGGACGCCGGGATTGCGGTCCTCGGGCGGGATCTCGCGGAAGATGGCGGCGACGCCCTCATCCATCAGGAGATCGGGGTCGTCGCCGGCATGATGGGTGACCGCCTCGGCCTGGACGAGATCGCCGCTCTTCACCTTGAGAATCGGCGCCAGCGAGGCATCGAAATAGCCCCAATGGACCGTTTTGGGCGTCGCGCGGATTTTATGAAGGGCAGTCGGGACGATCTTCTCGCGAACGGCGAGATCATTTCGATCGAGCGGCATCGATCACCCCATAGGCTGGAAAGACAGGAAATTTCAGGAATAAGAGTACGGACGAAAGCATTGTTTTTCTTGCTTCGCAACGCATCCGATCTTGTCCGGCACCGGGAAAAACTCGCGCTTCGGAGAATTCAAATGGCAGTTCGCCCTCAGCCAAGACGGATTGCCCAAAAAAGTCGCATAACACGCCTATCAACATAGGACGCAACACATGCCGCGCTCGATTTTAAACGACCAGTTCTTTGATAGCTTTTCGAGCTCGATCCTGAGCTTCGCGGAAGGCGAGTCGCTGCCGCCGGCCTGTTATGTCAGCCCGGAATTCTTCGAGTTCGAAAAAGAGACCATGTTCTTCAAGGAATGGCTCTGTGTCGGTCGTGAATCCTGGGTCAAAGAACCGGGCGAATATTTCACGTCCAACCATGTCGGCGAGCCCCTCATCATCACCCGCACCAAGGACGGCGAAGTCGCGGCCATGTCCGCCGTGTGCCAGCATCGCGGCATGCTGGTGGCCGAAGGTTGCGGCAAGTCCCATTCGCTGGTCTGCCCCTATCACCATTGGGTCTATTCGCTCGACGGGAAGCTGGTGGGGGCGCCCGCCATGGAGCAGACCAAGAATTTCGACATGGCCGATCACGGCCTGCCGCGGCTGAAGGTCGAGATCTGGCAGGGATTCATCTTCGTCAATTTCTCGCCCGACGCGCCGCCGCTCGCCCCTCGCCTGAAGGCCCTCGACCCGCTGGTCGCGAATTTCGAGCTCGCCAAGATCGACGGCCGGCGCCCCGGACCGCCGACGCGGTTCAATTGGAACTGGAAGGTGATGTTCGAGAACAACAATGACGGCTACCATGCAAACAAGCTGCATCGCGGGCCGCTGCACGACCATATTCCGAGCGCGCTGGCCGCTTTCCCCGAGCTGCCCGCCGACACGGCCGGCTACTACCGCACCAACGGAACGAAAGTTACCGACGCGAGCTTCAATCCGACCTTGAAGGCGCTATTGCCGGTGTTCCCGAAATTGACGATCGAGGAGCGCAACCGGGTTCTCTTCGTCAATGTTCCGCCGTCGCTGTCGCTGGTGATGAACGTCGACATGGTCCTCTATCTGATCATCCACGCGGAGGACGCAGACCATCATTCGATGGGCATCGGCTCGCTCGTCGCTCCGGGCGCGCTGGAGGATCCGATGTTCGACCGGCTGATGAAAATCAATCAGGATTCGGTGGCCGAGATCGTTGCCCAGGACCAGCATGTCGACGAGCTGGTGCAGGTGGGGCTCAAATCCAAATTCGCCCCCCGCGGCCGCTATTCCTGGCAGGAAGGCGCCCAGCGCCAATTCAACCTGTGGCTGGTCGACCGCTATCGGAAGGGCTGGGAAAGCTACAAGGGCCGGCAGATTCAGTGAGTGCTGGCGCCGGTGCCGAGGCGCTGCTGACGGAAGGCGCGCGGCGTCATGCCGTAATCGGCGCGGAACGAGCGACTGAAATGGGCCGCGTCGTTGAAGCCCCAGCGGAAACAGATGTCGCTGATCGACAGGCTACGATGCGCGACGCTCGCCAGATCCGCATGGCAATGCTCCAGCCGCCGCTTGCGCAGATACTGGCTGAAGCTCATGCCCGCCTGCTGGAACAGCTTCTGGATATAGCGCGCCGAGACATGCTGCTGCTCGGCGATCTGATGGAGCGTCAAGTCGCCGTCGCCGAGCTGCATCTCGATCGCCTGAGAGATTCGGTGAAAGTTGCTGGCTCCGGCCACGTCGAAACAGCTCAACGCCGAGCTTTCGGCCAGGCTGGAGACGACGAACTCCGACAGCGCCACCTCGATCGGCCGGAGATATTCGTCGGTCAGATCCTCAAGATCGTCGACGATCGAGCGCAGTAGAGTCGAAAAGATCCGGTTGCCGGTGATTTGGCTGGTCAGCGTTCCGAGCGGCAGGACCTGCAGGTTGAGCAACCGCGGATAGAGCATCGTTTGCGGGATGCGAATATAGAGCATGACGAAATCGTCGGGCAGCCTAAGCGTCGAATCTGCGCCCGTCGGGCCGTAAAGGATGTCGCCAAGACGCAGATCGCAATCATGCTCGCCGTCATCGAGCCGGAATACGCCCTGGATCGGCAGCGCGAGCCATAGGCACGGCGGGCGCGCCGAGCAGGCGCCGGACAGGACTTGGGCCGAGGAAGAGACACGCGACAGCTCGATGCCGAGGGGCGAGACGATGGCGGACACATCGCCATGGAAGCCGGATTGATCCTGCACGCGCGTGGCGGGCAAAGAAATCTGCCGCAGCGCCTCTTGCCAGACTTTCTCCCTGTCTTGGCCGCTGACCTCGTCGGTCGTACATTTCCAGGACTTCATCTCACCGCAATACCCCGCGCGATCACGAGCCTATATTCGGCAGGCTCGCTGACTATAATAGGCAAAATTCATGCCAATCAAGCGCCCGGAGCGATGCGACCGTTTGCCCGAAGTTTTAATTGCCTAGGAAGCCAGGCTCGGTTGCGGCTTTTTGGCGGACTGCCGAACGCCGAGAGCTCTCTCTGATCGCTGCAAAATCGCCGCGCTGGTCCTGGGATGGTTACGGAATGAGCAGGTCGCCGGGTTCTTGGGCAGGCCCAAGGTTCAGCCGGTCGTAAAATCCGTGCCGCGGGTGACGACGGCCCAAGCCTCGATCTCCGCCTTCTGCTGCGCCATCTTGTCGGTCATGTAGCCTAGCGCATCGGACCCGAGCAGAAGCCGCAGCGGGGGCTCCGGCGCGTCGGCAACGGCGAGGATCGCGCTCGCGACCTTGGCCGGATCCCCGATCTCATGGCCGGCATGCTCCTTCAAGATACGCCGCGATTGTCCGACAGTCGGGTCGTAATCCTCGATCACCCGCTCGGTCCAGAGTCGCGAGCCTTTGGCGAATTCGGTCCGGAACCCCCCCGGCTCGATCATCGACACCTTGATTCCGAGAGGCGCTACTTCGAGGGCCAGCGTCTCGCAGATGCCCTCGAGCGCGAATTTGCTGCCGGAATAGATACCGAGGCTAGGCCAGCCGACGAGGCCGGAAACCGATGTGATATTGATCAGCCGCCCGGCGCGCCGTGCCCGCATGTAGGGAAGAATCGCCTGAAGGACCGCGACCGCGCCGAACACATTGACCTCGAACTGCGCCCGGATCTCGGCCATCGTCGCTTCCTCGACGGCGCCGACCAGCCCGTAACCGGCATTGTTCACCAATATGTCGATTCCGCCGGTTGCCTCCTCCGCGGCCTTGACGGCGGCGTGCACGGCGGCCTCGTCGGTCACGTCGAGCAGCATGCCGACGGAGCGGCCAGGCGCCAGCGCCGCGAAATGGGTCCGCGCTTTCTCGTTCCGCACCGTTCCGACGACGATGTCGCCGCGGCCGAGAGCAGCTTCCGCGACGGCGCGGCCAAATCCCGAGCTGACGCCGGTGACCATCCAGGCCTTGGGACGGTTCTTGTCGGTAGACGATGTCGGCATGACTTTTCCTTGTCCGATAAAGGCGGTCGGCATTCCGTTCAAACAGAAGTGGAGTGGCCTGTCTTGCCTTCCTACGCTAGAATCGTTGTCCGACGGCCAATCGCCCCGACAAGAGGCGGTGCATGTTCAGGCAAGACGGTTCATGGGCGGCTCTCTCAGAGTTGACGAACGGCCAGTGCCCGTTCCGGGAGTAAGATGACCAGCATTCCCGCCCAGGATCAGCGGCTCCTCAAATGGCTGATGTTCAGCGCGGTTTCGCTCGCTTTCTTCTTCCTCAACATGGCCACATTCACGTCGCTCGGCGTCGTGCTGTTCACGATGGAAGCGGAGCTGCATTGGTCGGTCGCCTGGGCGGTGTTCAGCTTCACGTTCCTGGGTTTCGCGTGCGGCCTGTCGAGCCCTCTGCCGGGCATGACGATGCGCGCCTGGGGCGCGCGGCCGACTGTCTGCGTCGGCGCCGGATTGCTGGCGATCGGCTTCTATCTCGCCTCGATCAGCCATTCGCTGCTGCTGTTTTATATCGCGATGACCTTGCTCGGCATCGGCTACTCGTTCGCCGGGAACGTGCCTTCCGTCTATCTGATCGCCGGCTGGTTCCAACGCCGCGCGCCGCGCATGATCGGCGCCTATATGATGTTGGGAGCGGCCGGTGCCGCGGTTGGCCCCTTCATTGTCGAGCGGATCGTCGCGCAGGGCGGCTGGCGCGGTCACTGGAACGCGATGGCGTGGGCGTCGATCGCAATCGGGCTCTTCTGCTTCGCCGTTATACGCGAAGCGCGAGTGTCGAAGACACAGACCGAACCGATACGACATAGGCATGTGTGGCGGACGGCGCGGAGTCGGCCGTTCATCCTGGTCGCGCTCGTCATGAGCGGCACCATGGCTTGCGTGACGACGAATGCCGCGATCGGCCCGAATCATCTGGTGAAACTGGGTGACAATCTGGAGCAAGCCGCTCTCGTCCTGAGCTTCATCGGCGCGGTCGCGACCGTTCTCAAAGCGGCTTCCGGCTGGCTCTGCGAGCTGATCAAATCGACGACGGTCACTGCGGCCGGCCTTGTGATGCAAGGGGTCGGAGTCTTCATCTTCGCCATTGCCCACAGCGACTTCCTGCAATATCTGAGCGCGCTCGTCTTCGGCGTCGGCTGGGGCCTTGCGTATGTGGCGGCCACGGTGGTGCTGCTGGACCATTTCGGGCGCGACATGGGCTCTCAGCTCCTGTCGATCGTCTGGTTCTTCGTGAGCGTGGCCGGACTCGGACCGTTTGCGGCCGGCTGGATCGCAGACACCTACGGGACCTTCGCGCCGGTCTACGTGATCTATGCAATCTTCATGGTGCTGCTGGCCGTGCCGGTCCTTTCCCTGCCCCGCCCGGCACAGTCCGGACTCGCGCCTTCCCGCAGCAACGATGCCAGCTTGACCGCCAGGGCAAAGGCCGTCTGACCAACAGAAGCCCCAGGGATGGATATGCCCGAACCGTCCGCCGCTGCCATTGCGATCGACCTGATGGTGATCGATGCGACGCTCGTCACGATGGATGCCCAGCGCCGCATCATCAAAGACGGCGCGATAGCGGTGCATGACGGGATCATCGTCGCAATCGGCAAATCGGCGGATCTCAAGCCAAAATACCAGGCACACGAGACGATCGACGGCCGCCGTTTCGTCATCACGCCTGGCCTCGTGAATACGCATGTGCATGTAACCGGCGAGCCGCTGACGCGCGGCCTCGTGCCCGACGATGCCGGCTTCGAGGAGAACGTCTTCCAATGGCTCGTGCCCGTGCACATGGCCTATACGGAAGCCGACGAGCGGCTGGCCAGCCAATGTGCCGCGCTCGAGATGCTGCGAACCGGCACGACCTGCTTCCTGGAAGCCGGCACCATCCGCTTTCTCGATTCGGTCGTGGACGGCCTCACGGAGATCGGCATTCGCGGCCGCGTCGGACAATGGGCCTGGGATTTCAACCCCCAAGATCAGAGCCATCCAAAGGCCGCGACCGATGCGGCGATCAGGTTGCTCGATGACGAGATCGCGCGCTATCCGGCCGGCGCCGGCCAGCGGATCGCGGCATGGCCCATCCTGATCGGCCATATGACTTGCAGCGGGGACCTCTGGAGGGCTGCCAAGAATCTCGCCGACCGGCACGGCGTTGGCGTCGGCGCGCATATGAGCCCCGTGCAGGCCGATCCCGACTGGTTTCTCGCGCGCCATGGCTGCCGCCCGATCGAATATCTGCATCAGATCGACGCGCTCGGCTCCAACACCGTCTTCACGCATGCGGTGCATCTGAACGATAGCGAGGTCGCGCTGCTGGCTGACGCCGGCGCAAGCATCGCCCATTGCGCGACCAGCGCGCTAAAGGGCGCCTATGGCGCGACGGCTGTCGGCAAAATGCCGGAGATGCAGACGCGCGGCGTGAATGTGACGATCGGCACCGATGGCAACAACAACAGCAATTATCACGATCTCATGCGGGCGACCTATCTGCTCGCCGGCCTTTTCAAGGATTGCCGCCGCGACCCCACTCTGTTTCCGACCGAGCGGGCTTTCACTTGCGCGACGCTGAACGGCGCGAAGGCGTTGCGTCTCTCCGATCAGATCGGATCGCTCGAGCCGGGAAAGAAAGCGGACTTCGTTGCGCACGATACATGGCGGTCGGAATGGCGGCCCTTGTTCGATATCCCCAACCAGCTCGTCTGGTCGGCCGACGGGCGCGGCGTACACAGCGTCTGGGTCGACGGCAAGCGGGTGATCGATAATTACCGTTGCACGACCGTCGACGAAGATCGGCTGTTCGCCGAAGCACAGGCCGCCGGCGAGAAGATTGTCGAACGTGCGGGGCTTTCTGTGAAAAGCCGGTGGCCGGTCATCTGATCGAACCCGCGATGCGGCTCCGTTGGACGACGCTGAAGATGCTGTTTGCGACGGGCGTGCTCTATCTCATCATGATGGGCACGACCTTCTCGTCACTGGGTGTCGTCCTGCCGCACATGATTCCGTCGCTCGGCATGAATTTCGGCCAGGCGGGAATCGGCTTCACGCTGCTGACGCTCGCCGCCGGAACGTCGAGCATGCTGCCGGCGGTAACCATCCGACGCTGGAACGCGCGCGTCACGATCCTGCTCGGCGTGCTGACCCTGCTGCTGGCCTACGGGACATTGGCGGCAAGTCCGACGCCGCTCGTCTATTACATCGGCGCGACGCTGCTCGGCGTCGGCTTCAGCATGATCGGCGCGGTTCCGGCCTTGCACATCCTGGGCGGCTGGGACCAGCAGAGGCGCTCGCTCGTGTTCGGCGCCTATCTCGCAATGGGCGGCCTCGGCGGCGCGCTCTGGCCGACGGTGGTCGAGACGACGATCGCGGGATTCGGCGGCTGGCGCGCCTATTGGTGGACGATGGCCGGCCTGATCGCGATCACCGGGACGATCGCCGTTTCGATCATCCGTGAGCGGCCTGTCGAAAGCGCGGCGGAAATCCTCGAGGACGAAACGAACGCTTGGACCCTCTCCGAGGCGCTTCGCACGCCGCAATTCTACATCATCGCCTCTGCGATCGCCGCTACGTATCTGATCGCCTCGACCGTCAACGCCTTCACGATTTCCTATCTGACTCTGATCGGCGTTTCGACCACGATCGCGGTGATCACCTTCTCCATCCAATCCTCCTGCCATGCCGCCTTTCCGCTTCTAATGGGCGGCATCGCCGGACGCGTCGGAGTCAAGGCGCTGCTGGTGCTGGGCCTTGTCATTCAGACGATCGGCATGGTTGGCCTGGCCAAGGGAACCTCGCTGCCGGTCCTGATCGTCTTCGCAATCGGCGTAGGCGGCGGATATGGCACGATCTTCCTCGCCACGACGCTCTCGCTACAGGAATATTTCGGCCGGACGAACTATCCGCAAATATTCGGCAGCAACCAGCTCTTTACGACCGTCGCAGTCTTGGGGCCGGCCCTTGTGGGCCGTGTCGCCGATCTGACCGGCCGCTTCGATCTGTCCTTTTTCGGACTGGCCGGAATATTGGCGCTAACCGCCGCGGGAACAGCCATGCTGCGGCCTCCGGTGCGGCGCGGGGGCCTAGTCCCAGCGAATTCAACGGGTTGATCAAAGCGAACACTCATCAAGAGACCGGGCGTATGCTGACAAGACGCGGTCGAGCGCCTATGTGACAGTACGGAACGGTGCAATGGCGCCGCGGCGGGCAGATCGAGCCCGGCGGAGGGTGCGGGAAATCCGATGGGTTACGATACGATCGAGGTGAGGCCGCTGACGCGCCGCATCGGCGCCGAGATATTCGGCGCCGATCTGGGCAGGCCGCTCGGCAACCGCCAAGTGGATGAGATCCACGAGGCGCTGATCCAGCATCAGGTGATCTTCTTTCGCGACCAGATCATGAGCCACGAGGCCCATAAGGCCTTCGGCCGCCATTTCGGGCCGCTCGCCATTCATTCCGGCGTGCCGGGCCTCACCGACCATCCGGAGATCGTCGCCATTCATGCCGACGGCAACTCGAAATTCGTCGCCGGCGAATCCTGGCATTCGGACCTGACGGCCGATGCTGAGCCGCCGCTCGGCAGCATCCTCTATTTGCCGACCGTGCCGGAGACAGGCGGCGATACGATCTTCGCCAGTATGTATGCAGCCTACGACCGGCTCTCGGACCGCATGAAGACCTATCTGGAGGGGCTGACCGCCGAGCATGACGCGGACCATGTCTATCGGCCGCTCTTTCCCGATGCGGACCGCAAATATCCGCGTTCGATCCATCCGGTGATCCGCACTCACCCGGTGAGCGGCCGCAAGCTGATCTTCGTCAACCCGTCCTACACGACCCATATCATCGGCGTCTCGAAGGACGAGAGCAGCGCGATCCTGGGCTATCTCTACAAACATTGCAGCAACCCGGATTTCCAGTGCCGATTCCGCTGGCGGCCCAACTCGGTGGCCTTCTGGGACAATCGTTGCACTTGGCATCAGGCCATCTGGGACTATTTCCCCGACACGCGCTCCGGTTACCGAGTGACGGTGGCCGGCGATAGGCCTTTCTGACAAAGGATCAGCAAGATGGACACGATACCCGGAACGACGATCACCGAGCTCAAGCCCGGTTTCGGCGCGGAGATATCGGGAATCGACCTCGCCAAGGCCGATGACGGGACGCTCGATGCGGTGGTTGACGTCTTCAACCACCATGGCGCGATTCTGCTTCGCCGCCAGGACATGACTCCGGAGAAGCTGATACATTTCATGTCGCGCTTCGGCGAGCCGGAGGGCCATACACAGAAGCAATTCACCTTGCCCGGCTATCCTCCGATCTACATCCTCTCGAACAAGAAGCGACCCGACGGCACGCCGATCGGCGCGCACAATGACGGCGTCGGCTGGCATACCGACTATTCCTACAAGGAAGTGCCGGTGATGTGCACGATGCTCTACGCTGTCGAGGTGCCGCCCGAGGGTTCCGACACGCTTCTGGCCGATCAATGCGCCGCCTACGATGCGCTCCCTGAGGAACGCAAGCGCCAGCTCGATCCGCTGGTTCTACATCACTCCTATCAGTACTTCATGTCGACGCGGGAATATGGCCGTATGGAGCTGAGCCCGCAGCTCAAGGCGGAGAATCCCGACGTCTTTCATCCGCTGATCCGCGTTCATCCGGCAAACGGCCGCCGTGCGCTCTGGGCCAGCACCGGGACTGTCAAAGAAATAGTCGGGATGCCCAATCCCGAGGGACTGAAGCTGATCGACGAGCTGGTCGATTTCATCACGCAGGACCGTTTCGTCTACCGTCATAAATGGCAGGTGGGCGACGTTCTGGTGTGGGATAATCGCTGCACGCTGCATACCGGCACGCTCTATGACGACACAAAGTACGACCGGCTGATGCACCGTCTGTGGGCCAAAGGCCAGAAGCCCGTCGGCGTCGTGCAGCAGTAGTTAGCTCGCCTTGCGCAGCGGCGGGTCGGACTCGGCGCGGCCCGCCACGAGCGCTTCGAGCGCACCGGATGAATAGCTGCAGACCAGAACGGTCTTGAATTCCGTTCGCGACGCGACGATCTTCCATTCGCCGCCGACCTTCTCATAGCTGTCGTGATAGAAGACGCTCATCAGCGTGAGCGTCCGGTCGCGCGTGTTGACGTTGCGGTAGTCGAGACACCAGAGGGCGCGAGCATGCGCTTCGTCGATGATGTCGATTTCGGCATTTCCGGCCTGATGCTTGTCGAACACGAAATCATGGCAGGCCGCGCCTGTATAGTAAGCGACGAATTCGTCAGCCGTATCGAACATGCCGCGATATTCGCAATCGACCACCACATGTCCGTTCGCGAAACAAGAGCGGACGCGCTCCGGATCCTTCTGGTCGCACGCATTCAAATAGCGCGCCTTAAGCTTACGGATCGCCTCGATATCCTCGAGACGCTGCAGCCGACGATCATCTGACGAAGTCATCGTCCCTCCTGTAAACAGCATTCATTGTGACCCTAATCGATCCGGAAGGCCGGTCCTGATTCCTGTCCTAAGGATGTGATCGAAACGCTGCCTTCATTGCCGATTTGGCTCACGATCACCGAGAAGAGGCGCATCACCGTCACGCTGATGAGCCAACGCCAGCCGACGCGTATATATTCGTCGTAATAGACGCCGTTTACCTGCCGCATCGTCCGCGCATCAAGATCGACGCCGACATAATGCAGCGGCCAAACGCCCTTCGCCGTATCAAGTCCGGTCATCGTGATCGACGGCGCGCCGGCGTGATGTGCATCGAGCTGTGTCGGCCGACAACCGAATCGACGATAGACGTCGAGATACTGTGCCAGATCGAACCGGCCGACATTCTCGTAATCAATGACCGCGTCCGGCGTGAAGCAGGCCGCCACCTCTTCCGGCCGCTTGAGATCACAATTCATGAAATAGGCGAGCTTCAGCTCTTTGATGCGCGCGGCATCCTCGAGCGCCGCGATGCGGCGATCGAGACTTCCGATGTCGGCCGCCATCGCAGATCCTCAAAACTTGCGCGTCACCTCGGCGCGGAAGGTCCGGGGATCGCCCGGACGGCCGGCGATCGCGGCGCCGTAGCTCGCGGTACCGGTGATGTAGTCTCGATCGGTCAGGTTATTCATGATGAAGGCGGCACCCCACAGGCGGTCCTCGCTGTCCCAGCCGATGCGAGCATTGAGCAGGCCGAACGGGCCTTGCTTCTCGATATAGCCCGAAACGCCGTTCACCCCGTCGTTGGCCGGCGTGAAAAATTCGGTCGTCTGGAAATGGAAATCGGCGCCCGCATAGATCGAACCCCAATCGCCGATATCCCAAGTATAGGTACCGCCGACGGTGATCGACCATTCAGGCGCATGGTTCAGGAATTTGCCGCTCGCATCGAATGCGCCAAAGGCCGTCGTGAAGGCAGCCGGATATTTCGAATAGGTCGCGTCGAGATAAGCGACGTTGAGGAATAGATTCAATTCCGGCAGCGGCAGCGCCTCGAACTCCGCTTCGATCCCTTTCACCTCGGCTGTCGCCGCATTCTCGGTGATGGCGTTGGCCGGCGGTACGAAGAGCTCAACCTGCAGATCGGTGTAATCGTAATAGAACCCGTCAACGTTCAGACGCAGCCGCCGGTCGAGCCAATCGGTCTTCGCGCCGATCTCGTATGACCAGAGATATTCGGGCGAATAACCGCGCGACGCGTCGATTGCATCCGGCGCGCCATAGTCGAAGCCGCCGCTCTTGAAGCCTCGCGTCGCCGACACGTAGAGCAGTATGTTATCGACCGGCTTGTAGTTGATGCCGAATTTGGGCGTCCAGGCGCTGGCCGAGCGGTTCGCGTTCACATTGAATGCCGGAATCGGGAAGAGCGGTCCGGTCTCCGCCACCGCCGGATCGAAGGATGTCGAGATCGTCCAGAAATCGGAGAGCCGATAGTCCTTGGATTCGTGAGTCCAACGAATGCCGGCGATCAGCGACAGTTGGTCGGTCAAATGATATTCGCCCTGCCCGAACAACGCGTAGGATTCGTCCTCCAATGTGGGGCGCTGAATGTGGCTGACGCCCACGGGGAATATCGGCGGAAAGATCGCAACGGTCAGCGGCTCGCGATCATTCTCGCGGAAATAGAAGCCGCCGAGGAAGAGGTCGAGCGCGTCGAACTTGCCGTGGAGGTTCACCTCCTCGCTATATTGCCGCTCGGCGATCGGCCCCTCGGTCGTGTGGAGAAAGTTGAGCGCGCTCGAATCCGCATCGCTCATGATAGAGCCGCGGAAGGAGCGGAAGGCCGAGAGCGAGCGAAAATCGATGTCGTCCGTGATCTGATATTTCAGATCGGCCGCGAAGCCGTAATTCTCCTCGATGGTCTCGTTTGCCAGATTCATCGAGACCTTATGGAAATCGCCGAGGATCGAGTTGTCGAGCGGGCTGAAGGTACGCGCGAGCAACTTCGGATAGGCGCCGAGCGCGTCGTCTTCTTTCGAGTAATCGGCACGGACGGTCAGGCTGCCGCGGTCCGTGATCGGGAAGAGCAGCTGTCCGCGAAAGCCGTAAGTATCCTGGTCCTCGACGCCGCCGCCGGTCGAGATGTTATAGAGATAAGCGTCGTGCGCCAGGCGGTTCACCGCCAAGCTCCCGAGAATCCCCGTATCGGCGATCGGCCCGGTGATATAGCCCTTGATGCTGTATTCGCCGTAATTGCCGACCGAGATCTGCAGCTCGCCACCCGGCGTCTCGGACGGCTTACGCGAATTGATGAGGATCGTGCCGCCGACGGAGTTCCGACCATAGAGCGTGCCCTGCGGTCCGCGCAGAACCTCGATATCCTCGACATCCAGGAAATCGGTGAAATAGGAGAGAGGCCGTGCGAGATAGACGCCGTCCAGATGCACGGTCGTGCTGGGGTCGGAGCCGATATAGACCGTGTTCGACCCGACGCCGCGGATATAGAGCTGCGCATAGCCGGACAGGTCGCTGATCTGAAGACCGGGCGTGTAGCTCACAAGGCCGGTGATGTTATCGATCGCCCGTGTGTCGAGCTGACGGCTTGTGAAGCTCGTGATCGCGATCGGCGTGGACTGCAGCGCGGTTGCACCAGTCTTGGTCGCCGTGACGACGATCTCCTCCAGCGCCTGACCCGGGGGCGGCGGATCGGCGCGCGGCGGGTCCGCCGTCATCGATGCCCGCTGTAGGCGGCGAACAACCACCGTCTTCGGGTCGACGAATTCATAGGAGAGACCGTTGCCGATCAGGCGCTGCAGCGCTTCGGTAGGCTCCATTGCGCCGGCGACAGCGGGCGCCGTCCGCCCCGACGCCGCATCGGGCCCGACTGTCACCTGGATGTGGGACTGATTCGAGAATGCGATCAGCGCCGAGGCCAGGTCCTGCGCCGGTATATCGAACTTCACCGGCTCGGCCAGCGATGTTGCCGACAAAAATCCGAGCACAGCCGAAATGCCGGCGATTCGCGCTGACTTTCTCACGTATCCCTCCCTTGGCGCGCGGGCTCTTTGACCCGCCGACTGATAAGACGGATGAAGGTCGCGATTTCGCACCGGAAAGGATTATTTCGTGCCGGCCGCGCTCGCGAGTATCAGGCGGCCGTCCCCACTTTCGACCCGGATGGGATAGACCCGCGCCAGCCCGGCGGCCCACTGATCGAGATGATCGACCGAGATCGTGCCGGTGTAGCGCAGCGCCTCGACCGCCGGGTCGCGGGCCACGATATCCTTCAGCGAATAGCGCCTGAGATCGGCCAGAACCTCGCCCAGCGGCCGGTCGATATAGGCGAACTGCCCACGGCTCCAACCGGTGGCGAGCGCGGAGTCGGTCGCGCGGATCGGTCCCGGTGCCGCCCCGTAAGTGAGTTCCTGGTTGGGTTCGAGCTTGACCGGATCGGCTTTTCCCGCGCCGGATGTCACCGCGACCTCGCCTTGGATCACCGCCACCGTGGTGCCGTCTTTCCCATTTTGCACGCTGAAGGCGGTACCGATATCCTCGATCCAGCCGGACCCGGCGAAGACCCGGACCGGTCGCGCCGGATCGTGCGCGATCGTGAAGATCGCCTCGCCGCCTTCAAGGTCGAAGCGCCGCTCGGTGGGGCCGTAACGCATCTGCAATCGCGATTCGGGCCCGAGCAGAATCTCGGATCCGTCGGCCAGGCGAAGCTGCTTCTGCTCCGCCCGCGCGGTTACGACCAGCCGAATCTCGGCTTTCGGCGTCCTCGGCCAGAGCCAAGTCGCTCCTGCAATCACCATCGCCGAGATCGCGAGGACCGCACCCGTCGTCCCGAAGCGACGATTGGGCTTGGTGGCGGAGAATCCCCCGATCGGGATCGGCCCGTCGCCCCGATAAGGATCGCGCGCGAGTTCCTCCCGCGTCGGCCAGACGAGCCCGGGAGATGGCTCCAGGCTCCACAGCGCCTTGCAAGCTTCGTAAGCCGCACGATGCGCAGGGCTCTCAGCCAGCCAAGCCTGCCAGCGCAGCCTGTCGAGCGGCAGCGCCTCCGGGTCCTCCAAGCAAAGCAGGCATCGGGCGGCCTTGTCCGCCAGCGTGTCGCGTTGAGAGGCGTGTTTCATCGGCGTCCGCTCGATCGTCCCAAAGAATACTGACGTTCGAGCCCGTCGGATTCGCACCGGACGCGCATTTGGCAATATTCGAGCGCGCGGAACGCGTATTTGCGGACCATCGTCTGCGACAACCGCATCTCCGCCGCGACCTCCTTGAAGGACATGCCTTCGAACCGCAACAGCAAGAAAACCCGCCGACATTTGGGCGGCAGCTCGTTAATGGCGCGGTAAACGAGCGCCAGCTCTTCCTTCGCCGCGAGGCCGGCCTCGGCGGACGGACCGTCCTGGGCGATCCGCTCGCCAAGCTCATCCAGTAGCGGCTCAGTCGCCGCGACGCGCTGATGCCGGATGTGGTCGAGCGCTAGATTATGCGCGGTCCGATAGAGGAAGCTCTGCGGCGAGCGAAGCCCGCCATTGTCGATCGCGAAGACTCGCGCAAAAGCCTCCTGCGCCAGATCTTCGGCCATGTCTGGCGAGGCGACGAGTCCCGTCAGATAGCGGCGCAGGCTGCGCTGATGCTTCAGAAAGAAGCCATGAAACCAGCCGGTTTCCCCTCCCCGCATTCTTGTTTTGCCTTTTCCGACGCCTGGGCTCGCATGCTCATCCAGAAGCCGGGTGGATGCAAGCCGCTCTATTGGCCGACGCGCCGGGCGATTTCGGCGCGGAGCGCGTCGATCGCGATGCGATAGCCGGCCGCGTTGAGATGCAGCCCATCTCCCCAGTCGAAGGTCGCAGCCAGATTGCCGCTCTCATCGACGAGCTTGGAGCCGAGATCGAGGAACGCGCAGGAGGGACGGGTCTGGCACAGCGACTTGATCACTTTGTCCAAGCTGGCGATCTCCGCGTTGCTGCGATGGCCTCGTTCGCAACGCGCGATACGTTCGTCGATCGGCAGAACCGCGACCGCGATAAGCGGCGCGTTCGGCAAGGCTGCGAGAAGATTCGCATAGTCCTTTCCTGCCTCCGCCGATGGTCGCCCGATCAGGTCGTTGCTGCCGACGAGCAGCACAATGGCTTGCGCGGACGGCAATGATTTATAGACTGGCAGCCGCCGGATCACCCCCGCGATCGTATCGCCGCCGATTCCGTAGTTGACGGCATGCTCCGCCACCTGGCCCACATCCAGGCTCTCGATCCCGCTATCGCCGATGAAATAGATCTTTCCTGGCGGCAAGGTCGCATCGAGCCGGGCCTCGGCCGCCACCATGCCCCGCCAATAGGCCTCTTGCCGCTCCCGCGCCGCCCCCGGCAGCCGCCAGGCAATCGCCGCGCGGAATTCGGGTGAGAGAATGAAGGCCGCGATGCCGAGATGGAGAATTATCAGGTAGACAATTGCGATTGCTCTTAGGAAAAGTCTGGCGCGATGTCTCGGCATCGGTTTTAGCTTTGGTTCAAATATGCAGAGCTATCTTATAGGCGTCATTCTCGAGAATGACGAAAAACAAGAAGCGCGCGAATGACCGAGACATACACACGAATGAAGTCCATCGGCTCGGTCATGCGGGAGAATGGCGGTGTCGGGCCGGGGTTCGATTTCCTCAGGCTTTGGCTGGCGCTTTCAGTGGTGCTCTTCCATTCGGTGCAGCTCACCAGGGGCAAGGAATGGGTGATCGAGCATAGCCGCGGGCCGATCGACCTCTACGTGTCTTTCATCATTCCCGGCTTTTTCGCGCTCTCGGGCTTCCTCGTCGCCGGCAGCATGCTGAGGCTGGCCAAGGTGCAGATTTTTCTGCTGTTCCGGGCACTCCGGATTTTCCCGGCCCTTCTGGTCGAGATTACGCTTTCAGCTCTAATCCTGGGACCGATCGTAACCTCGCTGCCGCTCGGCCAATATTTCCGTGCGCCCGAGTTCCATCGGTACTTCACCAATGTGCTGGGCATCATCCGGTTCCAGCTTCCAGGCGTGTTCCTCGACAACCCGGTGCCGAACATCGTCAACGGCCAGCTCTGGACCATTCCGGGCGAGCTGCAGTGCTACATCGCGCTCGCGATCCTGATGGTCGTCGGGCTTTCGACCAGACGCTGGCTTATGGTGGCTGTGTTCCTGGCCGCCGCGACGGGCGAATGCCTCCTCGGCCTTCTACCCGGCCGGCATTACACGGCCGGCACGCTGCAGTCGCTCGAAGCGCTGGTATTGTCGTTTTTGGCCGGCAACGCGCTCTATCTGATCCGCGACGTGGTGCCGGTGCGGCTCGGGCTGCTGCTCCTTGCGATTCTGGGCTGTGTCGTCGCCTATCTGGTACCGATCCTGGCGCTGCTGCTGGGCACCATGTCGGTGAGCTATGTGATCGCCTATCTCGGCCTCTGCCGCATTCCGCGCATCCCGGTCTTGCAGCGAGGCGACTATTCCTACGGCATCTATCTTTATTCCTTCCCGCTGCAGCAAACGGCGGTCTGGGCGTTTCCCGCGGTGCGCGAATGGTATTGGAACCTGCTGCTGGGCGGTCTGCCGGCGATCGGCTTCGCGATGCTCTCCTGGCACTTCCTGGAAAAGCCGGCGCTGGGATTACGCAAATTCTTCGTATCCAAGCGCCGCACGGACATCATCGCCGCGCGGCGGGCGCTCGATCCGGACGCTGCGCGCACTGAGCCAGGCTCAGCCCTTGAAGGCGTGGTCGGGGAACCGAGCCCTTAGCGTTCTGAGCACGCCTTCGCGCCTCTCCTCGTCTGTTGGGCCTTGTCCCCCATCGCGCCTGGACGCACAAGTCTCATCAGGACCACGACGAGGAGCGCGCTCATGCCCAATCAGACCGAACCCGCCAGCCCGACGGGCGAACTGGTGATCCGTACGGTCACCATGCCGGCCGATACCAACCCGAACGGCGACATATTCGGCGGCTGGATCATGAGCCAGATGGATCATGCCGCCGGCACGGCGGCGATGCGGCGCGCGACCGGACGAGTCGTGACGGCAGCGGTGGATGGCATGTCCTTCATCGCGCCCATCCATGTCGGCGACGAAGTCAGCCTCTACGCATCCGTGGAGTCGGTGGGAAACACGTCGATGAAGATCATGGTGGAAGCCTGGCGCCGCCCGCGCTTTTCGGACGCCGCCGTGCGGGTCACCAAGGCGATGTTCACCTACGTCGCGATCGACGCGTCAGGTCGCCCACGCCCGGTGCCGCGGGAGCGTGCGCCCGAGGATCTGCGCGACGGCTAGAAGGCGACAGCCTTACTGCGGGCCTTCCTCGGGCGGCGGCCCTTCCGGCGCCGATTCGGCGGGCGGCGCGGCCGGAACCTCGCGCCAGGGCGTCGGGCAGGACTGCACATAGGGGTAGTAACCCCGGGGGTTGTCACAATAGTACCAGGTCTGCCCCTGTGCAGGCGGCGGTGCCTCAGGCGCCGCCTCCGCCACGACCGGCGGCGGAACATAGGTCGGATACGGGTAGATTGGCTGCGGGTAGTAGTACCAAATGCCGCCGACATCCCACCACCAGCCAAAGCGACCATCGTGCCAGTCATGGATCCAGCGGCCGGTGCGCCAGAGCTCCCGCTCCTCCGGACGGAAATAGCGGAAATCGCGGCCATGGAAATCGTGACCGCGCCAGTCATGGTCGTGCCAGCCGCGGTCGTGCTCATCACGATCATGCCAGTCGTGATCGTGGGGATCGGCCCGGGCGACGCCGGAGAGCCCGATCGAGCCCGCCACACCCATGACCGCCGCGAGCCTCAGCCAGTTATTGCGCATAAATCCCTCCCGGATTCACTCGAGGGCTGTCTGCAACAACCCGGGAAACATTAGGATCGATCCCTGTGGCGCGAATATGGCCGAACCGTGGCGCGGCGCCCCGGTTTTCGACTCGCGCCGCATCCCGTCGGCCAATAAGATGGCCGCACACGAAGAGCGCTTTGAAAGCGACGCTCCAATTCCTCACGCACAGGGAGGCTTGCGATGGGCAGATTCGAAGGCAAGGTTGCCGTCATAACCGGCGTGACGCGACCGGGTATCGGTCAGGCGACCGCGGCGAAAATCGTCGCCGAAGGCGGTCGCGTCGTGATCTGCGGTCGAGGGATCGAAGGCGGGAAGGAAGTCGAGAGGATTCTCAATCTCGGCTTCGAGAAAGGAAATGAGCCGGCCTACTTCACGCAAGCCGACATATCCGATTTTGCGCAGGTTCAGCACCTGTTCGACGCGACAATCGACAAGTTCGGGAAGGTCGACATCCTGTTCAATAATGCCGGGATCGGCAGCTTCGGTGAAACCCCGGACGCGGATATCGCGGAATGGAAAAGGATGATCGATGTCGATCTCAACGGCACCTTCTATTGCTGCAAGATCGCCATTCCGCTGATGCGAAAGATCGGCGGCGGCGTGATCGTCAATAACGCCTCGATGTCCGGCATGTATGCGGACTATGCGCTGCCCGCCTACAATGCGGCCAAGGGCGCGGTCATAAACTTCACGAGGTCCTTGGCCTTGGACCACGGCAAGGATCACATTCGCGCCAACGCGGTGTGCCCCGGCTTCATCGTCGCCCATTCAAATCAGATTCTTCTGGAACCGAAGTACAAGGACATTCTGGCCGAGCTTCTCGCAAGAGTGCCGCTCGGACGTCTCGGACTGCCCGACGACATCGCCAATGCGGTGTGCTTCCTGGCGTCGGACGAGTCTGCCTTCGTGACCGGCACCACGCTTCTCGTCGACGGCGGCATCACCTCCTCGACCAATCTTCCCGACATAAGAGCCGCATTCAAATAGGTCTGGACGCCGAAACCGAAGGCGGGAGCGCGTGTCGTGCGCTCCCGCCTTCGCATTTCTCCGCCGTCCCTCGTTCCTTAACGGAATCTTCACGGACTTAAAGGCAAGAATAACTACAGTATCCGTTTGAGTTTATTTGTCGAAAATTTGATCTATTTGCGAAGTCCGGACGCCTGGAATGAACAGTCAGGAATTCACCAGTATTCTTGATAAACATGCCGCCTTTCTTGCGGGAAAGCCGGGTGGCGTTCGCGCCAGCTTCAAGCTTGAGAATCTCACCAAGGTCAATCTGAGCCATCGCGATCTGAGGCAGGCCGACCTCAGCGGAGCGAAGCTGTTCGGCGTCCAAATGGCCGAGAGCCAGCTCACCGAGGCTTCGCTATTCGGCGCCGATCTGCGCCTGTGCAATCTGAAGAAGGCCGACCTTACCCGCGCCGATCTGCGTGGAGCGTGCATGCGCGGCGCGACGCTTGTCGATTGCATCATGGTCGAGGTCGATCTGCGGCAGGGTCAGTTGATGCGCCGGAGCGATGCGAGCGGCGAAGTCGAACAGGCGGGCAACCTCGATCGGAACGATGGCCTGGCCGACCTGAGCAACGTCAACGCATGCAATGTCGATCTGTCGCGGGCGATCGGTTCGAAGACATCGCTGATGCATGCCGATCTGACCGACGCCGTCATGCGCGGCGCCCGATTCGACGGCGCAAGGATGAGCAATGCCATCCTGGTCGGCTGCGACATGCGCGAAATGGACCTGACGGGCGCCGACCTGTCCGGTGCCAGGCTGCAGGGGGCGACCTTGACCGGTAGCGGGCTCGATGGAGCGATCCTGGAGAATACTCAGCTGATCGGCGCAATCATCGACCATGCCGAGCTTACGCGAGCGAACCTTGCCGGCGCGATCATGGCGCGGACGTTGCAGGAGGCTGGAATCAATCTCCGCGAGGTCCTCGACCAGCATGGCTTTTGGGTCGACTCGGTCGGCAAGCGCGGCCATCGCGCCGATCTCATGAAGCTCGACCTGTCTGGACTCAATCTTGCCTCGGCCAATCTGGCGGCAGCTCAGCTGGCCTGCGTGGTCATGCGGCAGGCCGATCTCTCGTCGGCGCTACTCGCGATGGCTGATTTGTCGCTGTCCGATCTTCGCGAATCCAACTTCTCGAATGCCGATCTCAGGGGCGTGAATCTCGATCGCGCGACCTTGACCGGCGCGAAGCTGGCCCGGGCGCAATTGGGGCCCATGCTCATCCGGGGACCGAGCGACCAGGTCTGGTCGAGCAGCCTGATCCATACGCGCTTCGATCGCGCTGATCTCAGCGACTCGGACTTTACCGGCGCGGGGCTGCGCAATGCGAGTTTTTGCAACGCCGATCTGACCCGGGCCAATTTCACGGGCGCCGACCTGACAGGCGCCGACTTCACCGGCGCGAACTGCCACGGAACCAATTTTTCCGGCGCCGCGATGGACCTGGCACGGGGCATCAGGACTTCGGTGCACTAGGCTCGACGAGCGCCTGTCCAGAAATCCGCGAGGATTTTCGCGGTCTCCCGCGGCATGTGGTCGACGAAGAAATGCCCGCTGGGCAGCGAGGCCGCGCTGAGGTCCGCGCACCATTCCCGCCATGCAGCCTCGACGTCGAAATAGCGAGCAGGCGCGCCGGCGGCGCCCCACAGGGCGAGGCTCGGGCAGGTTACCTTCCGGCCGCGATCGGCGGCGTCCGCGGCCAGGTCGAGCGTGATCGCTGCCCTATAGTCGGAGCAGCACCCATGAATCATCGCGGGATCGCGCCAGCATCGGCGATAATCGTCCAGCTGGTCCTGCCCGAAGCCCGCGAGGCCCGGTCCGCCAAGCGAACCCAGGAGAGTCTCGAAGAAGAAATCCGGATCGGCACCGATCAGCCGTTCGGGAAGCGGCTCGGGACGACTGAGAAAATACCAAATCCAGTATCCCTCGGCGATCCGCCGGTCGGATTCCATGTAGGTCATGTAGGTGGGCGCGATGTCGAGCACCGCCATGGATTCGATCGCGGCCGGATGATCGAGGGCCATGCGATGCGCAACGCGCGCGCCGCGGTCGTGCCCGGCAATGTGAAATCGCGCGAAGCCCAGCTCCCTCATCACCGCAAGCTGGTCGGCGGCCATCGCACGAAAGGAATAGTTCGAGAAGTCGGACGCGGCGCGCGGTTTGGAGG
Organism: Alphaproteobacteria bacterium; assembly: GCA_035293565.1. GTDB lineage: Bacteria > Pseudomonadota > Alphaproteobacteria > BOG-932 > Roseiterribacteraceae > DATGMP01. Next base: position 37,777 of record DATGMP010000036.1, on the reverse strand, counting down.
AATCACCATAGCCGCGGAGATCGGCGCAGACGACGGTGAAGCTCGGCGTCAGCAGCGGCGCGACGTCGGCCCACATTGCGAGATTCTGTGGACAGCCATGCAACAGCAGAACCGGCGGTCCGGCGCCTCCAACCACGCAGTTGATGGTGACGTCTCCGACGTCGATTCTGCGCCGCGTGAAGCCGCCGAACACTATCGGCCGCTTGCGCGAGTCGTGGCGATGCCGCGCAGAACGAGCGCCGATATGCGATCGACGCAGACATCGATTCGGGAGTCGGGGAGCTGCCTATCGGTATAGGCATAGCGCATGATCTCGGCGAAGATCAGGTCGATGCACATCGACGCGGCTTCAAGCGTGTCGATGTCCCGCACCTCGCCCGCGCGCCGGCGCGCGTCAAGATAGGCCGATAGGGGCCGCGTAAAACGCTCCAGAGTTCCCTCGACCAACAGCTGTACCAGTTCGGGAAACCGATGGCCCTGCCGCATCGCCAGCTTGGTCACGGTCATGGACTCAGGATGCGACGCATCTTGGAAGATTGCGCGCACACGTTGGGGGAGGCCCTCGGCGAGACGGTGGTCGTCGTTGGAAGGCAGTTCCTGAAAGACCGCCTTTTCCTTCAGGCGACGGATGACCGCGTCGAACAGCGCCTCCTTATCGGAATAGCGCGTATAGACCGCCTGCTTGCCCATATTGGCGGCGGCGGCGATCGCCTCGATGGTCGTCCCGCTGAAGCCGTGCTCGACGAAAAAATCGGTCGCGACGCCGATGAGCTCCTCGCTCTTGCGAACCGTTTCGCGTTGGGTCGGCCGCCCGCTGCGGCGGACCGAGACCCCCTTGGATTCCTTCTTCAATGTTCGTTGGCGCAAGCTCGATTCCCCCGGAATTCCTATTTTCCAGAAAAGCACAACATGCCGGACGTCGCCAAGGCGATTGACAATCATACGGTATGAGATGATTAATTCTGCCAAACGGCCCTTCAAAGGTCGGTTTGCGGAACAACAGAGAGGGGAAATCATGGGCAACATCTCGGCGACTGCGACGTTTACAGCGCTTTTCGCAGCAATCATTGCCGCTGCGCCCGCTCACGCCGAGGATGCCCGATGGACCTCGTGGCAGGGCACCTGGCATCTCAACAAGACCGAAACCCACTATCCGCCGGGCGTGCATGTGACGTCCAACGACCTCGTGGTCAGCAAGGATGACGGCAACACGCTCGAATATGTCGAGACGGTCGTGAATGACGGCCAAACCCAGGTGCAACCCTACAAAGGCGCCTATGACGGCAAGTTTTACGATGTCGGCAACGACGAGGTGATGAGCTTCAAGCACCTCGGCAAAAATTCCTACCTCGCGATCCGGCACGATAAGAACGGGTTCCTGCTGGAGCGCTCGACTTTCGTGCTCTCCAACGGCGGCAAGAAGCTTACGTGCCACGCCTGGGCTCAGCGGCCCGGCGGCAAGCCTGTCAAGTTCGACGAGATTTTCGACAAGGCCGAATAGAGCGCCAGACTCTCCCGTCGAGATCGCCCCGAGGTCCTCGCACGCTGCTTCCCGCGCGCACCTGCCGAGCGAGCTGACGATAGTATTACTTTGGCGGCTCGCAGGCATGAGCCCCTCCCCACTCACGGAGGATGACTGTAGCCTGCTTCGGCCGCATCGGGCCCTCTGCGCCGCTATTCGTTGTCGGCAACGATCAAATGATCTGCCGCTTCGGCCCTCAGTTCTCTTCGGCGTACCGGCCGAGCGCCACATGCCAGCGGGCGAACAGGCCGTCCGTGGTGAGCTGGTCGGTGGCGCTGGACACCGAATCGAGGATCGGGGCGCTGACGCCCGCTTCACCGGCGAGCGTGCGAGCGAGCTTCAGATCCTTCTTCAGGATGGCCAATAGACGACCGGTCACATCCGGGTCGCGCGCATTCGCCATATGCAGGTCGCGGTAGGCGGCGAAATCCTTGGATGCGAAACTGCGGCCGGAGCTCACCTCCATCACGCCTGCGAGGAACGGCAGGTCGATGCCGATGGTTGTGGCGAGATGCGCCGCCTCGCCCATCAGCAGCATGTTGGCGACCCCGAGGATGTTGTTGACGATCTTGACTCCGGCCGCGGCGCCGACCGGACCGCAACGGAAGATCGGGCGGCCGATTGTATCGAGGACCGGCTCCACCTTCGCGAATAGCGCGTCGTCGCCGCCCGCCATGATGCTGATCGTCGCCTCGGCCGCGCGGACCGGCCCGCCGCTCACCGGCGCATCAAGGACCGCGGCTCCCTTGTTTGCCAGCGCCGCCTCGCTCTCCTTGATCGTGCGCGGCAAGACCGAGCTCATGATCGCGACCAGCGGCGGCGCGGACGCGTCGACCGCGGACAACAGCCCGTCAGGCCCCTGCACGACCTGCCGCACGTCGGCATCGTTGCCGACCATGATGATGATCATGTCTGCGCCGGCGCAGTCGCCCGCGCGTGCGGACGCCTCCATTCCCTTCGCGCGGAAGGGCGCCAGCGCCTCTTCGCGGAGATCGCAGACCCGAACCTCGTAGCCGCCCTTGACGAGATTCTCCGCCATCGGCCGGCCCATGCTGCCGACCCCGATCACCGCCACGCTTCTCACCATTCCCTGCCCTCCCCGATCTCGGCCCCAACAGACCGAGATCGAGGTTCGGGCGCAAGGGGTCACCGGCGGCCGGGCGGTGCCACGATGGCGAACATTGCGCCTTGCGGGTCGAGGCACTGAATGATCCAGGCGCCGCCCGGAACTTCCGCCGGACCATTCAGCACCTTTCCGCCGGCGCCGTTCACGCGCTCCACCGCCGCGTCGATATTCTCGGCTGCGAAATAATACAGCCAGAAGGGGACGGGAAAGACGTCCATCTTCTTCATCATCCCGCCGACGGGATTGGCGCCCGTCGCGAAGAGCTGGTAGGCGCCAATCGGACCCATGTCGAAGGCCTCGCCCTTGGTCCAGCCGAACATGTCGGCATAGAAGGCAAAAGCCGATTGGGGCTCCGCGGCGTTGAGCTCGTGCCAGGCTCCATGACCGGGCGTCATGAAAGGGACCGGCTCCGGCGCTGTGCCCGAAGCGGGCTTGAAGAGGACGAAATGCGCGCCCTGCGGATCGGACATGACCGCGAAGCGGCCGACCGACGGGATGTCGGCGGGCGCTTTGTGCACCGTCCCGCCCGCTGCCTTGATACGATCGGCGAAGGCGTCCACGTCGTCGACCAGAATGTAACCGATCCAGGCCGGCCGCGCGCCTTCCTTGCACGCCTCATCGGGGATCGCCATCAGCCCGCCCATCGGCCTGTTGCCGACCTTGAGACGCGTATAGTCGACGCTGGGCAGGCCGGTCGCTTTCTCGAAACCCCAGCCCATCACCTTCCCGTAGAAGGCCATGGCGGCCTCCGTGTCGCTGGTCATCAGCTCGTACCAGCAGAATGTTCCTCGCGAAGCAGACATCTGTGTTCCTCCTCATGAAGAAATGTTGATATCAACGTTATCCGGGCCTGTCAAAGGCTTTTGCGCTCAATTTCGCCGTCGCGGCTTTTGGCGCAGGACCTCGAATTCGACGGATCATCAATGTAACTTCCCACCGCTCTTGATGGCTAGAGCTCTGTTCTAAACAGTTTTTTAGCGGGAACCGGGAACTTTCCCCTCAACTTTGCGCTTTTCGAGAGGTCATCCGAATCAATCGAAAGGCGTCCATGTCGACCAATGTTCAGGCGATGCATGAAATCGCCCGGCAGGTAGCCCTCAGCCGATGGCGGGGCAGCGGTGCGGATTCGCACCGGCGGCCGGAATCCGCGCGGACCGGCGTCACGCGCGCTGCCCCCGATTCGGCTCCGCGCGGCCGCAAAGATCGCGGCAACGAAAACGACTGAGATCCATTGATCCGCCGCCGGGCGACCACCGCGTCGGCATGACGTTCGATGGTCGCAGTGGCGTCGTGCCGAATTCAGTTGAGAAATCGCACGTTGGGCTCATCCCGTTCCAGTCGAACGGGAGCATCTAGATTTGAGACGAACCCGTCCAAACTCACGACATTTCCCATCTCTTTCTCTGGGGCCCACAGCGCCTATAGGTTGAAGCGGGAGGTGAAGCTCCCCTGAGCGCAATTCTCGAGGAGCGCCCTCGCGGGCCCAGGCAGACGCGCCCGCGCTATCAGTTTCGCCATGATTATGCGCGCCGGCATGCGCTCGAGCCACGTAGGTGGGGTCGCCGGGGACGAGCGCCACCATCAGCGATCATTGTTTCATCGACGGAAATCGGGCATCCGTATTGGCCCGCGGAGCAAAGGCGCGCCTGAGAAACGCCGTCGTCCTATTCTGCCCGGAAGCCGATTCCAAGGAGATCAGCCGTTGCCCCTTCAACAGATCGAGGCGTTCGCGGTCTTGGTGGCGATGCTGATCGCCTTCCTGACCGACCGCATCCGCTACGAGCTGGTTGGCGGCATGGCGCTTATCCTGTCGGTCATCCTTGGCACGGTTCCCGCCGACAAGGCATTCGAGGGCTTCGCCAGTCAGGTCATCATCATCATCGCCTCGATTCTGGTGGTTGGACGCGCGATTACCATTTCCGGAACGATCGAGCTGGCGATCCGCCCGGTGCTGCGGCTCGCGCGGAGGCCGTCGCTCCAGATCGGGTTTCTGACCGCCTGCGTCGCGTTTCTATCGGCCTTCATGAAGAATGTCGGCACGCTCGGCATCTTTATGCCGATCGCCATCCAGGCGGCACGGCGGAGCGGCAGGTCGCCCTCCGATTATCTGATGCCGCTCGCCTTCGGCTCGCTCTTGGGCGGCACGATCACGCTGATCGGCACCTCGCCGAACCTGCTGATATCGACGGTGCGTGAACAGGTGGAGGGCAAGAGCTTCAGCCTGTTCGACTTCACCCCGGTCGGCCTGCCGCTCACCATTGTCGGCGTCTTGTTCCTGGGCGTCGGCTGGCGGCTATTGCCCCGCAACCGCAGGGGGACAACCGGTCCGGATCAGCAGTTCGAGATCGAAACCTACACGAGCGAGGTCACGGTTCCGGAGCCCTCGCCGTTCGTAGGCAAGACCGTCGCGGATATCGAATCGATCGGCGATGGCGCGATCCGGGTTACGGCGCTGGTCCGCGAGAGCGGACGTCGCCACATCCCCTTGCCCAACTGGAAATTGTTCGCGGGCGACATCTTGGTGCTGGAGGCCGACCCGGTCGCGCTGAAGCCGCTGCTGGACGAAGGGCGATTGGCGCTCCATGGCGCGGGTGAGGTCGAGGCGTCGTCTTCGAAAGACGATACACTGCAGACCGTCGAAGCGGTTGTCGGCGTCGACTCGCTCATGATCGGCAATACGTCGAGCGAATTGCATTTGCGGCAGCGCTACCAGGTGAGCCTGATCGCGATCAGCCGCGCGGGCGAGCGCATCAGCTCCCGGCTTTTCCGCACCCCCTTTCGTCCCGGCGACGTCGTCGTGCTGCAAGGACGGGGGGAAATATTGAACGACGTCCTGGCCGAGCTCGGCTGTCTTCCGCTCGCCGACCGCAGCCTCACGATCGGCCGACCGACGCAGCGCTATCTGCCGCTCCTCATCCTCGTGCTGGCGATGGTCGCGATCGGCTTCCAGCTGATGACGCCCGCCGTGGCTTTCTTCACCGCCGCCGTCCTGGTCGTGCTCGTCGGCGCGATCACCCCGAAGGAGGCCATTGAATCGGTAGATTGGCCGGTGGTGATCATGCTGGGCTGTCTGATACCCGTCGGCGAATCGCTGAAGACGACCGGCGCTTCCGATCTGATTGGCGACGCCCTGAAGGCCGTATCGGTTGGGCTGCCGCCGGATCTCGACATTGCGCTTGTGCTCGTCGTGTCGATGCTGGTGACCCCCTTTCTGCATCATGCGGCCGCGGTCGTGGTCATGGGACCCGTCGCGGCCGCGCTCGCCCATGATTTGGGATACAGTCCCGAGCCTTTCCTGATGGCGGTGGCGCTGGGCGGCTCCTGCGATTTCCTATCGCCGATCGGCCATCAGAACAACGCGCTGGTCATGGGCCCCGGGGGTTACCGCTTCGGCGATTATTGGCGCCTGGGCCTACCGCTCAGCATCTTGGTCGCGATCTTCGGCACCTTCCTCATCGCGCGCGTCTGGCCGGTCCATTAGCAACCGCCTCGGAACCCGAAGAAGCTTTTGCCGGTTGATCCGGCACGATGTCCGAGCTTGCCCGATCCGCCGCGGAACTTCCCGATGGAAAACGGAGAGAAAGAAATAACGCGATGATCTTCGGCCTGGGGCCAGGCTCCTTTCGAGCGTAACGTCGTGGTGCTTTACCGATACTCGCGGAAGAATTCCCGCACATCGTCGACGAACAGGTTGCCGTTCTCGAACGCGGCAAAATGGCCGCCGCTCGGCGCATCCGTGCGGCGCACCAGATTGTAGGCCCGTTTGATGTAGCGGTCGGGCGGCGGGAGCGCGATGTCGCTCGGGAAGAGCAGCATCGCTGTCGGCAGTTGGACCTTCTGGCCTGCCGGCAGCGAGCGCGCGGTGCCTTCGAAGATCGAGCAATACATCCAGCTCGCGGCGTTGGAGCCGTAGAGCCAATAGAGCATCACGTTGGCCAGCAGGTGGTCGAGATCGAAGGGCAGCGACTTCACATCCTGCCCAGGCACGGTCCAGCCGTGAAATTTCTCGAGAATCCAAGCCGCGATCCCGACCGGCGAGTCCGTCTGCCCATAAGCCAAGGTCTGTGGCTTGGTGCCCTGAATCGCGTGATAGGCGATCTCCCGCGCGCGACGCGCGCTGTTACGCCGGGTCCATTCCTGCTCTGCCGGATCGAGCGGATCGCTGTCCGGTATTTCGGGGAAAAAGCCCGCGATATTGAGATGAATCGCGCGCATGCGTTGCGGCCGGTCGAGGGCCATCCATGAGGTGATGATCCCGCCCCAATCGCCGCCCTGCGCCACATAGCTGTCGAAACCCAGCACCTCCTCCATCAGCTCAGACAGCATCGGCGCGACCTCGCGCGGCGTGATCGGCGCATCGGGTGGATCGGAAAAGCCATAGCCGGGCAGACTTGGCGCCACGATGGTAAAGGCGTCGCGCGCGTCGCCGCCGAAGCGTTCGGGATGCGCCAGCGGCTCGATCACATCCAGGAACTCCACGATCGACCCCGGCCAGCCATGGGTGACGATGAGCGGCAAGGGGTTGGGGCCGGAGCCCTTCTCCAGGATGAAATGCAGATCCTTGCCACCGATATTTGCTTTGTAGTTCGGAAGACGGTTGATCGCCGCTTCGGACTTTCGCCAGTCGTAGCGTTCGCGCCAATAGGCGACCACGTCCTTCATAAAGGCGAGGCTCGCGCCGTAGGTCCAAGGCGGCGCTTTCGCCTCGATCGGCCAACGCGTGCGCGCGAGGCGCTCCTTGAGATCGACCAGCTCCGATTCCGGCACGGCAAGACGAAAAGGACGAGCGCGATCGAGCTTCACGGCATATCCCCCGTTGCGCGGCCTGCAACGGCCGCTCGGGGCAAGATGAGGCGGCGAGGGCGTCGGCTGTCAATCCCCGCGGTCGGAAGCGAGGACGGCGCTATCCGAACCGCGCGACCAGATCTTGAGTCTCGCGTCGTGCAATCTTCAGTGAGACAGGGATTGTCGCTGTACCGCGCTCCCGGAATCCGCCGGGCTGCGATCGACATGCGCCTCCAGCGCATCCTCGATATAGGCCATGCGAATGATCGGCAGAAGCGCCGCGGCCAGTGGCGTCGCGAAGGTCACGCCGATGACCCCGGCGAATGTGCCGAACAAAAGCTGGCTCGACAGGATGAGCGCGGGCGGAAGGTGGGACACCTGCCGTTGGACGAGCGGTACGAGAACATAGCCGTCGATGAGGTGCACCACCGTGTACAGCCCAAGGATATAGACCGTCTGCATCGGGCCCATCGATAGCGCGAATACGATCGCCGGGACCGCCGCGACGATCGAGCCGAGATACGGCACGAACGTCAGAAGACCGGCCAGGCCGCCCAGAACGAATGGCAAGGGCATGTTCAGGGCCCACAGCCCGACGATGGTTCCCACGCAAACCACCGACATCGAGAACAGGCGGCCCAATGTCCAATACCAAAGTGCATTGGCGGCCGCCGCCAGGATCTGGCGCACGCGCAGGCGGGAAGCTTCCGGAAACAAGGACACGAGGCCGTTCATGTAGACCGCCGGCTCGGCCGCCAGATAGAGCCCCAGGAATGCGGCCACGACCCGCCCCGCCGATCACGACCGCCATATTGGTTGCGACGCCGAAGAGATTGCCGACGAATCCCGAGCGAAGATGCTCTTGCAGGTGCGCGCCGCCCATAAGAGGCCGCGCCCACTGTAGCGCCTTGAGTTGCTCGACCGTGCCCAGTGCCGTGGCAAGCCTAGCCGTGAGCTGATCGATCTGCTGCACGACGGTGTCGGCAAAGAAATAGATCGTTCCGCCGAGCAGCAGGGCGATCACCGCGACGACGCAGGCCAGCGACCAGCTTCGGGCCAAGCCAAGCCTGCCGGAAGTGAGCGCGGTGAGATGGGTCAAAAAAACGGCGAGAAGTATTCCCGCGAAAATCGTCAAATCGATATAGATCGTGGCCCAGAGAAACAGAACTCCGAGTGCGATTGCCGTCGCGGGCCAGATATCGTGAGTCCGCCGCCAAAACATTCAGAAACAAATACCTTCGCGAGGCTCAACCCCTCTGCGTCGCAGCCGTTCCGGGCGCCCTCGCGGGCTGATGCGGCGAAATGGCGGCTCGCCAATCCCAGGATGCCCCGCGCCGATGTGAAACATTCGATGGATCGGACCGGTTTCGTTGGCGTGTGAACCACCACGGCAGCGGAACGATGACGATCGGATGCCCGGATTGCGGTGTATTGGAGGATCTGCCGCCGCTCAGCCATGGCGCGATCGCGGCATGCCGCCTCTGCAAGGCGCGCCTGGAGGTCACGCGCGGACGGAGCATCGCTGCCGGATTCGCCTGCTCGCTTGCGGTTTTCGTCCTCCTCTTGCCGGCAAATTTGGCGCCTTTTCTCAGCGTCGGCATGCTGGGCATGACGCGCACGATCCATATGGGTTCGGGAGTGGCGGCGCTGTGGCATGGACAATGGGTGGTTCTCGCCGCCCTCATCGGCGCCTTCGTCGTCCTCTTGCCGCTTCTACGCTTCGGTCTCTTGAGCATCGTCCTCGGCGCTCTTTTTTTGGGACTTCGCAAATCTTGGCTGGGCCCGGGTTACCGCTGGGCGATGTGGCTCGATCAATGGGCAATGCCGGACGTTTTTCTCATCGGCGCCGCGATCGGATACAGCAGGGTGAGCGTCGATATTCCGGTCAAGATCGGATGGGGCGGATACTGCTTTGCCGCCGCGGCGCTGCTCACAATGGCAACACGCGCCACGATCGACCGGCGCGCCGTATGGCGAGCCATCGGCGGTGAGCGATTTCCGCCCGCGGGCGAGCCGTCGATATCGTGCACGACTTGCGACCTGGTGGTCTCGGCCGCAAAGGAAGGAGACCCTTGTCCGCGCTGTGGTCTAAGGCTCCATGCGCGCAAGCCGCATTCGATTTCGAGAACCTTGGCCCTTGTGATCGCCGGCTTCGCGCTTTACCTGCCGTCGAATCTCTATCCGATGAGCATCACGATGCAGATCGGGCAGAACAAAGCGCACACGATTTTCAGCGGCATCGAGGATCTCTTTCATGCTGGCTTGGTCCCGCTGGGAATCCTCATCTTCGGCACCAGCATCGCGATCCCGGTGCTGAAGCTGCTCGGGCTTTCCTGGTTCATGTTGTCGACCCGGCTTCGCTCGAATCGGCACCTCGTCTTGAAGACGCGGCTTTACCGCCTGATCGACGAGCTCGGCCGTTGGTCGAATATCGATCCTTTCACGATCGCGATCATCGTGCCGCTCTTTCAATTTCCGCCGCTCGTATCGAGCCGCGCCGGACCAGGCGCCACCGCTTTTATCACGGTGGTGGCGATGACAATGGCGGCGTCGCAAATCTTCGATCCGCGGCTGTTGTGGGACGCCGCTCTTGAAAAACCAGCCGAGCGATAACGATCCCCAGCGCACGCAATCGCTGCCGCAACGGCAGGCGGAAACGCGACGAAGCTGGTGGCCGGGGTGGATCTGGGCGATACCGGTGGCCGCCGTCGCGATCGTGTCCTGGCTCGCGATTCGCTCTTTTGCGACGAGGGGCACGGAGGTGAGCGTCACGTTCGACACGGCGGCCGGCATGAAGCCCGACGACACAAAAGTCACCTATCACGACCTCAAGGTCGGCAAGCTTACCGATCTCGCGATTTCCAAGGATGGACAGCGTGTCGTCGCCAAGCTCGACATCGACGACGACGTGAAGAGATTTCTAACCACAGGCACCCGGTTCTGGCTCCAGGGCGCCGAGCCGACCCTGTCCGATCCGTCGTCGCTGAAATCAGTGATTTCGGGACCGACGATCGTTCTGGCGCCCGGCCCTGGACAACCGACGCGGCATTTCACCGGCCTCGACAAGCCGCCGACAATCCCCGACTGGATCGGCCCGCGCATCTCCTACCGTATCGCCTTTACGGGCGCGGTGGGCAGGCTGGCGCGCGGAGCGCCCGTCGAACTGCGCGGCTTCACGATCGGCGAGGTCACGGGCTTTAGCCTCGATTGGGACGCGAAGTCGGAGGCGCTCTCCACACCGGTAACGATCGCGCTCGATCCGTCACGCATCCATGTCGACGGCGCAAAACCGGCTGCCGGAGACGAGGAATCGGCGCTCAACCGGATCCTGGGGCGCTTGATCCAGCAAGGCTTGCGCGCGCGTCTCGATCAGAAGCCGCCGCTGATCGGGGACGAGATCGTCACGCTGGATTTCCTGCCCGACGCGAAGCCGGCCGACCTTGTCACCGGCGGCGAATATCCTGAGATACCGGCCGAGAATTCCGGAGGCGTCGAGGCGCTGATGGCCAAGGCCGGCGCAATCCCGCTCGACCAGATCGGCGACAATGTCCGTCAGATCACTCAGCAATTGAACGGCATTGTGTCCTCGCCCGAGATCAAGTCCAGCATCGATCATCTGAACGAGACGCTTGCGAGCCTGGACAAGACCGTTCGTCAGACCGGTCCGAAGATCGGTCCGCTGGTCGAGAGTCTGAGGCGCACCGCAAGCGAGTTGCAGACGACGGCCAACGCTACCGACCAGATGATGGGCGGCGGCGCGAGCCAGACCGGCAATCTCAAAACTGCGGTTCACGAGCTCACCGAGACCGCGCGCTCGATCAAGTCGCTCGCCAATTATCTCGACGAACATCCCGAAGCTGTTCTGAGCGGCAAATAATGCGATCGCTGATCACCCTGCTCGCTGTCGCCGTCCTCGCAAGTTGCGGCCACAGCCCGCCCACTCATTTCTTCACGCTCGACCCGGTGAAGCCCGATCGCGCGCCTAAAGCGGCAACGGGCGCTCCGGTGCAAATCGAAATCGTGCATGTTCCGCCCGAGCTCGACCGGCTTTCGATGGTTCGGGAGCGCGGCTCCGGCGAGCTCGAGATCGACGATCAGAATCGGTGGGGCGGTCAGCTCAGCGATCTCGTTCGGCAAGCGCTCGCGCAGGACCTCGCGGCGCGCCTTTCGCCCGGATCGGTGATCCTCCCCGACGCCCCTTCGCCGCCCGCGACCCGGACGATCGCGGTCGACATCGTGAAATTTCAACCGGACGCATCGGGTACTGTCGCGCTCGACGCCAGCTGGACGCTGCTCGACAGCGGCTCGGGCAAGCCGGTGCTTCGCCGCCCGGTTCACCTGACTGACGCCGCGCGCGCGCAGACCGCGGATGCTCAGGCGACCGCGATGAGCCGGTTGCTGGGGGATATGGCGGACGAGATCGCGCGCGCCTTGGCCGGCGGCGTGCCGGCGCCTACTCCTCGATCAGCCCCATGAAGCGCTCGGAAGTCTCGGCGAACTCGGAGAGGATGTCGTAGACGACCTGCTTGACGGTGTTCTCCTCCTTCATGTCGCCGACGATCTGTCCGATCGGACAGGTGAGGAAGTCATGCGCTTTGGCGCGGTCGATGCGCATGCGCGCCTCGGTGTTGACCATCGTCTGGTACGGCATCGGCAGGAAGGGCGGCGCGCCCGGCTGCTCCCAGCATTCGGTGAGCTTGCTCTTCAGGAGCCGCGCCGGCTTGCCGGTGCGCGATTTGCTCTGCACCGCCTCTTCCGACTTGGCCTCGTAGAGCCGCTGCTTCATCTCGGGGATGAGGTCGCTCTGCTTGGTGCCGAGCCAGATCGAACCGCACCAGATGCCCTCGGCCCCCAGCGCCAGAGCGGCCGCCATCTGCCGCCCGCGCCCAATACCGCCGGCCGCAGCGACCGGGATCGGCGCCACCGCATCCACCACCTGCGGCCACAGGATCATGGAGCTGATCGTGCCCGTATGGCCGCCGGCCTCCGACCCCTGCGCCACGATCATGTCGACGCCGGCCTCCTTCTGGCGCAGCGCATGCTCGACCTTGCCCACAAGTGAGCCCACCTTGATGCCCAGCGAATGAACATGGTCGACCATGTCCTTAGGCGGCGTGCCCAGCGCGTTCACCACCAGCTTGATCGGGTGCTTCAGCGCGGTCTCCAGACAAGCGAGGCTCTCCTCCTTGGTCATCGTGATCTTGGAGATCTCCTCCCGCAGCATGGCCTCGCCCTCGCCGGGCGGCAGGCGCGGAATGCCCGCATCGTCCAGCACCTTGCGCAGAAAATTGACCTGGAGTTCGGGCAGGTCCTTGGGATCCATCTTGCGGGAATGGACGCTCTCGTCCGCCCGGTTGGGCATCAGAAGGTCGACCCCGTAAGGCTTCCCGCCGATATGCTCGTCGATCCACTTCAGCTCCATCTCGAGCTGTTCGGCCGTGTAGTAGCCGACCCCGAGAACGCCGAACCCGCCCGCTTTCGACACTTCCACCACCACGTCCCGGCAGTGGGAAAAAGCGAAGATCGGCACCTCGATGCCGAACATCTCACACAGGCGGGTCTTCATTGAGGCACTCCTTCCCTTCCGTCGTGCCCGGGCTTGACCCGGGCATCCACGTCATACGTAACGACTGCGGCACCACGTGGATGGCCGGATCGCGTGTCCGGTCATGACGTGAGTGGTGGACGTTACATACCTCTAGGCGTTGCCTGCGGGAAGCCGGGGGAACGTCATGAAGATCGCCGCCGCGCCCTTCGGGCCGGCGGTAAGGAGGGGCAGCGGATCGCCCGCAGCCACCGAGATGCAGGAGCGTTCGGGATAGGCCCGGCCGTCCATTATTGCCTGACCGGCCATGATCACGATGAAGGCGCCGCCATGGTCGATCTCGGGCAGCGGCAACGGGTCCCCGGCCGAAGCCGCCGTTTCATACGCCGACAGTCCGTCATCCACCCGAAACAGCTCCGACATGCCGGTGAAACCTGTGAGCGCCGTCGACGCGTCGGCCATCTTGGTGCGTCCGGTCTTGCGGTTCATGCCGGCCTTGGCGCCCGGCATGATGAAATAGCCGCCGGGTGACGTCTGGCGCAGCGTGAAATAGGAAAGGCCATGATCCTCGGGCATGATCGGACCGTAGGGCGTGCCGTGCTCGGCATAATGGACCGACCCGACCTTGACACGATGCTTGCCGAAAAACGCGCTGCCCTGCACGACCAGCTGGAATTGATTCACATCGTGATAGTGAGCTGGGGTCTCGTAATGCGGGGGGTTGTAGACGAGGAAGGCCAGAGAATCCCGCGAGACCACGCCACGGGCTCCGATGAAGTCGGTCGCCGTCGCGCCCTTGTCGTCCCGCTGAACCCGGTTGCGGGCGATCGCTTCATCGGCCGTCGTTGCTTGGAGCATGGGTCACCTCCTTGGCCTTTCTCATCGCGGATGAACGATGGTCTTGCCGTCCAGCGAACGCGTCGGCCGGCCGATCTCGTCGAGAAATTTGTAGGAGAACAATATCCGCCCGTTCAAATCGGCCGGCTTGGACTCGCAAACGGTGAGCGCGGCCTCGGCGATATGCTCGATCGTCTCGACCCGGTGCATCATTTCGGGCGTGATGATGTGCAACGAATCCACGCCCGGCGTCATGATCGTGGAGACCGGCGACACCGCATTGACCGAGATATTGTGATCGATCAGCTCGACCGCGAAGCCTTCGGTCATCCGATGCACGGCCGCCTTGAGCGCGCCATACCAGTTGAGGCGCGTCTTGCGATACGGCGGGTTGGCGGTCGCCGAGCCTAGATTGATGATCCAGCCGGCGCCCTGGTTGCGCATATGCGGCACGCAGCGGAGGATCAGATCCAACGGCCCCAGCAGATACTGCCGGGCCTGGCTCTCGCAATTGACGTAGTCCATCTCGACCACATGCTCGAGCACCGCGCGGCCTGCATTGTTGACCAATATGTCGACCCGACCGAAGCGCTTCAGCGTGGATTCGACAAGCCGCGCCCGATCGGCCTCCGCCTCTACGTCACACGCCATGGGCAGCGCCTTGCCGCCGCGCCCCTCGATCTCCTTGGCGGTCGCTTCGACCGTGCCGGGGAGATCATCGCTCTCGGAGAGGCTTCTCGCGGCCAGCACCACGGTTGCCCCGGCCGAGGCCAAGCGTTCGGAGATGGCCTTGCCGATGCCGCGGCTCGCCCCGGTCACGATCGCGACCCGGCCTTCGAGTGTCTTGGATGCTTCCGTCGCCATGAACCTTCCCCTTCTCGGTCCAAATTCGGCGCGGAAAACGAAAGAGGCAAGAGCCTTGTTGCCAAACAAGCGCTTGGCTGTATTTTGACCCCCGAAGAAGGGGAGGAATGCCGGATGCTGAGGGGCGGAGCAGTTCTGGTCACCGGGGCGTCGCAGGGCGTGGGGCGCGGCATTGCGCTGGCCGCCGGCGCGGCCGGCGCCGCGGTCGTGGTGACCGCCCGAAACCTGGAGGCCGCCACCGGCGTCGCCCGTGAAATCGAGGCCCGCGGCGGCCGGGCGATCGCCGCGCGCGCCGACGTCGTCAATCGGGTGGAAATCGACGCGGCGGTCAAGGCGGCGCTCGACCTGTATGGCCGGCTGGATGCCGTGGTTCATAACGCGACCAGCCGCTTTTCCGGCCGCCCCCGCCCGCTCGAGGATGTGACCGAGGAGGATTGGGACGACCAGGTCCGCGTCGCTCTTCGCGGCACGCTCGTCTGCGGCCAGGCGGCGCTGCCGGCGCTCCGCGAGACCAAGGGTACGCTGATCGTGCTGGTCTCCAATGCCGGGATCGAGGGCAGCCTGCCGCTTCCGGTCTATTCGGCCGTGAAGGGCGCGCAGCGGACGCTCGTCAAAAGCCTGGCCCGCGAATGGGGCGTGGACGGAATTCGCGTCAATACGCTGGCCCCCGTCGCGATGACCCCCGCGATGGGCGAGTTCTTCGAAGCCTGGCCGCAGATGCGCGACTATATCGAAGTCCGCGCCGCGCTGCGCCGCATCGGCGATCCCGAGCCCGATATCGGCAATGTGATCAATTTCCTGATCGGCGACGACAGCGCCTTCATCTCCGGCCAGACGCTGGTGGTGAATGGCGGCGCCCTGATGCTTTAGAGGCAAGACATGAGCCAAACACTGCAAGGCAAGGTCGCGCTGATCATCGGTGACGCCGGAGCGGCGGGAATCGCAATCGCCGCCGGCTTGACGGACGCCGGCGCGCAGGTAGCGGCGATCGGACCCGCCCAAGCCAAGCTCGACGACCGCGCCGCGGTCGAAGCCGCCGTCGAGCAAATCGCGGCGAAGCTCGGCCCGATCGACCTTGCGGTGCTGCCGGTGACGGATCCGGCCAATCTTGCGCCGGTCGTCTTCGCCGAGCTGCCCGAGCCCGAATGGCTCCGGCTTTGCGAGGTGCCGCTGAAATCGATCCGCGTCGCGATGCAGGCTGCGCATAAAGCGATGAAAGGCCGCGGCGGCGGCATACTCCTGCTGGTGCCGACGATCGCCATTACCGGCGCCGATGGGCTCGCGCCCTACAGCGCGGTGGCCGAGGGCGCACGGTCGCTCTCCAAGGCGGCCGCGCGCAAATGGGGCGAAGTCGGGATCACCGTCAATTGCCTGGCGCTCACGCCCGAGCAGCTTCACCCGCAAGCGCGTCGCGCGCCTGCCGAGACCCGAACGCCCAATGCGCTCGGCCATGCGCCCGATCTCCGGACCGAGATCGCGCCTTTCATCGCGACCTTCGCCACCGCCCCCGGCATCGTCACCGGAACCACGCTGATGGTGGATGGCGGCAATCTGATGTCGATTTGACCATGGCCAAAGCGATCGACCTCTCCGGCCGCGCCTATATCGTCGCCGGCGCGGGCGGCGCGGGAATCGGCACGACGGTCTGCACCATGTTGGCCGAGGCAGGCGCGACGGTGATCGGCATCGATAAGACCGAGCTTGGCTGCAAGATCGCGACCGAGGCGCTCGCGCCATTTGGCGACAAGCATCGCGTGCTTTCAGCCGATCTCATGGATCCGGCCGCCGCCGATGAGGCCGTGAAACGCGCCGCGGACGAAGCCGGCGCGCTCAGCGGCTCGGTCAATGTCGTGGGCGGCATGCTGCCGAGCCATTGGATATCGCTGCTCGATCCGGCCGCCGCGCCCTCCTTCGAGGATGTGATGGCATTCAACACGCGCCCACCCTTCAATGTCGCGACCGCGGTCGCGCGCGCCATCGCGGCACATGGGCAAGGCGGTTCGATCATCAATATCGCATCAGCGGCGGGCCTGGTCTCGATGGCGTACGGGGCCGGCTATGGCGCGGCCAAGGCTGCCCTGATCAATCTCACGCGCTCGATGGCGGTCGAATGGGGCAGCAAGAACATCCGCGTCAACGCGGTGGCGCCCGGCACCATCAAAACGAAGAAGCTCGGCCGCGCCAGCTTCGATACGGTCGAACCCGAGGATCTGAAGCGCAAGACTCGCGAGACGATTCCGCTCGGCCGTCGAGGCCGGCCGGAGGACATCGCAGGCGTCGTGCTGTTCCTGTTGTCCGACCTTGCCGCCTACGTTACGGGACAGGTGCTCGCGGTCGATGGCGGCATGCTCGCGCGCGCCCCCTACAATGACGGCGACGATCTGCCCGTGTTCGTCACCGATCCCGCGCTCCGCAAGCGGCTGAAAGGCGAGTGACGATGAAAGACATTCCCGAGATCAAGCTCGGCACAGTGATGTTCTCGATCGTCGAGCCCAAGCCTGGCCATGCGCGCGAATTTCATCGCTGGTACGAGCGCGATCATTTCTTCGCCGGCTGCATGATCGGCGAGAATTATCTCTCCGCCCGCCGCTGGGTCGCGACACGGCCACTGAAGGCGCTGCGCTTCCCGGCAGACACGCCGATCGTCGATGATATTCGCAAAGGTTCTTACCTCGTCACTTACTGGATCCAGGCGGGAACCTACGAAGAGACTCTGCGCTGGTCGGTCGATCAGGTGTTGCAGCTCCACAAACAGAACCGGATGCAGCCGGCGCGCGACAACGTCTCGACCGCCTTCTACCAATATCCTTGGGGCGCCTTCCGCGATCCGGACGGCGTACCGCCTGAGCTCGCGCTCGAGCATCCCTATAAAGGCATCTCGGTCGTCATGATCGATCGCGCCGACGGCGTCACCGACGCGCAGCTTTCGGGCTGGCTGCGGGACAAGGAGCTGCCGCGCTTCCAGTCCGGCTCACCCGTCGCAATGACGCTCGCCTTCCGTCCCGAGTCTCTTCCCGACGACGCCCCCAAATATGTGCCGCGCCCCGACCCGGCCGAACTCGATCGCCGCTATTTGCTGCTGTCATTCCTGGAGCAGGAGCCCGGCGAATGGTGGCGGACGAAGTTCGGTGAGTTGGAGCGCGCGCTGACTGCGTCCCGACTGGGCCGCGTGATCTACGCCGCGCCGTTCATTCCGACGGTGCCGGGAACCGACAAGTACGTAGACGAGCTTTAGTGCGGATCGGATGATCTGAAGGTTCATTCCTTCCCAATCAGCACGTTCAAATACGGATCGACCTCGATGGCGTAGCCCGGCGGGCAGACCGTTGTCGAATCCGGTTCCTCCAGAATCGCAGGTCCGGCGATACGATCGCCGGGGCGGAGCGCGGTGCGATCGTAGACGCGCGTTTCCACAAATCCCGCCTCGCCGAAATAGGCTCGGCGCGATGTCTTCAGCGCCCGTTCAGCCTTGCCGTCGCCTTTCGGCTGCGCTGGAATCTCGGGCTTTGGGACGACCCCCACCGCGCGCACCTGGCAGCTCACCAGGAAGCACGGATCGGTGGGGCGCATGCCGCACATCTCGAAATAGAGCTCGCGGAAATCCTTGTCGGCCTGCGCGATCGTCGCCGCCGTGATCGGACCGTCGGCGATCGGCACGGCGAGATCGAGCATCTGACTCATGAAGCGCACACCGAGCGCGCGCTCGATGCGGATCTCGGCCTCCGTCCCTTCACGGCCAAGGTCGCTGCGGCCGGCTTGCTCGAGATCGCTCATGATGCGGTTGAGCTGCGCGAAGTCCGCATCGGCGGCCGGCATCAGCGAGGTCGCCACATAATCGTAAGCGAGATCGGAGACAAGAAGACCGAAAGCGGATTTCACGCCCGGCGAGGGCGGCACGATGACCAGGGGGATGTCGAACTGCTCCGCCACCTTCACGACATGGATTGGTCCTGCGCCGCCGAAGGCGGTAATCGCGAATTCGCGCGGATCGATGCCGCGCTGAAGCGTCACGATGCGGATCGCCGAGCCCATATGCGTATTGGCGAGCTCATAAATTCCTTCGGCGGCCGCCACGACATCGAGTCCGACCTTGTCGCCGACCCGCTCTGCGATCGCCTTGCGGCTGAGATCGGGGTGGATCTCCATCTTGCCGCCGAGAAAATAGTCGGGATTGAGATAGCCCAGCACGACATTGGCGTCGGTCACTGTGGGCTCCACCCCGCCGAAGCCATAGCAAGCCGGCCCGGGCGAGGCGCCGGCGCTCTTCGGACCCACCTGGATCAGCCCGCCATCGTCGACCCACGCAATGCTGCCGCCGCCGGCGCCGACCTCGGCCAAGTCGATCACGGGAATGCGGATCGGCTCGCCCGACCCCTTGGCGCCGGCGCTGACGCTGCCGCCGACGCGGAAATCATGCGTGATGCGCGGCCGCCCGTGACGCACGACGCCGGCCTTCGCCGTTGTGCCGCCCATGTCGAAGGAGATGAGATCCGGATGGCCGCATTGCTGACCCAGATGCGCCGACGCGATAACGCCCGCCGCCGGTCCGGATTCGATCACATAAGCGGCTTTGCGCGCCGCGTCCGCCGCCGTCATTACGCCGCCCGATGATTGCATGATCTGCAGCGAGCATCGGATGCCGAGCTCTTCGAGATCATGCTCCAGCTCGTGCACATAGGCCGACAGAGTGGGCCCGATATAGCCTGAGAGCACGGTCGTCGAGGCGCGCTCATATTCCTGGAACTCGGGCCACACGTCGGATGACAGGCTCACATAGGCATAGGGCATATGCTTGCGGATCAGATCGCCCACCGCCCGTTCATGCGCCGGGTTCGCATAAGCGTGCATGAAGCAAACCGCGACCGCCTCAGGTCGCTTCTTCTCGAGTTGACGGATTGCCTCCTCGGCGGCCACCAAATCGAGCGGCCTCACCACCTGGCCCTTGGCATCCATGCGCTCGGGAATCTCCGCCACCATGTCGCGCGGCACCAGCGGCGGCGGGCGGCGATAGAGCAAGTTGAAGCGATCGACGCCGACCGGCTTCTGCTTCGACAGCTCGAAGATGTCGCCGAACCCTTTCGTCGTCACATAAGCGACGCGCGCGCCGTTCCGCTCCAACACCAGATTCGTCGGCAAGGTGGTCGCATGCACGAGCCGCCGCAACTCGGTCGGCTGCGCGCCCACTTCAGCCAGCGCTTCGGTGACGGCCTTGATGACGCCCTCGACGGGATTGGCCGGCGTGGTCAGTGTCTTGACGTTGTGGAACCGCGCGGTGCCGTCCTCGGCCAGCACGAGGTCGGTGAACGTGCCGCCGATATCGACCCCGACGAAGAATTTACGCTGCATAAGGCGGTCCTAGTGGTGTTCTATTTTCTGAGCCGCGCGGTTGCGGCCGCGTCGACATCGCCCGTCTTCGGATCGATCGCCACGCCGTAATCGGACGCCGCGCGCGCGATCGAGACGCGCCCCATGCGCACGTCGCGGGCGACCAGTTCGGGATCGCGCTCGAACGGATCGCCGTAGCCGCCGCCGCCCGAGACCGTGCAGGTCAGCACATCCCCCGCGCGCGCGGGATGGTTCGTCTTCTTATAGGGCAGCTCCTGCTCGTCGGCCTGACCCTGATTCAGGATCCAGCTGCCGCCCAGACCCGGCTTGCCGCCGGCGGCGCCGCGCGGCGGCTTGCGGCAACGATCGGTGGCACGGGTCGTGAGCTGGACGTCGGTCAGGAATTCGATCTCGCGCACGATGCCGCAGCTTCCGCGCCATTTACCCGGGCCGCCCGAATCCGGCACCAGCTCGACCCGGCGATAGATCACCGGATAGCTGATCTCGTATCCCTCGGTGTTGCGCTCATAGCCCGAATTGCCGTGCATCAGGAAAGGCAACCCGTCGTCGGCATCGATCCCCGCCCGCGCGCCGCCCGGCCCCATGCTGACATCGAGCATGCTCCACATGCGCTCGTCGCTGCCCGGCACCTTGCCATGCGCGGTCACGGTGTGGACGGTCGACGGCGCGCCGGTCGTGAGCTCGGGATAGGCCGGCTCCAGCGCCTCGTTGATGGCGTCGATGATCGCCTGGCCGCCCGCAAGCCGCAGATTGGCCGCCGCGGGGTAGCGCGGATTGACCAGCGAGCCATGCGGAAAGTTCAGCTTGAGCGGCCGATAGAAACCCTCGTTCATCGTGATCGACGGATCGATGTAGCAGCGCAGCGCGAAGACCACGCAGGAGAGCGATTGCGAATAAGAACAGTTGATCGCGCCCCGCGCCTGCGGCGACGTGCCGGTGAAATCGAAGCTCGCGGTCGAGCCGTCGATCGTCACCTCGACCTGAACCTTGTAGGTCTTGCCGAGCTCGATCCCGTCCTCCTCGACCTCATAGGAGCCGCGATATTTGCCCGGCGGCATCTTGGCGATTCCCTGGCGCACCAACCGCTCGGAATAATCGAGCAGCTCGTCGATGATCGCCGACAGCTTCTCGTAACCATATTTAGCGACCAGCTCGCCGATCCGCTTGGCCGCGACATTGCCGCCGGCGGCGAGCGCATCGATATCGGCGGCAATCTTGTCGGGCGTGCGGCTGTTGGCCCGGATCATCCGCGACAGGCCCTTGTCCAGGACGCCGGCATTGTAGAGCTTCAAGGGCGGGATGATCAGCCCCTCATGGAAGCATTCGGTCGCATTGGCCGGCAGCCCGCCGGCCGAAATGCCGCCGAGGTCGGAGACGATCATCATCACGCCGCAATAAAAGGCGGGCTTGCCGTCATGGAAGATCGGCCGGAAGGCGCCGACGTCGGTCGGGTGGATGCCGCCCCGGAAATGGTCGTTGGTGATCAGGATGTCGCCGTCCTCGAGCGTCGCCGGCGGATGATCCTTGAGCGTCTCGGCCAGCATGCTGCGCAACGCGGAGAGATGCATCTGGCCGACATCGGTCTGCGCGATCAGCCGCGCGTCCTTGTCGAACAGCGCGCAGGCGACCTCCGCCGACTGGCTGACGAAGGTCGATCCCGCACTCCTGGCGGCGCGGATTCCCGCCTCCTGCGCCACCATCAACAGCGCGTTCTTGACGATTTCGCTTAAGACCGGATCGAGCATCTGGCGCGACACCTTTCTGGATGGCGGGCAGCCTAAGGCCCGGCCATTTATCACGCAAGCGGTTGGTTGGTCAGCCGCAATTCTTCGCGTTGACAGCGCCCTGGGGCACGTTCAACATCCGGCTACCGCCGAAACTATCACGACGGTTGCGATCCCGCGAGGTTATTCCCGCGGCATCAAACGTGAGAAGGTGACGCTTGCAGCTGAAAAGAAAGACCGCTTCCGCCCTCGAGCCGCCGGCGCTCAAGCCGCGCGAAAAGGTCAGCAAACGGCGCGAGGAAATCCTGGAAGTCGCGGCAAAGCTCTTCGCCGAGAAAGGCTATGAGGAGACCACGATCCGCGAGATCGGCGACGCCGCGGGGATCCTCTCCGGCAGCCTCTACCATCACTTCCAGACCAAGGAGGAGATGCTCCACGAGCTCCTGAAGGGCTTCATCGCGATGACGCCCAAATATCAGGCGATCGTGGACCAGGGAAAGCCTGCGAAGGAAACGCTTCGCGAGATGATCGTGCTGGCGCTGAAAACCACCGTCAGCAACCCCCACATCGTGGCAATCAGCATCCACGAGCGCAAATTCATGGCCCGTCAGCCGAGCTTCGCCTATGTCGAAGAGACATGGAAGGCGAGCGGCCGCATCTGGTACAGCGTGCTCCAGAACGGCGTCGATGAGGGCACCTTCCGCAGCGACCTTGACCTGCATCTGCTGCTGCGCATGATCAACGACCTCTGCGCGGCCGCCGTCGACTGGTACCGCCCCAATGGCCGCTATTCCATCAACAAGATCATCGACACCCAGCTGGCCCTGATTTTCGGGGGTATCGAGAAGTGATCCAGATCCCCTACCCGCGGGAGGGGTTTAGAGGAGGGCTGCCGACCTCTCGTTCCGACGCCCGCAAATAAGCGCCGAATGTCGGCAGTCCGCCTGGCCGACGCACGCGATTGCGCGTGGAGACGCCCCTCCCCTTGATCCCCTCCCCTTTTGACATCCGCCGACCGAGCCCGTAATTGCGTTGGGCAAGGCTCAACAGGCAGGAAATCGCCCCAGTGCCCATCCCCGCGCAACTTCATGGCCGCCTCACGGCGCCGGTGATCGTCTCCCCGATGTTCCTCGTTTCCGGCCCGGATCTGGTGGTCGCCGCCTGCAAGTCGGGCTTCATTGGCTCCTTCCCCTCGCTCAACCAGCGTACGACCGAGGGTTATGCCGCCTGGCTGTCCGAGATTCAGGAAAGGCTGTCTGCGCAGGACGCGCCCTACGCGGTCAATCTGGTGGTCCATAAATCCAACTCACGGCTCCAGGCGGACCTCGCGAGGACCGTCGAGCACAAGGTGCCGGTCGTCATCACCTCCCTGGGCGTGGTCAAGGAGGTGATCGATGCGGTCCATTCCTATGGTGGTCTGGTCTTCCATGACATCATCCATCTCGCCCATGCGCGCAAGGCCGCCGACGCGGGCGTCGACGGGCTGATCGGCGTCTCGGCGGGCGCCGGCGGCCACGCCGGAACCGTCAACGCGTTCGCTCTGGTGTCGGAGATCCGCGCCTTCTTCCCCGGCACGATCATCCTGGCCGGCTGCATGAACACCGGCAGCCAGGTCGCCGCGGCGCGAATGATGGGCGCCGACCTCGCCTATATGGGCACGCGCTTCATCGCGACCCGCGAAAGCCTGGCGCAGCCCGAGTTCAAGACCATGATCACCCAAGCGAATGCCGCGGACATCGTCTACACCCCGGCGATCAGCGGTGTGTTCGGCAATTTCCTCCGCCCGTCGATCGTCGCGGCCGGCCGCGATCCGACCGACATGAACCCATCGCATGGCGGCCTCTCGCTCGAGGGGGAGGCCAAGGTCTGGAAGGATATCTGGTCGGCCGGCCAGGGCTCGGGCGGGATCCGCGATATCCCGCCCGCCGCGGAACTCTGCGCCCGCATCGCGACCGAGCATCGTGCGGCGCTGGAATCGGCAGGCGCGCAAGCGAAGGAGTGGACGCGATGAGCGACAGAGAGGCGGCGCCCGCCGAAGGGCGCATCGTCATCGAGAAGCGGGGCCACTTGCAGCTGATGGGCATCGACCGCGTGCCCAAGCGCAACGGCTTCAGCGAAAAGATGATGATCGAGATGGGCGAGGCCTATGACCGGCTGGAGCATGATCCGGACGTACGGGTCGGCGTGTTGCACGCTTTCGGCGATCACTTCACCGCCGGCATTCAGCTCGACCAGATGCAGTCCTGGCTTCGCGCCGGACGGCATATGGCGCCCGCGGGAAAGGTCGACCCATACGATCTCTTTCCGCCCCTGCGCTCGAAACCGGTCGTCGTGGCGCTGCAGGGCATCTGCTTCACCATCGCGATCGAATTGATGCTGGCGGCCGACATTGTGGTCGCCGCCGGGAATTGCCGTTTTTCGCAGCTCGAGGTCCAGCGCGGCATCATGGCCAATCACGGCGCAACGATCCGTATGGTGGAGCGGGCCGGCTGGGGAAACGCGATGCGCTATCTCTTGACCGGCGACGAGTTCGATGCCGAGACCGCCTTCCGTCTGGGTCTCGTGCAGGAAATCGTGGAGACGGGCAAACAGCTCGGCCGCGCGATCGAGATCGCCGAGCGCATCGCCGCGCAGGCGCCGCTCGCCGTTCAGGCGACGATCGTGAACGCCCGGCGCGCCGTCGTGCAAGGTTACGAGTCCGCCGCGCTCGAGCTCGGGCCGATTCAGCAGAAGCTGTTCGACAGCGACGACGCGGTCGAGGGTGTGCAGAGCTTCAAGGAGAAGCGCACGGCGGTGTTCAAGGGTCGATAGGGCCTGCCGATGACCAGACGCAACGCGCTGCAGATCTTCCACGTCAATGTGAATTGCAGCGATCTCGACCGCTCCCTCGCCTTCTACAAGCTGATCGGATTCCACGAGTTCCTCGATTTGGCCGCCGCCGAGAAGGACGGCCCGCGCAGCTTCGGCGAGATCGGGCTCGGCCCCCTCTTCCGTCTGCCGGATAATATCGATGGCCGCGCTGTGTTCCTGCAGCTGGGCGACGGCAAATGGGAGACCCGGCTCGATCTCATCGAATGGACAGCGCCTCGCTCCGAGAAGCCGTCGGAGCGCACGCTCTCGCATCTGGGCGTCGCCCGCATCTGCCTCAAGGTCAGGGATTGTTTCGCCCTTTACGATAAGCTCAAGACCGGCGGTTACGACGTCTATTCCGAGCCTGGCCTGATCGACATGGCCGGCACGCGCCAATATGTCTTCTGCTGCGAGGACCCTGACGGCGTGGTGATCGAATTCATGCAGATCGTGAAATCATGACCGAAGCCATCGCCAAAAGCCGCAAGCTCGTCTTCCATTACCTGATCGAGGATTTCGCCAAGACGCAGCCGGACAAGCCTCTGCTCATGATGAACGATCGCGTCCTGAGCTATGCGGAGGTCGACAAGGCGGCGAACCGCATCGGCCGCGGCTTCGCGGCAGCGGGCGTCGTCAAAGGCGATCGGGTTCTGGTGATGATGCCGAACTCGATCGACTACGTGCTCGTCTGGCTGGGGCTCTGCAAGATCGGCGCGCTGATGGTGCCGGTGAACGAAGCCTACAAGTTCGGAATGCTGCAGCATCAGGCGAATGATTCCGGCGCCAAGCTCGCGGTGATCTGGAATGCGCATCTGCCGGTTTGGCACGACATCGCGGGCCAGTTGACCGATATCAAGCAAATCTTCGTCTATCCCGATGGGCACGACATCGACGCGCAGGTTTCGGCTTGGACCTATCGGCCTTTCGAAGAGCTGGCGAGCGACGATCCGGCGCCGCTGCCGCCGGCGGTCGACTATTGGGACCCGATGGCCATCTTCTACACGTCGGGCACGACCGGACCTTCGAAAGGCGTACTCTATTCCTACGCCCAAGCGCACGCGACGGCGATTCCCGCGTCGAAAGTCTGCACGCCGGATGACGTATTCTACATGTTCCTGCCCTTCTATCATGTGGGGCTGTCGAATATGTTCGGCATCGTCGTCATCAACGGCGCAACGATGGCGATTCGCGAAAAATTCTCGGTCGGCAATTTTTGGAGCGACGTCCGCCGCTACAAGGCGACGATGTCGATTCTTCTGTCGTCCATGTCGCACTTCCTCATCGCGCCTCCGGCCTCGCCGCAAGATCGCGATCACACGCTGAAGAAGCTCATCATGATCCCGCTGCTCCGCGATCTCGACGCCTTCAAGGCGCGGTTCGGCTGCGATGTCACGACCTTCTTCAACATGACCGAGGTCT
The DNA here is from genome assembly GCA_035293565.1 of Alphaproteobacteria bacterium. Lineage (GTDB taxonomy): Bacteria > Pseudomonadota > Alphaproteobacteria > BOG-932 > Roseiterribacteraceae > DATGMP01. Next base: position 11,759 of record DATGMP010000036.1, on the reverse strand, counting down.
CGGCGCCTCTCGCGGCCGACGGGTTTAACCTCGTGAATTTTTCGACATGCGGCCGCCCCCGTCCAGGCGTGCAGGCTCGTCTGGTCGATGAGCGCGACGAGGAGGTGCCGGTAGGCGCGGTGGGTGAGCTGGTGCTGCGGGCCGACGCGCCTTGGGAATTCAATCTCGGCTATTGGCGCAATCCGCAGGCGACGGCGGAGGCCTGGCGCAACCAATGGCTCCATACCGGCGACGCATTCACGAAGGATGCCGACGGGAATTTCTATTTCGTCGATCGGATCAAGGATTGTCTGCGCCGCCGCGGCGAGAACATCTCCTCCTACGAAGTCGAGGTGGAGGTGAATGCGCATCCGGCGATTCTCGAATCCGCCGCTATCGGCGTCCCCTCGCCGACGTCTGAAGATGAGATCAAGGTCGTGGCGACGCTGAAGCCCGGCGCGTTCGTCGCACCGGACGAGTTGTGCCTGTTCCTTCAGGAACGGCTCCCCCGCTACATGGTCCCGCGTTATATCGAAGTGACTGAAATCGAGTTGCCAAAGACCCCGACCGGCAAGGTCAAAAAGAACGAGCTCCGTGCCGGTGGCACGAAAGGCGCCTGGGACCGAGAGGGAAAATAGACGCGGGAGGTTGCCGCGATGCCGTTTGCCGCACGATTGGTGCTCGTCGTCGTCAGTGTCGGGCTCTATCTGGGATTGGCCGTGCTTGGCGAAGGGAGCATCGAACCCTTCCTCACCGATCCGCCGCTCACCGCCCTTGCGGTCGCCACGATCCTCGCCGTCGTAGCGGCGCTGTATGTCGGCGGCAATGTCAATCCCGGCGTTCGCGAGGACCGCGGCAATCGCTGGGTGTTGTGGGCTTTTTCGTTGATCGGAATCGCCGACGGCTTCCTGCCGGCCTTCGCCGACCGCGAGCGATTCTGGATGATCGACGGAGATACAGTGCGTTGGGTCGGTGTCGCGCTAGCGATCCTCGGCGGCGCGCTCCGGCTCTGGCCGGTGCATGTGCTGGGCAACCGGTTCAGCGGCCTGGTTGCCATTCAAAAGGATCACACGCTGCTGACGACCGGCATCTATTCGGTGATCCGTCATCCGAGCTATCTCGGCCTCCTGGTGAACATGCTGGGCTGGGGCCTCGCCTTCGGCAATTGGGTCGGCGTGCTGCTTGCGGCGGTGATGGTGCCGCCGCTCGTCGCCCGCATGAATGCCGAGGAGAGGCTGCTGCAAAGCCAGTTCGGCGCGGAGTACGACGCCTTCCGCGCGAGGACGTCGCGACTGATTCCGGGACTTTACTGAATCACACCAGCACCACCGTCCTGCCGGTCGTCTTGCTTGCCGCCATCGCCTCGAAGGCGGCCGGCACCTCGCTGAACGGCACGGCGCTGCCGATCACGGTGCGCACCTTCTTCGACAGGATCAGATCGACGATCTTGCGATTGATCTCGGCGCCTTGCCGGTGCGGCGAGAAGTTCCAGCCCATATTCTTCTTGAGATAGGCGCCGGTCATGTCGTCGGCATAGCCGAGCCCGACGCCGACCAGGCTGAAGTTCCCCAGCGACAGCCGCCGCGGCACGTAGAATTTCTCGTCCGCGACCCGTTTGTTCGACGCGAAGCCCATCACCAGATAGCGGCCGCCATAGGCGATCGCCCGTATCGACTTGTCCAGCACCGCCTCGCCCACATTGTCGAAGACCATGTCGACGCCTTTGCCGTTCGTCTTTTCATAAACGATCTGGGCGAAATCCTCGGTCTTGTAGTTGATCGCGACTTCGGCGCCGAGTTCGCGGCAGAGCGCCTTTTTCTCGTCCGAACCGACTGTCGCGAAGACCCGTGCGCCGGCATTCACCGCAAGCTGGATCGCCGCAGAGCCCGAACCGCCCGCGGCTGCATGGATCAGCACGCTTTCGCCGGACTTGAGAGTCCCGCGCTCGATGAGGCCGAGCCAGGCCAGATGGAACGGATAGAAAATCGCGGCTGCGTCCGGCAGCGGGATCGAGTCCGGCATCTCGAACACCGAGCCCGCGAGGCAGATCACATATTCGGCGAAGGAGCCGTGCGCGCCCTTGGTGATGCCGACGACGCGCTTGCCAGCCCAGCCTTGCGCACCGGGACCGGTCGCCGCGACCATGCCCATCGTCTCCATCCCCGGGCTGTAGGGGTGCTTCGGCTCCGCCATCATGTTGCCGCCGCGAATACGCTCGAGGTCGTTCAGGTTGAGCGGGATGCCTTGCGCCTTGACGAGCACTTCGCCCGGGCCGGGCTCCGGGATCGGCACCGTGTCGAGGACCAGCGCCTTCATCGGCTCGCCATAGGCGTGCGTGCGCCAAGCCTTCATCGTTCCAGCACTCATGTCCGACTCCTTATTCAGGCGGCAGGTCGAAGCGTTCGATATAGGTGCGGAAATCGCGCCGCACGATTTGCGGATCGATGCCGTATTCCTCCGGCGAGTAGCGATGGATGCCGTGCTTGCCTTGCGGGTTGTCGGCGATGAACCATTTCATCCGCTTCGCCGCCTCGTCCGACATCGGCAGATCGAAGGCCTCGTAGATCTTCTTCACGACGGCGAACTGGTCGCGCACGAATTCGGAGAACTTCATGTCGTAGAAGACGGCCTGCGGATAATCCTTCGCCGCGCGCACGGCAATCGCGTGCTCCAGCTTCTGCTTCAGGCGCCGGTTCCAATCCTCGGCGACTTCGAAATTGTCGACATGGTCGCTCCCCATCGAGCGAACGAGCGCCGTTAAGCTCGCATAAGAGGTCAGCGACTTCACCGGATCGCGATGCGTGAAGACGATGCGCGCATCGGGATAGGTTTCGAGCAGAAATTCGAGGCCCCACATATGGGCGCCCGTCTTCAACACCCAACGGTCGAGCTTGTGGCGCGATTGCAGATGCTGGAGCTGCTTGTAGTGAAATTCATAGACATGGGAAAAGTCGGCGCGATCCACCCAGTCCTGGTACGAGGTCACGCGGAACTGGTTGTGGAAGAGCGGCGTGCACATGCAGTCGCCCATCGTCACGACGCATTCCTGGCTGAGCTGCGCGCCCATCGGGTGCATCGCCTTGAACTTGATCCGCCGCTCATCCTCGGGCGGAAAGCCGGCCTGGCATTTGGCGATGCGCGGATCGGTCTCATAGGTCGCGGTCTCGGGCGGCGGCGACGGAAAGGTCACCTCCCAGGTGAGCGGAGCGCGACTGGACGGATCCTGGGCCAGGATGTCGTGCAGGATCGTCGAGCCGGTACGGCCCAGCCCGATGATGAAGATCGGCTTCTCGATCGTCTGCCGCGCGATCTCCGGATATTTCTTACGGTCGTCGGTATAGAGAAGCCGGTTGGCGATATGGCCCAATGCCCGCTGTCGCGCGATGTGCTGCCCCACTTGGTTCAGCATCGCGTCATCCTCGAGGGATCGAACGAAGAGCTTCAGCGGCTCCAAGAACGGTCCCGGCCCGAGATCCGTAAGCCCGCCCGTTCGCCGGCTCGCCTCCTCGAGCAAGGAATTGACGTCGAAGCCGAGACTGAACTCTCCCAAGATATCCTCCCCGTCATTGCATGAGGGCCGCCGCCGTTCTTATTGAGGCGGACTTTAATCAGCCGAGCGGATCGGGACAATCGAATTCTCGCGTATGATTATTTCATTCCCGCGAAAGCGGGAATCCCTGGTGATGCTCGCGCAAAACGGATGAATGGATTCCCGCTTTCGCGGGAATGACGGCAAAGGATTTGCTTCGACCCGCCTTTAGGCGGCGAACATCAGCAATACGATAATCGCCACCGCCCAGATCGCGAATTCGCTTCGCATCCAGAGCGGAGCGATCCAGTCGGGTCGCTCGCATCTCATGCGGAGCAGCATGCGCCAGCCGCCAGCGATTGCAAATCCTCACGCGCGTTCGTCCTAGACCATCGGGCCTGGATCGACCACACTGGCCGGATGCCAACGAGGCGGAGAGCGGCATGAGCTGGACCGAGGAATGGGTCAGTCCCGCTCGCGCCTGGGCGACGCTGGCCGCCTTCAGCCTGCTCTTCTTCATCGAGCTCGCCGGATCCTTCAGCTCGCTCGGCATGGTGCTGCCGAGCATGGTCAAGGAACTCGGCTGGGATTGGTCCGAGGCCGGTCTCGGCTACACCTTCCTCGGGCTCACCTGCGGCCTCGGGACACTCGTGCCGGCGGTGCTGATCCGCAAGGCCGGCGTGCGGGCGACCGTATTGACCGGAGCGGCATTATTGGCCGCGGGCTTTCTCGCGCTGGCGCTCACCCATTCGGTGATCGTCTATCTCGCCGCAACCGCCTCGGTCGGCATGGGTTTCGCGGTGGCAGGCAATGTGCCCGGCACGCACGTGCTGAACGCCATGTTTCGCAAGAGGTCGACAGCGCTCGGCATCTATTTCACGATCGGAGCCTCCGGCGGAGTCGCCGGCCCGCTGATCTATCTGGTCAGCAATAGCATCGCCCATAATTGGCGGGCGCACTGGGTCGTTTTCCTATCCGCGGCCCTGCTGGCTGGGGCCTTCGCGGCAATCGTCATACCGGGAAAGCTCGGCGCGCCCCGGACGGAGCGGGCCGGCGACGCGAGCTCCATGCCCGAAGCCGTGCGCGACTGGGGCCTTCGCGACGCGATGCGCACGCCGCAATTCGCGATCATCGTCGGCGCTTACACGATGTATCTGCTGGTCCACACCACGGCGCACAGCTTCGCGCCGGCGCATCTGATCCAGCGTGGCTTCTCCTCCGGCACGGCGGGCGCGATGCTGAGCCTGGAATCGCTGATCGGAGCGGCGATGTCCGGCGTCGCCGGCGCGCTCGGCGAACGGGTGGATGCGCGCAAGATCATGATCGCGTCGATGCTGGGCATGGTGGTGGGAATCGCCTGCCTCGCCTATGCCGACAATTACGCGCTGATCGTCGCCTACGTGCTGGGCTCCGGCATCGGAAACGGGCTTTGCATCGTCGCGGCGACGCTGCTGCTGCTCGGCTATTTCGGTCGCCGCGCCAATCTGGAAATCTATTCGGCGATGCACATGATCTCGACCCTCGCGGTGCTGGGCCCGCTCGTGGCCGGCGTGGCGCGCGACAGGCTCGGCAATTTCACGTCGGGTTTCGTCGTCATGGCGGCGATGATGGCGGTGATGGGCCTGGCCTCCTACCTCATGCGGCCGCCCGTCGCCGCGCCGATTTCGTCGGCCAAAGCGGAACCAGAGGCTGCGCTCAGCGCGTCTTAGCAATATCGCCGGCCTCGGCCTCGCCCACGATCCGCGCGGCGTCGGCCGGCAGCAGAAAGCGATCGGCAACGGCCTTGTCCGCCGCCGTCTTGACCAGCGCCACATAGGCCTCATGGGTCTTGTAGCGCTCCTCGATCGAGGGCCGCGGGTCCTTCGCCTCCAACCGCCGAGCCTTTGTCCGGACAAACGGGATCCAACCGCCGGTGAAGCCGCAGCCCCGGCCCTTGTAGAAGCCGCCTGCAGCGACGTTCCAGCCGAGATAGGTACCGAGCGGCTCCTGCAGCAGCACCGGCCGCACGCCGTCCACCGCCTCGTTGCCGTCCTTGTCCACCTTGGGCACCAGCGACGGCAGGATGCCGTGTAGCTTCGGCGGCTCCAGCGACGGCGCGCCGCTCATGTCGGCGGCGTTGAAGCCCGAGCCGAAATCCTGATCGACGAACGGGTTGAGCTTGCCGTCGGGCGACGGCTCGCCCGGGATCGTCGGGAATCCCATCGCGGCCGCGTCGGCCGCGACCAGCTCGTGCTTGGCGAGCGTGGGATAGCGGCTGGCCGGCGGCTCCGTGCCCTTGGCGACCCAATCGACGAGGTCGGCCGTGAGCGCCCTGACGGTATCCAATTCGGGCAGCGGATTGGCGGCCAGGCTGCAAACCCCCGTCACTGACAGCGCCTTCATGTCGGCAGCAAGGCTGAACCCGCCTTCGCCGCCGCCGTGACTGACGCCGAGGACGTAATAGCGGCGCACCTCGGGCGGCAAAGGAATGTCGGCCTTGGCGTCGGTGCCCACCAAGTTTGGCGACATGCGCAGCCCCCAGAATTCCGACGCGCCGAAAATCTCGAAGATCTTGGGGCAAGTCTTCGTCGCATAACAGCGGTCGAGCAGCCCGGCGGGCCGGCGACCGCGCGCCGGGTCGGGATAATCGCTCCACCAGAGCGTCCCCTCGCTGCCCGGCTCGAACGGTCCGGCGGCGCCGCTCGCGGCGGCGAACCGCATGTTCAGCACCAGCTGCCGCCCGGCGATCACCGGCTCGGCGCCGTCCCACACCATCCGTCCGGCTTCATCGCGGTTGAAACCCAGATGGATGAAGCTGCGGATGAAATTGCCCGACTGCGAGAAGCCGATGCCGATGGCCTTCGCGATTCTGCCGGCGACCGGGTTCAGCGTACCGGCATCGTCCTTTTCCGCATGGCGGAAGAAGGCGTTGATGTCGCGCGTCGCGGCGAAGCCGATGCCGAGCACAAGCGGGTCCTTGGCCGTATAGGAAAGCTCGTACCGGAAGGCGGGATCGAAACCGTCCTTGAGGCAGAGGGAATGCGGATCGGGCGTCCCCGGGAAAGGCGACGCCGTGCAGTCCGCGAACGCCCAATCCCCGGAGGGGACCGGCGCCGGCTCAGCATCCGGGGCCGACCGACGCATCAGCGTGGCCTTGGCCGTGTCGAGGGAAGCCGGCTCGGGTCGCGGCGTCGGCATGCCCACGCCGCCGGAGAGCGGCAGGCTGCGCGCCCCGGCAGGCATATTGACGAAGACCGCGAGCGCGGGACCGGTAACGCTCGATCCGTCCGGATTGCGGGCCACAGGAACCTGGATCGTCTCCAGGCCGGGCTTGGGCGGAATATCGCCCTGCCACCCGCTCATCAGGCTCACATCGCCCGCGGCGTCGCCGCCGAAATTTATCCCGTGGCCTCGATTCGGCACTTGATAGAGCATCACGCCGCTCGCCTTGCTCATATCGGTCGGCTCAGCGAGCGTGAACGTGGCCGAATATTCAACCATGCCGCGCCGGTTGCGCGGCGCCAGCGCGATATCGGTGATGATGGCGTTGGCCGGATCGGCCGGGTCGAGCTCGCCGTCGAAATGTCCGGACAACACCGTGTATTGACCGGTAGAACCGAAGCTCTTGCCGCCGAACGCCGGTGATTGCGTCTCTTCGATCACGAGCCGGGTCACCCGCGCCTCGGCCGGCAGGGCGACCGCCGAGACCGTCAGCACGGCCGCAAGGGCCCCTTTGAGACCGATCATACCTGCCCTCCCTGCCGATCCTTTTTTTGGAATTAGCGGAGCATCGGCTATTCCGCAACGAGGCCGCGTGGTCCGAGCCTGCCAATTCTACAGGACGTCGACAAAGTAAATGAGGGGAACCCTCAAGAATACCTCCGGTTGACTCTGATGAAGGTGCGGCGAGCCGGCACTGCACGAGCCCGCGGCATCGAACTTTCTGCATGAGGTATGGAGATGACAACGAAACGCTTGCTCGGCGGCGCCGTCGCTGTATCGGCGCTTCTAGTTGGAAGCGTCGCGATGGCTGATCCGCAATTGACCGAAAGACCTGAATCGCTTCGCGCGATGGGTCCGGCCAATCCGAGCACGATCGTACTCGAAAATGCCGCCGCCCAGATTGAAGGCAAGACGGGCGGTCGCGTGATGGACATTCGCTTCTATGACGAAACGGGACATCCGACCTACATGGCCGTCATCGCGAAAGGCGGTGTCGTGGACACCGTCCGCTTGGACGGCGTTAACGGCCGGATTACGCGCGTATCCGGCGCCATGGTGCCGGATTGGGCGATGAGCTGGGAGCGGCGAGCGGACGTGAACAGCGCGCGGCAGGCGACCGTGCCGTTGGCCTCGGCCATCATCACGGCCGAGAACGCAGCCCGCGCGCCGGCGATCGAAGCCGGCCTTGCGAAGCCGCTGACAGCGCAAAATAGCGTGCTGGCCTACAATGTCGAGGTGCTCATGCACGGCCGGCCGGAACTGGTGGCGGTCGACGCGAACACCAACGAGATCATCGCCAACCCGAACGCGCTGGGCTTGGCCGATCGCGAGCCGGACTTCATCCTACCGGGCCAACCGATTGGCGGTTGATCGGCTCAATCGTTAAAAAAGGGCGGCCCCCGCCGCCCTTTTTTAGGACATCAGGAGAAAACGTCCAGCGTCTGCCGGCTCATCTGGGCGGCGACCTTGATGATTTCGGCGTTGGCTTTGTAGGCCGTCTTGGCGGCCAGCAGATCGACGACGCTGGTCGTGATATCGCCGCCCTGCCGGTATTGCAGCGTCGGCGGGACGGGGTTGTTCAGGGCGCCGGTCAAAGGGCCGCCGCTATTTGAATCGGTCCCGCTGCCGTCGACCGCACCGCCGGCGATGGCGTTCGCATCCTGGGCGACGCGTCCGTCAACCCGCTGCAGAGCTGAGAGCGCGGTCGCGATCGGGTTGGAGAGTGCGGAGAGCATATCCCCTATGATCCGACTGCGATTGCAAAGAAGAGCTTAACGGCTCCATAGTGCCGCCCTATGCTACAGCACCTCAAGAACAACAACCGCCGGTGGGCCGAGAGCAAGACGGCCCATGACCCCGGTTTCTTCAAGCGTTTGGCCGGGCAGCAGGCGCCGGAATATCTCTGGATCGGCTGCGCCGACAGCCGGGTTCCCGCGAATGAGATCGTGGGACTCGATCCCGGTGAGCTGTTCGTCCACCGCAACGTAGCGAATCTCGCGCCGCCCCAGGACGCCAATTATCTGTCGGTGCTGCAGTTCGCGGTCGAAGTGCTGCGGGTCAGGCACATTCTGGTCGTCGGCCATTACGGATGCGGCGGCATCGCGGCCGCGGTCGACGGAAAGCGGCACGGGCTGATCGACCATTGGCTGCATCCGATTCGCGAGGTCCAGCACGACCACCGCCCCGAGCTGGAACACATCCATGATCCCCAAGCGCGGCTCGACCGGCTGTGCGAGCTCAACGTCAAGCGCCAAGTGAGGAATGTCGCCTCCGACGTGTTCGTGCAGGAGGCCTGGGCGCGCGGCCAACCGCTCTCGGTGCATGGCTGGGTCTATTCGATCGCCGACGGCCTGGTGAACGACCTCGAGACCACCGTCTCCGGACCAATCGATCTGCGCCGCCTCGGCTGACGCCAGGCTAAGCGCCTTACCAGATCGCCTCACCAGACATTGTCGACCTCGTCGAGCACATAGCCGTCGCTCTCGTCGACGAGCAGGACGCTATTGCCGACCCACACCCATTCGCAGCCCGGCGGAGGCGGCGGCAAGCCGTAGACCTCATAGTCCGGCACCGCATAGCGGAGGAAGAAGAAGGGCAGCAGGGCGCCCACCTCCCAACGCCGACCCCAATATTCTTCCGGGACTTCGTAATAGCCGTATCCCGGCGCGAAATACGCGTGCTCTCGCGGCCCGCGATAATCGCGGAACGCAGGGTTGCCGCGCCACCAATCATGGTCGCGCTCCCAGAGCGCATGCGCGCGCCAGTCCCGGTGCTCGCCCCGCCATTGATCGCGCTGCTCGGCGTGACGCTGCATCGCCTGGGGCGGCGGCTGAGGCTGTGGCCGCTCCGCCGCGCCCTGCGGACGAGGCTGCGGCGCTGCGGGCGGCGGGCCTTCGCGCCGCTGAAGGGCTGCGGCCGGCGGCGCCGGTCGGGCGGCTTCGCCGGGGGGCGCCGGCGGATGTGGCATCTGTGCCCGCTCCGGGTGGGGCGGCGCTCCGGGCGGAGGGCCCGCATGCGGCGGCGGAGCCATATGCTGCGGCCGCGGCGGCGCCGGGGCCGGATGTGGCGGCGGAGCGGCCTTGGGCGGAGGCGCCGGATGCTCCTCCTTGGGCGGCGGTTGCTCCTGGCCGAAGCTCATATTCGGAACCGAAAATGCGGCGCCCGCCAGCAGCGCGTAGGCGAACGGCTTATATCGAGGATGCATAGGGGCTGTCTCCCGTTCCATAGACGCGCTGCGGGAGCCCCCTCTTCCACGACGCTCTAACGGGAAAAACCCGTAGGAAGACCTTACGATCCGTCCCGGGCTGCGGCGCTACCGACGACTCGTCAGCGTCTTGGTGATGCGGGCAAAGGTGCATGGCTTGCCGCCGACGGAGACGGCGGCTTCGAGCCAGGCCATGCTCTTTCCTTTGCGCAGGATTCCGCCGGTCAGGCGATATTCGCAGTCGCCGGGCAACGGCCGGACATGCTGCAGGAAGATGTCGTTCGTGACCGGCAGCTCATTGGGCCCAAGCTCGGTCAGAAGCGCGAAGAAGGCCGGCACCTCGATCAGCGCATTCAGCACCCCGCCATTCAGCGTGCCCCAGGGCGTCAGCATTTCGGCCCTGGGAATGAACGCCATCCGCGCAAAACCGGAAGCGATCTCGACCAGCCTGATTCCGGCCCAGGCGTTGAAGCCGCTGCCGAGCGCCTGGTCGCCGAGGATCCGCTGCTCGGGCGTCAAGGCGAAGGGCGGCCGGTCGGTTTCGCTCATCGATCAAGGACTCCCCGCGCGCATTCCGCTAGGAATAGCGGCCCGTCACGAGGAGAGACAGGAGAATCGCGGCATGTTCCCGCTGGGTGATGCGTCCCGCAGCCCGCACGGCTTCCCGACCGTGACCGCGGTGCTGATCCTGGCCAACGCCTTCGTCTTCGTGCTCGAGCTCGCGGGCGGCGACCGCTTCATCCTCGCTTGGGCGCTGGTGCCGGCCGAAGTGTCGTCGGGACAGGATCTCTCGACCATCCTCACCTCGATGTTTCTGCATGAGGGCTGGTCGCACATCATCGGCAATATGATCTTCCTCTGGGCCTTCGGGCCCGAGATCGAGGACGCCATGGGCGGCGCCCGCTATCTCGTTTTCTATCTGCTGGGCGGCATCGCCGCGATGCTGGCCCAGGTCGCGGCCGACCCCGCCTCGACCTTGCCCAATCTCGGCGCCTCGGGCGCCATAGCGGCGGTCATGGGCGCGTTCCTCGTCACCTTCCCGCGCGACCGGATCAAGACCCTGATCTTCTTCGGCTTCTTCGCCCGCATCACCTTGATCCCGGCTGCCTTCCTGATCGGCTTCTGGTTCCTGTTGCAGCTCGTGAGCTTCGGTGCGGTCCACAACGTACGGACGGGCGGCGTCGCCTATCTCGCCCATATCGGCGGCGCAGTCTTCGGCGCCGTCGCCTGCCGGCTGTTCGAAGATCGGCGGCGGGTGGAGGGACGGTATTGAACATGCGGGAGGAACCCATGGATCGCGCCTCGAGCGACCGGCTCGCCGTCCGGGAGCTGATCGAGCTCTATTCCGATGCCGTCACGCGCCGGGACTGGAGTACGGCCGGCGCGGCGTTCGCCGAAGGTGCGGTCTGGACCATCGGCGGGCCGACGAATGTGGCGCTGCGAGGCCGTGCCGCGATCACGAAAGGGATCGCGGACATGGTCGAAGCCTTCGAGGTCTTCGTCCAGATGACCCACTCGATCGTCGTCGAGCTGGACGGCGATCGCGCGACGGCGCGCACGATCGTCAACGGATTCGGTCGTCTGCGCGACCGTTCGGCCGGTACCTTTACTCTAGGAACCTATCATGACGCGCTGATCCGGAGCGGCAAGGGATGGCTGTTTCTCAGCCGACGGTTCGAACCGATCTTCATCGACACCGCCGCCCCGCCCGGTACCGCCTTCGGTCCGCGTTCGGCGGTATAATACCAGGAGCCTTATCCATTGACTCTCTGGGCGGTTTGGCTGGTGCCTGCGGCCTCGGTCCGCGCCCGCGCCCTCACAGAAGCCTGCCGATTTCCCCTCGCG
>DATGMP010000035.1:0-30166 GCA_035293565.1 Alphaproteobacteria bacterium | reverse complement strand
GCAATTCGCGTATCTGCTTCCTTCCGATCGCGAGGGCGCGATCGTCAACATGCTGGATCAGCGTGTCTGGAATCTCTCACCCCATTTCGTAACCTACACGTTGTCGAAGTCCGGGCTTTGGACGCTGACGCAGACGATGGCGCTGGCGCTCGCGCCGCGCATTCGCGTGAACGGCGTGGGGCCGGGACCGGTCTTACCCAATGAGCGACAGAGCGCGGACCAGTTTCGACGGCATTGGTCGAGCCTGCCGCTCGCGCGACAGATACAACCGGAGGACGTTTCAGGCGCGGTACGCTATTTGGTCGAGGCGCGCGCAGTCACCGGCCAGATGATTGCCGTGGATTGCGGCGAGCACCTTGCGTGGGTGCAGCCCAAACGCGGCGTGCCGCCGCCGGAATGAACAATTGCGCCCGGTGATTCCGAGGGACAACACTTTTGTATGAGATAATTAAGCGCCGCAACGGGATAGGGATCATCCTTCAGAGCCGCTGGCATGATGTCGCGATGCCGGAGTTGTACACAGCAGGCCCAATCGCGTTGCTCGGTTCATTGTCAATCCTAAAAAAAATGCATCGACCGGAATTGCCTCTAGTTGACTTTTTTTAATTATTTTAGAACAAGGGGTTAGGGTGTATGCCTAAAAACTAGGCAAAAACGGAAACGGCTTGATTCCCTGCGGTTTCGGATCGCACGACCTGTTCCTGCCCACAAACTTATCCACAGATTCGGTGGATATCGATCGCGAGCCGAGGCGGCGCTTGATGTTGGACGCCTTGGGCCCGATTTGGGAGTGTAGTTTGGAGCGATGACGCACATCTCGGACGCGCCTATGGCGGAGAAAACTCAAGGGATCGACGTGGTCCGAGCCTTTGCGCGCGCGCTTCCCAACGCGCCCGGCGTCTATCGGATGATGAACGACGCCGGCGACGTGCTTTATGTCGGCAAGGCGCGCAGCCTCAAGAAGCGAGTCACAACCTATACGCAGCCGACGAAGCTGCCGGTTCGGATCCAGCGGATGGTCCATGAGACCTGCTCCATGGAATTCGTTCGGACGAAGAGCGAAGTCGAGGCGCTTCTCCTCGAATCGAACCTGATCAAGCGACTGAAGCCGCGCTACAATGTTTCGCTTCGGGACGACAAATCCTTTCCCTACATCGAGCTCACGACCGAGCACGCGTTCCCGCGTCTCGCCAAGCACCGCGGCAGCCGGGGAGCCGGCGCCTATTACGGGCCGTTCGCGTCGGCGGGCTCGGTCGACCGCACGATTGTGGCCCTGCAGCGCGCGTTCCTTATCCGAAGCTGCGCCGACACGGTCTTCTCGACGCGCTCACGGCCTTGCTTGCAGTACCAGATCAAGCGCTGCACGGCGCCTTGCGTCGGGCTGGTCTCGTCTGAGGATTATGCCGGGCAGGTGCGCGAGGTGCGCGAATTCCTCGGCGGCAGCACGCGCGAAGTGCAGGAGTCGTTCGTACGCGAGATGAAGGCCGCGTCGGATGCTCTCGATTTCGAACGCGCGGCGCGTTTTCGCGACCGTATCCGCGCGCTCGCTTCGATCCAGGCGCGGCAGGACATCAACACGGCCGAACTGGGCGATGCCGACGTGATCGCCGCCTTTCAGGAGGGCGGGCTCACCTGCATCCAGGTGTTCTTTTTCCGCGGCGGCCGCAACTATGGCAATCGTCCTTACTTCCCGGCGCATGATCAGAGCGTCGGGGTCGAGGACGTGCTCGCGGCGTTCGTCGCGCAGTTCTACGAAGACAAGGTGCCGCCGCCGCTCGTGATGGTGAGCCACGCGGTGCCGGAGCAAGGGCTCATCGCCGAGGCGCTGTCCGTGCGCGCCGGCCGCAGGATCGAACTCCTTCACCCGCAGCGCGGCGACAAGAAGCGCATCGTCGAACATGCGCGGGAGAATGCGCGAGAGGCCCATGCGCGCAGGGTCGCGGAAAGCGCGTCCCAAGCCGAGCTCTTGCGGCGTGTCGCCGAGCTCTTCGGGCTCGACGGTCCGCCGGATCGCATCGAGGTCTATGACAACAGCCACATCCAGGGGACGAACGCGGTCGGCGCGATGATCGTCGCCGGACCCGAGGGCTTCCGCAAGAACGCCTACCGCAAGTTCAACATGAAGCAGCCGATCACGCCCGGCGACGATTACGGCATGATGCGCGAGGTGCTGACGCGCCGCTTCGCGCGCGCCATTCAGGCCGAGGCCGGAGAGGAGGAGGGAGCGTCCGGCTGGCCCGATCTGATCCTCATCGATGGCGGCTCGGGACAACTCGGCATCGCGCTCGAAGTCCTGGCTGAGCTCGGCGTTGCCGCGCCGCCGCCGATCGTCGCGATCGCCAAGGGACCCGACCGCGATGCTGGGCGCGAGAAGTTCTTCATGCCCGCTCCCGACGGCACGATAAGGTCGCCCTTTTCCCTGCCGCTCAACGATCCGGTGCTCTTCTACCTGCAGCGCCTGCGCGATGAAGCGCATCGTTTTGCGATTGGCGCCCATCGCGCCAAGCGGCAGCGCGCGATCGGCATTTCACCCTTGGACGAGATCACCGGTATCGGCGCCGCTCGCAAGCGGGCGCTACTGCATCATTTCGGGTCGGCGCGCGCGGTGGCGAACGCCGGTGTCCAGGACCTCGAGGCGGTCGACGGCATTTCGAAGAAGGTCGCGCAGCAGATCTACGATCACTTCCACTCGAGCTCGTAGCGATTTGCGTTGGGAGGCGAGCGGTACGGCGTCGGGCGCGCGGAATAGGGTTGGTAGAGCGGATGTGTCGGCTCGCCGGAGCGGTTGACGCCGAGGCAGGCCAACTCGCGCCCGCGCAGCATGTCCAAAACCCGCGCGGCGCGACCGGCGAACCCTCCGAGCGAGCCCCAGCCGCAGAGGATCAGATCGGCTTTCTCGGTCGCCTCCAGGATCGCGGGGTCGTTCCCGGGCCCGACCGGGTCGGCGGCGGCGAAGAGCACCTTGGGATGAGGGGTTCGGAACGCGAAAAGGTTGACCACCTCCACGCGGCTGAAACCCCAAGCCATGGCGCGGCGTTCGCATCGTGCAATGGTCGCATCGTTGTTGCCCAGATGATCGGCGGTCGAAGGGTTGAGCATGATCCAGAGGAGCGTTGCGCCGCCGCCCCAGTCGCGCCAGAGGCGGTAACGGTAGAGGCCGCACGGGGAATAGGTTGCCCCGGACCGGCGGACATGCTCATTTGGCGGGCTGGCGCTCGGCACCGCGGAGCCGGAATGAACTATTCCACCAATCTGCCCAATCTGCTTACCATCGGTCGGATTCTGATCATTGCGCCGTTCGTGCCGCTGTTTCTGAGCGATGCCGGCTGGGCGCGCTGGGCGGCGCTGGTGCTCTATCTGATCGCCGCGGTGACCGATTGGTTGGACGGCTACCTGGCGCGTCGGCTGGGGCAGCTTTCGCCCTTCGGCCGGATGCTCGACCCGATTGCCGACAAGCTGCTGGTCGGCACCGCGCTTCTGCTGCTGGTCGCAACAGGCGTGATCTCCGGCTGGTCGATCGCGGCGGCGCTGGCCATCCTTCTGCGGGAAATCGCGGTATCGGGTTTTCGCGAGCATCTGGGCCCTCTGGGGATTGTCGTGCCGGTGACAAGGCTCGCCAAATGGAAGACGGCAGTCCAGATGGCCGCCCTCACGATCCTGATCGCGCCGACCGACGGGGTGGTGCATATGACCGGGCTTGCGCTGCTCTGGGCGGCGGCCGTGCTGACGCTGGTAACCGGCTTGAGTTATCTCACCGCGACCGTCGGAGCGCTCGATACCGCTACTCCGCCGCGGGCGCGGACCGGCTCGGGGAGTGCACCAAAGGAGCGGGCTGGCTCGTCAGGCGGAATGTCGGGAGCGCGTTCGCCATCGATGTGATGAGCGCCGCCAGGAACGGCAGCGCCTGAACGGCGACCGCGATGCTCCAGATCCGGGCCTGGAGGTTCAGCAGGCCGTTGGTGAACAGCACGGCCCCCGCAACCGACAATAGCGCTACGAGCCACACGATCTCCGCCCGTGCCATCAGGAAGCCCTGTACGAGAGCCGGTTGATCGGCGCATTTGGGTGTGCGCACGAAGGGGCGACCAGAGGTGAAGATGCCCTGCCACATCGCGCGCCCGACCGTATGGGTCAGCGCCATGCCGGCGATCGCGGCGCCCACCTTCTGCATCGGGCTGCATTTGATCCGCACCGAATAGACCCAGAATCCGGACACCAGCTTGAACGCGAAGGCGAGGATGGTCGGGATCATGAAGGCCGTCGGCGGGAAGGCGAAGATCGAGCCGACGATGCTTTTGACCGTATTGTAAAGCGGATGATCGAGATCGTAGTGCTCGCCCCACAATTGCGTGCCCACCCAGGCCATCGTCGGAAAGGCAAGCATCCCCAAAGACCAGAAGATCGAGGCGGCCGAGAACAATATGTGCGCGCCGTCGGCGAACCAGGGCATCCAGCCGGCGAGGAAGTGATAGCGTTGGCCGGATGTCAGCACCTTGCTGCCCGGCATCAGGTTACGCCAATGGTGCTTCAGAATCTGCACCGCGCCGTAAGCCCAGCGGAAACGCTGGGTCTTGTAGGCCGAGAAGCTGTCCGGGATCAGGCCCTTGCCGAAGCTGTCTGGCGCGTAAAGCGCTTCCCAGCCGGCTTCGAACAGCGACAAGCCGAGATCGGCGTCCTCGGTGATGCACCATTCGGCCCAGCCGCCGACCTGCTCCAGCGCGGTGCGCCGGATCATCGTCATCGTGCCGTGCTGGATGATCGCGTTGCGCTCGTTGCGGGTGATCATGCCGATGTTGAAGAAGCCCGCATATTCCCAATGGCACATCGTCTTGAAGAGATCGCCCTTCCAGTCGCGGTAGTCCTGGGGCGACTGGACCAATCCGACCTTGGGATTGGCGAAATGGGGCACCATCGCCGAGAGCCAGTCGGGATCGACCGTATAGTCGCTGTCGATGACCGCGATCACCTCCGCGTCGGGCGCGCTGTTGCGAAGCGCGAAATTGAGGGCTCCGGCCTTGAAGCCCGGCCAATTGTCGAGATGGAAGAAGCGGAAACGAGGGCCGAGCGTTCGGCAATGGGCCTCCACCGGCCGCCATACTTCCGGGTCCTTGGTGTTGTTGTCGATGACCAGGACTTCGAAATTGTCATGCGCGAGCCGTGCCAGATGATCGAGCGTCTCGATCACCATATGCGGCGGCTCGTTGTAGCAGGGCACATGGATCGAGACTTTCGGACCGCCGGTCATGTGCTGTCCGCGCATCGGCTTGATGAGGCGCCGCCAGCTCGAGCGGAACAGCAGCTCCGTGATCTCGAGCCCATCGGACAGGATCACGCCGAAGAGCACGATCTGCATGCCGATCAGCAGGATCCAGGTGACCACGATGGTCGGATCGTAAGCGCCATGGACGACCTGCATCACGGTCCAGACCAGCAGCGAGGCCGTGGCTTGCATCAGCAGCGAGAAGAAGACCAGGCCGGCGGTCCTGATATCGCGACGGCGGCCGGAGAACCACAGCATCATCGGCAACGCGATGATCGTTGCCACGCCCCAAAGCTGCGGCCAGTTTTGGAGCTCGACCAGCGCGCCCTGCATATGGACTTTGAGATGGCGCTGCGCGTCGAAGATGCCCCACGATGCGCCTGCCGGGCCCTCGTCGGCGCGCTTCCAGGGCTGGTCGAACGCCTCGAAGAGATTGTAGTCGATGCCCGCCTCGGTCGCACGGTTGAGGAAGGTCCGGACGAAGGTGGCCTGGTTTACGAGCGACGGCTCGGCGCCGCCGCGCCAGGGGCCGTCGCTCGGCCAGCCGACCTCGCCCACCATGATCGGCTTTCCAGGATATTTCTGCTTCAGCGCGTCGATTTGGTGGAAGACTTCGTCAACGGCCCTGTCGATGGGAATGTTGTCCCAATAGGGGTGGATATGGACGCAAATGAAGTCGACGGCATCGACCAGCTCGGGATGCTTGAGCCAGGAGTCCACGTCGCCGCCGGTCGAAACCTGAACTCGCCTGGGAACGCCCGCCTTGACCTTTTTGATGTCGGCGATGAGCTGGTCGGCCTTCATCGAGTTGGTCTGAATCTGCTCGTTGCCGACAATGACCCGGTCGATGTTCCGGTATTCCTTGGCGAGCCGGATCAGCGTGTTCATCTGCCGCTCGTCGCTGCCGGGACCGGACTTGTCGCCGTCGACAACGGCGCCGGCCGTAACCGTCAGCCCATATTTGCGCGCGATCGCCGGGATTTTGTCAAAGCCGGGCGCGAGCTCGTAGGTCCTGATCCCGTTGGCGATGTCCGCGACCAGCGACATGTCGTGGTCGATCTGGTCGTAGCTCGGATACTTCTTTTCGCGAGGGGACTGGTCGGCCTGGTAAGGCGCGAAGGCGATGCTTTGGATCTGGCCGTCCCAGGGGCGCTCATGGACGGCGGGATTCAAGAAATACCAGGCCGCGAAGTTCACGGCGATGACCACGACAATCGCGAATAGTGCCTGGATACGCAGCATTCCTAGATACACCCCACCGGATCGGAAGCCACCCTGGCGCCTCTACAGGACGGCGATTTGCAATGGCCCCCTTAATCGGGTCCCATTATGGCAAATCATGGGCGTCCGGTTGCCCATTTCATGAAATCTAATCCTATACACCAACCGGTACCCGGCGAATACATAAACGGATGGCGCGAGGGGCGGTTCACGCGTCGACGATCCGGTACCGGAAGCCCGCATTTTGGATGCTTCGCGCGATCAGGTCGCGATGTTCGGCATCCCGTGTCTCGATCGTGATGTCGACCGCCACCCCTTTGACGGAGACGGCGCTGGAAAGCCGATTGTGCAGCACCTCGATAATGTTGCCTCCGGCATCGCCGATCACAGAGGCGATCCGGGCGAGGGCTCCCGGCCGATCGTTGAGCTCGATATGGAAGGTCGAAACGCGCCCTGTGCGTGACAATTCCCGCAGCATCAGCGATGCCAGGACCCTGGGATCGATATTCCCGGCGGTGAGCACCAGCCCGACCGTCCGCCCGGCGAAACGGTCCCGGTACCTCAGAAGGGCCGCCAAGCCCACCGCGCCGGCACCTTCGACGACCGTCTTCTCGACTTCCATCAACAGCGCCACCGCGTGCTCGATTTCACGCTCCGAGACCAGCAGGATTTCGGTCACCAGCCGGGCGATGATCGCCTTGGTTCGCTCGGCCACATTCTGGACGGCGATGCCCTCCGCCACGGTGGCGCCGCCCGAGGCGCCGGTCTCGCCCCGGATCGCCCGGTACATGCAGGGATAGAGCTCGGTCTGGACCCCGAAAACCTGAAGCTCCGGCCTCTTGGCCTTGGCCGCGATGGAGCAGCCGGAGATCAGGCCGCCGCCGCCGATCGGCAGCACCAAACTGTCCAACGCGGGTGCCGCCTCCAGCATTTCGAGGGCGATGGTGCCCTGTCCGGCAATGACCCTGTCGTCGTCATAGGGGTGAACGAAGACCAGATTTTCCTTGGCGGCGAGGGACTCCGCAAAGCGCTGGGCCTCGGCCAAACTCTCGCCTTCGACGATGACCCGGGCGTCGTGGTCCTCGGTGTGGCGGATCTTCGTGAAGGGCGTGCCTTTCGGCATCACGATCGTGGCCGGGATGCCCAGACGCTGGGCGTGATAAGCGACGCCCAGCGCATGGTTGCCGGCCGACATGGCGATCACGCCGCGGCCGCGCTCCTCCGGCGTCAGGTTCAGCAGCTTGGCGAGCGCGCCGCGCTCCTTGAAAGAGGCGGTGAATTGCAGATTCTCGAATTTGAGCCAGACTTCGCATCCGGCGATGTCCGATAGGGTCCGCGAGCGGATGCAGGGCGTCTCGACGATCGCGCCGGCGATCTGTTTGCGGGTGCGCTCGATCTCGGCCAGTGTGACCGGCGAACCCGCGCTAGGCTTCGGCTGCCGCGCGGGCCGTGCGCTTGCGGTCATTGGGATCGAGCTCTCTTTTCCTCAGCCGGATTGATTTCGGCGTCACCTCGACCAGCTCGTCATCGGCGATATAGGCGATTGCCTTCTCGAGCGTCATGCGGATCGGCGGGGTCAGGCGCACCGCTTCGTCCTTGCCGGCGGCGCGGATGTTGGTCAGCTGCTTGCCTTTGATGACATTGACCTCGAGATCGTTGTCGCGCGTGTGCTCGCCGATGATCATGCCTTCGTAAACCTCGATGCCGGGCTCGATCATCATCGGGCCTCGCTCCTCAAGGTTCCAGAGCGCGTAAGCCACGGCGACGCCCGGGGAATTCGCGATCAGCACGCCGGTCCGGCGCGACGGAATCTGACCCTTGAAGGGCGAATAGCCGTGGAACAGGCGGTTCATGACGCCGGTACCGCGCGTATCGGTCAGGAACTCGCCGTAATAACCGATGAGGCCGCGCGAAGGGGCGTGGAAGGTGAGGCGGAGCTTGCCGCCGCCCGAGGGCCGCATCTCGACCAGGTCGGCCTTGCGCTCGGACAGCTTGCTGACGACGACGCCCGAGAATTCCTCGTCGACGTCGATGACCACTTCCTCGATCGGCTCCAGCCGTTGCCCGGTCTTGGGGTCGTTCTGATAGACGACGCGCGGCCGGCTGATCGACATCTCGAAGCCTTCGCGGCGCATCTGCTCGATGAGGATCGCGAGCTGAAGCTCGCCGCGGCCGGCGACCTCATAGGAATCCTTGGACGCGCTCTCCTGGATACGCAGGGCAACATTGCCCTCCGCCTCCCGGAACAGACGGTCGCGGATCATGCGGCTCGTTACCTTGTCGCCCTCGCGACCGGCCAAGGGGCTGTCATTGACCGAGAAGGTCATGGTGATCGTCGGCGGATCGATCGGCTGGGCCGGGATGGCTTCGGTGACCGAAGGATCGGCGATCGTGTCGGCGACGGTTGTCTTGGATAGGCCGGCGATGGCGACGATGTCGCCCGCTTCGGCCTCGTCGATCGGCACCCGCTCCAGGCCGCGGAAGGCGAGCAGCTTCGAGACGCGACCGGTCTCGATCGGCGTGCCGTCGCGGGACAGCGCCCGAATGGGCATGTTGGGGCGCACGGTTCCGGATTGAATTCGACCGGTCAGCAGCCGTCCGAGATAGGGGTTGGCCTCCAGGATCGTCGCCAGCATCGTGAAGGGCTTCGAAGAATCGACGGCGGGCGCGGGCACATGCCGGACGATGAGGTCGAACAGCGGGCCCATGTCGCTATGCTCCGCCTCCAGGCTGTCGGCGGCCCAGCCTTGACGGCCGGAGGCGAAAAGCGTCGGAAAGTCGAGCTGTTCTTCGGTCGCGTCGAGCGCGGCGAACAGGTCGAACACCTGGTCGTGGACCTCGTGCGGGCGAGCGTCCGGCCGATCGACCTTGTTGACGACGACGATCGGTCGGAGGCCGCGCTTCAATGCCTTGCCGACGACGAATTTGGTCTGGGGCAGCGGGCCTTCGGCCGCGTCGACCAGGACCAGGCAGCCATCGACCATCGATAGGATGCGCTCGACCTCGCCGCCGAAATCCGCGTGGCCCGGCGTGTCGACGATATTGATGCGGGTGCCGTGCCACTCCACGGAGGTGCACTTTGCCAGGATCGTGATCCCCCGTTCGCGCTCCAGCTCGTTGGAATCGAGGGCGCGCTCGGCCACCTGCTGGTTTTCGCGGAAAACGCCCGATTGCTTCAGCAGCACATCGACCAGCGTGGTCTTTCCATGGTCGACATGGGCAATGATGGCGATATTTCGCAGTTGCATGATAGCGATGATTTTCCGGCTGCAGGTCCAGCGATGCCCGATAGGTGGGGATCGCGCGGCGGATTGGTAGCGGGATCCGCGGCCAAAGTCACCTGTTGCGGTGCAGCAACGCGTTAGAGCACGGGCCGAATGCCCTGAAATTGCCGGTTTTCACCATCGCTTAACCACAATCGGGGCTCAATTTGGGAGCAATGAAGTCGGTTTAAGGGAGAGACAAGATGAGTTCGTTCCTCGACGGCACGACCTCGCTGGCCTATTTGGAATTCGCCGCCGCCCGCCTGCAGGCAAGCGGATATCTGGCGGAAATCGTAATGTCGCCGGCCACCGGCCGGACGGTGCTCCGCGTGGACGGGGCCGAGAGGTCGCTTCAGGACATCTCCAAGCTTCTGGCGCCCGGCATGGCCGACCGGCGGTCGGGAATACCGCTGCCCGCCTGATCTTTCCATCAATCCGGTGAGCCCGGCCGGTCCGATACGACGAGGATCTCGGGCGTCACCGAATCCAGCTCCAAGGTGGCGCGGTCGGTTCTGCCGAGCGCCGTGCCTCGGATCAAATCGAACATATAGGCGGGCTTGGGGAGCGCGACCGTGATCGTTTCCGGAGGGGCGTCTCCGGAAGCGGGAAAATCCCGATGGATCGCCACAATCTCCCTGGCGCCGTCTCGAAACACGTAAGTCCTGGCATCCGTCGGTGCGCCGCCCTTTGCAACCGACAGCGGGAAGCGGGGCTTTAGGCCCGCCGCAGCCGTGATCTCCGCGAGCTTTTCACTCTGCGGCTCGACCAGGATCGCGCGTTCGGCTTTGCCGACGAACAGATCGTGCAGCGCGGGCGCGGCGAGCTTCCGGCTATGCTCGTCATAAAGGCCGGGCTCCTCGTCGGCGATGACGATGCCGCCCTTTTTCACGAAGAGTCGGATGCGCGCGGCTTCGGCGGTCGAGAGCGCGATGGCGCGCGGCAGGATCAGGACCTTGTAGCCGTCCCGCTCCAGGATTCCTTGCGCGAGGCCGGCTGACGAGATGAAGCGCGGCTGGAATCCGAGATGTTCGACCGCGTCCAGAAAATGGAGCGGCGCCTGCCGGATTTCATCGGGATCATATTCGGCCGCCGCATCGCGCTTGGACCAGGCGTCGCCCTTGTCCTTCCACTCGAGCATCCAATGGGTGCGGAAGCTCGCCGGCGAATAGAGGATCGCGATCGGATCGTAGACGCGCGCGCTCCTCAGAAGCAGCGGGCCGATTCCTTCGTCGCCATCGGCACCTTCGATCTTCCGGAGAACCGGCCGAAGCTCGAGTCCGCGAGGGCCGAGGCTTCCATCCGGCCGCGCGATTTCGTTGTTCTCGTCCCACAGAACGAGGCCGCCGCCGCCCTTGAGCAGTTCGCGCCAGATGACGTTCAGCTCCTTGGGCCCGTGATCGGCCGCGGTCGTCAACAGGACGAGATCGGGATTGAAGGAGCGCGCCATCTCGACATTGGCGTCGTTGTCATAGATCTCCATGACGTCGACGGCGTTGGCGAGCCGGCTGTAGTCATAGCCGCCCCAGCCTGGAATCTGAGCACCCTCGATTCCCGACCGTCCTGCCGGCGAGGCGGCATGAACCGTCGCCGTAGCGGTAGCGAGCGCGTGCGCGAAGGCGAAATCCATCCATGCCTTGAAGTCGGCCCAGGGCGCATAATTGCCGTTGCGCTGCATGGCCTCCGGCATCGTCATCGGCCGGATTTCGGACCAGTCGCGGTAACGCGTGTTCCATTCGGCATTGAGCGCGGGGAGCGAGGGGTAACGGAGTCGAAGCCAATCGCGCATGCCGTCGATCGAATAGCTGGACAGATCGAAATCCCAATAGGCCGCGAGGTCGCCGATTCCGGTTTCATCGCCGAGGCTGTAATAGAGCGGCTTCTCGCTATCCTCGGCTTTAACGACGCGCTCCAGCCGCAAGTTGATCTTGGCGAGCCAGGCCGGATCAGAAAGGCTGGGATCGCGAATGAAGGCCGTCGGATCGGCCGGATTGGCCGCGAACCGCGCTTGCGCATCGAGAAAACGCCAATTGACCGGCTTGTTGGGCGTCCAGATGTGGTAGGCCGAATAGAAGTCCGTTGCGATATTTTCGATATAGCACCCGAGCCCGGCTTGCGAGAGGAGGTCCGCTGTCGGTCGGTCGACAGGCTCGCCGGGGCCGTCGTCGCGTCGCGCCTTGACCATGCCCGCCGTTACGCCGAGGGCCTTGAGCGCCCGGTATTGCGCGGGATTCTGCTTCTGCCAGATAGCGACTTCGTAGCGCTGCCAGGCCGGCCGGTCGGCTTTGGCCGGCGCGGCGGAGCAGAGACATGCGGTCAAGCAAAAAAGGAGGCCGACGCCGGCCGGCCGACGCTCAAGCGCGACCGAAACGGCGCCGCAGGCGGGCGGCGGCTTCATCCAACATCTCATCCGGTTTGGCAAAGCAGAAGCGCACAAGGCGCTTCTCGGGTTCCCCGGTATAGAAGGCGCTGACCGGAATTGCGGCCACGCCCACCGTTTCGATGATCTCAGTGCAGAAAGCGACATCGTCGCCGTCGAACCCGACGGAGGTAATGTCGGCATTGATGAAATAGGTCCCTTGACAGGGCGCGACGGCAAATCCCGCCGCCTCCAGCGCGTGCGCCAGCCGGTCACGCTTCGCTTCCATGCGCGCCGCAAAATTCGCGAAGAAGGGCCGCTCCTTCGAGAGGCCGTAGGCTACGGCTGCTTGCAGATTGGGGGGCGTCGTGAAGGTGATGAATTGGTGGGCGCGGGCGATCCGCTCGACGAGCGCCGGGCAGGCGGAAATATAGCCGACCTTCCAGCCGGTCAGCGAAAAGGTCTTTCCGGCCGAGCCGATCCTGACGGCGCGCTCGCGCATCTCCGGGAGGGAAAGCATGGGAATATGCTCCCGGCCGTCGAAGACGAGGTGTTCGTACACCTCGTCGCAGACGACATAGGCGTCGTAGCGCGCCGCCAGCGCGGCTATGCGGTCCAGTTCGGCCCGGGTGAAGACTTTTGCGGTCGGATTCATCGGCGAATTGAACAGGATCAGCTTGGTCCGGGCGCTGAACGCCGCTTCCAATGCTCGCTTCGGGATTGTCCATCCAGGCGCCTCCAGCCGCACGAATTTCGGAATGCCGCCGGCGCGTTCGACGATCGGGAGATAGCTGTCATAGAGCGGCTCGACGAGCACGATTTCGTCGCCGGGCTCGATCAGGGCCAGCAGCGTCGATGCCAGCGCCTCGGTGCCGCCGGAGGTCACCATCGTCTCGCGCTCCCAGTCGAGATCGATGCCGTAGAATGCGCGGTCGTGTGCCGCGAGCGCCTGTCGGAGCGCCGGCACGCCGAGCATGGGCGGATATTGGTTGGATCCTTCCGTTAGAGCGGTCGCGGCGCGCGCCACGATATCGGCGGGCACGCCGTCCTCCGGGATGCCTTGACCGAGGTTGATCGCCTGCTTTTCGCGCGCCAGGCGCGACATCGTATCGAAAATCGTGGTCCCGTATCGCGCCAGATGGGAATTGGTCGGCTTCACGCTTCGAGCCCTCGCGGCAGATCGCCGAGTTGTAGCTGATCTTCGTTTGGCGATGAATAGGGGCTTTCACGTCAAAGGTGAATAGTATCCACCGAATGTACTTGCGCTCGACCATCCGATCGGCGCCGATGATTCGGCTCTCGCACCTCCCGGCCCTGTCTTTTCGGAAGATCGAACCTATATTCTCCTTGTCTTGACATATTTTCATCATGGTTCGGTTTCGGGTTTTGCTGTGCGGTGCAAAAAGAAACGTCGAACTGGCTAGACTCTGACGAAAAAGCAACAATTAGAGGAACGCAAATCCACATTAATGACTTTGTGATTTATGGGGCTCGAACTAGAATTGATACTGAGCCCCGAGTCGGAGGTTGAAATGGCAAAAATGGTGAAGAGGAAGAAGCCTGCGGAGGGCCGCCCGACAGCGCGCAAGAAAAGAGCAGAAACCGCAACTACTGGTTTCGATCCGGTAGAATGGTTGATAAGGACTCACCCGGCGACGGCATCTTGGTTGGGTCACGATCTCACGAAAGAACGCGGTCGCCGTTGAGATTGCTGCTTCATCGTCCGAGAGATCGGCGCCCGCTCGAACGATACGGTGCTTTTGATTTTGCCGCAGCGCAGGACGGGACCTTGGCAGCGGCTGGGCATGGATTATGGGCCGCCCGCGACGATCTTCGCGGCTCTTGGATTAGGCCGGGGCCTTATTTCGTCTAACGCATGGGCCGGCAGTCTTCTGGTCGATTGACTCGACTCCGGACTGCTTTGGCGCGAAACATGACGGCGACCCAGACGGAACCTCTTAGAAGGAATGGGTCCGAACGGGTGAGAGGCGAGCATTGGCCACAGCCTATATTAACCGGATCGCGACCGCGGTCCCCGCGAATGACGTCCACGATGCCTTCGTCCGCTTTGCGCGCACGCTGCTCGATACGCGCCGCCGAGCGCTTTTCGATCGGATGGCCGATCGCGCGCAGATCCGGCAGCGCTGGTCGTGCCTGGCGCCCGCCGCGAGGCCCGACGGTCCTTCCGTCGACGATCAGGGCTTCTTCACGCGAGGACGCTTCCCATCGACGGCGGATCGGATGCGGCGCTATGAGGAAGCCGCGCCGGCGCTCGCGGTGCGCGCGGTCGAAAAACTGCGGCTGGGCGCCGAGGCGGCCCGCATCACACATGTGATCGTCACCACTTGCACCGGCTTCTCCGCGCCTGGTCTCGATTTGGAACTCGTCCGCCGTTGCGGCGTCCCGACCACCGCGGAACGCACCGTCGTGGGCTTCATGGGCTGTTACGCCGCGATCAACGCGTTGAAGCTCGCGCGGCACATCGTGCGCTCCGAGCCCAAGGCGCGCGTCCTGATCCTTTCGCTCGAGCTCTGCACGCTCCATCTCCAGGAGACCTCCGACCTGGAGCAAGTGCTCTCCTTCCTCGTCTTCGGCGATGGCTGCGCCGCCGCGCTGGTTACGGCGGAGCCGAAAGGGTTCGCGCTCGATCGCTTCCATGCCGTCCTCGTGCCCGATACGAACGAGCTGATCACATGGCGCATCCGCGAGCTCGGTTTCGACATGTTCCTGTCGGGAAAGGTGCCCGCCGCGATCGGTGTCGGGCTTCGGGCCAAGGCTGCGGAGATACTCGACGATACTTCCGTCGGCGAGATCGATCTTTGGGCGGTTCATCCCGGCGGGCGCTCGGTGCTCGATGCCGTCGAAGGGGCGTTGGAGCTGGCGCCGAAAGCCTTGGAGGCATCGCGCGATGTGCTGCTGCATTATGGCAACATGTCGTCGGCGACGGTCCTGTTCGTGCTCGAGAGGCTGATGCGGACCGCAAAAGCGGGTGCGCGAGGCTGCGGGATGGCATTCGGTCCCGGCCTCACCGCGGAGACGATGCTGTTTCAGGCCGTCGGGTAAGAGCATGCCACTCGATTTCAGCCGCCGGTCGCATGTACCGGAGCTGATGGACACGGAAGAGTGCGGCTTCGAGACATTCCGCGGCTGCCTGGTGGATCTCGAGCGCGTCAACGCCTGGACCTTCACCTACCGGCCGATGATCGCCTTTCTCGACCGGCTGATGCAGCGAGGCTCGCTGCCGACGGATCGGCCGATCGTGATCGTCGATGTCGGCAGCGGTTACGGCGGCATGCTGCGCCGGATCGATCGGTGGGCGCGCCGGCGCAGCATCACGGTCGACCTCGCAGGAATCGATCTCAATCCCTGGTCGGCCAAGGCGGCGGCAGAGGCGACGGCGGCGGACGCGCCGATCCGCTGGGTGACTTCCGATCTGTTCGACTATCGTCCGGAGGGCGGGATCGACCTCGTCGTCAGCTCGCAATTCACCCACCATCTCGACGACGCCCAGCTTGTGCGGTTCCTTCGATGGATGGAGGAGACGGCGCGGATCGGCTGGTTCATCGGCGACCTTCATCGCCATCCGCTGCCCTATTGGTTCTTCACTGTCTGGTCACGGCTCGCCGGTTGGCACCGGTTTGTTCAGCATGACGGGCCGGTTTCGATCTCGCGCGCCTTTGTGACCGCGGACTGGCGGCGCCTGCTCGGCGAAGCCGGAATTCCCGAAGGCGCCGCAAAGATCGAGTGGTGGATGCCGTTCCGTTTATGCGTCGCCCGCGCCAAGGGGCGATGACGAATCCGCCGGACGCGCTCATCGTCGGTGGCGGCCCGGCCGGCTCGGCGCTCGCGATCGCGCTTGCTCGCGCCGGCCGATCGGTTGTGCTGCTGGAGCGCGAAGCGGGACCGCACCACAAAGTCTGCGGCGAGTTCCTGAGCCATGAGGCGGTGCTTCTTTTGTCGACGCTCGGACTCGATTTGAATGCCTTGGGAGCCCAACGGATCGATCACGTGCGGCTGGAATCCGGCAGCCGCTCGATCGAGGCAATGCTGCCCTTCGGCGCGCTCAGCCTGTCGCGCCGCAGCCTCGATGACGCGCTGCTTCGGCGCGCCTCGTCATGCGGCGCCGACGTTCGC
Source organism: Alphaproteobacteria bacterium (assembly GCA_035293565.1). Classification (GTDB taxonomy): domain Bacteria; phylum Pseudomonadota; class Alphaproteobacteria; order BOG-932; family Roseiterribacteraceae; genus DATGMP01. The sequence continues at coordinate 13,932 of DATGMP010000035.1, read as the reverse complement.
GTGGGTGCCAAGGCGCAGTCGCTCGAACGCCGGGACGGCGGCTGGCATGCGCGCCTTCCGAACGGGGAGGACGTTGCTGGCCGCCAGGTTTTCATCGCCACCGGCAAACATGATCTGCGTGGCTGGAATCGCCCGCCGGAGGCGCAGACCGATTTCATCGGCTTCAAACTGCACTGGCGTTTATCGCCCGAGGAGACGAGGGCGCTCGGATCGCATGTGGAGCTCAGCCTGTTCCGCGGCGGCTATGCCGGGCTGGAGCTAGTCGAGAACGGCGTCGCCAATCTGTGCCTGGTCGTGCGTAAATCCCGCTTCGCCCGACTGGGTCAGAGCTGGGAGGCTCTGCTCGGCGCCATCCGGTCGGAGGCGCCGCTGCTAGACCGGCGACTCTCCGGCGGACAAGCCAGCTGGGGCAGGCCGCTCGCCGTCTCCGGCATTCCCTACGGTTATGTCCGTCGGACGCCCGGCGCCGCCTGGTTCCTCGGCGATCAGGCCGCGGTGATCCCGTCCTTCTCCGGCGACGGCATGTCGATCGCGCTCCATAGCGCGCGTCTGGCGGCGGCCGAATATCTCGCCGGAGCCGAGCCGGGGCTCTTCCAGCGCCACTTGGCGCGGGATATCGGGCAGCCCGTGAAGATCGCATCCCTGATCTCCGGCCTGGCGGTCGATCCGCTCGGCCGGATGATCATTACCCCGCTTCTGACGCTGCTGCCCGGCGCGGTTGCTCGGATCGCCGCCGGAACCCGCGTGCCTGAGCGCGCGTTGCGGCGGCTGGGCTTGAATGTCGGGCCTTAAGGCCCGTGGGGAAGGCCCGGCGAGCTGCCTTCTTTACGCCAATATGCCGTCCAATCCTCCTGGACATAACGGCATCGTCATAGGAGCAAGGAATGTCGGAGTTGATTTCGGGGCGCCGCAATCTGTTGCGGCTGGCGGGTGTCGCCGGCCTGGGGCTGGCCTTCGCCGGTCCCGCGGCTGCCAAGGAGAAGGAGAAAAAGGTCGGCGCCGTTGAGGATCTGATGCGCGAGCATGGCGTTATCCGCCGCGCGCTCCTCGTCCTTTGGGAGAGCGCGCCCGCGCTCCGCGCCGGCGCCGGCAATGTCGATCCCGGCGCCCTTAACCGCGCTGCCAAGCTCTTCCGCAGCTTTGGCGAGGATTATCACGAGCGCATGCTGGAGGAGGCCTACTTATTCCCGGCTGTCAAGAAGATCGGTGGGCTGGCTGCGCTGCTGGCGGACACGCTCAAGCAGCAGCATGATCGCGGGCGCGAGATCACCGACTTCATCCTCGGAGTCACCGGCAAGGGGGCGGTCGGCACCGGTGAGACCGAGCCATTGGCGCGGGCCTTCGAGACGCTCTTCCTCATGTATGCCAACCATGCGGCTCGCGAGGACACGATCGTCTTTCCGGCTTGGAAAAACGGCATTTCCGACCAGCAACTCGCGGAGATGGGGGAGAAGTTCGAAGAAATCGAACACAAACAGTTCGGCAAGGACGGGTTCGGCAGCGCGGTGGCCCAGGTGGCCGCGATCGAAGGGTCGCTCGGCTTCTCCGATCTCAATAAGTTTACGGCGCCGCCGCCCCCTAAATCTTAGGGGGTTGAGACAGGCGAGCCGCGACGGCGCGTTGGGTCTGGACCGAAGGAAGGTGCGCGTGCTTCGATTGATCCGACGCCGAAAAGGGAGGGCGTGTCGGTTCGATGTCCAACGGTCCCAGCCATTTTCTTCACGTCGTCGGGGACGATCCGGGCGACGGCAAGCTCGTACGGTACGTCGCGACGCTCATGACCTATGGTGAGGGCGGCGAGAATGCGTTCGAGTTTCTGGCGCCGCCGCATCTCATGGAGCAGCCGGCCGACGAGATCGTCGAGGCGTTCATCAACTACATCAACGAGCAGGGCTCCACCGGCGTGCCGTTCCGCTATGAGCTGAACGGCGCGATCAAGCATGGTCAGGTGCTGACGGCGATGGGATCGTTGATGCTGAAAAGCGGCGCTTTCCCCTTCATCGCGATGATTTCTCAAAAAGCAAAATAACGCATATAAATAACGAAGCGTGACTGGTTGGCGTTCCTATATATAATGTATATTTAAAATATATTTAATGAATTTCATATGAATAGTCATAGATGATAATTGTATAAGTCTAATATAGAAATTCGGTAAACTGGCCCTTTTCAGGCGGAAAGCGTCTCTTGATAAGAGGGACTCTTGCCAGAACGGTCCGTCACATGCTTATATAAAGGCGCATCTTTGGAATCACCCCGTATTCGGTTCGTCACTCGGGGTGCAACTGCCCCCGCGCCTTCGGTTGCGGGGGCCTTTCTTTTTTGGGGGCCGGCGAAGCCGCGCAGGCCACACGGATCGGCCCGCGCGTGAGCCGCGTCGGCTCACGACGTCCCAACCCAAACGGAACGCTGACCCTCTCCTGGAAGTTCTGATCCAGGGGCCTCCTTCCGTGACCGGGACGTGGCGATTTTCGGCTTCGAGGAGCCGTCGAAAGGCGGTATCTAGACCCCAGAACGTTTCTGCATGAGATCCGGCGCGGAACCCGGTTCCATGCGCGGTCAGGAGTTATTCCCTTGCATCCAACCGATAGCGTTTCCCAGCAACTCAACCGGATGAGCTGGTCCGCGGGCGCCGAGCGCGCGGCGGTGGAGGCCGCCATCGCCGACTGGCGGACCGGCAACAAGGCCGCGCGGCTTTGGAACCGTGACGCGACGCTGTGGACCGGCGCGGACGAATCCAAATGGCTCGCCTGGTTGGGCGCGATCGGCGACCAGCTCGACAAGATAGGCGATCTCGAAGCTTTCCAGGCGGATGTCCGCAGCACCGGCTTTAGCGACGTGCTGTTGATCGGTATGGGCGGCTCGAGCCTCGGCCCGGAGGTTCTCGCACAAACTTTCGGAGCGCAGCCCGGCTATCCGGTGCTGCATGTTCTGGATTCGACCGATCCCACTCAGATCAGGGCGTTCGAAGCCAAGATCGACCTCGCTCATACGCTCTTCATCGTGTCGAGCAAGTCGGGCTCGACGCTCGAGCCCAATATCCTCAAGCAATATTTCTTCGAGCGCGTGAAGGAGACGGTGGGCGCGGATCTGGCCGGAAGCCGGTTCGTGGCCGTCACCGATCCCGGATCGAAGATGCAGGAGGTGGCGGAGCGGGACCACTTCCGCCGGATCTTCTTCGGCGATCCCGGCATCGGCGGCCGCTATTCGGTCCTGTCCAATTTCGGCACCGTGCCGGGCGCCGCGATGGGGCTCGATATTCGCGGCTTTCTCGAGAATGCTCGAACCATGATGATGGCCTGCGGACCGACCGTGCCTCCGGACGGGAACCCCGGCGTACTGCTGGGCTGTGTGCTGGGCGCGCTCGGGCGCAAGGGACGCGACAAGCTGACGGTCGTGGCATCGCCCGGCATCGCCGATTTCGGCGCTTGGCTCGAGCAGCTCGTGGCGGAATCGACCGGCAAACAGGGTCACGGGATCATCCCGCTCGAGGGCGAGCCTCTGGGCGAGCCCTCGGTCTATGGAAACGATCGCATCTTCGCCTATCTTCGCCTCGACAACGAGGCGGACGGATCGCAGGATTCCGCAATCGACGCGCTCGAGCGGGCGGGACACCCGGTCATCCGCATCGGCGTGGCGGGCAGTCATCTCTTGGGTCAGGAATTTTTCCGCTGGGAGATCGCGACCGCGACCGCCGGCGCGATCCTCGGCATCAATCCCTTCGACCAGCCGGACGTCGAAGCGAGCAAGGTCAAGACGCGCGCGCTGACGGAGGCTTACGAAAAGACCGGCGCGCTTCCTTCGGAGACTCCCATTCTGACGGAGGACGGCATCGCGCTTTATGCCGATCCGCGCAATGCGGCCACGCTGGCGGCCAAGGCCGCGGCGCGAAATCTCGACGCCTACGTGGCGGCGCATCTCGCGCAGCTCGGCGCCGGCGATTACTGCGCGCTCCTGGCCTATATCGAGCACGGGCCGGCGCAGTTCCGCGCCTTGACCGAAATGCGCCGAATCATACGCGATCGAACACGGGTTGCGACCTGCGTCGGTTTTGGCCCGCGCTTCCTCCACTCGACCGGCCAGGCGTACAAGGGCGGCCCCAACAGCGGCGTTTTTCTTCAGGTCACCTGCGAGGACGCCAAGGACCTTCCGGTGCCGGGACAGCGCTACAGTTTTGGCACCGTCAAGGCGGCCCAGGCGCGCGGTGATTTCGATGTCCTGGCCGAGCGCGGCCGACGGGCTTTGCGGGTGCATCTCGGATCCGATGTCGATGCCGGGCTGATGCGGCTTCTCGAGGCGGTGGAAAGGGCGATGGCGTGAAGGACGTCGAGGTCCTCGCGACCGTTCCGTTCGAACCCAACGCCATCACCGGTCTCGATTCCGCCTATCGGCTTCACCGTCTGTGGGAGGCGGAGGACAAAGAGCGCCTGCTCGCCGAGATCGGTCCGCGCATCCGCGGTTTGGCGACCGGATTTTCCGTCGGCGCCCCCGCAGCGCTCATCGACAGTCTGCCCAGCCTCGAGATCATCGCGAACTTCGGCGTCGGTTATGAGAAGGTCGACGTCGCTCATGCCCGCGGTAAGGGCATTCCCGTCACCAACACACCGGACGTGCTGACCGACGATGTCGCGGATCTCGCGATCGCGCTCTGGCTCATGACGTCTCGTCGCCTCGGTGCGGCCGAGCGTTATCTGCGCGCCGGCAAATGGCGAGGCGGCGCGTTTCCGTTGGCGACCAGCACCGAAGGGCGCAAGGTCGGTATTCTGGGGATGGGGCGGATCGGTCAGGCGATTGCGCGCCGGGCGCGGCTCTTCAATGCCGAGATCCGCTATAGCCAACCGCGGCGGCGGAACGGCGCCGATTTCCCCCACATCGCCGATCCGGTGGCCTTGGCGGCCTGGGCGGATGTGCTCTTCGTCGCGACGCCTGGCGGCGAGGCGACGCGCGGGCTCGTGGATTCTCGCGTCATCGACGCGCTCGGCCCCACGGGCACGCTGATCAACATCGCGCGCGGCAGCGTCGTCGACGAGCCGGCGCTGGTTCGCGCACTCCTCGAAGGCCGGCTGGGCGCCGCCGGGCTCGACGTATTCGCGGACGAGCCGCGTGCGCCGGAGGCTCTGTTGAGCTTGGACAACGTCGTGCTGTTGCCGCATGTCGGCAGCGCCACGGTCGAGACGCGGCGCGCGATGGGACAGCTCGTCGTCGACAATCTTGCAGCGCATTTCGCCGGTCGCCCGTTGTTGACTCCGGTGCCTTGACACCTTCTTGTCGCGACTGAGCAGAATGGAGCACAGCATGACCGACGCCGCGAGCCGCGACGAATTGAAGAAGGCGGCCGCGCGCGCGGCCGCGGATCTCGTCGAGGACGGGATGGTGATCGGGCTCGGCACCGGCACGACCGCCGCCTTTCTGGTCGCGCTTCTGGGCGCGCGGGTGCGTGGTGGGCTGAAGATCATCGGCATCCCGACTTCGGAAAGAACGGCGGCCCAGGCGGTCCAGGAAGGTATTCCGCTCGCGACCTTCGCCGATTATCAGCGGATCGATCTCACCATTGACGGCGCTGATGAGATCCTCCCGGGGACCCTCGATCTCATCAAGGGCGCGGGCGGCGCCTTGCTGCGCGAGAAGATCGTGGCCGCAGCAAGCAGCCGGATGGCCGTCATCAGCGATGATTCGAAGCTGGTCCAGCGTCTGGGGAGCGTCTTCGCCGTGCCGGTCGAGATTGTGCCCTTCGGCTGGGAAGCGACGGCGAGCCGACTCCGCGACCGCGCCGATGAGGTGAGGCTGAGATTGGTCCCGGGCGGCGGCGCGCCCTATGTGACCGATGGCGGCCATTATATCGTCGATTGTCGCTTCGCCGCGATTCCCGATCCGGCGGGGCTCGAGCGTGAGCTGTCGCAGATGGTCGGTGTCGTCGAAAGCGGGCTGTTCGTAGGGCTGGCGACGGAAGCGCTGATCGCCGAGCCGGACGGCGTGCGCCGGCTGATGCGGAGCTAACCGTCGCTCCAGCAGGGTAGCCACATTTCGACGCGGGTTCCCGCGCCTGGGCATGATTCGATCGTCAGGCGTCCGGCTTGACGCTCCGTCATGGCCTTGGCGATCGGAAGCCCGAGCCCGGGGCCCTCATATTTCCGATTGAGGCCATTGTCGATCTGGTGGAAGGGCTGCAGGGCCTTTGTCACATCCTCGGGCGCCATGCCGATCCCGGTATCGACGATCATCAGCGCCACGCCGGCGTCGCGAACCGTCGCGCGGATCGCCACCGAGCCGCCCGCTTCAGTGAATTTGACCGCATTCTTGAGCAGATTGAGAACAGTGCGATGGACCATTCGCACACAGCCGGCGACGCGCGGCAAGTCGGGCGCGATGCGCGGCCACACATCGACGCCGCGCTCGCGCGCCTGGTGCCCGCAGGTGACGACGCAGGCTTCCACGACCTCCGCGAGATCGACCGCTTCGGGCTCGAAAGGCGTGCGACCCGCATCGAGGTTGGCCAAGTCGAGAATTGTGTTGATCAGGTCGAGAAGATGCTCCCCGCTGGTTCCGATGGTCTCCGCATAGTCGACATAGACCGGCGAAATCGCACCGGCCGACTGTTCGCGGATCAGACCGGAAAACCCGATCACGGCGTTCAACGGCGTGCGTAGCTCATGGCTCATATTGGCAAGGAAGGCAGTCTTGGCCCGGTTGGAGGCCTCGGCCTCATCGCGGGCGGCGCGAAGCTCGGTCGTCAGGATCTCGAGCTCATGCTTCTTTCTGTTGACGGCTTTGATGAGCCTTTGGCTGTGATAGACGATCGGCAGCGCGACGATGGCGCCCAGGATCGCGTTCAGGGCGACGATGCGAGGGTCGGGGCTCCCGTAAAGCGCGCCCCAGGCCGCGGCCGTCACGGCCATGGAGCCCAACACGGCGATTGCCGTCAGCACCGCAACCGCTGTGGTCATGTTCAAGCGGCCGATGGCGCGGTCGATCTGCAGGAGGAGACCGGGCCGCCGCTCCGCCGCGACGGCTTCAACCGCGATTTCTGTTGTTAGTTCGGCGGTCACCGCTAAGCCCCTGCTGAAACTCGGATCTCGGGCGTATCAGGGGCGGCTGAAGGTTAGGTTAACAGACCGGCAGGCCGATCCGGCAGAAGCCGATCGGCGAAGAGCAACGATCGGGCGATCAGCCGAAACGGCCGGTCACGTAATCCTGGGTCCGCTGCTCTTTGGGGTTCGAGAAGATCTGCTCGGTCGGGCCGAATTCGACGATCTCGCCCAGATACATGAAGGTCGTGAAGTCGGCGGTGCGGACCGCCTGCTGCATGTTGTGCGTGACGAGCACGATTCCGTAATCGTCGCGGAGCTCGAGAATCAATTCCTCGACCCGAGCCGTGGAAATGGGATCCAGCGCCGAGCAGGGCTCGTCCATCAGGATCACTTCCGGTTTTACGGCGATCGCTCGGGCGATGCAGAGGCGCTGCTGCTGGCCGCCGGAGAGGCCCATGCCGCTGCGCTTCAGCTTGTCCTTGACCTCGTCCCAGATAGCCGCTTTGCGGAGCGCCCATTCGATCCTGGCATCGAGGTCGGCTCTGGACAGCTTCTCATAAAGTTGGATGCCGAACGCGATATTGTCCCAGATCGAAAGCGGGAAGGGCGTCGGCTTCTGGAACACCATGCCGACCTTTGAACGCAGCCGCGTCAGGTCGTAGTTGGCCGCCAGGATATTCTCGCCGTCCAGCCTCACTTCGCCGGTCGCTCGTTGCCCGGGGTACAGGTCATAGATTCGGTTGAGCACCCTGAGCAGTGTCGACTTACCGCAACCCGATGGGCCGATGAAGGCGGTGACGCAACGATCGGCGATCGAAAGGTTGATGTTTCTCAGGGCCTTATGGCCAGTCTGATAAAAGAAATCGAGGTTCTTCACCTCGATCTTAGGCTCGAGGGCCGGTTCGGCCACGTCGCGCGGTGTCTGCATATCGGTCGCGATCGGCTGCAAATGAGGTTTCGTTTCGCTCATACGGTCATTTCCCGGTCCGAGGCGCGAAGCTGCGTGCGACAATGTTCAGGATCAGTACCGAAAATGTGATCAGGAGGGCGCCGGCCCAAGCAAGATCCTGCCAATCGTGGTAGGGCGTGTCTGCAAACTTATATATCACAACCGGCAGAGTCGCCATGGGGGCATTCATGTCGGTCGATCCGCCCGGATTCGACAGCGCCGTGAAGAGGAGGGGCGCCGTCTCGCCGCTGATCCGTGCAATCGCCAGGAGAACGCCGGTCAATATGCCCTGAAAGGCGGCGCGGTAGCTCACTACTACGATCACCCGCCATTTGGGGGCGCCCAATGCGTAAGCGGCCTCCCTTAATCCGTCCGGCACGAGTTGAAGCATGTCCTGGGTCGTGCGCACGATGATCGGCAGCGCGATGATCGCAAGCGCGACTGCGCCGGCCCAGCCGGAGAAATGGTGCGCCGGAGCGACGATCACTTGATAGACGAACAGGCCGACGATGATCGACGGCGCGCTCACCAGCATGTCGTTTACGAAGCGGATTATCTCGGCAAGCTTGGTGCCGCGCCCATACTCGATAAGGAAGGTGCCGGCCAGGATGCCGACCGGCGTGGCGATAACGATGCCGACGCCCGTCAGAAGCATACTGCCGATGATCGCGTTCAGCAGCCCTCCGGCGCTTCCCGGGGGAGGCGTGTTCATGGTGAACAGGTTGATTGAGAGGGTGCCCGCGCCTTTGAGCAGCAGGTCCGTCAGGATCCAGAACAACAGGAACAGGCCGGCGCCGGTCGCCGTCCAGGAAAGGCTCGTGACGATCCGGTTGATCCGCAACCGTCGCTGAACGACCGTGCGCGTCGCACGGGAGCGCTCTGTATCAACGGTCGCGTCGGTCATCGGTCACCCGTATTTCCGCGAGAGGCGCATCAGCATGAAGCGCGCGGCGCCGATCACCGAAAAGGTGAGGACGAAGAGAAGGAAACCTTCGGCCAGCAGTGAGGCGAGCTGCAGGCCATCCGCTTCGGCGAATTCGTTGGCCAGCGACGACGCGATCGTGCTGCCGGGGGCCAATAGCGATGCCTTGATGTGGTAGGAGTTGCCGACGACGAAGGTCACAGCCATCGTCTCGCCCAACGCGCGGCCCAATGACAGCATGAAAGCGCCGACGACGCCGACCCGGCTGTAGGGGACGATCACGGTTTTGATGACTTCCCAGGTCGTGGCCCCGAGCCCGTAAGCCGATTCCCGAAGCTGCGGGGGCACGGTCTCGAAGACATCCCGCATGATGGAGACCATATAGGGAAGCACCATGGCCGACAGGATGACCCCTGCCGTGAAGAGACCGATTCCGTAGGGCGGCCCCTGGAACAGGATGCCGATCAGAGGAATCTTGCCGAGGGTCGCGATGAGCGCAGGCTCGACATATTTCTGCATCAAGGGGGCCAGGACGAAGAGCCCCCACATGCCGAAGATGATGCTGGGGACCGCCGCCAGAAGCTCGATCGCGGTCGAGATCGGCCGCCTCAGGTAAGTTGGGCAGAGCTCGGTCAGGAAGATCGCGATACCCAAGCTCACTGGAACGCCGATGACCATCGCGACGGCGGAGGAAACCAAGGTGCCGTAAAGCGGCGACAGCGCGCCGTAGACGTCCTTCACCGGATTCCAAGTGGATGTCCAGATGAAGGGAATGCCGAAGGTCCGGAACGCGGGCAGCGCTGCGATGATGAGGGATATCATCACGCCGGCGAGGAGGATCAGCACCAGGATCGCGAAGCTCCAGGCGGAGCCGCCGAATAGGGCGTTGCCGAGCCGGCCCGGGTGGTCGCTTCGGCGCCGGTGACCCGCTTCGATCGTGGCTGTGCTCATGCTCGACGTTGCCCGCTTTCGTCGCAGGGGAGGGAAGCGTGCTTCCCTCCCTTCGCGCGCTAATGCCGGATCAAGGCCACAGCGCCTTGCCGTCCGCCTTTACACTGCTGCTCCAGGTCGCCTCGATCTGCTTTACGAGCGAATCGGGCAGCGGCACATAGAGAAGATCCTCGGCCATCGTCTGACCGTTCTTGAACGACCAGTCGTAGAAATCAAGGACAGTGTGGGTTTTCTCGGCGTTCGCGGCCTTGCCGTGGACGAGGATGAACGTCGCCGCCGTGATCGGCCAGCTGTCCTTGCCCGGCTGGTTCGCCAGAATGACGGCGTAGCCCGGCTGGCTTTTCCAATCGGCATTGGCGGCGGCGGCCTGGAAGTTCGAAAGCTTCGGCTCCACGAACAGGCCGTCGTGATTCATCATCTGCGTGTAAACCATCTTGTTCTGCAGAGCGTAGGCGATCTCGACATAGCCGATCGCACCCGCGGTCTGTTGAACCAGAGCGGACACGCCTTCGTTGCCCTTGCCGCCCACGCCCGCGGGCCATTCGACGGCGGTATTGGCCCCAACCTTGTCTTTCCAATCGGCGTCCACCTGACTGAGGTAAGTGGCGAAATTGAACGTCGTGCCCGATCCGTCGGATCGATGGACGACGGTGATCGCGGTATCCGGAAGCTTTGTCCCGGGATTTGTCTTCGCGATCGCCGGATCGTTCCAACTCGTGATGCTTCCCATGTAGATTTTGGCCACTGTGGCGCCGTCGAGCTTGATCTCACCCGGCTTGATGCCCGGAAGGTTGACCACCATCACGATACCGCCAATGACGGCTGGAAATTGCACCAGGTCGTTTTTCTGCAACTCGTCCTGAGTGAGCGGCTTGTCCGTGGCGCCGAAATCGACGGTGTTGGACTCGATCTGCTTGATGCCGGCGCCCGAGCCGACCGACTGATAGTTAATGGCGTTGTTGGTCTTGGCCTTATACGCCTCGGCCCATTTCTGATAGACCGGATTCGGGAAGGTGGCGCCGGCACCCGTTACATCCACAGCCTTGGCGCCGCCCGCGGCGAACATGGCGGCAATCGCGCCAAAAGCCGCCGGTCGCAAGAACCTCACGACGGTTAGATACATGGTTCGTCACCCTTTTTTTGAAGTATGGCGGCGTTAAAGCACAAAATACGCATAAACGCCACCTGCATTTTCGAGGCAGGACGTCGATGCTGCTTTCTGAGCGCGTGGACTGATTCTGAAGGAAAATTATATTTTAGGAGTTAATCGATCGTTCATGCGGATTATTGTCGTTGATCATCGATCGTCGTCTAAGTTCAGAGACGTGATCTGCTACATCTTTCCCGCCCGCCGCGGCCACGATTCGATGCGGGCCGCATCGTGCTCCCAGTCGAACATGTAGTCGCGAGTCAGCGGCACGGCATCGAGCGCGTTGGACAGCTGCATCTGGAACACCATGGCGCCCCAGTGCCTGAAGTCCATCTCGGCCGCCGCCAGGTAGAACTCCCACATGCGGCAGAAGCGCTCGTCATAGAGGCGCGCGACTTCTGCGCGGTTGGCCTCGAATCGCTCCTGCCATCGCCGCAGCGTCATGGCGTAGTGGAGGCGAAGCACCTCGATGTCGGTAACCCATAGGCCCCGCTGCTCGACTTGCGGCAGGACCTCGGAGAGAGCCGGGGCGTAGCCTCCGGGGAAGATATATTTCCGGATCCAGGCGGGCGTGCGGCCGGGGCCGTCGCGGCGGCCGATGGAATGAAGCAGCATCACGCCCCTTGGCGCCAAAAGCCGCTTCACGGTATCGAAAAAGGCGCCGTACTGGACGCTCCCCACATGCTCGAACATCCCGACCGAGACGATCCGGTCATAGCTGCCGGTCTCGTCGCGATAATCGCGCAGATGGAAGCGCACCCGGTCGGCCAGGCCCATTGCCCGGGCGCGCGCATTCGATACGGCGAGCTGTTCGGTGGAGAGCGTGAGCCCCGTCACCTCGACGCCCGCGACCTGGGCCAGCGAAAGCGCCAGCCCGCCCCATCCCGATCCGATGTCGAGCACGCGCATACCCGGCTGAAGCAGAAGCTTGGCGGCGATGTGGCGCTTTTTTGCCTCCTGGGCCGCGTCGATCGTCAGATCGGGTGTAGGGAAGTAGGCGCAGGAATATTGCCGGTCGGAATCGAGGAACAGCTCATAGAGCCGGTCGGAGAGATCGTAATGATGTGCGACGTTGCGGCGCGCCCTGCCGGCCGGATTGTATTGCTGCAGATAGCGCAGGAACGGCCGGAACGGCCGCACGAACTCGGCTTGCGGTAAGGGTGGGGCATCGGACAGGTTGTTGAACATCACGTCCAGCACGTCGCGGATCGTGCCGTTCTCGATCGTGAGCGTCCCATCCATATAGGCTTCGCCGAAAGCGAGCTCGGGATTGAGCGTGAGCCGCCACAGGGTTGCGCGGTCGGCGATTCGGATCGTGAGCGGCGGGCTGTCCGCGGGGCCTGGACCGAGCTCTTCACGGCGGCCACCGGGCAAGACGATTACCATCCGGCCGCGTCGGATGGCCTTTCTGAGGTACCATACGAACATAGCGCTCCCCCACTCGGGCACGCGCCGATCGGCGACTACTCCGCCGCTCGGGCCTTCGCGGACCCGTTTAGGAGAAAAGGAATATCACCTTGGCGCGCTTGTCAAATCATCAAGTGCGCCATTCCACAACCGAAGCCCGCAACAATCGAAAGGATTAGGGGCGTCTACATGTTCCGGCGATACTGGCCGCCGACTTCGAAGAGCGTCTCGCTGATCTGGCCCAGCGAGCAGCAGCGGACCGCGTCCATCAGGACGGCGAACAGGTTCTCGTTGGCAATCGCGGCCTTTTTGAGCCGCTCCACCATGGCTTTGGCCTCCTCGGCGTGGCGCGACTGAAAATCGCGGAGCCGGGCGATCTGGCCGTCCTTCTCCTCGGTCGTCGAACGCCGGAGCTCGATAATGCTGTCGGTCGCTTCCGCTTCGGGATTGATGAAGGTGTTGACGCCGATGATCGGCAGCGATCCGTCATGCTTCTTATGCTCGTAATAGAGGCTTTCCTCCTGGATCTTGCCCCGCTGGTAGCCTGTCTCCATGGCGCCCAGCACGCCGCCGCGCTCGGCGATGCGCTCGAACTCCTGCAGCACCGCCTCTTCGACCAGATCGGTCAGCTCGTCGATGATGAAGGAGCCCTGGTTCGGGTTCTCGTTCTTCGAAAGGCCCCATTCCCGGTTGATGATCATCTGGATCGCCATCGCGCGGCGGACCGACGCCTCGGTCGGCGTCGTATAGGCCTCGTCATGGGCGTTGGTGTGCAGGCTGTTGCAATTGTCATAAATCGCGATCAGCGCCTGCAGCGTCGTGCGGATGTCGTTGAAGTCCATCTCCTGGGCGTGCAGCGAGCGGCCCGAGGTCTGGACGTGGTATTTGAGCTTCTGCGACCGCTCGTTGCCGCCATACTTGAACCGCATCGCGGTCGACCAGATGCGGCGCGCGACACGGCCGATCACCGAATATTCCGGGTCCATGCCGTTGGAGAAGAAGAAGGACAGGTTGGGCGCGAAATCATCCACCTTCATCCCGCGCGCCAGATAGGATTCGACGAAGGTGAAGCCGTTGGCGAGCGTGAAGGCGAGCTGCGAGATGGGATTGGCGCCGGCCTCGGCGATGTGATATCCCGAGACCGACACCGAGTAGAAGTTGCGCACCCGCCGGTCGATGAAGTACTGCTGCACGTCTCCCATCATGCGCAGGGCGAATTCCGTCGAGAAGATGCAGGTGTTCTGCGCCTGATCTTCCTTCAGGATATCCGCCTGCACCGTGCCGCGTACCGCCTGCAGCGTCTCCGACTTGATGCGCTCGTAGACTTCAGGCTCTACCAGCTGATCGCCGGTGACGCCGAGGAGCGCCAGCCCCGAGCCGTCGTGGCCCGGCGGCAGCTCGCCCCTGTACACGGGCGGCGCAATCCCGCGCGCAGCCGCCTCCTCGATGCGCTGCGCGATCCGGCGCTGCGCGTCCGCCCATCGTCCCGTCTCCTTCAAATGACGCTCGACCCGCTGATCGATCG
>DATGMP010000034.1:0-26927 GCA_035293565.1 Alphaproteobacteria bacterium | reverse complement strand
AGCTTGTAGCTGACAAGCGCGAAAGGCGGGTTCACGAAGGGCTCCAGCCATTCTGGAGCTTTATGGAAAAGGGGATCCTCGCCCTTGGCTGCGTATTTATTGTAATAGGCGACGGTTTGCTGCAACGCCCCTTCGGGCAATCCGGCCTCGCGCTCGACCTCTTCGACAGTCTCGCCTACCGCGACCACTTCGGTGTTCGGCACGTATTCCGGCCGTCCGAAATGCTTGTTGTCGATGAACATGTAGATCTGGTCCGTCAGCTGCTGGGCGGCATAGATCCCGAGCCGCCCGATATAGACGTCTTCGTTGATGAAGCGTTGCGCCTTGTCGTTCAGCATGATGCCGAACGTCAGCTTGGCGGGCGGGTAATGCGCGATGTCGAAAAAGGCTTCGCCCATATTGATCGCATGTCCACCCGCGGCGACACCCAGCAGGATGCCGTCGCCCTTGTCACCCGGATTACCGTGCCGCCGCCCGACAGCCGCAAGCCTCGGGATATGCCTGCGGGTCATCTCCTCGTTCATGATGAAGCCGCCGGTCGTCAGAATCACGCCTTGGCGCGCTTCAATGATTGTCTCGGCATTGTCGATCCGCGCGACGGCGCCGCGGACTCGGCCCTGATCGTCCTGAATGAGCGCGGTTACGCGCGCATCGAAGATCCGATTGGCGCCGGCCGCTTCGACTGCTCGCACAAGCGCCGCCATCACAACCTTACCGCCATCATGATTGGCGTTCGCCGCGAGGTGGCCGCGCGGCACCGGCTTGGCCTTGGTGTTGAAGGGATAGGCACGTTCGTTGCCCGTGAACATCAGCGAGTCCGCAGTCATCGCGACCACGTCGCGTCCGGAGAACAGGGAGCGATTGTATTTGATGCCTAGGCCCTCGACCCAATCGAAATGCTCAGCGGCGCCTTCGGCAAAAGCCCGCATCCGGGCCTCGTCGCCGCAATCGCCAAAACAGGCCAGCAGGTAGTTGTAGAAATTCTCGGTCGTGTCCTCGATGCCGAGATCCTTCTGCAGCCGTGTGCCGCCGCTGCCGCCGAGATACATCTCGCATGCCGAAAGTGCGGTCGATCCACCGGGACCGCTCGACCATTCCAAGATCAGCACCTCCGAGCCGCCGCGTCGGGCTTCGATCGCAGCGCAAGCCCCGGCCCCGCCGTAGCCGGCTATCAGGATGTCCGTGACTTTGTCGAAGCGGGCGACATCCTCGTAACGGCGGATCGGCTTCATCATCGTATCTTCCCCGTAAGCGACTGGATCATCGGCGCCGCCTACCTACGGAAGCGATGCGCCGAAGGCAACTCCCGGCCTTACTTTCCCGGCAGCTCCGCGGCCCTCCGGGCACGGTCGCTTATTCGCTGCCAATCCCCCGCGGCAACGGCGTCCCGCGGCGCTACCCACGAGCCGCCGACGCAGATGACGTTATTGAGTGCGAGGAAGGAGGCGGCATTGCCGGACTCGATGCCTCCAGTAGGGCAGAAGCGTATATCCGGGAATGGGCCTGCCATGGCTTTCAGAGCCGGGACGCCGCCCGCGGCCATCGCAGGAAAGAATTTCAGCAACGTATAGCCGGCATCCCGCGCTCGCATGATCTCGGTCGCTGTTGCGACGCCGGGTAGCAACGGGATCGGCCCAAGCTCGGCGAGCGAATCCGTGAGGCCCGGGCTGACCGCGAAACGTGCGCCGACTTTTGTCGCCCTGGCGACGTCGCCGGGGTTGGCGACCGTTCCGACGCCGACGATGGCGTCTTCGACTTCGGCAGAGATCCGCTGAATTGCCTCCAGCGCCGCCCGTGTCCGGAGTGTCACTTCGAGCATCCGAAGGCCGCCGGCGCAGAGGGCGCGGGCGAGTGGGACCGCCGATCCGGCATCCTCGATCACCAGCACGGGCACCACCGGCGCCAGGCTCAGCATGTCTTCGAGAACCATCTCGGGCCTCCTATCGACCGAAGATCGAGGCGCCGCGCTCGGCGCTGCCGACATCCGCGCGCATATGGGCGAACAGCTCGCGGCCATAGCCGAAGGCGGAGCGTGAAACCTGCGCCAGGTCGCGGCCGGAAAGGTCGGTCTTGGCGTCGAGCGTTCCTTTCTCCGCATCGAGGCGCACGATATCGCCAGTACGCAGGCGCGCCAGCGGTCCGCCCTCCGCGGCTTCGGGCGTCACATGGATCGCGGCCGCCACCTTGCCCGACGCGCCGGACATGCGGCCGTCGGTTACCAGCGCGACTTTGTGGCCGCGGTCGAGCAGCACGCCGAGCGTCGGGCTGAGGCCGTGGAGCTCCGGCATGCCGTTGGCGCGCGGTCCCTGGAAGCGCACAACAGCCACGAAGTCGCGCTCGAGCTCGCCTCGCTTAAAGGCGTCGAGGACTGCGTCCTGGTCGTCGAAGACGATCGCCGGCGCTTCGATCACACGGTCCTTCGGCTGGACGGCCGAGATTTTGACCACCGACCGCCCGAGATTGCCCACGAGCAATCGGATCCCGCCTTCGGGATCGAAGGGCTCGCCGACGGGACGCAAGATCGAAAGGTCGCCGGATCGGGACGGACCGTCGCGCCAGACCAGCGCGTCGCGATCGAGGAGCGGCTCGCTCTGATAATGACGCAGACCAGGCCCAGCGACGGTGCTTACGTCCTCATGCAAAAGCCCGGCATCGAGCAATGTGCGGATGACGAACGCCATGCCGCCGGCTGCGTGGAAGTGGTTGATATCGGCGCTGCCGTTCGGATAAACGCGCGCAATCAGCGGCACTGATTTCGATAGGACGTCGAAATCGTCCCAGCTGATCTGGATGCCCGCCGCGGCGGCGATCGCGACCAGATGCATCGTGTGGTTCGTCGAGCCGCCGGTCGCCAGCAGTCCTACGATGCCGTTCACGATCGCCCTCTCGTCGACGATTTGCGCGAGCGGCGCTTCGCCGGTTCGCGCGAGCTCGACGGCCCGACAGGCGGCGGCGCGAGTCAGCGCGTCGCGCAGTTTCGTGCCTGGATTGACGAAGGCAGTACCCGGCAGATGCAGGCCCATGATCTCCATCAGCATCTGGTTGGAGTTGGCGGTGCCGTAGAAGGTACAGGTGCCCGGCCCGTGATAGGCCTTGTTCTCGGCTTCGAGCAGCGCCTCGCGCCTAACCTTGCCTTCGGCATAAAGCGCGCGTACCTGAGCCTTCTCCTTGTTCGACAGGCCCGACACCATCGGACCGGCGGTGGAGAAGACGATCGGCAGATGACCGAAAGCAAGCGCGCCGATTAGGAGGCCCGGCACGATCTTGTCGCAGGTGCCGAGGCAGATCGCACCATCGAAGGCATCATGAGTGAGGGCGACTGCGGTGGCCATCGCAATCACGTCGCGCGAGAACAGCGACAGCTCCATGCCCGGGCGGCCCTGGGTAACGCCATCGCACATCGCCGGCACGCCGCCCGCGACCTGCGCGGTCGCGCCGACCTCGCGCACCGCTTGCTTGATCAGTGCCGGATAAGTCTCCAGCGGCTGATGCGCCGACAGCATGTCGTTGTAGGCGGTGACGATGCCGATATTGGGAGCGGTCCCCTCCATGGCGCGCAGCTTTTCGGCCGGTGTGGACGCGGCGAACGCATGGGCCCAGTTGGCGCAGGAGAGTTTGCCGCGCGCCGGCTCAGCGCAACGCGCGGCCACCATGCGCTCGAGATAATCCGCACGGCTCTCGCGGCTGCGCTCCGCAATGCGCCGCGTGAAGTCGAGGATGCGCGCGTCAGTCATTCCAGCTCCTGTTCGAGCGCTCAATCAGAAGATCGGCGCCGGAAGGACCCCACGTGCCTGCCGCGTAGGGCTTGGGCCTATGGTCGGTATCGACCCAGCCGTCGACAATCATATCGACCCATTGCCAGGCATGCTCGACCTCGTCGCGGCGCACGAAGAGAGTCGGATTGTCCTTGATGGCATCGATCAGCAGCCGTTCATAGGCGATCCGTCGGCGCGTCGGCGCGCCGGGCTTGAGGCTGAGGGGCAGGGTCTGCAGCCGCATGCCTTCGGTATCGAGGCCGGGCGCTTTGTTCATCAGGAGAAGTTGGATGTCTTCCTCGGGCTGCAGATCGATGACCAACCTGTTGGCGGTCAGGCCATCGCGACCGCTTCGGGAGAAAATAGAGTGCGGCACGGGCTTGAATTGGACGACGATCTGCGTGCGCCTGACCGGGAGCCTCTTGCCCGATCGTATGAAGAAAGGCACGCCGGCCCAGCGCCAGTTGTCGATATCGGCACGAAGCGCGACGAAAGTCTCGGTATCGCTCGGACCGTTCTTCTCATCGACATAGGCGGCACAGGGCCGACCTTCTACCAGCCCGGCCACATACTGGCCGCGGACCGTGTTCTGACGGACGGCATCGCCAGTGATGGGCCGCAATGCTCGTAGCACCTTGACCTTCTCGTCGCGCACTGCGTCCGGCGTAAGGTCCGACGGAGGCTCCATCGCGACGAGGCAGAGAAGCTGCAAGATATGGTTCTGCACCATGTCGCGGACTGCGCCATATTCGTCGTAATAGCGCCAGCGGTCGCCGATGCCGCCGGTCTCGGCGACTGTGATCTGGACATGATCGACCGCAAGATTGTTCCAGAGCGGCTCGAAGAGCGTGTTGGCGAAGCGCAACGCCAGCAGGTTCTGGACCGTCTCCTTTCCGAGATAGTGGTCGATGCGGAAGACTCGATGCTCCGAAAATGCCGCGCCCATAGCCTCGTTGATGATACGCGAGCTTTCGAGATCACGGCCGATCGGCTTTTCGAGCACGATGCGGGCCTTGCCTTCTGCCAGGCCAGCTGCGCGCAGGGCGTTGCAGATCGGGGCGAAGACGCTGGGCGAGGTCGACAGGTAGAAAAGCGGCGCGCGAACGCCGAGGCTGTTCAGCTTATCGGCGAGCCTCGTCATTTGTTCCGGTACGGTGGCATCGAGCGACAGATAGACGATCCGATCGGCAAAATGTCGCCATTCGGCTTCGTTCAGCGGGGCGCCATCGAGCCGGCGGGACACTGCGTCTTTGACGCGCTGAATGAAGCGATCCAGATCGATGGCTTCGCGTGCGGTCCCGACGATCGGAAACCGTTCGGGGAGCAGCCTCTCGCGATCCAGGAAGAAAAGCGACGGGAACAGCATGCGAAGCGCCAGATCGCCCGTTCCGCCGAACACCACCTGGCCGTCCGCCATCTCCGGATTGTCGCGTTTTACCAGTTCTATCATGCACATGCTCCTGCGCGTTTCGTGAACAGGATAGGGCCATGATCACCGAAACGGAACGTGGTTAAGCGCATCGAGAGTTGCGCGCGAACGATCGGCCGATGGCGGGGTTACACAGAATCGCGGGCGATTGCGCTCGCTTGACCGGTAGCACTCTAGCCCGCAAATTTCACCTGAAAGCCCATTGGGGAGAAGTCGCCATGGCAGGATCCAAGACTCATGAGGAGTTTCGGCGCACCCTGGAGCGGAAGGCCGGCCCTTCGGCCAACTCCGGGCCGGGGAGCGAGGAATTGGGCGTCGGGGGACCTTCCCCTGAAGTCGGCGCGCGCGCCGCGCAATATGCGGCCGGAGAGAGAACAGGCCGGCACGAAAGCGCGCACAACAAGCACAATCATCCGCCCAAGGGCGCGCCGAAACATTGAACGCGGTCGGGAGGGGTACCCGCCCGACGATTGGCTCGCCTCTCCCATGGTGAGCGGTTAGGCTGCGCAAGGGAAGGAATTAAAATACGATCTGACGGGGGGAGAAGATGACCGCGCAGTCAAACTTGCGAGACGCTGGGGTGCCGTCGCGCCAAATTGGCGGCTTTATCACGATCGTCGCGGCCACCGCCGCCCTCGGGGGGTTGCTGTTCGGTTATGACACCGGCGTGATTTCAGGCGCCCTGCTGTTCTTGAAGGGCGCATTTGGCCTGACGGCCCAAATGCAGGGTGTGGTGACGAGCGCGGTACTCGCGGGCGCCACGGTTGCAGCAGGCTTCGGGGGATGGCTAGCCGACCGGTTCGGGCGACGACTCGTCATGCTCGTCCTTGCTGTCCTGTTTGTCGTAGGCGCGCTTCTGTCGGCGATAGCGGGCACGGTATCGGCGCTCGTCGCCGGCAGGGTGCTGATCGGGCTCTGCATCGGCGTGGTGTCATTCGTGGCGCCCCTCTATATCGCCGAAGTCGCCCCGCCCGACCGGCGCGGCGCGCTGGTATCGCTGAACCAGCTTGCCATCACGATCGGCATCTTGGTTTCCTATGTCGTCGATAGCGCGTTCGCCGATAGTGGCGCGTGGCGCTGGATGCTCGGGCTGGGTGCGGTGCCCGGGATGGTGCTAGCCGGTGGGATGCTGGTGCTGCCTGAGACTCCCCGCTGGCTGATCAAGCAGGCTCGCGAGGCGGACGCACGAAAGGTGCTGCTGCGCACGCGGAGCGCGGACCAGGTCGACCACGAGATCCAGGAGATCAAGGCGGATCTCTTGCTGGAACATCAGGCGCTTGGCTGGAAGGCATTTTTGGTGCCGGCTATGCGCCGGCCTCTTACGATCGGTGTCGGGCTCGCAATCCTGCAGCAGATCACCGGGATCAATACCGTGATCTACTATGCGCCGACGATCTTCCAATCGGCGGGATTCGAGACGGCAAAAGCCTCGATCCTGGCCACCGCGGGCGTCGGGCTCGTCAACGTGCTGATGACGATCGTGGCGCTCAAGATAATCGACAGGGCAGGGCGCCGCGCCTTGCTGCTGACGGGGACCGCCGGGATGGCGGTCTCGCTGGCCGTTTTCGCCGCGGGCTATGCTTTCGGTGGGGCCCTGCCGGGCTTCCGTTGGATCGCGATCGCCAGCCTGATGGCCTATGTTGGCTTCTTCGCGATCGGGCTCGGCCCCATCTTCTGGCTGCTCATTTCTGAAATCTTTCCTCTCGGCATCCGCGGACGGGCGATGGGCGCCGCGACGATTGCGAATTGGGGCTTCAATCTCCTGGTGGCGCTCACTTTCCTGCAGCTTCTCCAATCGGCGGGGCCTGCCGCGACCTTCCTGATCTACGCGGCCTTGAGCGTCATCGGCTGGTTTTTCGCCTATCGGCTCGTGCCCGAAACCAAGGGCCGAACTCTCGAGCAGATCGAGCGCTTCTGGGTTGAGGGGCGGCCGATCAAGGAATGGTGATGAAGCTCGCGGAGAGGCGGGAATAACCGAACCTTTCGGGCTGCCGATAAACAACAGCGAGACGGACCATGACAGTGCGGGAACCCCGGGTCAAACCGGTCGCGATCAAGGATTTGCGGCCGACCCAAATAACGGTCGGCTTTCGCGAAGTCGCGGAGAAACGAAAGAGATGGCAGGAGCTCGCCGGGTCCAAGGGGGAAGAATTTCTCGGCCGCCATATGATCCCCGTCGTTCTGGGGCCCAAGGGGCGACATTACGTCATCGACCACCACCACCTCGTCCGGGCGCTCCATGAGGAGGGCGTGCGCGACATCCTGATTACCGTCGTTTCCGATTTACGCGGTGTTCACAAGGATTCGTTCTGGGTGATTCTCGACAATCGATGCTGGTGCCATCCCTACGACAGCCGCGGCCGCAGGCGCGGCTTCGATGAGATTCCCGCCTCGATATCCGAGCTGGTCGACGATCCGTTTCGCAGCTTGGCGGGAGGGTTGCGTCGGGCCGGTGGCTATGCCAAGGACACCACCCCCTTCAGCGAATTCATCTGGGCGGATTTCCTGCGCCGACAAATCAAGCGTGGGGAAATCGAGAAAGACTTTCCCGCCGCACTCCGCAAGGCGCTCAAGCTCGCGAAAGGCGCCGAGGCAGGGTATCTGCCCGGCTGGAGCGGGCCGGTCCCGGCGTAACCCGCGAGCTGCAGCGGCGATTAATTCTCGCGTCGCGATACGCTCGACAACTGAATCCGATTGAACCGGTTGCGGTTATTTACCGTATTTTCAGAAAGGTAGGTAAGTCTGCGCGTCGAACTCGGGTGCTCTCGACAAGCGGAAACGAAGCCGCGCGGAGAAGTTGTGCCCTCAATTCCACGGCGGTCCAGCCGTACCGGAGAAATCGACGATGTCTTTTTTTGCCAACCTCGCTATCAGAACGAAGGTGATCGCGGCTTTCGTCGCAGTGCTTGTCGCGACCGCGGGCCTGGGGCTGTTCGCTCTCGATCGTCTTCACGCAGTGAACGACAACGCCGCGGGCATTCTGATCAACTATCTCCCGGCAATCCGGGATCTGGGAAAGGTCTCCGGCCTCACCGAGCAATATCGGGCGCGCACGCTGCTGCCCTTGCTCGCCACGACTCCCGATGACGAAACCGCGGCCGAGGCTGGCGCCAATGACATCAAGACTCAGCGGGACAAACTCTGGAAGGCCTTGGCGCAGTCGGTAAATTCGGCCGACGAGAAGACGATGACGGATCAGATCGAGAAGAGCTGGGAAGGCTATGGGGCGGTCTACGACAAGGCGCTGGCCGCGCTCCGCCAGAATCATCGCGACGAGGCGATGGCGCTTCTGAACAAGGAAGGCGTCCAGGCCATGACCGCGGTTCGGGGTACTACCGAAAAGCTCATCGCCTATGAGACCGATCATGCGTTCGACCAGGGCTATGCCGGTGTCGACATCTACGATTCGAGCGTGGTGTGGATTTATGGCGCCTTCGGCGTCTCCGCTCTGCTCTCCCTGATCGCGGGCCTCTCCCTGGTCCTCGGGGTCTCGCGGCCGATCCGCAAGATGACAGACGCCATGGACCGTCTCGCGAAGCGCGATCTGGAGACCGAGATCACCGGCATCGGCCGCAAGGACGAGATCGGCCACATGGCGGAAGCCGTTCAGGTCTTCAAGCAGGGCCTCATCGATGCCGAGAATTTGGCTCAGCAGCGCGAAGCCGATCGCACTGAGAAGGAGCGGCGCCAGAAGCTGATCGACGAATACGTCGGCAATTTCGACCAGACTGTGCGCGAGACCCTGGACATGCTGGCTTCGGCCTCGACAGAGATGAATTCGACCGCCAGCAGCATGTCGGCGATCGCCGAAGAGACCGGCCGCCAGGCCACCGCCGTGGCGGTCGCGTCGGAGCAGGCCTCGGCCAACGTCTCCACGGTGGCCAGCGCCAGCGAGGAGATGGCGGGCGCCATTTCGGAAATCGCGCGGCAGGTCCAGCAATCCACGGACATCGCCCGCAATGCCGTCGTCGAGGCCAGCAACGCCAACGCGACCATGCAGGGTCTGGCCGATGCGGCGCAGCGCGTCGGCGAAGTGGTGGCGCTGATCAACGACATTGCGTCCCAGACCAATCTGCTGGCGCTCAATGCCACGATCGAAGCGGCTCGCGCCGGCGAGGCGGGCAAGGGCTTCGCGGTCGTCGCCTCCGAGGTCAAGGCGCTCGCCAACCAGACGGGCAAGGCGACCGAGGAGATCTCCGGCCAAGTGACGGCGATCCAGTCGGCGGCCAAGCACGCTGTTGACGCGATCAAGGGCATCGATGCCACGATCACGCGGATCAGCGAGATCTCTGCGATCATCGCCTCGGCGGTCGAGGAGCAGGGCGCCGCCACCCGCGAAATCTCGCGGAACACGCAGGAAGCCGCGTCCGGGACGCAGGAGGTCAATCGCAACATCTCGGGCGTCAATGACGCCGCCGCGCAGACCGGCTCGGCTGCTACCCAGGTGCTCGCCGCTTCCGCCGAACTCGGTCGTCAAGCGGAGCAGCTGCGCGCCGAGGTCGATCGGTTCCTGTCGGATCTGAAAGCCGCCTAGGAGAGCGCTGTCCTTTAACGAAAAGGCCGCGGCTCGGTCGAGCCGCGGCCTTTTTGATTCCGGGTCTTTCGGTAACCCGGTTTTCGGCCCCTTTTACCGTATTTTCAAGAATAGCTGGGAAGTTAGCACATGGCCCACCGCGCCCGATTTCCGCGGCTGAGCCATCCTCCCAGTACGGGATGGAGCAGCGATTGAAGCCAGTGGAGAACCCGGCGATGTCACCGGATAAAGACACCGTCACAGTGAGGAAACGTCGCGTCGGACAGCGGATGAACCGCGCGCGCGCCGATCTTCACGGCTGGACCGCGAGGGCCATGGCCACCTGACCCGCACCCCCAATTCGCGTCGCCTTCATCGAGGCCTGGAACAGCCAAACCATGGAATGGAGCAAGAGATGTCCGTTGATCTGAGCATGCCGGTACTGGTCGTCGACGATTACAAGACCATGATCCGCATCATTTCGAACCTGCTGCGCCAGTTGGGCTTCAGCAATATCGACGAAGCCAGCGACGGCGGCCGGGCGCTGCAGCTGATGCGCTCGCGTCCCTATGGGCTCGTGATTAGTGATTGGAACATGGAGCCGATGACCGGCCTCGATCTGCTGAAGGAAGTCCGCAGCGACATCAAGCTCAAGGACACCCCCTTCATCATGGTCACTGCCGAATCGAAGGTCGAGAACGTCGTCACCGCCAAGTCGGCCGGCGTCAACAACTACATCGTGAAGCCCTTTAACGCCGACACCTTCAAGACCAAGCTCGTCAGCGTTCTGGGGCCGTTCTGAACGTCGTCGTCCAAGGAGTAGTAATCATGAGCGCGAAGCCCGTCGACGACTTGCTTAAGATCGAGAATACAAATCGAGTCGGTCTGATCCAGCAGCTCGAAGAACTGACCTCCTATGTGCGGAAAGTCAGCCGGGAGCTGGCGGCAATCGGTCCGTCGAAGCTTCGGAATTCGCACATTCCGCATGCGACCGACCAGCTGGGTGCGGTGGTCGAGGCGACCGAGCTGGCCGCCAATCAGATCATGGATGCCTGCGATTCGCTGCAGACGGTAGGGATGGAAGTCGGCGGCGAGCACGCCAAGAAGATCGGCGACGCCGTGACCACCATCTATGAAGCCTGCGGCTTCCAGGACCTCACCGGGCAACGGATCGTGACCGTCAGGCAGACGCTGAACGTAATCGAAGGCAGGCTGGGCGATCTCATGCAGATGCTGGGGATCCCGCAAGACCTGCACAACGATACCGACGGACACGATGATGGACTTACCATCGCCGAAAACAAGATGCTGAACGGACCGCAGCTTCCCGGTGCCGCGATCGATCAGTCGGCGATCGACGCCCTGCTCGCCGACATGTCCTGAGGGAGCTCTTTGAGATGAATGACATCCTGGCCGAGTTCCTGACGGAGACTTACGAGAGCATCGGAACGCTCGACGTCGAGCTGGTGAAGCTCGAGCAGGATCCGGACAGTCCCGAACTCTTGTCGAAGATTTTCCGGCTTGTTCACACCATCAAGGGCACCTGCGGTTTCCTTGGGCTGGTGCGGCTCGAGTCGGTTGCCCACGCAGCCGAGGACGTTCTCGGTCGCTATCGCGATGGGGATCTTGCCGCGACGCCAAGCTCCGTGTCGGTCATCTTGCGCGCTCTCGATACGATCAAGGTGATATTGGCCGCGCTCGAACAAACCGGTGCCGAACCAGAAGGCGATGATGGCGAGCTCATCGCCACGCTCAATGCGATCGCGGCCGGCGAGCCGGCCGGCACGCTCGGGGCGCCCCCGGTCGTGGAGGAGCCCGTAGTGGCGTTGGAGCCGACCGTCGGGTCCGCGCAGCCTGAGGCGCCGGTGCCGGAAACTCCGGTCGTGAAAGAGGTCGAAGCTTCCGCTCCGCCGTCGCGGCAGCGGCAAGCGCCGGAACCCGAGAAATCGGAGTCGGCGGTCGCGCTTCAGTCGATCCGGGTCAATGTCGATCTTCTGGAAAGCCTGATGACCACGGTTTCGGAGCTGGTGCTCACCCGCAACCAGCTGCTCCAGATCGCGCGCGCAAAGAAGGACAGCGAATTCGCCGCGCCGCTCCAGCGGCTGAACCAGGTGGTCTCGGAGTTGCAGGAAGGGGTGATGAAGACCCGCATGCAGCCGATCGGCAACGCCTGGACGAAGTTGCCGCGAATCATTCGTGACCTCGCGCACGAACTGAACAAGAAGATAGACCTACAGATGATCGGCTCGGAGACCGAGCTTGACCGGCAGGTGCTGGAGCTGATCAAGGATCCGCTGACCCACATGGTGCGCAACTCCGCGGACCACGGGATCGAATCGCCGCACGAGCGCGCGCAAAACGGCAAGTCTGAGACGGGACGAATCTGGCTAAAAGCCTTTCACCAGGGCGGTCACATCATCATCGAGATCGGCGATGATGGTCGCGGCCTCAACATCGACAAGATCAAGGCCAAGGTGTTGGCCAAGGGGCTGGCGACGGAGGCCGAGCTTACGGCCCTCAACGATGCGCAGGTCCAGCAATTCATCTTCCGACCGGGCTTCTCGACCGCAGAAGCGGTCACGTCGGTCTCGGGCCGCGGCGTCGGCATGGATGTCGTACGCACCAATATCGAGAAGATCGGCGGCACGATCGAGATGAAATCGATCGCCGGCCACGGCTCGACATTCACGATCAAGATCCCGCTTACGCTCGCGATCGTTTCCGCGCTTATCGTCGAGGTCGCCGGCGATCGCTATGCGATCCCGCAGACGGCCGTCGTCGAGCTGGTGCGCGCCACTGAGGCCGGAACGGGCGAGCATCGCATCGAACGCCTCAAGGGCGCCCCGGTCCTTCGCTTGCGCGACCGGCTGCTGCCGCTCGTCGGCTTGGAGTCGCTCCTCAAGTTGGAACGGGCTGACAATGAAGTGGCCCCGACCGAGCGCTTCGTCGTGGTTACCCAGGTAGGCGTGCAGGCCTTCGGCATGATCGTCGACCGTGTCTTCGATACGGAGGAAATCGTCGTGAAGCCGGTCGCTCCTGTCGTTCGCCAGGTCTCGACCTTCTCCGGCAACACCATCCTCGGCGACGGTTCGGTGATCATGATCCTTGATCCAAACGGCATTGCGGCGACGCTCGGGGAGATCATGGGCGCCGACGAGAATATGGCTGCCGAGGCAAAGGCGCGTGCAAGCGACGGCGCCGAGCAGACGACGCTTCTGGTCTTCAGCGCAGGCGCGGGCGGTCCCAAAGCTGTTCCGCTGTCACTTATCGCGCGTCTGGAGGAGTTCGATCGTTCCGCTATCGAATGGGTCAACGGCCAGAGCGTCATCCAATATCGGGGAAAGCTCACGCCGCTCGTTCCGTTTATCGACGGAGCGCTTCAGTCGACGGAAGGCCAGCAGCCGGCGCTGATCTTCGCGGACGAAGGCTGGGTTATGGGACTGATGGTCGACGAGATCATCGACATCGTCGATACGCATCTCGACATACAGCTGCGCACCGACATGCCCGGCATCCTCGGCAGTGCGATCGTGGCTGGCAGAGGCACCGACATCATCGATGTCAGCTATCACATGAATCGGGCCTTTGCGCACAGCAGGGAAGGGATCCATGGGGATGCCGACGACCGGCCATCAAGGCGCGTGCTGGTGGTCGATGACAGCCCATTCTATCGAAACCTCGTCGCGTCGTTGCTCAAGGTCGAAGGCTACCAGGTGACCTCGACCGACGGCGCAGCGGGCGCCCTGGCTCTCTGCGAAGCAGGCGAGAAGTTCGATCTCATCATCTCCGATCTCGATATGCCGGGCATGTCCGGCTTCGATTTCGCCGTGCAGGTCAAGCATGACGAGCGTTGGCGCGAGACGCCGGTGGTCGCGATGTCCTCCCTGACGGAGGATCAGCAAATCGATCGGGCACGCGAGTGCGGCTTCGACGACTACGTCGTCAAGTTCGACCGATCGACCTTGCTCGACAAGCTGTCGCAGACGGTGCGCGATGGAAGGAAAGTGGCATGAGCGAAAAACTCCAGGGGCTCCAGGACGCGGCAGGCAAGGACGATACGCGTGAATTCGTCACGACCGTGATCGCGGGGCAGCTATTCGGCATTCCGGTCCTCAAGGTTCAGGATGTTCTCGGGCCTCAGCGCATCACCCGTATTCCGCTGGCGCCCGCATGGATCGCAGGCGCGCTCAATCTTCGCGGCCGGATCGTGACCGCGATCGATGTTCGCAGCAGGCTCGGCCTTGCCAAGTCCGAACAGGGCGAACAGGTTTCGATCGTCGTGGAGCACAATACGGAGCTCTATAGCCTGCTCGTCGACGAGGTGGGCGAGGTCATGAGTTTTCCCGCCGCCGCGGTCGAGCCGAACCCTACGACCCTCGACGCTTCCTGGCGCGAGATCTCGACAGGAATCGTGCGACTGGATGAGCGGCTTCTCGTGATCGTCGATGTCGCGCGGATGTTCGACCTGGCGCAGCTAGAGGCCGCATAAAATGGAAAACGCGGCTTCCCAAGGAGCTGGAAGCCCTGCGGGGTCCTCTAACCTACCATCGGGAGGAGCGTCGCGCAGGTCCAACATCATTGCATATTTCCTTCAGTCCGGCTCGCCGCGTGTGCTCAATTGCCTGCGGGTCGGAGATGAGCTCGCGAATGCGACCGATGGCCTCGAACACAAGCTTCTTTTCGAGACGCCCGTTCTCAACAAGATCGTCATGTTCAAGGATCTCCGCCAAGTCTCGCGGGGATTTGGAATCGGCAAGGAACTGAAGGTCGGAACGAAGATCTATCTGCCGTTCAACGGGCACCGGCTCAGCGAAGGCGGGCAAACCTTTTTTTTCGAGCGCCGCGAGTTCATCCATATGATGGGAGATGTCGTCGACGTGCGCGATCCCGAACGGCGCAAGGCCCTCGAAGCGGATGCGCGCGTCCTGGAGTTGCTCGACACGCTCCCCTCTTTTGCCCCATTCCTGATCCGCGACCTCTTCGAGCGCGCCCAGGTCGAAGCTGACAAGAGCTATTGCGACATTCCTGAAAGCGAATGGCAAGAGATCCGCGCCTTTATCCGCGAGCGCTTTCGACAGATCCTGTCGGCCGTAACCGGAGAAGGCGCCGCCGAGACGCGCCATGCGCTCGACCGGCTGCTTGACATGCTGTGGGACCTCAAGGATGTGCCCGCCCTCGAGGGTCTCGCGGCGGCCTTCGGTCTGCCAACGGCGAACTGCATCGAACGCTTTCACGCCTGGAAAGGAACGCTCTATTTCTCCTGGATCTTCGAGACGCTGCAGCGCGCCATCTTGGATATGGGATCGTGGCTCAACGACTGGCCGCGTCTCGTGTTGGCCTATCCGCCGATGCTGCGGAATTCTGCGAAGGCTCGCTTTCAATCCCTTCAGACCGAGCTGTTCCGGCATCTCCGGAACGTCGAGTTGATCCTCTCCGAGTATGAGCGGGCTTTCAACGATCTGTTCGTTCATGGATCTGGACCAAGCCGCTTCATCAAGTTCCTGTCCGATGCGCAGACCCATTTTACGGAATGCGGCACCGGCATCGGAATGCTCCAGCACGCGCACGAAGTCTGGGACCGTCTGACCGAATCCTTTCCCAATCGGCAGGCCAATTACGAAATCCTCGACGAGATAATCCACGCGGTGAACAGCGTTCTCGCGCGGCCGATATAGCTAAAGAGCGAAGTAGGAGAACGAAGATGATGTCGTGTCTTGTAGTCGACGACAGTCGCGTCATCCGCAGGTTTGCGCGTCAGATCGTGGAAGATCTGAAATTTGCATGCCGCGAAGCGGAGGACGGCGAGAAGGCGCTCGACGAATGCGTGTCGGACATGCCCGATGCGATCCTTCTGGACTGGAATATGCCGGGGATGTCCGGGATCGAATGCCTGAAGGAAATTCGGGCGATGCCGCATGGCAGCCATCCTAAGATCGTCCTCTGCACGACCAACAGCGAGATCGAGCACATCATGCAGGCGCTCGAGGAGGGAGCGGATGAGTACATTATGAAGCCCTTCGATATGGAGATCGTGCAAGCTAAGTTCGAACAGATCGGTTTGCTCTGAGGCCGGGTCGCCACCCCTCGGAAACAACGAGATGACGCTGACCGCGCCCGCCAATCCGCCGGTACCCAACTCGCCCATTCGCGTGATGATCGTCGACGATTCCGCGGTTATACGCGGCTTGATCGCGCGCACACTCGAAGGCGCGGGCGATGTCGAGATCGCGGTTACGGTCGCCGACGGGCGGCAAGCGATCGCGGCTCTGGCGCGCCATCCGGTCGACGTCATCGTACTCGATATCGAAATGCCCGAGATGGATGGTCTCTCGGCCATTCCTTTCCTGCTGGAAAAAGCGCCTCACGCCAAAATCATCATGGCGTCGACACTGACACTCAAGAATGCCGACGTCACGCTGAAGGCACTTGCCGCGGGCGCCGCCGACTACGTTCCCAAGCCGACCTCGTCGCGGGACATGATGGGGCCTGCGGCGTTCAATCGGGAGCTTCTGGAGAAGGTCAGGTCGCTGGGCGCCGTCGCGCGCTCCGGACGCCCCGCACATTCGACGGATCGACGCCTCTCGGCTGTTCCCGCTCGCCGCGCGCTCCTTGTCGAGCCGCCGTCGCAACCTGTGTTGCGCGCAGCGTCGACGATGGCGCCCCAAATCATCGCGATGGGCAGCTCGACCGGCGGACCGCAAGCTCTTTACGACGTGCTGAAGCATCTCGCCCCGACCTTCAATCTGCCGATTCTGCTGACCCAGCATATGCCGCCGACCTTCACGACGATGCTGGCGCATCACATCACGCGGATCTGCGGCGTGGACGCGGTCGAAGCGACCGACGGCATGCCGGTCGAACGCGGCCGTATCCATATTGCGCCCGGCGACTTTCATATGAAGGTCACGAACACCAGAGCGGCGCCGGTCATTCGGCTCACGAAGGAGCCGCCTGAAAATTACTGCCGTCCGTCCGTCGATCCGATGATGACGAGCATCGTCGATATCTATGGTCCGGCCGTGCTCGCGGTCATCCTCACCGGCATGGGGCATGACGGGCTACGAGGCTGCAGGGCGGTTGTCGCGGCTGGCGGCTCGGTCATCGGCCAGGATCAGGCGACGAGCGTCGTTTGGGGCATGCCGGGCGCGGTGGCGAATGCCGGGCTTTGCTCGTCGATCCTACCGATTGACCAGATCGGTCCGAAACTAAGAACGATTACACTCCCGAGGGCATAGGAAATGCGTCCACAAGACTTCGAAACGCTGGCGCGGGTAGTGAAGGCGCAATCCGGATTGGAGCTGACCCCGGACAAGGCATATTTGCTTGAGGCGCGACTTGCGCCCATTGCCCGCAAATGGAAGCTCGAGAACGTTGCTCAGCTCGCCGATCAAGTGCGGAGCAGGCCAGCGGATGTGCAGATCCGCGACGTCGCCGAGGCGATGACGACGAACGAGTCGTTCTTCTTCCGCGACATCAAGCCGTTCGATCTCGTCCGCGACGTCATGCTGCCGCAGCTTCTGAAGGCGCGTGCGGATCGGCGGACATTGCGCATCTGGTCGGCTGCCTCTTCGTCCGGACAGGAAGCCTATTCGCTGGCTCTGCTGTTGAAGGAGCGCGGCGCCGAGCTCAATGGCTGGAAAATCGAGATCGTCGGGACCGATCTCTCGACCGAGATGGTCGAGCGCGCGCAATCGGGCGAGTACAGCACGTTCGAGGTGCAGCGCGGCATGCCGGCCAAGCTGCTCATCAAGTACTTCAAACGGAACGGCGACAAATGGCAGCTATCGGACGAGATCCGTTCGATGACCCACTTCAAGCGCGCCAACCTGCTCCATGATCTGTCGTCGCTGGGCAAGTTCGACATCGTCTTCTGTCGCAACGTGCTCATCTATTTCGATCTCGCGACAAAGCGGCAGGTACTCGCGGCGATCGCCAAGCAGATGCCGGCGGATGGATATTTGGTGTTGGGTGCTTCGGAGACTGTTCTGGGTATAACGGACAAGTTCAGGACGTCCCAGGGAACGCCGGGTTTCTATACGCCTGCGGATGCCGCCGACGGCGGGAAAGTGCGCCTGACAGGCTGATCAGCTCGGGGAAGCAGCTCCAGAAACCGATCGATCATCGCCGTTACCTGGTCGGGCACGATTAACTGGATGAAGTGTCCGGCGCCGACTACCTGACCGACGCGCCAGTTGGTTCCGAGCTGCTCCAGCGTCTCGACGTCGGTGAAGGGGCGGTCCGCGAGCAGGAAGAGGGCGGGCACCATACAGTCCCGCGCTGCGGAGGCCGCGTCGAATTCCAAGACCGTCTTGCGCATCGGCTCTCTGACATGGCTTGGCGCCGACATCATTTGTTCGATGATCCGATCTCGTAGATCGACCGGGTCATCAGGCCCGAATAAGCGCGCCGCTAGGAATCGGGCGGATTGAGCTTGGTTCTCCGGCCCTGAGACTGCGCCGTGGGCGTGACCGAGCTCGGCCTGGCGGCTCGCCGCGCTTCGCACGCCCGAATCCAATAAGACGATGCCGCCGAGCATGTCGGGCTGGTGGATCGCCGTATAGAGAAGCGTGCTCCCGCCGAAGCTATGGCCGATGCCGATAGGCCGCCGCAGCCCGAGAGATGAGCAAATGAGTCCGATGTCATCGTTGAACATTGCATTGGAATAGTCGCTCCCAGGCTTATCGCTCGCGCCATGTCCGCGCAGATCGATCGAGACGACGCGATGCTTGCGCGCGAAATGGTCGAAGAGCGGCTGCATGTGCGTGTGATCGCACTGCATTCCGTGCACCAGAAGGATTGACGGATCCCCTCGACCGGCTTCGGTATAGGCAAGTCGCACGCCGTCCCGCGTTACGTACTCCATCTACTCCCCCCGATCTGGCGCTTGCCTTCTATTTGGGGTGCGGCGCCAGCCAGACCGCGTTCCACCAAATTGTCGAATAAGCCTGAGCGTCCGGGTCCCAGGCGAGGTGGGTCATGACCGTATCGCCTTTACGATAGCCGTCGGACCATTCGCCGGGTAGGAGATGCCCGTCTGGCCCGCGCTTAGCCGAGCGCATGCGCACGATGACCGTGCGCCCCCAGGGCAGCCAGGCAAGCATGCGCGGCCGCCGCACGATGGGCCTTCCCTTGATCACTCCATAGAATTTGAGCGTGGCGACCCGGCCGCTGCGATCTTCCAGGCGATGGATCGAAACGACACGGGCCCGGCCCGCCAAGTCTGCTCTGGCGAGCAGCTCGTCGGGCGTGAGCGGTGCGGGCATCCCTTTGGTCGCGAGCATCATCTGTTCTATGGAAGCCGCGAAGAGTTAAACATTGGCGAAGCGGCCCAAAGCTACGGAAATTAATCGCAGATTCGCTCCGACATGAATACTGAAATATCAATCGGACCTAGAAGAACCGGCCGCCGCCGATCCGATAAAGGGCGAGCACCAGGATCAGCGTGATCGCCACGATCCGGAGCATCCATCGGATCATGGTCCGCCGGAAGGAGTTCGAGCCGGTCTGCCAGCGCTCCATGTCTTTCTGACGCTGCTCGGCTAGTCGGGCGCGAGCTTTGTTGACGAGGGGGGAGCGACTCATGGGCTGATGCGGGGTTAATCCTGCCCCTTAAATCGGGAATGCTTGGGCTGGGATCAAGCCGAAGGCGACTCGATCTGCAAAACGCGTTAACGCGTGCCGGCGCCGCGGCTCGATCGCTCCAGGCGACCGGCATTGAGGCTGCGGTGCTCCTCAAGGGTCTTATAAGTTCGGTTGCGCTTGGCCTTGACGTGCTCGAATAACATATGGATCACGAACGTGGCCGCCCCGATCGTGAGGATCAGGCCGAAAATTCCGGGGATTATCCAGCTCGTATCGTCCATGTCGGAATCGTGCTCTTCCCTCTACGCCCGACTAGCGACTGTATAGGAATTTACGTTTCTGAACCATGAAAGGCAAAAGCCGCGAAGTTGGTTCCCCTAGAATACCTTAGGAGTACACGTCACAGGATCGCTAATCATTTAAGGGAGGATTCTGTCCATGTCACCTGAAAGAGGGCCCGTCTTCGTTCTGGTGCACGGCGCCTTCCATGGCGGTTGGTGCTGGCGGGCGGTCGCCGACCGGCTGACCCGGGCGGGGGCGCGCGTGTTCGCGCCAACCTGCACCGGGCTCGGGGAACGGGCCCATCTGCTCACGCGGGACATCACCCACGAGACCTTCGTCCAGGACGTGGTCGGCGTGATCGAGGCCGAGGAGCTCGAGGAGGTGATCCTGGTTGGCCACAGCTTCGGCGGTGTGGTCATCAGCGGGGTTGCGGACAGGCTGCCCGAACGTCTGCGCCATCTGGTGTATCTGGATTCGGTCATCCCGCCGGTCGGTCGCGCGCCCATCGACATCCTGCCGCGCGAGGTGGCCGCGGCCCGGATCAGGGCGGCCGAGGAAACGTCCGGTGGCCTTACGATACCGGTGCCGACG
Source organism: Alphaproteobacteria bacterium (assembly GCA_035293565.1). Taxonomy (GTDB): domain Bacteria; phylum Pseudomonadota; class Alphaproteobacteria; order BOG-932; family Roseiterribacteraceae; genus DATGMP01. The sequence goes on along the minus strand of DATGMP010000034.1, from coordinate 6,775 downwards.
CCCGGTATGTTCGGCGTTCCCGACGGCCCGTTGGCCGACTGGATGGACCGCAGGCTGACTCCCCAGCCGCTCGCCTCCTACACCACCCCGTTCCGGCTTGCCGGGCCAATCGCCAACGGCAGGCCGAGGACTTATGTCCTTTGTACCGATCCCATCTACCAGCCGGTGTCGCCGACCTACGAGTGGGTTGTAGAACAAAAGGATTGGCCGCTTCGCAAGCTGCCGGCCTGCCACGACGCCATGATCACCGAACCGGGACTGGTTGCGGACCTGCTTCTCGAGCGCGCGAATCAGGGGGCGAAGCAATGATCGATGTCGCGAAATTTCTCGGTACCTGGCGTCTCGTGTCCTGGACGATACCGGACGAAGGCGGCGTGCCGCGCCATCCTCTTGGCTCCGATGCCAAAGGCCTGCTGAGCTACGCGCCGGACGGCTACATGTTCGCCGCGCTGATGGCATCGGGTCGCCCGCGTTTTCTCGGCGGAGATCCGCTCGGCGGAACGGCCGAAGAGTGTAGGGCAGCGACGCACGGCTATCACACCTATTGCGGTCGTTACCGGCTGGAGAAGGACGCCGTAGTCCATACCGTGGAACTCTCCCTGTTCCCCAATCTGATCGGCCAGGAGCAGGTCCGGTATTATCGTTTCGACGGCGACCGCCTGCTGCTGTCGACGCCGCCGCTGCTGCGCAACGGCCTTTCCGGTGTGGCGCAATTGGTCTGGGAGCGCGTTCGGCACGATTGAGGCAAGAAGATGACGGAGAAGCATGACAAAATTGTCATCTCCTCGTCATCACTTGGACAAACAAAGGCACGCAGGGCGCTGTTTCTTTTCTCGTTTCATCAACATAAGTTCGAGAAAGGAATCCAATCATGCGTCGGACTTTCTTGCTTGTTATCTCCGCCCTTCTCGTAGCGACCCAGCTTTCAGGCTGCGTCGTTTATGAGCGGCCTTATCCACACTACTACTATCACGGCTGGTACTATCGCTAAGCGCGGAGTCCAGCGTTCCAAGGAGGGATGAATGAACAGAAAGGCACTTGCGCTGTTGGCGTGCTTCGGCGCGACGCTCGTCTCGCTGCCGAGCGCGCTCGCGGGCGTTCGCATCGAAGGCGAGCTGATTGTTCCGCCCGTGGTGGTCGCTCCTGGGGCACCGCCGCCGCTTCGGCCGGAAGTCGTGCCCCCGCCGCCTGGACCGCCCGAGGCGATGGTCTGGGCTCCGGGCCATTGGGAGTGGAACGGCCGTACCTATTTTTGGGTCGGCGGTCACTATGTCGAGCGTCCAGAGGTTGGGCTGGTGTGGGAGCCCGGGCGCTGGATCGACCGCCACGGCCACTGGGAATGGGTCGGCGGGCATTGGCGCCGCTGATAGAGCCGCGATGGAAACGGAAAGGCCCGCTTCGGCGGGCTTTTCTTTAGGCGACATTGCGGGCGCCGGCTCCGGCCTGGATGTCGATCACAGCCCCCGTGATATGCCGGGCCGCGTCAGACGCCAGGAACAGGACGGGCTCCGTCACCTCCTCGGGTTCCACCCACGGCACGCCTTGCGGCAGAGAGGGGTGTTGCCGCATCAACGCCTCGAACTTCTCCTTGGTCGGCATAGGGTCGTCAGGCAGCGCGCGACGCCAGACTTCAGGGTTGCTGCCCATGGGCGTGTTGACGGCCGTCGGACAGACCGCATTGACGGTGATCCCGTCCAGCCCGACCTCGAGGGCAACGGACTTCGTAAGACCGATGACGCCCCATTTCGATGCGGCGTAGTGAGCGAGCTGCGCATAGCCCATCCGGCCGGCCTGGGAAGAAGTGACCACGATCCGGCCGTAATTCCGTTCCTTCATCGGCGGCACGACTGCCCGGATGCAGTTGAAGACGCCGACCAGGTTGGTTCGGATCATATCGTCGAAGGCCTGGTCGCTGATCTGCAGCAGAGGATGGTTGCCCAGGATCCCGGCATTCGCGAGCAGGATGTCGATCTTTCCGAACTGCTTGAGCGTCCGGGCGACGACGTCCGTGACGGCCTTGGGATCGCGGACATCGGCCTTGATCGCCAGACACCGGCCGCCGGCGGCCTCCAGCAGCTTGACGGTTTCGTCCATGTCGGCCCGGGTCGCCATCGGATAGTCGACGGTCGGAATCTGCTCGAGTATGTCGCACAGCACGACCGCGGCGCCCTCACGCGCGAGCCGCACGGCGTGAGAGCGGCCCTGTCCGCGTGCGCCGCCGGTCACGACCGCGACGCGGCCCTCGAATCGCCGCGCTTCCTTGGGGACTTCGGCCGCCGCCGCGCGATCGAGAGAAGCAAGGGAAACCGCGCCGGTCAATCCGGCAACCCCCGTCGTGCGCAGCAATTCCCGGCGGGACAGATCGGTATCGTCGCTCTGGGATTTCGACATTGCCTGCCTCCTGTCAATGCGCGCCCAAGCGGACGGCGCGGTCGGGGTTCTCTTCATAGGGTGGAGAGTAGATGACGAGCACCTGGATCGGCTCGTCGCCGATTGCGGTGAAGACATGCGGCGCATCGGCCGGGAAGGAGCAGCAATCGCCGGGACCGAGTTCGGCCGTCTCGCCGCCCACCTCCGTGCGCGCCCGCCCTTTCAGCATATAGCAGATCTGCTCGATGCCCGGATGGGCATGGGGCAGGGCGCCCTGGCCCGGCGTCACGGTCCCGAGGATCATCTCGATCTTGCCCGCGCCGACGGTCTCGCGCCCGATCAGCCGCTTGTTCCAGGTGCCGGTGTGATTGGCGGGCTGATAATCCGGCACCTCCGCTGCGCGGACGAAATAACGTGATGCCATCAATGACCTCCCATGTTGATCGTCCGCCGCAGGCGACGGCGCTTGCGTCCATTATCGCCGGAAAGCATGGTGCGGCAAACGACCTAGCCGCAGGGGAAGCATGGAGGCGTTCGATTATGTCATCGTGGGCGCGGGTTCGGCTGGCTGCGTGTTGGCCAATCGTCTTTCCGCCGACCCCGCCAACCGCGTGCTGCTGCTGGAGGCGGGCCCGCGTGACAGCTCGCCCCTGATCCGGGCTCCTGGGGGTCTTTTGCCGATCATGATCGGCGGGCTCTATGCGTGGCGCTATCGGACCGAGCCGCAGGCGCATCTCGACAATCGCGTCCTCTACTCGCCGCGCGGCAAGGTGCTTGGCGGGTCGAGCTCGATCAACGGCATGGTCTATTGTCGGGGCACGCCGACCGATTACGACACCTGGCGTCAGCTCGGCAATGAAGGCTGGTCGCACGCCGATTTGCTGCCGTACTTCAAACGCGCCGAGACTTGGCACGACGGGGAGGATGCCTGGCACGGCGGCTCGGGCCCCGTCCGGATCACCAGGCCCGGCGTGCGGCACCCTCTTGCCACGGCGTTCGTCGAAGCCGGGCAGCAGGCCGGATATCCCTACAATCCCGACACCAATGGGGCGTCGCGCTTGGGCTTCGGGCCGGTCGATCTGACGGTCGGGAACGGGCGACGCTGCAGCAGTGCGACCGCCTATCTTCGACCGGCGGTACGGCGTCCTAATCTCACGGTGATCACCGATGCCCATGCAACGCGCATCCTGTTCGAAGCCGCCCGCGCGGTCGGAGTCGAATATCTGCGCAAAGGGAAGCGCGAGCAGGCGCGCGCCGATCGCGAAGTGATCCTGTCCGGCGGCGCGCTCAACTCGCCGCAATTGCTGATGCTCTCGGGGGTCGGCGATGCCGATCATCTGAAGCCGCTCGGCATCGCGCCCGTGCTCGATCTCAAGGGAGTCGGCCGCAATCTGCAGGACCATCTGGCCGGTCATGTCCGCTTTGCCTGCAGCCAGCCGATCTCGCTCTACAACTATATGAGTCCGATCGCCGCCGCGACAGTCTTCGGGCAATATGTGTTGTTTCGCAGCGGTCCGCTCGCGAACAATGGGATGGAGGCGATCGCCTTCGTGAATTCGGAGCCGGGGCTCGACGAACCCGATGTCAAATTCCATTTCTCGATGGCGCTTTACCAGAATAGTGGCCGCGAGATCGTGAAGCGCCACGGCTATTTCGCCCATGTCAACGTCCTACGTCCATCTAGCCGCGGCCGGATCTCGTTGCGTTCGGCCGACCCGCTGGCGCCGCCTGTCATCGACCCCAACTTCCTCGCCGAAGAAAGCGACCGTCGAATCCTCCGCCAAGGGGTCCGGATTGCGCGCGACGTCTTTATGCAGAAAGCGTTCGACCCATATCGAGAGGAGGAGCTTGGCCCGGGTGCGGCCGCCAAGACGGATGATGAGATCGACGCCTATCTGCGGGCGACCGCCGAAGCCGACTATCACTCCGTCGGCACCTGCTCGATGGGCAATGACGCGATGGCGGTGGTGGACGATCGGCTTCGGGTTCGCGGCCTGGAATGCCTGCGCGTGGTCGACGCTTCGGTGATGCCACGGCTCGTCGGCGGCAACACCAACATGCCGGTCGTCATGATTGCGGAAAAGGCTTCCGATCTTATTCTTGGGAAGCCGCCTCTGCCGCGCGCATACTGAGCGGATATTGAAGAGGGGAGACGTGCGATGGAGTCTCGTAACGTTGGAAATTCCGGCCTGAGGGTCTCGGCGGTCGGCCTTGGCTGCAACAATTTCGGATGGGGGATTGATCTCGATGCCTCCCGGGCGGTGATCCATAAGGCGCTCGACGTCGGCATCACGCTGCTTGACACGGCCGACGTTTACGGCGGGCAGGGCGGGTCGGAGAATGTCATCGGTCAGATCCTGGGCGCCCGCCGCAAGGATGTCGTGCTGGCAACCAAGTTCGGTATGCAGATGGATCAGGCAGGCGTCATGAAAGGCGCCTCGCGCCGCTATATCATGTCGGCCGTGGAGGCGAGCTTGAAACGACTCCGCACCGACTGGATCGATCTCTATCAGCTTCATTTCCCCGATCCGCTGACGCCGATGGAAGAGACGCTCCGCGCGCTGGACGACCTCATCCATCAGGGCAAGGTGCGTTATGTCGGCTGCTCCAACGTACCGGCCTGGCGGGTGGCTGATGCCTATTGGATCGCCGAAACCGAAGGGCTGAATCGCTACGTCTCGGCCCAGGACGAATACAGTCTGCTGGTGCGCGGCCTGGAGACGGATCTGAAGCCTGCGCTCCAAGCTTACGGTATGGGGCTTCTGCCCTATTTTCCGCTGGCGAGCGGGTTGCTGACCGGCAAGTACAAGCGCAACGAGCCGATGCCCGAGGGCACCCGGCTCGCGCGGGCCAAGGGCGTCAGCCATTTCGAAAAATTCCTGACTGACGAAAAATGGAACGCGGTCGAACGCCTGTCGGGCTTCGTCGCGGAGCGCGGCCACACGCTGCTCGAACTCGCCTTCTCCTGGCTGTTGGCTCAGAACCCAGTCTCCAGCGTTATCGCCGGCGCGACCAAGCCTGAGCAAGTGGAGAAGAACGCTGCGGCTGCCAATTGGAAACTCTCGGCCGAGGGCCTTGCCGAAATCGACAAGATCACCGGGTAAGTGAGTGGAGGGCGCCCATCTGGCCGATATAGCCGACCTCGCCATTGTGGCAGGCTTCCGGCGAACCGACCAAGAACCATCGCGCGCGTGTCCTTGCGCCAACCCTCCGGTATAGTGGCGGCGAACAGGAGCCATTCATGATCAAGATCACCGGCATCAACCACATCGCCATCGCGGCGCCGTCACAGCTTGCGGAGATGCGCCGCTTCTATGTCGACGTGCTCGGCATCGCTTCCGTCCCACGCGCGATCCCGAAGGAGTTGGAGGAGACCATCCCGGGCTTCTGGCTCGACTTCCCTGTGACGCACACCCAAATCCACGTCCTGGAGAGCGAGGAGCAGGCGCCGAGCCGCGAGCACAAGCCGATCTCGATCGGCCCGCACACGGCCTACACGGTGGAGAGCGTCGAGGACGCGGCACGCCACCTTGAAGCCCTGGGCGTCCCGTTCCAGCGCAGCGGGCCCGTGATCATCGTGGTCGATCCGGGCGGGAACACGGTCGAGCTGCGCGAAGGCGGCCACGCCACTCCGCCCATGCCGGCGGCCGCCGAATAGGCGTCACTCCGCGTCGTACGCGCCCTCGCCGAACCAAATGATTGCAGTTGGCGCGCCGGTCTATGAAGCCATCCAGGGACGCGACGACAGTCAGTGCGCTTGGGTGTGCGGGTTGACGGGCGTGAATGCGCCCAGCAAGCAAACCCGGCCGGTATCATTCAGCCGGACCGTCACCAGGTTCGAGCACAGCTCGTCGCTTCCCGGATTGGTTGGCTGGTACGTAAAGCCTTCCCTGTTGATCCTCAGGCCGATGCATCGGCTCACCAGGGTATTTTTCCAGATCACATGGTTTCGCATGTAAAAGAGGATCGTGCTGTCGTCCGGGGTTTCCGTGTGATCGATCAGGTACGAGCGGATGCAGACCGGTTTGCTCGCTGCATCGGCAGCGTCGGACAACGGGGTCATTGCGATCCCGGCTAATGTGGCAGCGAGGCAGGCCAAAACGCGGTGTTTCATGGTTGCCTCCATCGGCATTCGGATACGCTTCACCTCCTACATATAGTCCACTCGTTCACCTCGAGGATTCCCGGAGTGGATCGAACCGGGACAGGCGTGGGTTAAGGCATCGGGGGCGGCGAAGGGGTTGTCCATGCCGAGCGACGAAGACCTAGTGGATAAAATCTGAGGGAAGAGTCGGAAAGTGGATTCCCGGCGGTGTGGGGTCGTGCGAGTCTGGGCGATGCATAGCACGGCCCTCGACTTGAATTTTGCGGATCGGTCTCGCCTTGAGGCGATCGCGTCGGATCG
>DATGMP010000033.1:0-78024 GCA_035293565.1 Alphaproteobacteria bacterium | reverse complement strand
CAGCGTTTCCGCGCTCAGGGCCGTGATGGAGATCGGGACCGACTGCAGCTTTTGCTCTCGTCTTTGCGCCGTTACCACAATCTCTTGAAGTTCTTCCGAACTTCCCGCCGGTGCTTGTTGCGCTTGCGCGCTGACCGGCGACGCGGTCGCGAATGTCAGCAGGCTTGCGGATCCCAGAAGTGCGGCGAGATAACGTGCGCTCATTTTTGCTTTCCCTCCCTTTAGACTTGTTTGTTGGACCGCTAGCCGAGCATCGAGCCACTATCGTGCGGTGACGGGTCGGCGTGCGGAGGATGGTCGAAAACAGCTCTTCATAACGCGTCGTGACGATGCATGAAGTCGATGCTCTTTGCGTGCCGGCGACGGAAGGCGATCGGCGGCAGGTCCATGGCCGCGCGGAAGGCCGCCGAAAAATTGGCGGCGTTCGCAAATCCAAGTCGGAAGGCGATCTCCTTGAGCGGGAGATCCGTGTCCAGGAGGTAGCGCTTCGCGCGGTCGATCTGGACGGATTTCAAGTAGCGGCCGACACTTTGGCCGGTTTCCTCCCGGAACAGCCGGCAGAAATAGCGCTCGCTCAATCCGCAAAGCGCGGCAAGCGCCGACACGCTGGGCGTGCCGCAATCGTGACTTTCGATGTAATGCTCGATCAGGCGCTTCTGCCGGGGAGTGAGGCCGATCTTCCTGCGATAATCGCCTTCCTGGCAGGCGGTGGCATAGCGCGTGCACTCAATCAGAAGCGCGTTCCCCAGCGCTTCCACCATGGCGGTCGCGGCGAAGCCCGGAGAAAGCGCCTCCTCCATGAGCCGCCGCAGAAGGTTCGAGACCAAGGGGCTGCGGACGTCGAGACAGTTGCGGCGTTGGGACGATGTCAGGCCGAAGCCGGCTCCGAGCGTTCTCTCCAAAAAACCCGGCTCGAACAGACACCGGGCCGCCTTGATCTCGCCGCCGGAACCCCAGCCATGGAGCTCCGCGTTGGACGGGATGAGAAAGACCTGTCCGATCTTGTCGCGCGCGTATCCCGGCCCGCTGTCGACGTAGTGGCCCTCTGCCTCGTAGTCCGACGGCCGGAACAGCATGGTCACGACGGTGCGAGGATCGACCCATATGTGCTCGATCGGGCGAGGCCACTCGCCCTTCAAAACCTCAACCGTCGTCGTCGGCGTCCCGATCTCGGCCACCGTCGTCAACATGGCTCCTCCCTATCGGGCACACGAAACGTGCCTGGGCCGCCGGCGGCTGATCGCCGCCCGCATTCGGACCTGTTTGACGGCACCGTACCAGAGAAAACATTTCTTTGGAATGGTTTTTGTCGCGACGGGCCGTCGTAAGCCTGATGGCCGGAACCCGGCGCTTGTACTAAAAGTTTTATAAGATAAGACCAAGCAAGAAGGCTGATGATCCTTCATTCTGGTCGTCTCCCACACGAAAATATCCGATTTGCACAATTGCCGACAGAAGTACTTTGACATCGGCTTGCGCTAATGTTTGCTATCACGATACAAAAACTTCAGAACCTATCTGCGGCGGAGTTCCATAATTGATCCGAATCGGTTTGGAAGCCGATTCCAAATTGATTCGGTCGTCTGATGCCCGGCGTGATATAAATGCAACTCGACGAAACCCTTCTCTATGTCTTCATGCTGGCCGGCTTCCTCGGCTTCCAGCTCATCAAGCGCGTCTCGCCTTTGCTGCATTCGCCGTTGATGTCGCTCACCAACGCGATCTCGGCAATCGCGGTGGTTGGCGCGATCTCGATCGCCGGTGAGGCGGGTGCCACGCCATTGGCGCGAATCCTCGGCTTCCTCGCCATCACCGCTTCGGTGATCAACCTGGTCGGCGGCTATCTCATCACCGACCGGATGCTGAAGATGTTCAAGAAGCGCGAGGCCAAGCGATGACCGAGCATCTGGTCCAGCTGGGCTATCTGGGGGCGGCGGGTCTCTTCATTCTGTCGCTGATGTGGATGAGCCGTGTCGAGACGGCGCGTCGCGGCGTGCGGGCGGCCGAGCTCGGCATGCTGCTCGCAGTCGTCGGCACGCTTATCAGGCACGAGATCGTCAATTACGAGCTGATCGCGCTGGCCTTCCTTGTCGGTTCGGCGATCGGGGTGCCTCTGGCCTACCTGATGCCCATGACCGCGATCCCGCAGCGAACGGCGATCTCACACGCCTTCGGCGCGCTCGCGACCGGTCTCATCGGCACCGCCGAGTATTATCGGCTCGCCGCGGGGGGTGTTGCTTCAGGCAGCGTGATCGTCATCGCGCTGATGTTCGAAATGGCGCTCGGCTTTCTGACCTTCACAGCGAGTCTGATGGCGTTCGGCAAGCTCCAGGAACTGATGCCGACTCGCCCCATCACCTTCCGCGGACAGAGGATCGTCAATCTTGGGATCTTTCTCGCCACGATCGTCCTGGGAGCGGTCATCGCCGCGATGCCGGACAACATCTCGCTGTTCCCCGCCTTCGCCGCGCTCTCGCTCATGTTTGGCTTCCTGCTGATCGTCCCGATCGGCGGGGCCGACATGCCGACGGTGATCGCGCTGCTGAACGCTTATGCGGGGCTGGCAGCGAGCGCGATGGGGTTCGCGCTCGGCAATAAGCTGCTCGTCATCACGGGCGCGCTCGACGGTTCGTCGGGATTCATCCTGGCGGTCATCATGTGCAAGGCGATGAACCGCTCATTCGTCAACGTGCTGTTCGGCGGGTTCGGGCAGATCCAGCAGTCGGGCGGGACGCAAGAGAAGCGCTCGGTTCGCGCGAGCGCGCCCGACGAGGCGGCGTTGACGCTCGACGGCGTGCAGACGCTGGTCGTCATCCCCGGCTACGGCATGGCGGTGGCTCAGGCGCAGCACAAGATCCACGATCTCTTCCAGCAAATGACCGGCCGCGGGATCTCGGTGAAGTTCGCGATCCATCCGGTCGCGGGCCGCATGCCGGGGCACATGAACGTGCTGCTGGCCGAGGCCAACATCCCCTACGACAATCTGGTCGAGATGGAGGACATCAATCCGGAGATGCCGACCGTCGACGTTGCGCTCGTCGTGGGCGCCAACGACGTCGTCAATCCCGCGGCGCGCGACGATCCGAAAAGCGTCATCGCGGGCATGCCGATCATCGAGGCCGATCGCGCCAGGTCCGTCATGGTCGTGAAGCGCGGCATGAGCCCGGGCTTCGCCGGCATCGACAACGAGCTCTATTATCTCGACAAGACCCAGATGCTGTTCGGCGACGCCAAGGAATTCGTCGGCGCCATGGTCAAGGAGCTCAACTCGGACGCGGCGTGAGCGTCGTCACTTGACCTCGACATTCACAGGAAACCGCTCGAAATAGAATTTGAAGCGCTCGCGAATCGATTCCGGCGTGCGATCGAAATCGCGCCGCAGATTGTAGATCAACTGCCCGTGCTTGCCGCGCGGATTGCGCTGGACGAATTCCGTCATGCCGGCGCGGATCTCGGGCGTCAGCGGCAGCTCGGCCTTGCGATAGATCTCCTCGATCACTTGCCAAGGATCGGCCATCAGCGCGTGGAAATAGACATCGACCGTGCGCGAGTCCGAGAGCTTGTCGCGATCCCGCACGCAGCCGCGCAGAAGGCGCTCATAGCGGTCGATCCAATAATTCGCGACCGAGTCCGGTTCGACCCGCTTGCAGCGTACGCGCGCCGAATAGCAGAGGCCTACGATTGCCGATTGGATCGAGGCGACCGGATCGCGGTGGTTGATGACGACAGTCGCGTCCGGGAACACGGTCGTGAGCGGGATCAGCTGCTCCATATGCTGCGGGCATTTGATCAGCCAGCGGTTCGGCCCCTTCTGCCAGGTGAGGACCCGGAGCATCTTTTTCAGATAGCGATAGACCGAGGTCTGGTCGGTTGCGAAATAATAGTCCCGCCAGATCGGCGAGACGACCAGCCATTCGATGTAATAGGACCCGAAATCGACCGCTTGGAGCTCGATATCCTCCGAAATATGGTCGGGCGAGAATTCGTGGATGTTCTTGATGTAGGGCAGCAGCGCGTCGTACTGCGCCCATTCCTCGGTCGCTTTTATGTGTCTCGGATCTTCCCCGCCCTCCGACGCGCGCTCCTCGGCGGCCGGGACCGGCCGAATGGCTTCCCAGAAGGGAAGGGAGCGCAGCCTCGGATCGGAGGCGAGAAAGGCTTGGAGATAAGTGGTGCCGGAACGGGGCAACCCCGCGACCGCGATCGGGCGGTCGATCTTGATGTTCAGGATCTCGGGATGGCGTCTGACCAAATCCTCGACCCGCAGCCGGTTGGTCGCATAGCGGACGCAATCGCCATAGATGCCCGCGCGTCCTGCCGCCGAGAGGTTGGGATCAGACCGGGTCGCCTCGAGCCATAGCCTGAGCCGCACCCGGAAATCGTCGGGACCGAAATCGGACAGGCCGGTCGCGGCCCGAGCGGCCTCGAGCACCGCCTCTTCCTCGAGCGGCACCGGATGGGCTTCCGCCGCGGCCAGAGCCTGCTTCTGAAGCGGCGAGAGGACCGGCTGCTGCAGGTCCGTGATGTCGATCGTCGAAGGATTGTCGCTAGGCTCCATCGCTCCCCCGGTCTCCCGTTGGTCTTGCGGGCAAGGCTAATTGATTGCGTGGCGGATTTCGCCCCGGCTGTCTCGCGGTTTCTGACGAAAGGCATTGTGATAGGCGGCTATATCAGCCTATACACCAGTGTATTCCCTCGGGTCTTGGATTCAGGTATTCTCCGGCCCCGGAGTGGAGCACAATGGCCTCAGCGTCGCGATTGGCGACCGAGCGCGCAAAAAGGGGAGGACGCATGACTGGGTCGAATCGTCGGCGTGCAGCAACGCTGGGCCTCCTCGGATTGGGAGCGGCCGCCGGCTGGCTGGCGCTTTCGACTGCGCAGGCCGATCAGGCCCCCTCGGACAAGGCTGCGCCCGCCGGGAAAACCATGGGCTTCGCCGTCACCAATTTCCCCTTCGCCCTCTACAAGGGCGCCGACGACTGCCCTGACGGGCCGGTCCTGTCGGCCAAGGACATTTATCTGAAGTCGGTGTCTCCGGCCGAGCAGAAGCGGCTGCAATTGCCTGAGAACCTCAAGGAGTTCGAGCAGAAGGCTTACCATACGGCCGACGGCCGGGATGTCTGCGAGGTGCTGGATCTGCCGCGCGAGCCGCAGCGCAGCCCCAAGGGCAAGATCTCCTACGGCATGAATCTCGACGGCACCAAGGACGGGGCCGCGACGGCGACCACATGCGCGCACGAGAAATTCACCAGCCCGGACGGCGAGCCGGTCGACAACCAGACTTATCGGGTCATGGGCTGCATGTCGAATTATCGCGGCCCGCCGGGCGAGCAGGGCTATCTGGAGTCGCTGCGCAATTCGGGTTTCAAGGACGGCGGCACGACCTTCCTGATCGAACTCATCGGTGTGAAGGACCCGAAGAACGACAACGACATCCAGGTTGGCATCTATAACGGCACCAGCCAGATGGCCGTCGACCCCAGCGGCAGCACCTTCCTGCCCTACGCCAGCTTGACGGTGACCGACGATAAGCGCTGGCGGTCGGTTGTGCATGGCAGGATCGTCGACGGCGTCGTCATGACGGATCCTGGGGACATCGCGCTCACCTATGTCTTCGGTGGGGCGCCGCGCGACTACCACATCAAAGCCGCGCGACTCAGGCTTCAGATTCTACCCGACGGTAAGGCGAAGGGCATGCTCGCGGGATATATGGACATGCCGGATGTCGACATGACCAAGGGCACCAAGCAGGCCAGCGCCGAGATGGTGAAATATGATTGTCCGTCGATCTATCAGGCGATCCGCCGCTATGCCGACGGCTATAAGGATCCGAGCACCGGAAAGTGCACGGCTCTCTCGACCGCGTTCCAGGTGGAGGCCATTCCGGCTTTCATTATCCACCCGGAAGAGGCGAAGAAGACCGCCGACGCTTCCAGCCCGACAGAGACGCGGTGATCGATGGCCTCGAGAAGCATCAAGACGACGATCCTCTCTCTTTTCGGAGCGGCGGCGCTTGCTGCCTGCGGGCCTAGCGAGCCGCCGACCGCCGGCGCTCCCCCGCAGGCTGAAAGGCTGAGCGAAGCGCAGTATCGGCAGTCGATCTCGGATATTTTCGGACCGGACATCAAGGTGGCCGGCCGTTTCGAGCCCGGCATCCGCAAGAACGGGCTGCTGGCCGTCGGTGACTCGGTGATCGCCGTCTCGCCCGCCGGTTTCGAGCAATATGATTCGATGGCTCGGGGCATTGCTTCGCAGATTGTCGACGACAAGCACCGCCAGACGCTGATTCCCTGCGCGCCGGCGGAGCCGAAGAAGGCCGATCCGGCATGCGCCAAGCAAGCCCTCGCCAAATATGGCCGGCTGCTGTTCCGTCGGCCGCTCAACGAGACCGAACTTGCCGGACCCACGGCGATGGCCGGGACGGCCGCCGACACGATTGGGGATTTCTACGCCGGGCTGGCTTACGGGCTGGCCCAGCTTCTCGATTCGCCGAGCTTCCTGTTCCGGAAGGACGCGGTCGAGCCCGACCCCGACAATCAAGGCAAATTTCGGCTGACCGCCTTCTCGAAGGCTTCGCGCCTCAGCTTCTTCCTGTGGAATGCGCCGCCCGATGACGAGCTGCTGCGCGCCGCCGAGAGCGGCGAGATACAGACCCGCGGCGGGCTCGCGAAGCAGGTCGACCGCATGCTGGCCTCGCCCCGGCTCGAAGCGGGCGTGCGCGCCTTCTTCATCGACTTCTTCGATTTCGACAAGTTCGACGCGCTGGCCAAGGATCCGATGATCTATCCGGTCTTCAGCACGAAAGTCGCGCGCGACGCCGAGGAGCAGACGCTCAGGACCATCACCGACGAGCTCATTACGCGGAACGGCGACTATCGCGACATCTTCACGACCCGGCGGACCTTCATGACCCGCAATCTGGGCATCGTCTATCGCGTGCGGGTCGCGTCGGAGCATGGATGGGAGCCGTATGAATTTCCCGCCGGCGATCAGCATGCGGGCATTCTGACTCAGCTCTCTTTCACCGAGCTGCATTCGCATCCCGGCCGCAGCTCGGCGACGCTGCGCGGCAAGGCGGTGCGCGAGATACTGCTCTGCGAGCAGGTGCCGATGCCGCCGGCGAATGTGAACTTCACCGTGGTGCAGGAGACCAACAATCCCGTCTACAAGACCGCGCGCGAGCGGCTGACCGCGCATCGGACGGATCCCACCTGCGCCGGCTGCCATAAGCTGGTCGACCCGATCGGGCTTGGGCTCGAGAACTTCGACGGGGCGGGGGCGTATCGCGATCTCGAGAACGGCGCGCCGATCGATGCGAGCGGCGACATTGACGGGATCCACTTCTCGAACGCGGCCGAACTCGGCAAGGCGATTCATGATGATCCGGCGGCGGTGTCCTGTCTGGTCGAGAGCGTCTTCCGCTATGCGGCTGGGCGCGATTTCGACAAGGGCGAGAAGGAGTGGCGCGGCTGGATCGCCAAGCAATTTGCGGCCGACGGTTACAAGCTTCCGGCTCTTCTGCGCCGGATCGCCACCAGCAAGGCCTTTTATGCCGTCACCGTTTCCGACCAGCGGGTCAAGGAGGCACAGCGATGAAAACCTCGATCAAACGCCGTCAGCTCTTGCGCGGCATGATGGGCGGAGCCGGCGTAGCGGTCGCGCTGCCCTTCCTCGAATGCTTCCTGAACGCGAACGGCACGGCACTTGCCTCGGGCCGGCCGCTGCCGGTGCGCTTCGGCACCTGGAACTGGGGCTGCGGCATGAATCCGCAGCGCTGGATCCCGACGAAGATCGGCAAGGACTACGATCTGCCGCCCGAGCTCAAATACATCGCGGCGATCAAGGATCAGGTGAACGTCTTCTCCGGCTACAAGGCCATTCTCGACGGCAAGCCCAACCTGCCGCACATCTCGGGCATGATGGCGCTGCGCTCGGGTCAGGTGGCGGCGAAAGAATCCTATGACGCACCGACCCTGGACGTTCTGGTCGGGGACGTGATCGGAACCGACACGCGCTTCCGTTCGCTCGAGATGGCGGCGACGGGCAATCCGAACCACAGCTATTCTTACCGGAACGCCACGAGCAAGAACCCGGCCGAAGTGTCGCCGATCTCGCTCTATACGCGGATTTTCGGGACGGACTTTCACGATCCGAACGCCGCCGACTTCAAGCCCGATCCCAAGCTGATGTTGCGCAAGAGCGTGCTTTCGGGCGTGTCGGAGCAGCGAGCGGCCTTTCTCGATCAGCTGGGTGCGACCGACAAGGCGCGGCTGGACGAATATTTCACCTCGGTTCGGCAGCTCGAGCAGCAGCTCGACCTGCAGCTTCAGAAGCCGCCGCCGGCCGAGGCCTGCAAGGTGCCGAAGCAGCCGGCGGACGCGCCGGTCGGAACCGAGGTCGGCCAGGTGCTGCAGAATCACAAGCTGATGGCCGAGCTGCTGGCCATGGCTCTGGCCTGCAACCAGACCAAGGTCTTCAACATGGTCTATTCGGACTCGGCCTCGACGCTCCGGATGCCGGGCGAGCAGATGATCCATCATCTGATGACTCATGAAGAGCCGATCGATGCGGCGCTGGGTTATCAGCCCAAGGCGACCTACTTCGTCGAGCGCAGCATGGAGGCCTGGGCGACCTTCGTGTCCACGCTCGCCGCCGTACGCGAAGGCGACGGCACATTGCTCGACAATTGCCTCGTGTTCGGCCATTCCGACACCGAGTTCGCCCGCATTCATTCGATCAGCGGCATACCGGTCATGATGGCCGGCAAGGCCGGCGGCCGGATGAAGACCGGAATCCATATGAACGAGACCGGCGAGCCGATCACGCGGGTCGGCTTCACCGCGCTCCAGATCATGGGCGTTCCGCTCGACAAATGGGGCATGGGCTCGATGCAGACCTCGAAAGCGATTACAGAGGTGATGGCGTAGCGTATAAAGAGCGCGTGGAGCGCACTAACTCGGCTAGCCAGCCCGCCAACCTGCTGGTCCTGATTCTTTTGCTGTTCAGCGGCGTGGTGAGTTCGCTCGCCTTCACGGCCGTCGGCCCCGGCGTGCCGCGTATCGCGACCTATTTCGCCGGTCCCGGCGACGCCACCTTCCGTGCCCAACTCGTGCTCACCATGGCGCCGATAGGAATGGCGGTGGGCGGCATCACCGGCGCCCGCATCATAGCGAGGCTGGGCGTCAAACGAACTCTCTTGCTCGGCTATGCCGGCTACGGCCTGTTCGGCATGGCGCCGCTCGTACTGAACAACTTGAACGCGATCTATATCGCCCGTGCCCTCACGGGGTGGTCGATCGTTACGGCCGATGTCAGCCTGATGCTGATCTTGGGCGAGCTCTATGAGGGCGAAGGTCGTTCGAGGATCCTGGGGTTCCGGCAGGCGATCGGCTCCTGCTCCACGGTCGGCGGCACGCTTCTCAGCGGGTGGCTGATCCAGGGTTTCGGGTGGCGCGCGCCGTTCTGGCTATTCGCGATCGCGCTCGTCTACGTCACTCTCTCCGCGCTCGCCTTTCGTACGCGCCTCCGCCCGCCGGAGAGGACGAGCTGGCGCAATCTTCCGACCGTCGCCGCGCTGTGGCCCCTCTATGCGGCAATGCTCGTGCTCGCGGTGGCGCATGCCATGCCGCATTTCGAGCTGCCGTCGCTGCTGGTCGCGGATGGTCTCAACGACATATCGCGCGTTTCCTGGTTTCCGGCGGCGAGCGCCACCGTGTCGATCCTGAGCGCGACCGCTTTTGGCTGGATCTATGGCCGTGCCGACCGCTGGATGCTCGTGCTCCTTTTGGTCCTGATGGGGCTGGGCTTGGCTGGAATCGGGGTTGCGCCGAGCTTCACGCTCGTGTTCGTCTCGGTGATCGTGGAAGGAATCGGCGGGGGGTGGATGATCCCTTATATGCTGAACCGGATGCTGGACAAGGCCCCCGGAGAAATCAAAAGCCAGGCGGTCGGATTGATGATGAGCACGATGTTCGTCGGCCAATTTCTCAACCCGCTGGTCAATAAGCCGCTGCGCGACGCCTTCGGTCTCCATGGCGCGTTCGTCGCGATCGGCGCGGTGCTGCTTGCGATTGCCGCGGCGGTGGCGGTCTCGGCTCTCCGTCCGCGGCCGGTCGAGCCGCGGGCGGCCAATCTGTGACGCGCTTGCAATCGACCTGGGCCATCCTTCTCGGGATGGCCCTAATTCCCGCCGCGACCGCAGCGCCATCGGACGTCGCGGCGCGCGGCGAATATCTCGCGCGGGCCGGCGACTGCATCGTCTGTCACACCGCGCCCGACGGGCAGCCTTTCGCCGGGGGTTTGAAGATGGGCACGCCCCTGGGCGCCGTCTACTCGACCAATATCACGCCCGATAAGGAGACGGGCATCGGGCAGTACAGCTTCGAGGATTTCGCCCGCGCCATGCGTGACGGCGTCGCCAAGGACGGACACAGGCTCTATCCCGCGATGCCTTACCCGTCCTACGCCAAGATCTCCGACGAAGATATGCGGGCGCTCTATGCCTTCTTCATGAGCGACGTCGCGCCGGTGCGTCGCGAGAATGCGCGGAGCGAGATTCCCTGGCCGCTCAACATGCGCTGGGTGTTGGGGCTCTGGGACGGCGCGTTCACCGACGGGCCCGGCTTCACGCCGAATCCGGACCACGACACCGCATGGAATCGCGGCGCTTACCTGGTCGAGGGACTTGGCCATTGCGGAGGCTGCCATACGCCGCGAGGAATCTTCTTCCAGGAGAAGGCGCTCGACGATAGGGGCGGCGCCTTTCTATCCGGCGGCGAGCTCGACAATTGGTCGGCATCGGATCTCCGCGGCGATCCCCATATCGGCCTCGGGAGCTGGTCGGAGGCGGAGATCGTCGATTTCCTCAAGAGCGGCCACAATCGGCATGCAACCGCCTTCGGCACGATGATCGACGCGGTGAACAACAGCACTCAATATCTGAGCGACGAGGATCTCGGCGCCATCGCAGTATATCTGAAGTCCCTGCCCGGCCGGGGCGAGCGGATGGAATCCGCCTATCTTTACGACGGCGCCACCACGGTTGCGCTTCGGCGGGGTGATGCGGACGAGCCGGGCGCTGCGATCTATGTCCAGAAATGCGCCGGCTGCCATGCGCTCGACGGGCGGGGGCGCGCGCCCTTCCTGCCGCCGCTGGCCGGCAACGCGGTCGTGCTCGACGACGATCCGGCCTCGCTGATCAATGTCGTGCTCAACGGCTCGGCCAGGATCGTCGTAGCGGGTATGCCCGACGAATATCGGATGCCGCAATTCAGGCTTCTGCTCAGCGACCAGGACATCGCTCAGGTGCTCGGCTTTATCCGTCGAAGCTGGGGCAACGAAGCCCATCTCGTGCCGGCCGACCGCGTGCGGCGCATCCGTCACGAGACGGAGCCCGCGAGCGATGCGGTTGCAATCCTCAAAATGAGATAAAAAATAGCGATGATTCGCGTCTTGCCGCCGCTGCTTGCCGCGGCGCTGACCGGGCTTGCCTTGCCGGCCGCCCATGCCGCTTCCGATGCCGTTTCGGGCCGTAAGGCCTATGCGCTCCATTGCGCCTCTTGCCACGGCGCTGCGCTGGAAGGGGCCGGGGCGCCGCCGCTTGTCGGCCCCACCTTCCAGGCTCATTGGACCGATGAGCGCGAAGCGGCGCTCTATGACGAGATCGCGCAGAAGATGCCGCAGAACGCCGCCGGCAGCCTATCCGAGCCCGAGTACCGCGCGATCTTCGGCTATGTGCTGGCGAAGAACGCCTATCGCGTCGAAGCCGGGAAGCTCACATTGCCGCCCGACACGAGCATGGGCATTTCCGATACGTCGCCCGTCCCGGCCGGCAAGCTGCCCGAGGCGCCGGATTTTGTCGCCCAGCCGAGTGACACCGGCCCGTCACAGACGGAATTGACCGATATCGGCGATGGCGATTGGCCGACCTATAACCGCGATTATCGCGGACAGCGCTTCTCGCCATTGGCCCAAATCACGCCGGCGAACGTCAGGTCGCTCGCGCCGCGCTGCATCTTCCAGGCGGGCGAGGTCGGCGCCTTTCAGACCTCGCCGATCCTTTATCGCAATCGGCTTTATGTCACGACCGCACACAACACCTATGCCATCGACGCGACGAGCTGCCGTAAGATTTGGGAGTACGACTACATTCCAGACGGCGTGGAGGGGCTCCACGTCGATCGCGGAGCGGCCATCGCCGACGGCAGGCTCTTCCGCGGCACGCCCGACGGGCATCTGCTGGCCCTCGATGCCGCGACGGGCAAGGTGTTGTGGGACGCGTGGGTTGCCGACGCCCGCAGGGGCTACAATCTGAGCCCGGCGCCCATCGTCTTCGAGGGTAAGGTCTATATCGGCCAAGGCGGCGCCGATCGCGGCGCCGTCGGCCACATCTATGCGTTTGACGCCGCGACCGGGAAGCTTGTCTGGACCTTCGATCCCGTGCCCAAGGAGGGCGAGGCCGGATCGGACACATGGGGCAAGCCCAACACGCTGGGCGGCGGATCGTCCTGGTCGACGATCACAGTCGATCCGGAGCATCGCCTGCTTTACGTCCCAATCGGCAATCCGGGCTCCGACATCGACGGGTCGGAGCGGCCGGGCGACAATCTCTACACCGACTCTGTCGTCGTGCTCGACGCGCGCACCGGCAAGCTCGTCTGGTACGTCCAGCAGGTGCCGCACGATCTTTGGGACTGGGACACGGCCGCAGCGCCGGCTATCTACGATCTCGGCGGAAGCGAATATATGGCCGTCGCCAACAAGGGCGGCTGGCTTTATCTCTACGACCGCAAGACCCACAAGCTGCTGGCCAGACAGGAGCTGACGCGGCACGAGAACGTCGGCGTGCCGCCGACGGTCCAGGGCCTCCATGTCTGCCCCGGCACGCTGGGCGGGGTCGAGTGGAACGGACCGGCCCTCGATCCCAAGCGCGGCTTGCTCTTCGTGAACACCGCGGATTGGTGCGTGACGCTGACGCTCCAATCCGGCGGCGTGAAGAACAATTTCGGCGGCGCGCTCAAATTCGATCCGGCCTCCGAGGCCAAAGGCTGGCTGCGCGCCTTCGACGCCAAAACCGGCGCGCCCAAATGGACCTACCATTCCGATTCGCCGATGGTGGCGGGCGTGACGCCGACCGGCGGCGGCCTGGTCTTCACCGGCTCGCTCGACGGGGACCTTCTGGGCTTCGACGCCGAGACGGGGAATATCCTTTATCGCTTCAACACCGGCGGTGCGATCGCGGGCGGCATCTCGAGCTACGGGATCGATGGGAAGCAATATCTCGCGGTGGCATCCGGCAATTCGTCGAAGACCATCTGGGAGACCAAGGGCGCGGCAACGCTCATCGTCTTCGGCTTGCCATGAAGCCAAGCGCTTGGTAGGTCAGCCTCTCGGGCCCGAGCCATAATCGGGCAGATGGGGGGACGGCGATGATGCGATCTTTGGCCCTTTGCCTGTTGGCCCTACTGGCCGCGAGAACCGCGCTCGCGATCGACACGCCCGCGGCGCCGGCAGCAGGCAAGCCGGGCGAAGCGCTTTGGCAGCAGCGTTGCGCCCAATGCCACGACCATCCGGTCGACCGCATCCCGCCGCATAGTTTTCTCGCGGTCGTGAAGACTCCGGAACAGGTGGTCCAGGCCCTCACCACCGGCATCATGCAGTCGCAGGCCGTCGGGCTGAAGCCCGAAGAGATCAAGATGCTCGCAACCTATCTCACCGGCCGCGCGCCGGGTGGGGCGAGCGAGCCTGACCCCAAGGCGAACATGTGCCAATCGTCCGGCCCGATCGAATTCGAAAATGGCGATTGGCGCAGCTGGGGACATGATCTCGAAAATTCGCGCTACCAGCCGGACGCGGGACTGACCGCGGCCGACGTGCCGCGGCTCAAGGTGAAATGGGTCTTCGCTTATCCCGGCACGATCGCGGATGGGCAGCCGACCGTTTATGGCAACAGGATCTTTGTCACCAGCCGTGCCGGGCGGGTCTTCTCGCTCGACGCGAAGACCGGCTGCACCAACTGGTCCTTCGACGCCGAGGGCGGTGTCCGCACTGCGATCACGCTCGACAAGCTGCCCGCCTCAGGACCGGCCAAATACGCCGCCTATTTCGCGACCGAGAATGGCTGGCTGCATGCCGTGGATGCGGAGACTGGCAAGCCGCTCTGGACGATGCGGGTGGAGGATCATCCGGTGACGCGGCTCACCGGTGCGATCACGCTCTACAAGCACCGGCTTTATGTCCCGCTTGCATCGCTCGAAGAGATGTCGGTGCGCAACCCGAGCTACAATTGCTGCACCTTCCGCGGCGGCGTGGCGGCCGTCGACGCGATCAACGGCAAGCTCGTCTGGAAATCGCACACGGTCCCCGAGCCGAAGCCGATCGGCACCAGCCCGTCCGGCGTGCCGATGTTCGGGCCGGCCGGCGTCGCGATCTTCTCGGCGCCCACCGTCGACGAGAAGCGGCATCTGCTCTATGTCGGCACCGGCAATTCCTACACGCAAATCTCGGCCGATACGGCCAACGCCATTGTCGCCTTCGACCTCGATACCGGCGCGATCCGCTGGGTGAAGCAGGTGATGAAGGAGGATAATATCTGCCCCGCGGCGATGGGAAATGGAGCCGGCGCGTGCGAGCACACCGGCCCCGATTTCGACTTCGCGGCGCCGCCGATCCTGCGACACCTCGCCAACGGCAAGGACATATTGGTCGACGGCTCCAAGGCCGAGATCGCTTACGGATTCGATCCGGACGATCAGGGCAAGATCGTCTGGCAAGTGAAGCTGGGCGAAGGCAACCGCACCGCCGGTGTCTGGGGGCTCGCGGCCGACGACAGCTTTGTCTATATGGGCAGCGCCGATCTGAAGCCCGCGCCCGGCCTCGAGGTCGGGGGCCTGACAAAGCTCGACCTCCCGACCGGCAAAATCGTTTGGCATGCGAAAGCGCCGCCCGCGATCTGCGCCTGGGGCAATACGAGCGGCGAGCTTGCGAAGACCTTCGGCGGGGAAAGCTGCAGCCAAGCCCAGCCGGGTGCGCTCGCGCTGATTCCGGGCGCGGTCTTCTCCGGCTCGATGGACGGGCATATCCGGGCGCTCTCGACCAAGGACGGCGCAATCATCTGGGACTTCGACACAGCCGCGCATCCGTTCGATGCCGTCAACCACGCCAAGGCGACCGGCGGCTCGATCAGCTACGGCGCGCAGACGGTCGCCAATGGCATGGTCTACGTGATCTCCGGCGCCGGCGGTGTGCACCAGCCTGGAAACGCGCTCATCGCTTTTTCTGTGGACGGGAAGTAGGCGCTACATCTTCACCGGCAGCGATCGCACAAATGTGAGCGCCGCATCGAGCAACTTGCGGCGGATCGCATCGTCGCCATAGGCGTCGGGGCCGGCACGGAGCCAGCCTTCCATGCGGCGGCCATGCATTATCATGGGCTCGACGTCGGCTTGGTCGAGCGCCCAGCCGTCATTGCCCTTGCCCAGCCGGACCAGCAGTCCCCGATCGCTCGCGGCGCAGAGAAGATTGCCGAAGAGCAACCAGGCCAGCCCGCCGAACATCCGTTTTTCGCTGAGCCCGCGCTCCCCGTCGAGTTCCTCGCGCAGCAGCTCCTCCAGACCTTCATCGCGCGCCATGCACCAATCCGATGAAAATTGATCGTCGCGATTTTAGCAGCTGCGCGATTGACAAAGGAGGCCATTGCGGAAAACATTTCCAGTAGATGGTTTTCGACTTGGGCGGAATCAAAGGGGAGCAATGACGGACACAGAGCGGCTGTTGGCGCGCGAGGAGATCAAGGAGCTGAAGGCGCGGTATTTCCGGACGCTTGATACTAAGGATTGGGCTGGCTACCAGGCCGTTTTCACTCCGGACGCCAACATTGATTCGACGGAGGCCTACACGCCGAAGGACAGAAACGGCCGACCGATCGTCTTCGACGGCGTCACGCCGCCCGATCCCAATCCGCAATGGCATTCGCGCGGTAATCCTGCCGCTTTCATCGCCGATCTGGCGAAGACCTTGGAGGGCGTCATCACGACCCATCACGGTCATATGTGCGAGATCGAATTCACCTCGTCCACGACCGCGAAGGGGATCTGGGCGATGGAGGACATGCTTCTCTGGCCGAAAGGCTCGCCGATCCGCGAGATGCATGGCTACGGCCATTATCTGGAGACCTACGAGAAAACCGCGCAGGGCTGGCGCATCAAATCGCTGAAGCTGACGCGGCTCAGGGTGGACACGAAAAAGGAGTAGGCGCGCATGAGCAACAAACGCGAAGAAGGGCTGAAGGTCGTTTCCGAGATGCTCGCGCTGACGCCTGAAGCCGTCGATGCGCTGAAGAAGGGGAACACTTCCGATGGATTCGCCGGTCATCTGGCGGAACTTGCCATGGAGCATGCCTTCGCCGATCTCTGGACGCGGCCCGAGCTCGACAGGCGCGCGCGGAGCCTGGTCACGCTGGGCATCCTGATCGGACTTAGAGCCTCATCGGAGCTCGAATTTCATTTCGTGGCCGCGGTGAGGAACGGTCTCACGATTCGAGAGATCGAAGAGGTCATCTACCATTCCACCGCCTATGCGGGCTTTCCCGCGGCGAGCTCGGCACGCGCCGTTGCGCTGGAGGCGCTCCGTCGCGCGAAGCTGGTTTAGACGGGCAGCTTCATCCACGCCAACATCCGATCCCACAGCATGGCCCGCGTGCTTGCGAAATTGTGGCAATGCGCGGAACGGGGCAGCTCGAAGAAGGTGACGTCGTTGCTGTTGATGAAGCAGGCGACCTCTTCGCGCGGAGAAGGAGAGACGTCCTTCTCGCCGTAGCTCATGAAGACCGGCACCTCGATCTTGCCCGCCGCCGTGCGGCTCGCGTCACGATCGCGAGTCTGTGCGGCGAGCGTCACTGAAACGGGCGCAACGTCGCGCTCGGCGGGACAGTCGAGCGCCGCCGCCGGTACGTCCGCCATATGGAATTCGCGGCGCAACTCGGCGCTGCTGTAAGCGTATTTGCCGCTCTCGTCCAATACGGCTTTCAGCGCCGACGGCGGCAGGTTGAGGCCGAGATTGCTCCAGCCCAGCACGGCGATGCGATCGAAGCTGCGATATTGCGCCTGCTGCAAAGTCACGAACATGCCGCCCATCGAATGGCCGATCCCGGTCAAGGTGATCCGCTTTAGGGCTGGAATCACCGGCGAGAGGCTGCCCTGCTTCAACCCTTCGATCAGCTGCAGGCGGGCGGCGTGATGGGCCTTGTTCGGCGTTTGCGGCGTGATGTTCTCCGCCGCTTCGGCACGCGCGCTTTCCGCTGATCCCAGCCAATCGATGGTGAGGGCGATGATGCCACGATCGACGAAGCGCCGGCACATGCTGTAGCTGTCGTCGCCGGGGACTTCGATGTGGAAGTAGCGCTTGTCGTAGCCCCCGCCATGGATGCAGAAGGCGACGTTCTGGACCTGGCTCGCATCGATCTTGCGCGGCGCGAAGAGCCAGCCAGCGATGCCGGGCGAGGGGCCGAAGCCCGCAATGTCGCCCACAGGAAGCCTGACCGGGATATAGTCGGCCATCGGCATCAGCCTTGCGGGAAGGATGACATGGCGCCTCCATCGATCGTATGCACGGCGCCGGTGATGAAGGAGGCGCGGGGGCTCGCGAGATAAAGCACGAGCTCCGCCACATGCTGCGCTTTCGCCACGCCTCGGAACGGCGGCATCTTGAGATTCGACGGCGGCACGATCGGGTCTTCCTGCGGGTCGGCGACGAACATCCGTGTCGAGATCGTGCCCGGGCAGATGATATTGACGCGCACGCCCTTGGCGCCGAAGGCGGGCGCCGTCGCGCGGACAAGGCCTATGACGGCGTGCTTGGCGGCGGTGTAGGCGACATTTTGATCCCAGCCCATCAGGCCGGCGGCGGAAGACATGACCACGATGGCGCCTTCCGGCCTGATCGCACGGCCGACCGCCTTCAGGCCGAGATAGCAGCCCCGCTGATTGACGGCGATCACGCGATCGAAATTCTCGATCGTGCTTTCGAAGAAGCCGCTGAGCTGGCCCAGGATGGCGGCATTGAGATGGGCTACGTCGAGTCCGCCATAGCGCGCGACGGTTTCGTCCACCATCCTCTCATTGTCGCTGTGCTGCGAGACGTCGACCCTACAGGCGAAGGCCTCGCCGCCATGATCGCGGATCACCCGGACGGTATCCTCGGCGCCGGCCCCATCGATGTCGGCGACGCAAACCTTGGCCCCCTCCTCGGCGAAGCGCCGCGCGGTCGCCCGGCCCATGCCCAGCGCCGCCCCGGTGACGATCGCGACCTTGTTCTCGAACATCCGCTCAGCCATGGCGTTCCCTCCCGCAATAACCATTTGATCGAAATGTTTTTATATCCTATGATCAAAACAATCGTAGGGGAAGGCGGCTCATGCTGAAGGTCATTGCGCTGCTGGCGCGTAAGCCCGGAATGTCGCGCGAAGCGTTCGTCTCGGCCTTCGATTTCGAAACTGTCGATCTCTATTTCGAGCGTTATGATCTCGACGACGTCTATTGCTATGCCAGCGATTATCCGCACATCGAGGGCGGCAAGGATCCGATGCGGCGCTTCGCCGGACGGCTGGAGCGGCTGGGGCCGCGGATCATGGAAAAATTCTTCGTCGCCAACGGCAGCTATCTGCTTCCGGCATGAGCGGCGAGGCCAACAAGAAGCTTGTGCTCGATGCGTGGGAGGCATTTTGGCGCGGCGATATCGAATCCGGTCTCGCCTGCTTCGCGGATGATGCGACCTGGACCGTTCCCGGCCTCATGAAGACGAGCGGCATCAAGCGCGGCAAGGACGAGATCAGACGATTCCGCGAGGGGATTCTCGGCATCTTCTCCGAACTCGACCGCAGACTGGTCGCCCTCCATGCCGGCGAGGACGTCGTCATTCTTGAGTCGGCGGTCACGAGTCGCCTGAAAGACGGCAAGGCCTACGAGAATGCCGCCTGCTCGGTATGGGAAATTCGCGGCGGCAAGGTCCGCGAGGTCCGAGAATATCTCGACACCGCCAAGGCGCAGGCCGTGAACGATGTGGTGTGATGTCGCTGCTCTGCCCACGGGCGCGGCGCGGCGGGCGTGACTCGGCGCCGAGCTTCGGCTAGCACGATGCGCATATTCGAAGATTTGGGAGCGAAAGATGCAGATTCTCGTGGTGGGCGGCGGCGGCATGATCGGCGGCCATGCGGCGCTGAGGCTGAAGGACAAGGGACATTCCGTCACGATCGCCGGCCGTAATCCGCCCGCGGCGGGCACGCCGCTGGGGCAGCTCGAGTTCCTGCGCGTCGACTACATCAACGACGCGGCGCCGCAGAAGAAACTCGAAGGTTTCGATATGATGCTGTTCGCGGCCGGCAACGATATTCGCCACGTGCCGCAGGGCGGCGACTATTATGCTCATGTCACCCACGCCAATGCGGTCGCGCAACCGCGCTTCTTCAAGGCGGCGCGCGACGCCGGCATCCGCATCGCGATCAATATCGGCAGCTTCTATCCACATGTGGCGCCAGAGCTCATGAAGGGCAATCCGTACATGCAATCGCGGCTCGCGGCGCATGAGGGGATCTGCGCGCTCAAGGGGCCGGCGTTTCGCGTCATCAGTATCGACGCGCCGTTCGTCGTCGGTGCCGTCCCCGGCCTTACTACGATGTTCGCGGCCTATGTCCAGTACGCGGAGGGCAAACTCGCAGGCTTGCCGATCTTCGCTCCGCCGGGCGGCGTCAATTTCGTCAGCACGGACTCGATTTCCGATGCCGTCGAGACCGTCATGACCACGGGCGAGAACGGTCGGGCTTATCTGATCGGCGATGAGAATCTGAGCCTGCAGCAATTTTTCGGCGCCTTCTTCCAGGCGTTGGGCAAGCCGCTGCCGCCTGTCGTCGACCAGGAGCATCCGTTATTGCCCGACGCCGCCATCACCTGGGGCCGCGGCAACAACCTTTTCTACCAAACCGATGCGGACGAGACGGCGATGCTCGGCTATCGACGCAATGATGTGCTGAGGACGATCCGCGAGGAGATCGTCCCGCAATATCGATCGGGTTGAGACGCCTTCCTAGGCCGCAGCGTGGACCACGCGGTCCAGCGGCATGAGAATGCGCACGGTCGTGCCTTCGCCCGGTGTGCTGTCGATGTCCAGGCGGCCACCATGCAGCTCGACCAGCGCCTTGGCCAGCGGTAGGCCGAGGCCGGTGCCGTCGAAGCGCCGCGAGAGCACGCCGTCGATCTGACGGAACGGCTCGAGCGCGACTGCGATATCCTCGCGCCTCATGCCGATGCCGGTATCCTCGACCGCGATCACCGCGCCGTCGGCTTCGCTCCAGGCCGAGACGCGCACACGACCGCCGGCCGGCGTGAATTTCACCGCGTTGGACATGATGTTCAGCAGGATTTGCCGGAAGCGCATCTCGTCCGAGCGGATCAGCGGCAGGGCATCGGGAATCGCGATCGAGAGGGAGACGGAGGCCGTGTCCGCCATCGGCAAGACGATGCGACGGCAGGCTTCGACCGTGTCGCTGATCGAGACCGTCTCCTCGCGAAGCTCGAGCCGGCCGCCTTCGATCTTCGAGATATCGAGGATGTCGTTGATGATGTTCTGCAGGTGCCGCCCGGAGGCGCTGATGTCGCCCGCATATTCCCGGTAGCGGGCATCGACGGGGCCGATCATGGCGTCGCGAATCATCTCGGAAAATCCGATGATCGCATTGAGCGGCGTCCGGAGCTCGTGGCTCACGCTGGCGAGGAATTCGGACTTGGCCTTGTTCGCCTCCGCCAAGCTTGCTTCGATCTGTCGCCGTTGCGTGACGTCGCGAATGGCACTGGAAACCAAGGTGCCTGTTTCCGTCTCGAGGGGAGCGAGGCTGACCTCGATCGGAAAGACGGAGCCGTCCTTTCGCAGGCCGCAAAGATCGACCAGCCTTTCCGGCCTCGGTCCGACCGGGTTGCTCAGCAGGGCCGTGACCTGGGCCAGATATATCGCCTGACTGGATTGGGGCATCAGCATCTGGACAGGACGATCCAGCAGCTCCGCCCGGCGATGGCCGAACAGCTCCTCGGTGCGCGCGTTGATCAGCTGCATACGGAACTGCTCGTCGATGATGACCATCGGATCGGGCGCGGTTTCGAGCAGTCCCCGGAATTTTTGCTCGTTAAGGCGCAGCGTTTCGTTCAAATGTCGGACGCGCCGGGTCGCCGCTCTCATGACCGTGATCACGGCGACGACCGTGCCGGTACCGATGAGGAAGAACATCGTGCGGGTCACGGACGCGTAAGAGAATGCCGAGGGCAGGAAGAATGCCCATCCGGAAGCCAGGGACAGAAGGATCGCGAAGGTTCCCGCGCCCGATCCGCAGATAAAGGTCGTTGCGACGGCAGCCGGAAAGAGCAGGAAATAAGGGAAACCTGCCGTCCATCCTTTCAATTCCCATTGCAACGCCGCGGCAATGGCGACCGCGATCGCGGCGATCAGATAGGCTCTGACCGATCCTGGCTGGAAGCGTGGCTGGTCCAGGGACAAGTTGAGCGCGTGGAACACCGGGTACTCGGGCCTTCTTGGAGCGACCGCGCCGGCCGGCCGCAATTGTGATACACCGCAACCGGGACGAAGCCTGGTTCAGGCAGATTGACACTGATAAGTAGGCAGATCGTTAAAAGCCTTGCAACGCCATCATTTTACCATCGTGAGAAGGCCAGAATCCGACTGGCGCGGCCGGCGATTTGCCGCGCAGGAACTCGAATGGATTTCTCGTGGTTTAATCTGTGAAACGACCGAAAAGGAACTCAAAGATGAAATGGTTAATTCCGGCCGGCAGCGTCGGGATCCTGGCGCTCAGCGCCTTGACGGCTTGCACCAACCCTTATGATCCGGGTCAACGCGCCGCCGGTGGCGCGCTGATTGGCGCCGGCTCGGGCGCCGCCCTTGGCGCGATCGCCGGGGGCGGACGTGGTGCTGCCTTGGGCGCGCTGATCGGCGGCGGCGTCGGCGCTGCGGCGGGCTATGCGACGACGCCTCCGCCAGCGCCCCGGTATGAGGCCGTGCCGCCGCCGCCCGCCGAGCACCTATCCTGGGTGCCCGGCCATTGGCGCTGGGATGGCTACCGCTATGTCTGGGAGCAAGGCCATTATGTGGCTCGACCTTACGCCCGATCGACATGGATCCCGGGCCATTGGGTCCAGCGGCCTCAGGGTTGGGTCTGGGAAGAGGGCCACTGGGGCTGAGCCGCCGGGCTCGACCTAAGGCCGACCGGCGCCTTCCTCGGCGAGTGCGAGGCGCCGGTCGATTTCGGCATGGAGCTGCTGAACCCGCTGCTCCTGCTCGGACAAACGAACGCCGTCCGCCATGCCGCGTGATATCAGCCCCTGCTGCACGACAGCCATGTTCGAGATGTCCTGCGCCAGGACGTCGCCCAATTCCGGCCGCAACTGATCATTGTAACGCCGCACGGGCCGTGCGGCGCCGCTGACGTCGACATCCTCCTCAACGCCAAAATTGGCAGGCGGCCGGATGCCGGCCTTGGTGGGCGGCACCAGGATCCAGACGCTGAAATGGCATTTGCCGGCATGGGTCGCATGCGGCAGGTAGCGCATGACTTGGACCGCCTCCGGAAAGGCGTTGAAGGCGAGGTTCGGGAAGATCGACGGATTCCAATCGTCGGTCAGCTGCGCGTCGGAGAATTCGGAGTAATCGAGGCCGAAAGGATTGTCCGCGTCGCGTTTTGCCTTGCGGATCGCGTTGCGCACATTCGCCGCGTTGCCGGTAAAGGCATCGGGGTCAACGCCGGCTTCGCGCAGCATGTAGGCGAGAGCAGGGTTGACCGAATTCCGGTCGCGCTCGCGTGGGCTCGGCACGGCGAGCGGCGTCACGATCCGGCCATGCCCGTTCGGATAGAAATCATATTGGTTCTGAAGGTCATCGACCGCCGGCAATAGCGCCGGATGCGTGGCGTGGACATGGTAAGGTTCGAGGAAAGCCTCGCAGGCCACCTTCCAATTACAGTCGATCGCGACCGTCACATCCTTGACGATGTGCATGTTCTCCATGCGGTACATCGCGAGCAGATCGGGCATCGGCGCGAGATAATCGAGGAGGGGCGGAGCAGCTGGATCCATGTTGACGAAGACGAAGCCGGCCCAGCTTTCGCAACGGGCCGGCTTCAGCCCGAGATCGCCGCAGAGCGCGGCCTCCTTGAAGAATTCGCGGTCGGTCACGCGCCGGTTCGTTCCGTCCAGCCCATAGACCCAGGAATGGAAGCCGCAGACGAAGCTCGCGCTGCGGCCGAAATCCTGGCTCACCAGGCGACGGCCGCGGTGTTGGCAGACATTGTAGAAGGCGCGGATCTGACGGTCGGCGCCGCGCACGACGATGAAGGATTCATGGCCGAGATCGTATTTGAACCAGCTTCCGACTTCGCGAAGATCGGATACCCTGCCGGCGCAGGTCCAGGAGCGCGTCCAGATGGCGTTCCATTCGCGACGCATGAAGCCAGGGTCGAAATAGCGTTCCGGCGCGATCGTCAGGTAGCGGTCCTTCTCGGGATAGAGCGCCTCGAGCGGCGGCGATTTGGCCTCGGGAGCGCCGACCGGCAGAGACGCGTCAGCCGCCCAGACGCCGGGATAGAAATCCGGCTCGCATTTCTCCCCGATCGACATAGCCTTCCTCCTAACCCTTGACGCGCGCGAAAGTGGGGCTCGGCAGCATCTCGTAGGATGGATCGCTCGCATCCGGCCGACCGGGCCGCTTGCCCTTCAGCAGCGGGTGCTCGAAATCCCAGAGGGCGGGGCGATGCTGGGCCCAGTCAAGCGTCACCGTGCGGCGCGCGAAGCGCCAACGTCCGTCCTCTTTCCGGTAGTTGTCGAGATAACGTAGCCCCTGAAGGAACTCGTTGAAGCCGCCCTTGCCGTCGGGAATGCGGTTGTAGGTCGTGAGGTAGGCCTCGCCCTCGGCCGTGTCGCCATGGACTGCGATCAGGTGATTGTGCACCTGATGCATGGTCTCGACGCCTTTCATCGCGGTCTCCAGCCAGGCGACAAAGCCGTCGGCCGAGCCGCAATAGAGTCCGCCGTGGTCGTCGATGCCGTCCCGCGTATAGAGGCTGCGCAAGAGCTTCAAATCCTGTCGGTCGACGGCGCGCGAATAGTTGAGCACGAGTTCTGCGATCGCCTGCTTCTCCAATAATTCCTTCAGCTCCGGTGCCAATTCCGTCGCCATGATTTCCCCTCGTCAGAAATGGAAGCGTGTTCGCGCGAGCGGCAATCCCGCGACCGGTGACCGCGTCTTGTAGACGGCGCCGGTTCGACTCATCGGCGCGCCAAGGCTCTCGTCGCCCGCGCCCTCATAGGCCGTGACGACATAGAGATCACGCAAATCGTCGCCGCCGAAGGTAAGGCTCAACACATCGCGGGCGGGCGCGGTGATCGCGCGTTCGACCGCACCGTCGGGGCGATAACGCCGGATCTCGCCCGATCGGCAATGGCAGACCCAGATATGCTCTTCGGCATCGACCGCGAGCCCGTCGCTGTCGCGAAATTCCGCGAGCTGTCTCTCGCTCTCGATCTCTCCGTCACGCCCGAGGCTATAGACGAACAGCCCCTCGAAGGTGCGCGAATGGTAGAGGCGCTTTCCGTCGGGGCTGAGGCCCAGGCCGTTCGACATCGGGATGCCGTTGCGAAGCGTGGTGACGCGCCCATCCGGATCCAGGCGATGCAGCGCGCCGGGCTCGGGCGTCCGGCCGGCAAGAAGACCTGCGCCGTCATAAGTGCCGAAATAAAGACCGCCTCGCCCGTCCGGCTGGATGTCGTTGACAGCATTGATCGGCGTCTCTCCGATCGCGGCGAGGAGGGAACGGGATTGACCGCTCTTCGGATGCGCATAGCAGAGGCCGCCATGTCCGGAGCAGATGATCCCGCCATCGTGATTGAGCGCCAGCCCGCCGATCCATTTGCGTTCGCGAACAACTGTGCCGATCGTGCCGTCCGCCGCGCGCATATGGGCGCCGCCCAGCATTACGTCGCTGAAGTAAAGGGTGCCGGCCTCGTCGACGCGCGGCCCTTCGAGAAAGGCGAAACCAGTGACGATTCTTTCGAATTCCACCCCATCCTCCGATCACCGTTTCGGCTTGATACAGCACCACGGTCGGCGCCTCATTCCATTTCTGGCGGGCTCGCCCGGCCGGACCGCGCCTGACGCGAGCAGGCTTCACCCCGGCGGCAAGTGCCGATTGAGGCTGGCGATGATGAGCCGCTTCATCGGCACGACCCACTCCTCTTTGAGCTTCGGACTGAGCAATCCCGCATCTTCCAGCTCGTCGCAGAGATGCATCATATGGCCGATGTCGAACAGATCGTATTGGTAGGAGAATTTTCCGCCGCCGCCATAGGTGATGAAGGAGACGCCGTGCTGCTCGTAGTGGCTGCCGTCGGGCCGGCGGCCGGGCGCGCGGTTGACCCAATGGCTGATGATGTTGTCGCCATTGATGGCGTAATCGAGAATCGGGAAGCTCCAGCCGGCCCAGCCTGAGCCCACCTCCATATCGCGCCCGAAATGAGTCTGACTGATCTGCAGCCGGCCGCGTGCTTCGGTGTAGCGGAAGTCACCGAACGGACAGATATAGACCGCGTCCTCGTGATAGAATTTCTCGGCGATCCAGGACCATGTGTTGCGCCGCTCCGCCTCCACGAACGCTTCGCGCAGCCCGACGATCGCAGCCTCGACCTCTTCATACGGATAGCTCATCGCGGCCTCCCCGATCTTTACATGAAAAATTCGCCGCCATTCACGTTCAACGTGGCGCCGGTGACCATGCGGGTATAGTCGGAAACGAAGAGCAGCGCGGTGCGCGCGCATTCCTCGTCCGGCGGGATCACGCCGAGCGCGATGCGGCTCGCGACCTGATCGACGAACTGTTGTTCGGGCAAGCCGGTCGCTTGCGCCTGGCCCGCGAAATAGCCTTGCAGCGGCGCGCCCCAAAGCCAACCCATCCGCGCGCAGTTGATGCGCACATTGTAAGGGCCGAGCTCTTTGGCGAGAGATCGGGTGGCGGATTCGAGCGCCGCCTTGGCGGCTGCGTAATCGAACTGACCCGCGGCCGGCTGGACCGCCGCCAGCGCCGTGATGTTCACGATAGCGCCGGACCTTTGTTTCTTCATCGTCGGCATGACCGCCTTGGTCATGCGCAGCGCGCCCAGGCAGGTGACGTTGTAGTTCGCGGCCCAGGCCTCGATCGCATCTTCCTCGAAGCTGGTGAAGGTCGCGAGCTTGTAGGCGCTGTTGACCAATCCATCGATGCGCCCGAACGTATCCAGCGTGCGCTGAGCGAGGGCTTCACATTGCTCCGATTCCGCGACGTCGGTCTTCACCGCGATTGCTTCGCCGCCCGCTTGCGTGATCTCGTGCAGCACCTCGTCGAGGAACCCCTGCGAGCGCGCGGAGAGCGCCACCCTGGCGCCTTCCTTTGCGGCTTCGACAGCGAGCTTGCGGCCCATGCCGGGCCCCACACCGGTGACGATGACGACCTTGTCCTTTAGCAGCATCTCTATCCTCCCGACTTCGTTCTTCATTCCCGCGAAGGCGGGAAGCCACGCCTATGCGCGGCAGCGCGGAAAAGAATCATGTCGCCGCGGACGCGGCTCTAAGACCGGACCCCCGCCTTCGCGGGGATGACGATGAAAAATTCGCGACACCGATATCGTCCTACTCCATCATCAACAGAATCTTCCCGCCGACGCCGCCCTTGTCGAACAGACGGTGCGCCTCGGCGGCTTCAGACAGCGCGAACCGTTTTGCGATCGGCACCGTGTAGCGGCCTTGGGCGACGCCTTCGGCAAAGCGCACAAGCCGTGGCGCATCGGGTTGCACGATGACCGGGATGACCGTGACGCCGGAGCCTTCGGGCGCCACGACCGGCGGCAAAACGGCCGTGGCCACCGTGCCGCCGGGTTTGACGTGCCTGCAGAGCTTCTCGACCAGCCGGCCGCCGACGGCGTCGGCGATGCCGTCGAAGGGGCCTGCGGCCGCCACGGCGCTTTCATCGTTGAGG
Source organism: Alphaproteobacteria bacterium (assembly GCA_035293565.1). GTDB lineage: Bacteria > Pseudomonadota > Alphaproteobacteria > BOG-932 > Roseiterribacteraceae > DATGMP01. The sequence goes on along the minus strand of DATGMP010000033.1, from coordinate 50,969 downwards.
TCGACGATGCCCGCGAGTGGCAGTCCCTCGAGCGCCGCGCGGCTACTGCTGCGCACGCCGGCAACCACCGTGGCGCCTGCATCGGCGGCGGCATAGACGGCAGCGCGGCCGACACTGCCGCCGGCGCCGGTCACGAGGATCTTGTCGCCCGGCTTCGGCTTCACGCCGCGCTCCACGAGCTGCACGCCGGTTGCAACACCGGTCGGAATCGCCGCCGCGTCGGAGAGGGAGATTCCCTCCGGAACGTGGATGGCCATCACCGTCGGCACGATGGCCTTTTCCGCATAGGCGCCTTCCGCCGCCGGATTGATGAAGGCCATGACACGGTCGCCCGGTTTCCAATCGGTAACGCCCGGGCCGACCGCCTCGACCGTGCCGGCGAGGTCGCCGCCGATCTGAGCCGGAAAGGCGAGCGGCATGAAGAGATCAAGCGTACCCCTGCGCAGTTTGGCGTCGACGGGGTTGACCGCTGCGGCCGCTACCTTGACGAGTATCTCGCCGGGACCTGGGATCGGCTCGGGGATCTGCTCGACGACGAGCCGCTCGGGGCCGCCATAGGCATGCACACGCGCCGCCTTCACCGTTCGGCCGCCTTGCACCTGGCGGGGCGCAGGGGCGGGCATGGGCGGCGCGTTGGGCGGCATCGTGCGGCTCACGTCGACCCGGAGCCGAGTCAGCTTGAACGTCTTGATCCGCCAGCGCCCGTCTGACTTTTCATAGGTCTCGTGATAATGCCCGTAGCCCACGAGATCGACCGTCGGCACGCCCGGGAAATGCAGCAGATCCTGCATCGCCCACAGGCCCTTCGCCGTGGTGGCCGAAGTGATCTCGATCTCCGGCATGTGCGCGTGATGGACGCTGGTCGCGTTGATCAGGTTGCGGCGGATCTCGGCGACGATGTCCTCGGCGCCGCGCACCAGCTCGTCGGTTCCGGCCTCTTGCGTGAAGTCGAAGGTGCAGTCGGGCGAGAGCGTCGCCTCCATGCCGTTCCAATCCTTGGTGTCCATCGTCCGCGCGAAACGCGCGCGCAGCTGCTTGATCTCCTCGATCGCCAGCAGCTTTTCGGCTTCGGTCATGATTTCCTCCCAAGGGACCCTTCGCGTGGGCCGTCCTCGGGTTTTCGGCGATTACCGGGCCGGACGCAATAACTGTCGCTGGCGCCCGGGCATTTTGGGCCTAAGCTCGGCGAAGCGAGCTGGGGGAGGGGAAGGATGATCCGCGGGCGAGGACGATCCCTTTTTCGGCAAGCCGTTCGTCGATATCAGCGAAGGTGACGTGAACGCGGTCCATCGACGCATCGTCAATCTGCGCGGGTGCGCGTGGTCGTCGGCCGATAATCGTCGTCAGTGTGCGAGGGGAAGGTGCATTTCCACGCGCGCGGCAAAGACCTGTAGCCGGGCAACCAGACGGCGCGGGTCGAGCCTGCGCTCCAGCCGCGCGAGCCGGCGAAGGTCCCGCTGCAAATCCTCTTCGGCCCGGATCAGCCGCGCAAGACAGCTGTCGAGTTTCTTGAGCTCCGCTTGGAAATCGGCGACGCCGCTCATGAGCTCCGCCTTCAGTTCGGACATGCTGTTCATCGGAGTTACGGCTCTTCGACGAGAAACGCCCCGCCAAGGACGAAGCAAGAAACGTGCCGGAACCAGAAGCAGCCAAATTCAACACGATGCCGCTGCCTGATCTTGCCGCTTCCCGGCAAATTTTGCCCTGTTCGGCAGCCTTCTCCCGGCTCAGTCGGTGATCCGAATGTGCCGGGGCTCGGCGGCGACGCGCTCGATCCAGTTTCGGATCGCGGGGTAGCGGCCCAGATCGAAGCCGCCCTCATGCGCCACATGCGTGTAGGCATAGAGCGCGATGTCGGCGATGGAGTATGCCGTGCCGACGAACCACTCCCGATGCGCCAGATGCTGCTCCATCACCGTCAACGCAGCATCGCCCAGCTCTCGCTTCACCGGCAGAGCCGCCCGGCGGAACGGCGTCATCTCGACGCCGTGCGTGAGCCAATGACGCAAGGTCGCGATGTTCGGCTCATGGCTATATTGCTCGAAGAACAGCCATTGCATCACCTGCGATCGCTGAAAGCGGTCCGCCGGCTGGAAATGCGTGTCGTCGGCGAGGTAGCAGAGAATCGCATTCGACTCCGCCAGGCACCGACCACCGCCAATTTCGAGCACAGGAACCCGGCCGTTCGGATTTAAGGCAAGGAACGCCGGCGTTCGGGTGTCGCCTCTATCGGTGTCGTACTCGATGCGCTCGAAGGGAATGTCGAGCAGGGTCAGCAGCAGCCTGACCTTGTACGCATTGCCGGACGGTCTGTTGTCGTGAAGCTTGTAGATCTGCGTCACCTTCGGGCCTCCGCGCCAAAGGCGATCAGTCTATCTCCGTTACCGTGCGACGCAACCGATCAACGTCAGGCCCGGGCGCTCGACCGTCGGTATGCCCTGCCGGCGAAAAGGAGCGCGAGGCCCCCGAAGCCGAGCAGGGCGCCGCTCGACGGCTCGGGCACGGTGGCGAAGATGAGATCGAAGCCGTAGCTGACAGGACCGTCGGCGAGGAGCGTGGTCGTGAAATTCACCGAAAGCGCCGGATCGGTGAGCCAGCCGAGATCGAAGGGGTTATCGGCAAAGAACGCGTCCGCTGCGGCGAGATCAGTGAAGGTCCAGGTCTGGTTATAGAGAAATGCGCCATCGGCGATGTTGGCGTTCACGGTCAGTTTTTCAAAGCCCGTGCGGCTGCCGAAGAAGCCGTCATCGTGGCCGATGAAGGCCACGATGAAGTCGCCGCTCAAAAAGCTGCCGACCGGAAAATCGTAACTCGCCGTGCTGGTGTAGGATTCGGAAGACGGCGTGCCGCTATTGGCGGCGGACAGGATGCCGGTGCCAAGCAGCTGATACCAGCCATTGAAGAGCGCGGCGGACGTCCTGGGCGCGCTCGTCAGCAGCGTGTCGGCATAGGCGCGTGTCGGCAGTCCTGTCGCATTGGCGTAGGCCGTTTCCGACGGGCCTGGGAATGTCTGCCCGGTTCCCATATTGGCGATCGAATCGGTCAGGGCTGCATTCGCCGAATTGGAGACGACGGTGTTTGCGGTGACGGAGACGCCGCTCGACAAGCTGGTTTGCGCGATCGCGTTGGCGGTGTTCGACAATCCGTTGCTCGCATTCGAGACGCCTTCGGCTTGTTGGCCGCCGCCCGCCGACGCAAAGGATATTGCAGTCGACGGCTGCCCGGAAACGAGCGAGCCTCCATTGAGACCCGCCGTCGCCGTCGAGCCGGCGAAAGCCGCAGCGACGTCCGACGTGGCGGAGGAAATCGCCTGGGCGCCGCCGCCGGTCCCGCCGGGGTTCAGCAGACCGGTGCTGACATTATGGCTGAAATTCGCACCGCCTTGACCGCCGGTCGCGATCGCGGTGGCGCTGGCTGTTCCGCCCGCGGCGGTCGCGTCGATGATTTGCAACGCGCTGCCGCCGTTGCCCGCCGCGGATCCGGCGCCCGATGTCGCTCCGTCATGCGCGGCGCCGCCGGCACCGCCTTGAGCGGTCCCTGACCCGATCGCATTGCCGTTATTCGAGGTGACGGTCATCGAGCCTGTGGCGCTGCCGCCATTCCCGGCGCTACCCCCGTTGCCGGAATAGTCGGCGCCGGCGCCACCGGTCGCGACGGTCGTGGCCTTCGCGTCACCGTTCGTCGAAGTCGGCGTGGCATTGCTGATGGCGTCGCCGCCTGCGCCCCCGGCATGCGAATCCTGCTGCGGTCCGGCCCCGCCATTGCCTCCGGCGCTGGTGATATTCTCGGTCGCCGTGGCGCCCGTGTCGAATGCGTTGAAGGTCGCGCTTCCGCCTGCGCCGCCGTCGCCTGAATCAGGGCCGCTGCCGCCCGCGCCGCCATTGCCGCCGATCGCGCTGCCGGTCGTCACGCTTGCGCCGCTGGCGCTCGAGGAAGTCGAGACCGTGGCTGTGCCGCCGCCGCCGCCGGCGCCGTCCGCGGCGCCGCCGCCATTGCCGCCCGTTGCGCTCGCCGAGGTGTTGGCGGAGCCGCTCGGCGGCGCAGCGTTCGTGGATATGGTGGTCGCGCCCCCATTGCCGCCGTTCGCGGCCGCTCCGGTCCCGCTGCCGCCGTTGCCGCCGGCTCCGCCTATGGCCGTGGCCGACGCATTCGTGGAAGGGGCGCTGACCGTGACGCCGGCATTGGCTGTCGCATCTCCGCCATTGCCGCCGGCCCCGCCGGCAAATCCGGAAGCGCCGTTGCCGCCATTGCCGCCCTTTCCGCCAAAAGCGCTCGCGCTGTTGCTCGCATCCGAATTCGGAATTGTGAAGCCCGCATCGGCGGATGCCGCGTGGCCATCCGTGCCGACGCCTCCCGGCCCGGAAACGCTGCTGGCCCCATCGATTCCGTCGAGCGGATTGGGCGGCGGCGGGGGGCTGGGGTCGGTGATAATGGTGGCCGAGCTCGGGCTCGTCGTCACCGACAGGGCCAAGGCCAGAACCAGGAGAGAAACGCTCGAAGTTAGAGTCGCTGACTTTGACATCGGGCCGACACCTGCTTCCCCGCACGCGGCCGAAACAGCTCGGCAGCCGTGACTCACGGGAATACAAGCAAAAATTGTGCCATGCCCGCAACAACAATAACTTAGCGGGAAGGCCCTTTCCGCTAAAGCAAAAAGTGTAAAGAATCCTGACAACTAGATCGCATTCTTACCGTCTGACTCGAACCCGAGAATCAGCGCTTAATGCCGGAAGTGTCTGATTCCCGTGAACACCATTGCAAGCCCGCGCTCGTCCGCCGCGGCGATGACGTCCTGATCGCGGACCGAGCCGCCGGGCTGGATCACGGCGGTAACGCCTGCCTCCGCCGCCGCGATGAGCCCGTCGGGAAATGGGAAGAAGGCGTCCGAGGCGACGACCGAGCCCCGCGTCAGCGGCTCCGGCAGGCCGGCGGCGCCGGCGGCTTCCGCTGCTTTCCATGCGGCGATCCTGCTGGAATCGACGCGGCTCATCTGGCCCGCACCGACGCCGACCGTCGCCCGATCCTTGGCATAGACGATCGCGTTCGACTTCACGTGCTTCGCGACCCGGAAGGCGAACAGAAGGTCCTCGCGCTCCTTGTCGGTGGGTGCACGCTTGGTGACGACCTTGAGCTCGTCGGCGGCGATTCGCCCGGTGTCCCGCGATTGCAGCAGGAAGCCGCCGGCGATGGTCTTCACGACCAGGCCTGACGCCGCCGGATCGGGCAGCTTGCCCGTCGCCAGCACCCGCAGATTCTTCTTGGCTCCAAGGACCTCGCGCGCGCCCGCCGAAATCGAAGGCGCGACGATGACTTCGGCAAACAGCTTGGCGATCTGCTCCGCAGTCTCGGCATCGAGCTCCTGATTGACGGCGATGATGCCTCCGAAAGCGCTGACCGGATCGCAGGCGAGCGCGCGGGCATAGGCTTCGGCCAGATTGCCGCCTTCGGCGACGCCGCAAGGGTTGGCGTGCTTGATGATCGCGACCGCCGGCCGCTCGAACTCGGCCACCTGCTCCAGCGCGGCATCGGCATCGGCAAGGTTGTTGTAGCTGAGCTCCTTGCCTTGAAGCTGCTGCGCCGACGCGACGCCGGGGCGGCCCGTGTTGTCGCGATAGAGCGCCGCATTCTGATGCGGATTCTCGCCATAGCGCATCGTCTGCTGCAGCGTGCCGGACATGGTGTAGCGCTGCGGGAATGTCTCGCCGAGTTGGCTCGCGAACCAGCCCGAGATCGCGGCGTCATAGGCCGCGGTTCGGGCAAATGCCTTGGCGGCGAGGCTGCGCCGGGTTTCGAGCGTCGTTGCACCCTGGTTCAGCACCAGCTCGGCCATGACCATCTCGTAGTCCGACGGGTCGACCACCACGGTGACGAAGTCGTGGTTCTTCGAGGCCGAGCGTATGAGCGCCGGGCCGCCGATATCGATATTCTCGATGCAATCCTCGAACGGGCGATCCGCCGCGACGGTCGCTTCGAACGGGTATAGATTCACGATGACGAGATCGATCGGTGGAATGTCGTGATCGCGCAACGCCGCGGCGTGGCTGTCGCGCCGCGCGAGGATGCCGCCATGGATGCGCGGGTGCAGCGTCTTGACCCGCCCATCCATCATCTCCGGGAATCCCGTATGCGTCGACACCTCGGTCACGGGGATGTTCGCGTCGCAGAGAGCCTTATAGGTGCCGCCCGTCGACAGTATCTCGATCTTGTGCTCGCGCAGCGCCTGCGCAAAGACGGTGAGCCCGGTCTTGTCCGAGACGGAAATGAGGGCACGGGTAATGGGAACGGTATCGATCATTGTTATTCCTGATGCGAAGGGGAATGGCGCTTCTCGCGGTGGAAGGCCCATCGAATCGTGGTCTCGCCGCCTCCGGCGTGACCGGCGATCACCAATGCGTTCGTCCGCCGCGGCGTGTCGCCTGCACCGAAATAGACGCTGTCCTCCAGCATAATCGTTTCGCCGTCGGACCGGAACCGCCAGCCCGAGCCGTCGCCGAGGCGCAGGAGGGCCGTCCGTCCATTCTGGGTCAATGAAGCATGAACGTCCGGATGCAGGTGGAACCGGATGGCGAACGGGTGGACCGCGTCGCCGAGAATTGAATCTTCGCCACGAAAATCCTCGCCGCCTGCCGCGAGATAGAGCCGGCGACGATGCGTCAGTCCGAGATTTGCGTAGCCGTCATGGAAAATTTCGAGCAGGACGCCCTCCGGACTGTCCTCGCGATGCGATTCCACGGTCTTGGGGCGGCGCGCGACCCCGCCGCCGTCGACCAGCACCATCTGATTGGTGTCGGCGACCGTTACCGTCGAATGCGCGGCCGTCGCGGCCAAAGCCGAGCGCCAGGGCCCGGCTCCCGGCCGCGCGCCGCAATTGACGATGAAGCGCTCGCGCCCGACCGACATCTCGAAGCTGCCGATCCCGGCATGGGCGTGGCGATCCAGCCCCGCAGGCGCCGGGCCGCCGCTGTCGATGAGGATAACGGTTCGGCCGAGCGAGACGCGATCGAAGCCGCCTTGCGGCGCACGCTTCATGGGGCGCCCGCGCGCATCGGCCTGCGTCAGGATCGTGTCGAGCAGCAGCGCCTCGCCTTCTTGGCTGCCGTTGAAAAGAGCGAGCCCGCCATCGGCGTGACGAAAAAATCGGAGCGCCGGCGCCATCCGGTCGATCGCGTGCTGGATCTCTTCCGGCATCTCGATTCGCGCGGCGCGATAGATCGCGCGGATATCGACGAGCGCGCCGAGCACCGCGGTATGGACCATCGGGCAGCGCTCTGCATGGCAGCCGTCGGGCAGAATCTGGCGCGCGAGCTCGCGGAGGAGCAGTCTCTCGGCCTGAGCAAATCGGCCTTCGCTGCCCGTTACACAGGCGCCGCTCGCCAGCAGTCCCTTGATCGCGATGAGGAGCGGCGCGCCCGAAAGCTCGCCTGGGAGAGCACGGGCCAACGCGCGCGCTTGGCGACCGAGTGACGCGAAAAGGCGCGAGCGAAAAGAATCCTCCGCGCTGGCGCAAAAGAAATCGTGGAAACCAACCCAGTTGGCGATACGCGCGCCCATCACATCGGTCCGCCAGGCGATGTCTCCGCGTCGCTGGAAGCGGTCCAGCCATTCGGTGGTGAGCAGGCGCGCATGACGCCGGGCGGAGTCGCCGCCCATCGCGCGCAGGTCCCTGAGCCATTCGAAGGCATGCATTTCGCAAGCCCAGGAAGTGCCCGCGTCGGCGTCCCAGATCGAACCCTCGGCGATCACCGTATCGCCTGAGACGGCGAACACGCCCGTCACCATCGCCCGCCCGCGGGTCGCGTCGCCCGGCCAGGGGTTGGGCGGCACGACCGAAAGCTCGGTCGGCGTATCGCGGTCCGCCGCACCGGCGAGGCCGAGCGCCCGCAGCGCGCGGCCGATCGGCGCTTCACCCAGTCCGATCATGCGGATTTGCCGCGCAAGGCCGCGATGGCGCGCGCATAGGAGCCCGGCCCTCCCGCGAAGACGGCATTGCCGGCCACGAGCACGTCCGCGCCGGCTTTTATCACCAGCGGCGCCGTCTCGGGCGTGATGCCGCCATCGACTTCGAGATCGATCGTGCGCCCGCTTGCGTCGATCAGCGCGCGTACTCCCGCGATCTTGGATTCGAGCCTCAAATAGGGCTGGCCGCCGAAGCCGGGGTTGACCGTCATCACCAGCACGAGATCGACCAGATCCATCACATGGTCGAGCGCATCGACCGGGGTCGCGGGATTAAGCGCGACGCCGGCCTTTTTGCCCAGCGACTTGATGAGCTGCAGCGTGCGGTGCAGGTGCGGTCCGGCCTCGGGATGGACCGTGATGATGTCGGCGCCGGCCTCGGCGAATTTCGGAACATAGGGATCGGCCGGCGCGATCATCAGATGGGCGTCGAAGGGTTTCGCCGAATGCGGCCGCAGCGCCGCCACGACCGAAGGGCCGATGGTGATGTTCGGGACGAAATGCCCGTCCATGATGTCGAGATGGATATAGTCGCCGCCGGCGGCATCGACCGCGCGCACCGCCTCGCCCAGCGCGGCAAAGTCGGCTGAGAGGATCGAGGGCGCGATGCGGATTGGCTGCTGCACGTAAGTCTCGTACCAACTCCCCAGACGGGCTGCAACGCGACCTTAGCGCCTCCGTTCGAGTCGCGCGGCGAAAAACCCGTCCATCCCGCCATATTTGGCGAAATGGCAGGGTCGGGTACGGAGGTTGCCTTCGGGCGTGATCGCCTCTGCGAGCCCGCCGATCTCGTCCGATTGAATGGGCACCCTGCCGAAATTCTGATTCGCGGCAAGCAGCCGGTCGACCTGCTTTTCGCCTTCTTCGGGTTCGAGCGAGCAGGTGCAATAGACGAGCCGCCCGCCCGGTCGCACGAGGTTGGCTGCGCGATCGAGCAGCGCAGCCTGGAGCCGCACCAGCTTGGCGAGGTCCTCGTGCCCTTTTCCCAACGCGATATCGGGGTGGCGGCGCATCGTGCCGGTTGCGGTACAAGGGGCGTCCAGCAGCACGGCATCGGCCGGAGCGGCCCGCGGCTCCCACGCGAGCGCGTCGGCGGCGACCAGTTCGGCCGACAGGCCAAGGCGGCGCAGATTGGCCTCGACGAGGGCCAGTCGCGGCGCCGAGCGGTCCACCGCTGTCACGGTTGCCCCGGCCGCGGCAAGCTGCGCCGTCTTACCGCCCGGCGCCGCGCAAAGATCGATGACCTTTTTACCGGCGACATCGCCCAGCAACGCAGCCGGCAGGGCGGCGGCGGCGTCCTGTATCCACCAGGCCCCTTCGGTAAATCCGGGCAGTTCCTCGATACGCCCGCCCACTGCCCGTCTCAGCGTGCCGGTCGGTAGCGTCTGGGCACCGAGACGCTCGGCCCATCGAGCGGCGTCCTCGCGCGGCTTGATCGTGATGTCGAGCGGCGGCTCGGCGAGCTGCTGGCGTATGATCGCGCGGGTCGCTTCCTCGCCGTAATACGCCGTCCATCGCGACCAGAGCCAATCGGGCAAGCAGAGCCGCGCCTCATCTTGCTCGTCAAGGATCGCCGCCATTTCGCGAGACAGACGGCGAAGCAGAGCGTTGACCAGACCTTTGCCCCGCCCGAGCCCGCGCGCTTCAGCAAGATCGACCGCCGTCGCGACGGCTGCATGGGCCGGGGTCTGTAGGAACATCAGCTGGGCCGCGCCCAGCCGCAGCAGATGCTGGACCGCAACCGGCCGGATCTGCTGCGTCCGGTCGAGCAATCGAAAGATCGCATCATCGATTTGCCCCAGCCGGCGAATGGCAACCGTCGCCAATAGCCTCGCAAAAGCGCGATCTCGGGATTCCAGTTCGCGACCGTGCAAGGCCGAATCGACGGCCTCGTCGAGCGGCCGGTGCCGATCGATCGTCGAAATGAGAATGTCGAGCGCTGCCGCGCGGCTTGCGATGGCTGGAGAGGAAGGGTCGGGTTTCGTCCGCGGCCTTCCCTGAGGCTGCTTCACCACCACCCGTTAAAAAGCCAAAGCGAAAAATCGGCCTTCTGCAGACCGACATGCCAGATGAGGCTTGGCAGCCAGGCAAAGGCGCGCAGCGTGCCCTGGATGGTCGCGATCAGAAGCTCGAGCAGCAATCGCTTCACCTCCGCCATGTCGGACGGCAAGGGCTGGTCGAACAAGGCCGCGTACCACCCCGCTCCGCCGAGAAGCAAGCCAAAGATGGCCCCGACCGTCATGTAGAATTGAGCGACACCCCCTCGCATGACCGATCGACCTCTTCCAAAGGCCCGCATCGATCCGCCGGGCTGCGGCCCACCGCCCACTAGGCACGCGCGAACCATACTGCCATATGTCGGTCATGAGCAACGACGAGGATAAGTCGGCGCCGCTGCCCCAACCGGCCGCGGCGCCTGATCCGGCGCCTAAAACCACCGAGCATGGAAAGCCGCGCGAGATCGGCGGCCCGAAAGGTCCCGAACCCACGCGGTACGGCGATTGGGAGGTCGGCGGCCGCTGCACCGACTTCTGATTGCGTTTCAGGCAAGGTCGATCAGCACCGGCACATGGTCGGACGGCGTCGGCCAGTCGCGTGCGTCCTTGAGGACTCGCGCGCTCTTCAGTCGATCTGCAAGCGGCGGCGTCACCCAGGCGTGGTCCAGGCGCCGGCCGCGATCGGACAGCCGCCAGTCGCGCGCGCGATAGCTCCACCAGGTGTAGAGCCGCTCCTCGGGCGGTATGAAATGACGGACGCCGTCGATCCAGCCGATCGAGTGCTGCATTCGAGTCAGCTTCTCGACTTCGACCGGCGTATGGGAGACCACATCCAGAAGCTGCTTGTGCGACCAGACATCGGTCTCGAGCGGCGCGATGTTGAGATCTCCCACCAGCACCATCGGCCGATCGGGCGCGCGCGTCGCCCGCCACCATTCCGTCAGTTCGTCCACATATCGCAGCTTATGCGCGAACTTGTCGTTCACCGCCGGGTCCGGCACGTCGCCGCCTGCCGGGATGTAGACACAGTGCAGCTCGATGCCGTCGATATTCGCCATGATGTGGCGGCAATCCTCGCGGTCGCAGGAATGGCGAATCTCGCGCGCCTCCATCGGCGCCCGCGAGGCGATCGCCACGCCGTTGTAGCTCTTCATGCCGTGGATATGGATGTGCTCATAGCCGTAGGCGGCGAAGCCCTCGGCCGGGAAGTGCTCGTCCGGCGTCTTGGTTTCCTGAAGACAGATGACGTCCGGGGATTCCTCTTCGATCAGCTTCTGAACGATAGGCAGCCGGAGCCGCACCGAGTTGATGTTCCAAGTCGCGATTTTCATGGGACGGTTGGAAGATGGGATCTCGACCGGTACCAGAGCAAGCCCGCCAAGGGAACGGCTCGTTACGCAATTTAACGGTTTATAGAGGCAGGCCATCCAGAATGGGCCGACCAGAACAGAATCTCTCCACCTTCGAAAGAATCTCGATGAGTTCCTCGACAGCGTCCGTCGCGGCCCAGGCTGCGGCGCCGAGCCAGCCGTCCACGGCTTCCAATACGGCAGCCCAAGCAAGCCTCAATCGTCTGATGGCCAAATACAAATCCGAGATCGCGCGCAATCCGTCGGCGCAGGATTTGTCGTCGCTGGCCCGGCAGATCACCGCAGCGGCCAAGGCTCTCGGACAGCATGTTACGCTACCGAAGGCGTCCGCGAGCGCCGGCGCCGCGGAAAGCGCTTCAGAGAGCCCGAAATCGTCTGTCGATCTGAAGGCTTAGCGCGCTCAGAACGGGAGCTTCATGCCGGGCGGCAACGGTAAACCGCCCATCAGCTTCTGTGTTTCCGCCGCTATGTGAGACTCGATCTTCGTCTTTGCGTCAGCGACCGCGGCGATGATCAGATCTTCGAGCATCTCGATATCGTCGGGGTCGACGACAGCCTTGTCGAGCTTGATCTTCTTGAGCTCGCCTTTGCCGTTCATCAGCGCGGTCACCATGCCGGCGGCGGCCTGACCGGTCATCTCGACTTCGGCCAGCTTCGCTTGCATCTCCGCCATGCGGGTCTGCATCTGCTGGGCCTGTTTCATCAGCTGGCCGATATTCTTCACGGCTCGTCTCCGGTTTCCAAAAGAATTTCGCTCGCGTCCGAAGGGTAGGCGGCGTCGCCGGCTTCGTCGAGCTGTTCGGGCGGCGCGCTCGGCGCCTGCGCCAAGTCGCGCACTTCTGTGATCACCGCGCCGGGAAAGGCTTCCAGCAGCGCCCTGACCGTCGGATTGGCCTTGGCCTGGTCGAACGCGGCGACGCGGTGCGCCTCCTCGATCTCCGCAAGGGTCGGCTGGCCGGGCGCGGAGGATATGCCGACGACCCAGCGCCGCGCGGTCCAGGCGGAGAGCAGGCTGCCGACGCGGTTCGCGAGGTTCGGCGGCGCCGATGGGAGCGGCGAGAATTCGACGATCCCCGGCTCGAAACGCACCAGCCTGACGCTGCTCGCGAGATGATATTCGAGCAGCCCCTCGCGCTTGCGCGCGAAGAGCTTTACCAATTCGGGAAAGCTTTGCGGGTCGGGCAACGCCTCCGCGGTGGGCGCCGTCTGAGGCAGGAGCGCCTGCATGCTCGCGGGCGCGGCATCGGGTACGGCTCGCGCAAGGCCGAGCGCGCCCGATTGCGTGGTCTGCGTCATGGGCTGATCGGCCGTACGCGGCGCAGGCGACCGGGTGGCGCCATTGGTGGGCGCGCTCCGAAGCTGGCGCACCAGATCGCCGGGCGAGGGGAGATCCGCCGCGTAGGCCAGCCGCAAGACGACCATCTCGGCGGCCGCGTGCGGATCAGGCGCGATCTGGAGCTCGCTCAATCCTTTCAGCAGCAATTGCCACGTGCGGGTGAGGATCGGCATCGAGAGTTTCTCGACGAGCGCCGCGCCGCGCTTCAGCTCGAGCTCCGCCGCGCCGCCGCCCGCAGCGCCGGGCGCCAGCTTGATCCGTGTCAGGAAGTGGGTGAATTCGAGCAAGTCCTCAAGGATCGAGGCGGGGTCGGAGCCGACCGCATGAAGCTTCGAAAGAATGTCGAGCGCGTCGGCGGGCTTACCGCCCATCGCGGCTTCGAACAGATCGATGACGATCGCCCGGTCGGCGAGGCCCAGCATGTCGCGAACCTGGACTGCCGTCACCTTGCCATCGCCGAGGGCGATCGCCTGATCCAGAATCGAGAGCCCGTCGCGCGCCGAACCGTCCGCGGCGCGGGCCACCAGAGAGAGCGCTTCGGGTTCGATCGCAACGCCTTCGGCCGCCGCGATCCGTCCGAAATGCTCGACCAGCAGCGCCGCATCGATGCGACGCAGGTCGAACCGCTGGCAGCGCGACAGCACCGTCACGGGCACCTTGCGGATCTCGGTCGTCGCGAAGATGAACTTCACATGCGGCGGCGGCTCTTCCAGCGTCTTCAAGAGCGCGTTGAACGCGGCCTTGGACAGCATGTGCACTTCGTCGACGATGTAGATCTTGTAACGCGCCGAGGTCGGGGCGTAGCGCACGCCTTCGATCAGCTCGCGGATGTCGTCGATGCCCGTGCGGGACGCAGCATCCATCTCCATGACGTCGACATGGCGGTCCGCGGCGATGGCCGTGCAGTTGGCGCAAGTTCCGCAAGGCGTGATCGTCGGCCCTCCGGCGCCGTCCGGCCCGATACAGTTCAGCGCCCGCGCAATGATCCGCGCGGTCGTCGTCTTGCCGACGCCGCGGACGCCGGTCAGCATGAAGGCGTGGGCGATGCGATTTTGGGCGAAGGCGTTCGTCAGCGTGCGGACGAGCGCGTCCTGCCCGATCAGCTCGGCGAAGGTCGAAGGCCGGTATTTGCGCGCCAGCACGCGATAGGCGCGGTCCTCGCTCCGCGCCGGCGCGGCATCGGGAAACAGGCTGCCGAGTTCGGTGTCGCTCAAGCGCCCTCCCGGGCGGACAGGGTCGAAGGGAAATGAGGTGGGAGGCTGGAACGACGACCCGGGCCGAAACTCGTTACGGCTGCTTCCTCTCGGACCTGACCGGGTTGGCGAGGAGCCCGTCCATCGCCAACCTCCCGCGTCATCATATCAGCCTGGAGGGGGATGGGGGCAAGGGGGAGGGTTGACGGCGCAGAAATTGTATATACATTATTATATCCGGGCGGCTGCCCGCTTATATGGGAGATACCCTTGGACAACGAATCGCGTAGGCGAGTTAGCAAGGGATGTCGACCATGGAGTTTGGTTGGGACGAGGAGAAAAATCGTCGGAACGTCGCCAATCGAGGGCTGCCTTTTCCGCTCGCGCATTTTCTATTCGAAAGTTCGACGCTCGAATTCGTAGACGATCGTAAAGATTATGGTGAGCACCGAGTTCAAGCACACGGGACGATTCATGGCCGAGTCTTCGTTTGCGTCTACAATGATCGGGAGATCGCCAGTACGCGAGTGCGTTGGATCATCAGCTTTCGCAAAGCAAATCCGCGCGAGGTGAGGAAGTCTCATGCGTGGCTTCGGTCGCAAGAAGGCAGAAAAGGATCTCGAGAAGATTGATTGGGCGCGGATCGACGCGACCACCGACGAGGAGATCCGACAGCAGATCGCCGAGGATCCCGATACAGCACCGATTGCCGATGAGGAGTTTTATCGGAAGGCGCGTCTAGTGATGCCGGAGCCAAAGACCCCGGTGTCGCTGAGGATCGATAGCGACGTGCTACGGGCGTTTCGTGAAGAAGGCGCCGGCTATCAGGCGCACATGAACGAAGTTCTACGCGGCTATGCGACCCGCCGCGGCTGGATCAGCGCGAAGCCGGAGCGCCCGCCCGCCCGCCGCGGCCGGCCGCGCAAATCGCGAACATTGAAGGCTTAGAATCAGCCTTTCTTCGCCAGCCGGTCGTAAAACGCGCGGATCGCGGCGGATGTCGCGTCCGGGTCCTCCATATGCGGGAAATGGCCGACTCCGGGCAGGGTGGAGAATTCGAGGTCGGTGAAATAGTCGCCGAGCTTGTCGGCCCAGGCCGCGGGGAGCACACGCTCCTCGGCGCCCCAAAGGACCCGGGTCGGGAGGCCGATCGGCGGCTGGGGCGGCAGCTCGCCCTTCATCATCGCGACCCGCATGGCGTTCGCGCTGCGATACCAATTGAAGCCGCCCTGGATGTTGCCGCGGGTCATGAAATTGTCGACCCATGCCTCCATCACCTCGTCGAACGCGTCTTTCCGGGCGGACCATTGGCGGATCAGATTGCCGAAATAAAGCCGGCAGGCCTCGCGGGAGGAGCCGATCAGCGCCGCCGCCCAAGGGAGCTGGTTGAAGGATTGGTACCAGATCTCCTTGATATGGTCGGGCGCGATCCAGCGATTGCCGATGCCGGGATAGACACAGCCGAAGAAGAACAGGCCCGAAATGCGCTCCGGAATGCGCCGCGCCATGGCTTGAGCGACGTAGCAGCCGACATCGTGCGAGACGATCCCGCACGTCTGGATGCCAAGCGCATCCAGAAGCCAGATCATGTCGGTCGCATGGATCTCCGGACCGACCTTGTCGGAGGGCTCCGGGTCCGGCTCGCCGCTCCGCCCGAAGCCGCGGAGATCGGGGGCGATCAGGTCGAACCGGTCGCCGAGCCGCTCCATCACGCGCTTCCAGGTGAGCCAAAATTCCGGCCAGCCATGCAGCAGCAGCAGCGGCTCGCCCGTGCCGGCTCGCGCATAATGGAAGGGAGCCTCGTCGAGGCTCAGGAAGTGCGAGGCGATCTCCGGCATGCGGACCTCCGGTCGGGAATCGTGGTTTAGCGCGACGGAATCAAACCGCAATCGACCCGCTTGTCGACCGCTTCGCGGTCCCATGGAATAATCGCCCATGCCCGATTCCCGGCAGCCCAGACCCAACCCGCTTTCCAATCCGGATTTCGATCGCGCCGCCCATCGGCGATTGGACGCCGCCTGGCTCGCCGCGACCCGCGGCGCCGCCGAGGCCCGCGTGGTGCCGGTCTGGCAATCCAAGCCGCTCATGGCGGGCTCCGGCGCCGAGCGGCGGGCGGTCCTGGTTCCGGCCTCGGATTTCGATTGGAGCCTCGCGATCGACAGCGCGTTTCTCGGCATCGCCGAAGGAGCGGCGCATTTCGCGGCCGACATATCGAAGCTTGCCGCCGAGGATCTGGAACGTCGCTTTGGAGGCGCTGCCGCGGCCGAGGACATGCGCATGATCGGCCAATGGCTGCCGGCCGACGAGGCGGCGCTCCTGGCCTACGCCAAGGGGCTCCTGTGGTGGCATGAGCGGCACCGCTTCTGCGGCGTTTGCGGCCATCGGACCGAATCGACCGACGGCGGCCATCGCCGGCTGTGCACGAATCCGGCTTGTAAAGCGGAGCAGTTTCCGCGCAGCGACCCGGCGGTGATCGTGCTGGTCGAACATGATGATCGCTGTCTCTTGGCCAGAGGCTCGCGCTTTCCGCCCGGTTTCCATTCGGTGCTCGCGGGCTTCGTCGAGCCGGGCGAAAGCCTGGAAGATACGGTCGCGCGGGAGGTGTTCGAGGAATGCGGCATCCGCGTCGCCGACATCGCTTACCAATCCTCGCAGCCCTGGCCGTTTCCGTCCTCCCTGATGCTCGGCTTCCGGGCCCGGGCGCTGAACGCCGAGTTCGCCCTCGATCCCAACGAGATCCTCGAGGCCGGCTGGTATACGCGGGATTGGGTGAGCGGGCTCGACCCGAGCGGATCCTTCAAGATCCCGCCCGGTTTCTCCATCTCGCGTCGCCTGATCGACGATTGGATCGCCGAGGCATAAGGCGAACGTCAGGGGACCTTGATCAACGTGAAACGTTCGTTGGTCGAGACCACCAGAATCGCGCGGTCGTTTCCGGTCAGCTGGATGCCCATGATCGATGGTCCATCCGCGGTCGGCGGCTCCTCGTCGGGGCCGCCGCGCGGGCGGGTCGCGATAACCCAGATGGCGTCCGTCCCGGCTGATCGATAATCGGCATCCATGGTGAGCTCGAACGTCGAGCCAAGCTCCGCATTTTTCCCATGCATCGCCATCGTGCCGGCTTGGAACTCGTAGACCATCTTGAGGGGGGCCATCTCGGCGACCTCCCAGGAGCCGAGCAGACGGCTTACATCGGCGCGCGGCAAAGCCTTCAGCGTGGAGAGCGCGGCGGGCGGCTCGGCCCCGGCCGGCATCGCCAGCAAGGCGAGCCCGAGCAACACTACGCTTAGCCGTTTCATGCTCGCGCTCCTGAAGCCGATTCAGCGCGAGGCTACCCGTTTCCCGCTGATCGATCCAGAAGCGCGTCGCCGAGCGCGACAGCGAAACGGGCGGCCGAATGCGCGTCGGCGTACCGGGCGACGCCGGTGCGGCAGGTTTCGTAGAGCTCCGGGCTCTCGACAAGGCGTCGGATCGCCTGGGCCAGCGCCTCGGCCGTCGGCGCCTCGGCAAGAATGCCGGTCTCGTCGGCCGCCACCTGCTCGGTGAGGCCTCCGACGGGCGTGGCGATCACCGGGAGACCGGAGCCGTAGGCTGCGGCGACGACGCCCGACTGGCTGGCTTCGCGATAAGGCAGAACCATTGCGTCGGCCTCGGCCAGAAGGTCGCCTATCTTGGCCGGCGCGATCCATCCGGTCTGGATCGCGAGACCGGGTTGATTCAGCAATTCCGCGGGGGCTTCGATCCGCCCCCGACCGGCGACGGTCAAGCTGCATTCCAAGCCCTCGGTCCGGAGCCGGCGAAAGGCTTCGAGGAGGAGCGGCAGGCCCTTGTAGGGCAGGATGCGGCCGAAGAAGAGCAGCCGGAACGGTCTCGGTCGCGCGGAGCGGGGGCTCGGCGGCGCATAATCCAGGATCGGATGATAGAGCCGGACAAGGCGATCTTCCTCGACATCGCCGCGCGCCAGAAGCCGCTCCGCGACATGGTCGGACAGCGTCACGATGAGATCGCTTTCGCGGATCTCGCGGCGCGCCAGAAAATCCAGGATCGGCCGGCGTTCGCCCGGATGCGGATCGGCGTCGTGCACGAACAGCGCGGTCCGAATGCCCGCACGGCGCGCAGCGCGCAGCAGCAGGCCGCCCCAGACATGCGGCATGATCGTCGCAATCGTATCGATGCCGCTGTCCCGCATCCGTTCGATGACGCGATTCACCTTTCCGGGCGCGGCGAATGAACGGGTGATGAACGAAGCGGCGCCGGCGAAAGTGTCGATGGGGAAGCTGCGGATGCCGTCGAGCTCTCCGGTTTCGACCTCGCTCTGGCGCGAATAGGAGACCGAAAGGTCGAGCCTGGGATCGCGCGTCATCGCGCGGGCGATCCGGGTCAACAACGCGGCGCCTCCGCCCTGACGACCCCAATAGACCAGCGCGACGGATCGTTTTGCGGGCCGGACTGGCTCAGTCTTGATTGCGTCCGAGAGGGTCAGATCGGGAGTCTCGATGGGGCTGCCGGGGCGAAGCAATATCGGTTAGAGTGAGCGAGATCAAACTGGAAAGGAGCGTTCGCGCGACCTCGACCAGTGGGGCCGGCGCGGTTCAGCTCTTCGGCGGAGGAGAGGAGGCCACGGCATGGCGTCAACATCTGCGATGAACGGTTCGGGGGGCGCTGCACGCGCCAGATCGGTGGCCCTGGTCGGGCCCCAGGGCACCGGAAAATCTACCCTTTTCGAGCACATGCTTGCGGCCGCCGGCAGTCCTTTCCGCCGCGCGACCGAGGCCCGCGACCGTGCAATGGGGACCGAGATGACGCTCGGTCACTGCAATTTCATGGGCGACCCCTGGTCGATCCTCGACTGCCCGGGGTCGGTCGAGTTCCAGTATGAAGCGCTGGCGGCGCTCGCTGTCGTCGACATGGCGGTCATCGTGTGCGAACCATCGGAGGAGCGCACGCTCGCGGTGGCGCCGCTGCTGAAGCTGCTCGAGGATCAGGGCACGCCGCACGTCGTATTCGTGAACAAGATCGACACGCTGGCCGGCCGCGTGCGCGACACGATGGCGGCCCTCCAGGTCCATTCCCGGCGTCCCATGGTGCTGCGCCAAGTGCCGATCCGCGACAAGGACGGCGCCGTCTCGGGCTATGTCGATGTGGTGAGCGAGCGCGCATACCGTTATCGCGACGGCATGCCCTCCGAACTGATCGAACTGCCGGCCGACGTGAAGGGGCGGGAAGAGGAAGCGCTGGCCGGCCTGGTCGAGGTCCTGGCCGACCATGACGATGTTCTGCTGGAGAAGATCGTGGAGGATCTGAAGCCGACCCCGATCGAGATCTACCGGCAGCTCCACAAGGACCAGGCCTCCGGCGCGATCGTCGAAGTGCTGATGGGTTCCGCGGACCGTGACAACGGCGTATTCCGGCTGTGGAAAGCGCTCCGTCATGATTGTCCCGATCCGGCGGAGACGGCCGCGCGCAAAGGGATCGCGCCCGAAGGCGAGACGCTGGTGCAGATCTTCAAGACGCAGCATGGCTCGCAGGCCGGCAAACTGTCCTACGGTCGGGTCTGGCGCGGGAGCGTCCAGGACGGAGGCACCTTGGCCGGGATTCGCGTCGGCGGCATCTTCATGATGCCCGGCGGCTCGTCGCAAAAGGCGACCGAGGCGCGCATTGGTGATCTCGCGGCCTTCGGCCGGCTGGAGACCGCGCACACCGGATCGATGCTGACCGCGTCCGGAACCGTCCCCGATGCGACCTTCCCCGAGCCGCCCGAGCCTGTCTTCGCGCTCGCCATCGCCAGCGCCGACCGCAAGGACGAGGTGAAGCTCTCGGTCGCGCTGCAGAAGCTCGTCGAAGAGGATCCGTCACTGTCGCTGGTGCACAGCGCGCAGACCGACGAGACCATTCTCCAGGGCCAGGGCGAGATGCATCTGAACGCGGCCATCGAGCGGATTTCGCGCGCCAACAAGCTGACGCTGCATACCGCCAAGCCGCGCGTGCCCTTCCGCGAGACCATTCGGCGCAAGGCCAAGCAGCATTCGCGCCTCAAGCGCCAGACCGGCGGCCATGGCCAGTTCGCCGACATCACCATCGAGATCGAGCCCCGACGTCGGGGCGACGGCTTCTGCTTCGTCGACAAGATCGTGGGCGGCGCCATTCCGCGTCAATACATCCCCGCGGTGGGCGAGGCGGCCGAGGATTCGATGGGAAAGGGTCCGCTGGGCTACCCGGTGGTCGACGTCTCGGTGACGTTGTTGGACGGCACCTTCCATTCCGTCGACAGTTCGGACATGGCGTTCAAGTCGGTCACGCGGACGGCGATCCACGATGGGCTCGAGGCCTGCGAGCCGTTCCTGCTGGAGCCGGTGGATCACGTCACGATCAGCGTGCCGAACGACTTCACCGCCGCGGCGCAGCGCATCGTCACCGGTCGACGAGGGCAGATACTGGGGTTCGCCGAGCGGTCCGGCTGGCCGGGCTGGGACGATGTCGAGGCGCTGGTGCCCGAGGCCGAGCTGCATGATCTGATCATCGATCTGCGCTCGCGCACGATGGGCGTCGGCAGCTTCAGGCGGCGCTTCGACCATATGGCCGAGGCGCCGACCCGCCTGCTCGAACGGGTCCAGCAGGAGGCGAACGCGACGGCGCGCGCTTGAGCATCGCTTCCGCTTGAATCGGGCCCGGGGCGGCCATAGGATCGCGCTCCCGCCTCTCGGAAGGAGCGCCGCCCATGACCGCCCCGCTTTATCAGATCCCGGTGCACAAGATCGACGGCGCCGATGCGTCGCTCGGCGAGTATGAGGGCTCGGTCCTCATGATCGTGAATGTGGCGTCCGCTTGCGGGCTGACGCCGCAATATGCGGCGCTGGAGAAGGTCTACGAGACCTATCGCGACAAGGGCTTCGAGGTCCTGGGTTTCCCGGCCAACGATTTCGGCGCGCAGGAGCCGGGCACCAACGACGAAATCAAGGAATTCTGCACCACCAAGTTCAATGTGCAGTTCCCGATGTTCGCCAAGCTGTCGACGAAAGGCTCGACGCAGCACGCGCTCTACAAGCACCTGATCGCTGCCAAGCCGAAAGCCGCGGCCAAGCCGGACAGCGCGCTCAAGGCGACTCTCGAAAAGCACGGCCTCGGCCCTACCAACGATACTGACATCATGTGGAACTTCGAGAAGTTCCTGATCGATCGCCACGGCAACGTCGTGGGACGTTTCGCGCCGGACATCACGCCGGACGACCCGATGATCACGAAGGCGATCGAGGGCGAGCTGGCGAAGGGTTGAACGCATAGCGGCGACCGTCTGCGCCTTTCGAGAGGACCTCGGCAGGCCGCCCGCAAATTTCGGGGACACAATACTTAATTGGTGTGCCCTGCGGGTTGTCGGCTCCTGGCTCGCATTGGGGTATCGTCGCCCCTCGATCTCTCATCATGTCGCCCAGCGCCGGCAATCGCCGGCAGAGGCGTCTACATCGATCATGAGGAGACGGGTTCAGACTCACCCACTACCCTTTTGCGGACAGCTGGACAAAATCCATAGCCGGGTTCTCATGACGAGCGCGCTCACGCGTCGGGCACGCGTCGAGGCTGACGCCGAAACGCGCGCAGCATGGGAGGATCGGCTATGGACGAGGTCCATTCAAGCACTGTGCCGGCTTTCAGTCCGGCCGAGCTCGGCGCGCTCGCGCATCTCTATCGCGGCGAGGTCTATCGCAGCACGGTTTGGCGTACGCGCCTCGACGCCACCACCAACTGGGCGGTCGTGGCGACGGGTCTGGCGCTTTCGCTGACCTTCAGCGATCCCGACGCATCCGCCTTGCCCCTCGTGCTGGTGGGGCTGCTCGTCGCCCTCTTTCTGTCGGTCGAGGCACGGCGATATCGCTTCTTCGACTTCTGGCGCATTCGCGCCCATATCCTGGAGCTCCAGCTCTTCGGGCCGATTCTGCGTGGCGAGGGCGTTCGCACCGACAATGGTTGGAACCAGACGCTCTACCAGGACTATCTTCGCCCCAATCTCCACATCTCCTTTCTCGACGCGGTCGGCCGAAGGCTGCGGCGGAACTACGGGTGGATCTTTCTGATTCAGGCGACCTCCTATGTCGGCAAGTTGCTGATCCATCCGGAGCCCGTCGCGAGCTTCGACGAATTCCTGCGGCGCGCCATGATCGGACCGATTCCCGGCGGGTATGTGCTGATCGCCGGTCTCCTGTTCCACGGCACATGGATCGTCATCGCGCTCGCCGCCTTCTTTCTCGGCCGCCGCGGGCGAAGGCCGCAGCGCATAAGCGGACATCGGGACGCGCTTCTGGACCTGGCGCGCGGCAGCTCGTGATCTGGTGCCCCCTGCCGGACTCGAACCGGCACGCCGTAAGGCTCACGATTTTAAGTCGTGTGCGTCTACCTGTTCCGCCAAGGGGGCCTTACGCGAAACGCTCCGGCAAGCTGTCTAGCACGAAGCGGTCCTGAGGGAATGGTCACGGATTGAATGATTGCTTACCGAGGTCCGTCCGTGCAAAGGCTTTGTTAACGACGAGCTGCCTAAATCCGGGCATCTTCGTGGCCACGCCTTTTCAGGACGATCCGTGCATGAGCGTTTCCGTCGATCTTCGGGTTCTCGAGCTCGTCTGCTCCCGCATCTGTCATGACCTCGTGAGCCCGGTGGGCGCGGTCAATAACGGCGTCGAACTGATCCGCGAGATCGCCGAGGAGGAATCCTCGGGCGGGGGGCTCGAGGCCGAGGCGCTGGCGCTGATCGCCCATAGCGCCGAGCAAGGATCGCGCAGGCTCAGGGTTCTGCGGCTCGCTTATGGCGCCGCCGGGGCTGACGCGTCTTGGGAAGAAATTCGCGGCGCGATCGGGCAGTTCTTCACCGGTTCGCGCATCGCGTTCACCTGGCCACCGGAGATCGATTTCCAACTTCCCGAGAATGTGCGTGGTTTCGGCAAGGTGCTGATCAACGCGGTGCTTCTGGCGGCGGACTCGCTCGGGCAGAACGGCCAGATCACGGTCGAGGCACGGTCGAACGGCGCTACCGTGGCGGCGGTCGGGTCGGCGCCGGCGCTCGATGCCGAACGCACGGCGGCGCTGGCCGGCCGGACGGCGGCGGCCGATCTCGATCCGCGCTCGATCCATGCCTATGTCACGGCCCGCTTTGCCGCCCATTACGGGATCGGCTTCGTGCCGAGCCCGATCGGGACCGAACGACTCGATTTTATCCTGACCACCCCCTGATCGAGATGCTTGCCGAGCCACCAGCTCGGCTCGGTCGCTTTCGCGCATCCGCGTCGCGCCGCTAAGCGGCTCTTCCGTGGAGCAGCGCGACAGGTCAGGAATTCGCCATGAGCGGACCAAGGAAAAGTCTGCTCCGGTAAATGTCAGGCCGGACGAGTGGTGCGCAAGGCCATCTCAGACTATCTACGGCCGCATTTGCTGAGCGTCAGGGCTGGGGCGAGGATTCGCGTTTCACCTTGGCGCGATGCCAAAAGATCGTTGCCACAGCCGCCAGCGACAGGCCAAGCCCCACGGGACCAGCCATCTTGATGGGCAGAAACGGCATCCCCACCGCCATGACCAGCCCGAAGACGAAGACGAGCCTGCCCTGGAATCGTAGATGCTGGTTCCATTGCCAGGGATCAAGCGGACAGAAACGTTCCGTCAGCCGCGGCATTTTCGGCAGCATGTTGCCAAACGTCATCACGAAAATGCCTGCCACTACGGACATGACATGGCTGAAGGTCAGCCCATCGACCGATTGCAGCGAGCCCAAAGAGCGGGCCGTGCTGAAAGCCTCCGCCAGAGCCAACATCCCAACCGTGAACAGCAGTGCCAGGCTTTGACGCCGCCGCCAGGGCCGCACCGCTTCCTCCGGGCTTGTTCGCTCCAGGCCGAATTTCCAATTAAGCGCCAAAATCAGCGCCATAAAGAACAGCGCCAGCAGGGGAGGAGTGAACGTCCAGAATACGGGAATGATGCGGAGCTCGCCCATTACCATAGCGGGCACATGGTGCCAGTCCGGCAGCAGGCTGATCCGCCAGATATTGGCGGCAACCATCGCGAAGACGAGAAGGATGGAAATCCAGAGCGCCTTGCGGTCGATCATCGTGCCCTCCCTGGAGCTTTTTTCAGTGGTGCGGGCAGGGGCAGGCCAATGCCCACCGTTTCGGCGAAGGTCAGCAGAGCTTCCTCCAGCACCGAGACCTTGAGCATGTAGGTGATGACGGTGCCGCTTTTGTTCGGCTCGATCAGATTGGCTTCGCGCAGGATGGCGAAGTGGGCCGAAAGGGTGGATTTGGCGATGGGGAAATGCTCCGCCAGCTCGCTCGCATTCATCGGCTTCTCGCGCAGCAATTGCAGGATTTGCCGGCGCGTCGGATCGGCAAGCGCCTTGAAGACCAAATTCATATTTCGATATTTAGCGAAATAGCGGATATTGTCAAGCTCGCATGGTATTGGAGTTGCCGGACGTGCGCGTTATTCTATCTCCCTACCTGCGACCTTTGGGACGTTCATCCCAGCTCGCAAGTCTGGCCGCATCTCGCCAATTGGCGTCCCGAGTCCCTAGCTGACGATCGACGGACGCAGGGAACATAAATCGCGCAATAGCCGCGCTCTCCGCAGCGTCGGACGGACCGGGACTCTCTCATCCTGGAGGATCAATAGTTTTAAGGATTCTGAAGTCTGTTCCATTAGGCATTAGGTGACCGACACAGTGTTGCCGTTCGTCTTTCGGAAAGGCAGTGAATAGACCGGCCATACTAGTGAGCCGAGGTATCCTCATGAGAGGAGGGAGAGGCGGCGGGATGCCACCTTTGGGAAGAAGATCGATGCAGATCGCGTTCTCCGGCCGGTTGTCCTCATCATCAGTTCCGTACAACATACGCGTCGGAAGCTTACCCTCATGGTCGTACCCTTCGAAGCCGATCACATGACCGCTGTATTTGGCTGGATTGGCTAGCAAATCTTCAATCGGCACAATTGTTACTGCCCGGCTGCTGAATACCGGAGGCGTTACGTTTTTAGCGGTTTCTGCCAGCAGGGTTGGGCCTAGCGCGACGACATCTGAAACCAGGAAGACCACCAGTACGATGTTCGCGATCTTCCGGGTCCATACGGCGGCGCCGTTTTCGCCATGATTTTTCGTGCTCCTTGCTCCGCTGCCCGCACCTCGGCTCACTCTTCGGCGACTGTCCATCCCAACTGCTCGTGCAGATCGTTGAAGCACTGGATGCAGACCCAGTGATAATCCCGAGGGCGCGAGATTAGCTTGCCGGTCATTGCGATCTCGATAGCGGCGTTAGCGTCTGATAGGCCACCATACCACACGTTTCAGTCGTACTAAAGGCCCAACCTCCCGTATGAGCTGAATCTTGCGAACGTCTCATTCTGGAACGATCAAGACTTCTTAGGCGGGATCGAGAAGGCGGCCGCTTGGAGGCGCGATGCGGGAGGCGCGGCGCGATCATGCCTGCCCATCGCCGCCTTAAGCAGCTAGCGAGGCGCTACCAGCAGAGCCCCTGATAGGCGATACCCGGCCTGCGCTTCAGCTCCGCCAGGCCCGCAAGGTCGAGCACCGCCTGGTCGGTGAGCGCATCGAGGAAGGCGGGGTGATCTTCCTTGCCGATATGGCCGACCACCGCGACGCGGCAACCTTCGAGAGCTTCGGCCGGGCTCGCCACCATCAGCCGTTCGAGATGCGGGATCTCGCGATCGATGTAGCTGCGGTTGCTGCCCACCAGCCGCGCGATCTCGACCGAGCGGTCGAAGATTCGCAAATCGAAGCCCTTGCCGATGAGCTTCTCGGCCAGCAGCACGAAGGGCGATTCGCGGAGATCGTCGGTGCCCTGCTTGAAGGCGAGGCCGAACAGCGCGACCGGCTGCCGGCCATGTTTCGCGATCGCCTCGTAGGTCCGGTCGATGATCGACTGATTGCTGGGCAGCACCTGCTTCATGAACGGCGCCGGCACGTCCCGGGCATCGGCGAGCGACAGGAAGCTTCTGATGTCCTTGGGCAGGCATGAGCCGCCGAAGGCGAAGCCGGGCTTGAGATAGGCCGGGGAGACGTTGAGCACCCGATCCTCGCAGAAAAGCCTGAAGGCCTCGCGGGCGTCGACGCCGTGCGCCGCCAGGACCGCGCCGGCCTCGTTGGCAAAGGCGAGCTTCACCGCGTGATAGACGTTGGAGAGGTATTTGACGCTCTCGGCGACCCGGTAGGGCGTGACATGCACCGGCGCTTTCACCGGCGCATAAATCTCGCGGACGATGTCGGCATTATCGCCCTCGGGTGCGCCGATCAGCGTGAAGGGCGGATTGTGGAAGTCGCGGACCGAGGTGCTTTCGCGCAGGAACTCGGGGTTGCTGTAATAGAAAAGCCCCTGGCCGAGCTTGCGGCCTGATTCGCGCTCCAAGACCGGGATGACGCGATCCTCGGCGGTTCCCGGAGGAACGGTCGAGCGCATGACGACCGTGTGCGGGGTGGATTTGGCGGCCAGCGCCTGGCCGATCGTGCGGACGACCTCGTCGACGGCTTTCATCGACACGCTGCCGTTCGGCGCCGAGGGCGTGCCGACCGAGATGAAGGAGACATCCGTCCGCTTGACCGCATCGGCGACGTCGACCGTGGCGGTGAGGCGGCCGCTCCTGGCGCCGGCGGCGATCAATTCGTCGATCTCGTCCTCGACGATGGGCGAGCGTCCGCCGGCCAGCATCGCGACCTTCTCGGCGGCGACGTCGACGCCGATCACCTCGTGCCCGAGATCGGCCAAGCAGGCGCTCGATACCGCTCCGACATAGCCGATCCCGAAGATCGAGATTTTCATGGGCTGGACCCCGTTCGCACGCGTGGTTGAGGGGCTAAATCATTGGCCGAGCTTGCTTAGCGGGCCGTAAATCGCCGCGCAAGCATCGCCATTCGCCGCATGGCCCCAAGGGCGCGGCGTCGATAACGCTCGGACGGGGAAGTCGGTTCAGGCGCTTTGCGCCAACTCCGCTTGCGGCTGCGGATCGCGAAGCACATAGCCGCGGCCCCAGACCGTCTCGATGTAATTCTCGCCCTGGGTCGCCGTGGACAGCTTCTTGCGCAATTTGCAGATGAATACGTCGATGATCTTGAGCTCCGGCTCATCGATGCCGCCATAGAGGTGATTGAGGAACATCTCCTTGGTCAGCGTCGTCCCTTTGCGGAGCGAAAGCAGTTCCAGGATACCGTATTCCTTACCGGTCAGGTGGAGCGGTTGGCCCTCCACCTCAACCATGCGGCTGTCCAGATTGACCACCAGCTTGCCGGTCTTGATGACGCTCTGGGCATGGCCCTTGGAGCGGCGGACGATCGCCTGGATGCGGGCGATCAGCTCGCGCTTGTCGAACGGCTTGGTCAGATAATCGTCGGCGCCGAAGCCCAGGCCCTTGATTTTATTGTCAAGTTCAGTCAGGCCGGAAAGGATCAGGATCGGCGTGTCGATGCGGCCGGCCCGGAACCGACGGAGGACCTCGTAACCGTCGATGTCGGGCAGCATGAGATCGAGCACGATGATGTCGTAATCATAGAGCTTTCCGATCTCGAGCCCATCTTCGCCGAGGTCGGTCACGTCGACGACGAATCCCTCCGTCTTCAGCATCAGCTCGATGCTTCGTGCCGTCGAGGAATCATCTTCTACGAGCAAAACGCGCATGACCGGTACTCCACCGAGAGGTTCACGTTAATCTAACTTAAGGTCAGTCCTATGGCATTAAGATTAACGAACAATGAACCGCCCATTTACGCTCGCTTAACGCTGATAGAGCCAGGTTGCAACCGGGAGGCGGGCCTTCGGAATTCAAAGAGCCCGGCCAATCCCGGCCGGTTCTGAAGGAGCCAGATTTGCCCAGCCTAGCCGAATGCCTCATCGCAGAAATGGAGGAATTGCCGACCAGTCGTTACTACGGCCGGGTCACGGGGATTCTCGGCATGCTCGTCGAGGTTGGGGGAATCGAGCGGCGGCTCTCGATCGGGTCGCGATGCTCCATCCTCTCCGGCTCAGGCCGCGTGCCGTGCGAGGTCGTGGGCTTCCGCTCCGGTCGCGCGCTGCTGATGCCGTTCGGACGGTTGGACGGGATCGGGCTCGGCGCCAAGGCCGAGCTGTCGAGCGCGTCGCCGACGGTTCATCCTTCGGACGCCTGGCTCGGCCGCGTGGTCAATGCGCTGGGCGAGCCGATCGACGGCAGGGGCCCGCTGCCGCCCGGTCCGGCGGGCGTTCCGCTTCGCAATACGCCGCCGCCGGCCCATGCGCGCCAGCGCCTAGGCGGCAAGATCGATCTCGGCGTACGCGCGATCAACGCCTTTCTTACTATGTGCCGCGGCCAACGCATGGGGATCTTCGCGGGCTCCGGTGTCGGCAAGTCCGTGCTTCTCTCGATGCTCGCGCGCTACACGGCGGCCGATGTGAGCGTCATCGGCCTCGTCGGCGAGCGCGGCCGCGAGGTGCAGGAATTCATCGAGGACGATCTGGGGCCCGAGGGTTTGGCGCGCAGCGTCATCGTCGTCGCAACGTCGGACGAGCCGCCGCTGATGCGCCGCCAGGCCGCCTATATGACATTGTCGATCGCCGAATCCTTCCGCGACCGCGGCCAGGAGGTGCTTTGCCTGATCGACAGCGTGACTCGCTTCGCGATGGCGCAGCGCGAGATCGGGCTCTCGGCGGGCGAGCCGCCGACCAGCAAGGGCTATCCGCCGACGACCTTCAACGAGCTGGCTCGGCTGCTCGAACGGGCGGGGCCGGGCAGAGCGGGGCAGGGAAACATCACGGGCTTGTTCTCGGTGCTGGTCGAAGGCGACGACCACAACGAGCCGATCGCCGATGCCGCGCGCGGCATTCTGGATGGGCATATCGTCCTCGATCGCGCGATCGCCGAGCGCGGTCGCTATCCGGCGATCAACATTCTTCGCTCGGTCTCGCGCTCCATGCCGATGTGCAACACGCCCGAGGAAACCAATCTGGTTCGCGCCGCGCGGCAGGTCCTGTCGACCTATGAAGACATGGCCGAGTTGATCCGGCTGGGCGCCTACAAGGCCGGCAGCGATCTCAAAATCGACACGGCGATCAAGCTCTATCCGGAGATCGAGCGCTTTCTGTCGCAGGACAAGCAGGAGCGGGCGCCGCTCGAAGAAGTCTACGATCAGCTCTCGGCCTGCGTCGGCGGAGGCGTGTGATGGCGGATCTGACCGGCATCATCAGGCTGAGACGGTTCCAGCTCGACGAAAAACGGCAGGTGCTCGCCGGATGGCACCGGTTCGCGGACGAGCTGCGCGCCGATCGTGCGCGGCTCGAGCAATCGATCGCCGAGGAGCAGCTGTTGGCGCGCGAGTCGCCCGATCCGAACACTACGCTTTCGTTCGGCGCGTTCGTCCGGGCCGCGCTCGACCGGCGCAAGCGGATCGATGAATCGCTCGCCAAGATCGAGGCCCAGATCGAGGCCGCGACGGAAGAGGTGCGCGAGGCCTTCGCCGATCTGAAGCGATTCGAGCAGACTCAGGCCGAACGTCGGGCCCGCGAGAATCTGAAGCGCGCCCGGGCGGAGACCGCTCAGCTGGACGAGATCGGCCTGGAAGGCTACCGGCGCCGGTCGGATCAACCGGCGCATCGCTAAGACCTAGGCGCCGCCCGGCTCGGGCAGCGAATCGCCGATCGCCGCCCGGTACGTGTCGAGCGAGAAGCGGGCCGAGGCGGCCCGCCGCGCGCGCGCCGCCAGACCTTGGCGGAGACCCAAATCGGCGCGCAACCGCGCGAGCCACGCGGCAGCCTCGTCGACATCGGCTTCGGCCCAGCTGGTGTCGGGAACCGTATAGGTGCCCTGCGGATCCCAGACCGGAACCAACTCATAGCCGACCAGCGCGCTGTCCTCGTTCGTCATGAAATCGAGATTTCCCGACCACCCGGTCGCGACCACGGGAATGCCTAGAAGCATCGCTTCGGCCGGCACGAGCCCAAAGCCTTCGGCGCGGTGAAGCGAGAGGACGGTGTCGGAGCTCGCGATCAACGCGGCCATCTCGGTCCTCGTCAGGGTCTCTTCCATGATCCGCACATTGGTCATGCCGGCGATGGCGCTCTGCATGTCCCGCATCGCCCAGTTGGCGTCGGCTGAGTGGCTCACCTTCAGGAGCAATATGCATTTCGGGTCATCGCCGAAGGCCTTGCGGAAGGCCGCAATCGCCGCGCGCGGATTCTTGCGGACGTAGCTCGACCCCATATCGAAGGCGGTCAAGACCACGAACGCATCCTGCGGCAGGTCGAACCGATCCCGGTCCCGGGTGACGATCGGCGGCCGCACCGGATAGGGGACGATCTTCACTGGGACCTTGGTCTCCGGCGGGAGCGCGTCAGCGGTGAAGCGGCTGGGCACCCAAATCTCGTGGACGTGCCTGAGGCCGCGCGCCCAGTCGGGTCCCATCCGCGGCAGCTCCCACACCCAATTGCCGATCACGCGGCGACCGGACAGGAAGGACCGGCCAAGTCGGAGGGCGGCATAGGGCGTGTAGGGACCGTTGATATGGAGTATCAACGTGCCGCCCTGGCGATTGCCGGCCTCGAAGCCCGGAAGCGCCTCCGGCAGATCGGGACGCAGGAAGAAGGAGCTCAAATCGGCCTTGCCGGCGTCCCAGCCGAGATCGTGGAGCGCGTCCAGGCACAGCCGCGCGCCTTCTCCCAGTCCGCTTGCGGTGCTGAGGAGCCCAGCCACGACGACCGGTCCCGGCTTCAGGCGGCCGACGGGCGTCGCGGAGGGAGCGAGAAGGCCGATCAGGCCGTGAATGACCCGCCGCCGCATGCCCCGCGGCAGCGTTCTCCAGAGCTTATGGGCGACGGCGGTGAATTGGGGCACGGCAGTGGAGGTTACGCTCATTCCCGCATCGATTGCTCGCAGCGGCTTCGGAGCGATCGTCAAAGATCGCCCCCTTGTCCCCGCGCCGGCCAAGGTTTCCTCGGCCGGAAGGTCCAAAACTTCTCGCATTTGTTTCTGTCTTTCGATGCGAGACGGCTTTACGAAACGAATCGAGGCTCTTAAACCGTCTCGCGCGACATCCTAGTACGCGGCTTGTAGGAAAAAAGTGGCAATTATACAAGCTGCTATCGCTCTCGCGGCGATCATCTCGTCGACCGGATGCGCGGTGCTTTCTTCCGAACGGCGCGACTGAATTTCACAGGTTTGCATACGTATGAGCTCGATTTCTCCCACCGTCTCCGCGCCGCGACCTGCGGCCTTGGCCTTCGAGACAGGCGGCCGTCCGACCGCAAAGGCTGCGCTGGGCGATCTCGGAAGGGCGCTGGCCGAGTGGGAATTGTGGCTCACCATGGCGTGGCAGGACATCAAGCAGCGCTATCGCGGCTCGATGCTCGGACCCTTCTGGGTCACGATCAGCATGGGGGTCCAGGTGGGCGCCTGGTCGATCGTCTTCGGGCAGCTCTTCGGCACCGAACTGTCGGAATACATACCCTATTTGACGCTGGGCTCTCTCGTTTGGAGCTGGATGGCCGCGGTGATCAACGAAAGCACGCAGCTTTTCGTGTTCGCGCAACGCTATGTGAAGCAGATTCGGCTGCCGATCACGCTCTTCATCTTCCGGCTGTTGTCCCGGAACCTGATCGTCCTCGGCCATAACTTCGTCGTGTACATTATCGTAGCCCTGATCTTCGGCCTCAATCCGGGCTGGCGCGGCCTGCTGGCGATTCCCGGCCTCATGCTCGGGATCCTCAGCCTCTTCTGGATCGCGCTCTTCTTCGGGATGCTGGGCGCTCGGTTTCGCGACTTCCCGCAGATCGTCGCCAGCCTCATCACCGTGATGTTCCTCCTCACGCCGATTCTTTGGGAGCCGGCCCAGCTCGGCGGGCATCGCTATTTCGTGGTCGATTATAATCCCGTCTATTATTTCATCGAGATCGTGCGCGAGCCGCTCATGGGCCGTTCCCCGCCGATCGGATTCTGGAAAGTGACGGCGCTCATCACGGCTGTGATCACGGCCATCGTGTTTCCGGCTTTTCGCCGCTTCCGCAGCCGCATCGCCTATTGGGTGTGACGATGGCCGACGCTTCGATCGTGCTGGAGAATATCAATGTCGACTTCCCGATCTATTCGGGCGGCGGCCGCTCCCTCAAGAAGACCCTGGTCGCGATCGGTACCGGAGGGCGCATCAATCGTGGTGGCGGCCGGGTCTCCGTCGAGGCGCTGCGAGAGGTTTCCTTTACGCTGGAGCATGGCGACCGGCTGGGCCTGATCGGGCACAATGGCGCCGGCAAGACCACGCTGCTCAGGGTCATGGCGGGCGTCTACGAGCCGACCGCCGGCCTGGTCCGGGTCCAGGGCCGCATTTCGACGATCTTCGACTTCACGCTTGGTCTCGATTTCGATGCCACCGGCTACGAGAACATTGCGCTTCAGGGCATGCTGCTCGGCTTGAGCAAGCATGACATCGCCAGTCTGGTCGACGACATCGCCGCCTTTACGGATCTCGGCGGCTATCTGGACATGCCGATCCGAACCTATTCGGCCGGCATGCTGACGCGGCTCGCCTTCGCGGTCGCCACCGCGATCGATCCCGAGATCTTGCTGATGGACGAATGGATCGCGGCCGGCGACGCCGAGTTCTTCCACAGAGCCGAGGCCAGGCTCCACGCGCTGGTCGAACGGGCGGGCATCCTGGTTCTCGCCTCCCACAACCTCGATCTGATCCGCCGCTATTGCAACAAGGTGCTCTGGCTGGAGCATGGCCGGCTGAAGGCGATCGGCGAGGTTGAGGAGGTGTTTCAGGCAGCCGGCCTGGCCGAGCCTCCGACCGCGGCCGGAAGGCTGGGCGTCGCGGGCGGCTGACCACGCGCCGAGCGCGCTTCCGTTTACGCAATCCTAAGCATCCTACGGTTAACACTCGTCCAAATGCGGCCGAACAGAGGTCGGCCCGGGCGCTCCGCGTCTTGCGGGGGCCAGAAGACGGAGTAGAGCCGGATGAAGCTTTCGGTCATTGGTCTTGGCAAATTGGGCTCGCCCATGGCCGCGGTGTTCGCGGCCGCGGGTCACGAGGTGATCGGGCTCGATCTCAATCCGAATTATGTCGCGGCGCTCGCCCAAGGCCGGGCACCGGTCGAAGAGCCGCGGCTTCAGGAGATGATCGATGCCGGCCGGCTCCGGCTCAGGGCCACCTCGAGCTATGACGAGGCCGTCCAGGCAAGCGATATCACCTTCATCATCGTGCCCACTCCGTCCGCCGCCAACGGGCATTTCTCCAATCGCTTCGTGCTGGAGGCGGTCGAAGCCGTCGGCGATGCGCTCCGGAGCAAGGACGGATACCACCTGGTGGTGGTCACCTCGACCGTCATGCCGGGCTCGACGGGCGGTCCGATCGCCCAGGCGCTCACGGCGAGTTCTGGGCGCAAGATCGGCGACACGGTGGGCCTCTGCTACAATCCCGAGTTCATCGCGCTGGGCAGCGTCGTTCGAGACATGCTCCACCCGGATTTCATCCTGATCGGCGAAAGCGACCCCAGGGCGGGCGAGCTTCTGGCCCAGGTTTACGCGACCTCCTGCGCCGAGCATCCGGTGATCCGTCGGATGAACTGGGTCAATGCCGAGATCACCAAGATCTCGGTCAACACCTATGTCACGACCAAGATTTCCTACGCCAACATGCTGGCCGACCTGTGCGACAGGCTGCCTGGCGCCGATGTCTCGGTGGTTTCCGAAGCGGTCGGCAGCGACAGCCGCATCGGCCGGAAATATCTGACGGGCGCCACCGGCTATGGCGGGCCTTGCTTTCCCCGCGACAACATCGCCTTCACGGCGCTCGCCGAGAGCGTCGGCGCCCGTGCCGATTTGGCGCGCGCCACCGATGGCGTCAACCGCTACCAGGTCGAGCGCCTG
Organism: Alphaproteobacteria bacterium; assembly: GCA_035293565.1. Lineage (GTDB taxonomy): Bacteria > Pseudomonadota > Alphaproteobacteria > BOG-932 > Roseiterribacteraceae > DATGMP01. Next base: position 17,251 of record DATGMP010000033.1, on the reverse strand, counting down.
ACCGCCTTGGTCCGGCACCATCTGGGATCGAGCGGCCGCGTCGCGGTGCTCGGGCTTTCCTACAAGCCCGAGACCTACGTCGTCGAGGAGAGCCAGGGCGTGGCTCTGGCGCGGGCCCTTACACAGAGCGGCTACGAGGTCGCTGTCCACGATCCCCAGGCGGTCGATGCCGCTCGCGCCGTGCTCGGGCGGACGGTTCATGCCGCCCTCGACGTGACGGCCGCGGTGGAGTTCGCCGATCTCGTGATCATCATGACCGCCTGGTCCGACTATGCGACCTTGCCGCGACGGGTCTTCGAACGCGGCGATCGGTCGATCCCGGTCGTAGATTGCTGGGGCGTGTTGAAGGATGAGCGCTATCCCGGCCTCGAGATCATCCGTTTGGGCGCCGGCGCCATGGTGGGCAGCGGCGACACGGCCGTCCCGGCCCAGGCCCCGATCGCGGTCGCCTTGTCATGAGCATCACGGTCACAGAGCGTGATTCGGACGTCGCCACATTTGCGGACGTCTCGATCGACGCGGTGCGCGACTATTGGAATTCGCGCCCCTGCAATATCCGCCACTCGCCCAAGGCCAAAGGCACGCGCGAGTATTTCGACGAGGTCGAGGCGCGGAAATATCTCGTCGAGCCGCACATCCCGGGCTTCGCCGAGTTCGCGCGTTGGAAGGGCGGGAAGGTTCTCGAGATCGGCTGCGGGATCGGCACCGACACGATGAATTTCCTGCGCGCCGGCGCCGAGGTCACGGCCGTGGACCTGTCGTCGGAAAGCCTGGCCATGGCGAAGCAGCGTGCCGAGCTCTTCGGCCTTGCCGACCGCGTGACTTTTCAGCAGGTGAATGCCGAAAAGCTATCCGAGACGGTGACGCCGCAGCCATACGATCTCGTCTATTCCTTCGGGGTCATCCACCATACGCCGCACCCCGATCGGGTCTTCGACGAGATCCGCAAATATGTGAAGAGCGGCAGCACCATAAAGATGATGATGTACTACACCTTCTCTTGGAAGGTGTTGTGGATCCTCATGACTTATGGCCGGTTGCGCTTCTGGGACCTGAAGCGCTTGGTCGCGACTCATTCCGAAGCCCAGACCGGTTGCCCGGTAACCTACACCTATTCGAAGCGCGAGCTGGCGGCCATGATGGAAGCCAGGGGCTGGCGGGTGACCGACACGGTCGTCGATCATGTCTTCGCCTACAGCATCCCGGAATATGTCCGGTACGAGTACAAGAAGGTCTGGTATTTCCGTTGGATGCCGAAGCCCTTGTTCCGCTGGTTCGAACAGCGTTTCGGCTGGCATCTCTGCATGACGGCCGTCGTCCCCTGATTCTCGTGGGCACTGATCCTCTTGGGTGGCCGGCGCCCGATAGGCTATAGCTTCCGCCCATGAGCAAGGATCTCTCATTCGCGCGGAGCAATCTCGAGGAGGCGGGCCGGCTGATGCAGGCCATCGCCCAGGACGCGGCGTTTCTCGAATCCGTGGAGCGCGCGGCCTCGATTTGCGTCGCTGCGATCCGCAACGGCCACAAAATCATGTTCGCGGGCAACGGCGGCAGCGCCGCCGACGCGCAGCATCTATCGGCCGAGCTCGTGGGACGATTGGGCTATGAGCGCCCCGGGTTACCGGCCATATCCCTCGCGACCGACGTGTCGGCGCTGACCGCGATCGGCAACGACTACGGATATGACGCCGTCTTTTCCCGGCAGCTGGACGCGGTGGGCCGTAAGGGGGACGTCCTTATCTCCATCTCCACCTCCGGACGCTCGCCGAATCTCCTGAAGGCCATTGAGGCGGCAAAGGCGAAAGGCGTGGCCACGATCGGCCTGACAGGGGCGACGGGCGGCACCATGCGTGACATGTGCGACCTCTGCCTCCGCGTCCCTTCGACCGATACGCAGAAGATCCAAGAGGCGCAGATCGTGATCGGCCATATTCTCTGTGGCCTAATCCAGAGCGCGCTCCACCCCGCGGGCTGAGCGAAAAAGCCCTACCTGGATTCCGCGCCGTCCGGTCGCTATAACCCCCCGAGACCTTCGCCGACCGCGACTCCGGGCTGCGGACACGGCACCTTCCGCGGGTGTCCATGAAAAATGAAAAACCTGATCTCGCAAATCGAGACTTGCCGGAGGATGGCCCTTTCCCTGCCTCCGATCGTTGCCCTTCCCGGTGGAACGCCGCGTAATCACCTCCACTACATCCACATGGCGCGCTGTCGTCTCGTGCGGACGCTTTTGCCTCCAGCGGCCACGATTTGCGATTTGGGGGGCGCCAACTCGCCGCTGCATCTCATGGGCTATCCCTATCCTTTCGAGCGGATGGTCATGGTCGATTTGCCCACCGAGGAACGACATGAGATCTACGGGCGTTTTGAGGCGCGGCCCTATGAGGGGCCGGGGACGGTGGAAGTGCTTTACGCCAACATGGTGCATCTCGACGCCCTGCCGGCGAACGCCTTCGATCTCGTCTGGTCCGGGCAGAGCATCGAGCATGTCGACGAGGAGGATGGACGGCAAATGTGCGCCGAGGCGTTCCGGATATTGAAGCCGGGCGGCGCCTTTTGTCTCGATACGCCCAATGGGTTGATCTCGAGCGTGCATGCTGCGACCGCCGGTCTCAAGCTCATTCACCCCGAGCATAAAATCGAATATGAACCGGCCCGCCTCGAGAAGATGCTGTGGGATGCGGGTTTCGCGGTCATCGATCGATGGGGCATCTGCCGCATGCCGCAGACGGCGACGATCGGCGTGTTCAGCTATGATGACTTCAGGGACGGAGGACCGATATCGAAGGATGTGGAGAATTGCTACATTCAATATTATGCGTGTCGCAAGCCCGCTTTTGAACGGATAATATAGATGCGAGCCGGTATTGCGCATGCGAGCGTCGTTCCCCGCGATGCGATCGGACACGATGTGCTGGGAATGTACGACATACTTGTCGAAAGCGGCTTCTCGGTCGATTTGATAGGCGAGTATTTCGAATCGTCGATTCCGTCTTCGTGCCGGAAACTGACGGTCGAGGAGGCGATCGATGAGAACGACCTCGATCTGCTGATCTATCATCACAGCATCTTCTGGAAGAAAGGCGAAACGCTGCTGCGTTCGATCAGGGCGCGTCGCGTGATGAAGTACCATAATATCACGCCGGCCGAATTCTTTCAGGGCTACTCGGAATTCTATGAGGAACAATGCCGAGACGGCCGCGATCAGACGCGCCGCCTGATCGGCCTGTTCGGTGCCGGAGACGCGTTCATGGCGGATTCGGCCTACAACGCGGCCGAACTGATCGAAAACGGCGCGGCGACCGTCAGCGTCGTGCCGCCATTCAGTATGGTTGCGGACTTTGCGGCGGCGAAGCCGTACGAGCCGGAGCCGCCCTATACGGTTCTATTCGTCGGACGCTTGTCGCCCAACAAAGGCCATTTCGATCTGCTGCACGTCATCGCCGCTTATGTCGCGCAGTTCGACCGCGAGATTCGTCTGATGATGGTCGGCGGGTTCGACGAAAATCTCGACGGCTATCGTTTCCAGGTTCTCGACTGGATCGACAAGCTCGGCATTTCGGACGTCGTCGAGTTGCGGGATAAAGTCGAGGCGACGATGCTTCGCGAGCTTTTCAGGACGTCGAGCGCGTTTCTGTGCATGAGTGAACACGAAGGCTTTTGCGTTCCGGTCATCGAAGCCCAGGCCAGCGGCCTGCCGGTGGTCTCTGTCGGTTCGACCGCGCTTCGCGATACCATCGGTTCGGGCCAGATCGTGGTCGATGCGCCGCAAGGCGCGGCGGACTATGTCTACATCGCGCGGCTTCTGCGCGCCGCATGCACGAATCCGCAATTGCGCCGGCAGGTCATCGCGGCAGGCTATCGCAATCTCGTTTCTCGCTTCACGCCGCCCGCGGTCGCCGATCGCTTCGTCGGAGCCTTGGCCCCAGTCCTCGCGAGCCTTGCTTGAAGGTCGCGATCGCTTCGGTGCAGACGCCCTTCATGACCGGCGGCGCGGAGATTCACGCAAGTTCGCTCCGCCGCGAACTGATCGCCCGCGGACTGGAGGCGGACATCGTGACGATCCCGTTCAAATGGTATCCGCCCGCCCGTCTCCTCGACACCATGCTGATGGCGCGGCTGGTCGATTTGTCGGAAGTGAACGGCGTGCGGATCGATCGGGTGATCACGCTGAAGTTTCCCGCCTATTATGTCGAACATGCCTGCAAGGTGGGATGGCTGCTGCATCAGCACCGGCAGGCCTATGATTTGTACGGCACCGCGTTCGGCGATCTCGATCGCGACTCCGAAGGCGAAGCCGTCGCGGCCGAGATCCGCGCGTGGGATTCACGCTACCTAACGGAGCATCGCGCTCTCTTCGCCAATTCGTGCACCGTCCGCGATCGGCTGAGGCGGTACAATGATATCGATTCCGAGGTGCTCTATCACCCGCCCGGCAATGCGGAGCGCTATCGGACCGACGGCTTCGAAGATTTCATATTGGCGCCCGGCCGGCTCGATCCCATGAAGCGCCAGCACCTGCTGGTCGAGGCTCTCTCCAGGCTGCCGAGCGGTGTCAAGGCGGTGCTCATCGGCCCGACGGCCGGCGACTATGCCGAAGCCACGATCAGGGCGGCGCGGCAAGTGGGCGGGGACCGAATCATTGTCAGGGGCGTGGTGTCGGAAGAGGAGAAGATCGATCTCTACGCGAACTGCCTCGCCGTCTATAACGGCGTCTACGACGAAGACTATGGTTACGTCACGCTGGAGGCGTTTCTCGCCGGCAAGCCCGTGATCACTCACGAAGATTCGGGCGGACCGCTCGAATTTGTCCGCGACGGCGAAAATGGCTATGTGATTCCGCCGTCGCCGGAAGCGATCGCGGCATGCATACAGATGCTGGCGGACTCTCCCGCAACGGCCCGCGCCATGGGCGGCGCGGGCCGCGAGACTATCGGGCTGCTCAATATCGGTTGGGATCACGTGATCGAAAGGCTGTTGTCGTGAGGATCGCCTATTTTTCGCCGCTGCCGCCGAAGAAGACCGGGATCGCCACCTACAGCCATCACCTCTCGCGCGCGCTGGCGGAGCAGTGCGACCTCGATTTCTTCGATGTCGGTGCGGTCGACGTGCCGGTGCCCGGGACGCCGATTCACGACTATGCCGAGCGGCCGGAGCTGCTGCTGGAGCTCGATCGCTACGACGCGATCCTCTACCATCTGGGCAACAACCCTCATTTCCATCTCGACATCTATCGCGCCCTCTTGTTCAGGCCCGGCGTCGTCGTGCTGCATGACGCGATTCTCTATTTCCTGATCGCGGGGCTGGAGCGCGGCGGCATGCTGCGGGAGTTCCTTTACAATTACGGAGTGGATCGGATCGCGGAGTTCTTTCGCATCGAGCAGGAGAGCCCCTGCGGAGACGTGCTCCGCTATGGCGAACCGGGACGTTACCCCTTCGTGAAACGCGTGCTGGAGCGCGCGATCGGAATCGTGGTGCACAGCGAGACCACCGCCGCTCTCGTTCGCTCGGCCGGCTATCTGGGCGCCGTCGAGGTCATCCCGCACCTCGTCTATCCCTCCATGTCGACGGTGCTGGAGCCTGCGGCCGTGCGAGCGATACGCGCCGAACTCGGGATTCGGGATGGGGAAGTGCTGCTCGGCTGTTTCGGATTCATCGGTCCGCCGAAGCGGCTGCCGGTTCTGTTCGAGACTTTGGCCGCGATGGCCGGTCGGCTCGATTATAAATTGCTGATCGTGGGCGAGGGCGACGATATTGCGCCTCTCGTTGCGCGGTATGGGCTCGGCGATCGCGTCATTTCTGAGGGCTTCGTGGACGATGAACGGTTCCAGCGTCTGCTGAAGGCGACGGATATTCTGGTCAATCTCCGCTATCCCAGCATGGGCGAGGCTTCGGGACCGCTCAGCCAGGCCATGGCCGGGGGCATTCCCGCGATCGTTTCCGACCATGCGTGGTTCGCCGAGCTTCCGGGCGACACGGTCCGCAAGGTGGGACTCGGACCGTCGGAGTCGGCCGACTTGGCCCGCGCCTTGCTCGATCTCGGACACAACGCGGATCGCCGCGCCGCGGTCGCTGCGGCCGCGCGCGCCTACACGCAGCGCCATTGCGTGCCGGCAGTCGTCGCCCGGCGCTATCTCGACTTCATACGGGGGATCATCGATGCCGGCGCGTCGGTTTCGGAGCTCGACGATCGTTCGGCCCTGAACGGCGCCAATCGAGAGGGGCTTGGCTCTTTCGCCGACAAGGACGAGAAAGACTGGCTGCGCGCCTATTACGATCAGCGCGTCAGGGCGGCCATCGGAGCATAAGGACCGGAGATCGATCGCATGAGCCCGGATCAGACGAACGAACGCGATGTAACGCGGATGATGGCCGAGTTGCGCGCCGACTCCGCGGCCGTCGAGGGCTTTTCCGTCATACCCAGGGAGGCTCGGCGCCCGATCGGAGCGCAGGAGAGGAGTTCGTCAGTGGTCGAGCAATCCGTCGTGCGCGGCAATCGATCGAGTGTTTCCCTCGAGGAGCTGCTGGCGCTCGAGGGAGACGAGTTCGTCAACCGTGCCTATCTCGAGATTCTGGGGCGTCGTCCGGACCTCGAGGGGTTCAAATTCTATTCGGGCCAGCTCGCCAAGGGACGCGTCACCAAGATCGAGATCCTGGATGCTCTCCAGCGGAGCGGCGAGGGAAGAAAGCGGGGCAGGGCGATCGAAGGGCTTGGCCGCCGTGCGCGTTTGTACACGCTCTTTCGTCTTCCGGTCATCGGCTATGTCCTTCGCATGGGCTGGCTGATCGTGTCGCTTCCGAGGATGGCGGCCAATCTGCGCGCCTTCGAAACCCATGTGCGCGTGCAGCTGGCGGGTCAAGCGGCTCAGCTTCAATCCGCCGACCGGGCGAGGACCGATCAGTTCAGAGCGCTCAAGGCCGAAATGGAGCGGGCCAGGATCGATCAAGCGAGCCGTTTGGCGGCGAGTCAGCGGGAATCCGAGGAAAGGCTAAGGGCCCGGCTGACCGACCTTTGGGACGGGTATCGTGAGGAAATGCTGCAAAATCTGGCTCGGGGCGAGGAGCGGATCACGGGGCTGATCGAGACGCTGAATGCCTTCCGGGCCGCGTTGAACGAAGAGATCAATCCGTTGAAGGCGCAGGTCGTTCGGCAGGGCGCGGGGCTGCTCGACCAGGAAAGGCGGCTCACCATCCTGCTCGAGGAGGCGCGCCGCCGCCTGCCGGAGCCCTTCGACGCTCGCCAGCTGGCGGAGCTGTCCAGCAAGGCGGATCATATGCTGGATCGACTTTACCTGATGATCGAGGACCGATTCCGCGGCACCCGCGCGGACATCAAATCGCGCCAGCGGATCTATGTCGAGGACGCGCGCCGCGCCGCCGACGGGGCGGTCGACCAGCCGCTCGTCGATCTCGGTTGCGGCCGGGGCGAATGGCTCGAGCTCTTGCGCGACGAGGGACTTCCGGGCTTGGGCGTCGACATGAACGATACCATGATCGAGAAATGCCGGGAGGTTGGGCTGGAGGTCGTGCAGAGCGAGGCGCTCGACTTCCTGCGGGCTCGCCCGCCGGCCTCCGTAAGCGCGATCACCGGCTTCCACATCATCGAGCACATGCCGTTCGCCGCGATGATAGCGCTGGTCGACGAGGCCCTGCGCGCCCTGAGGCCGGGCGGGTTGCTCCTGTTCGAGACGCCGAACCCCGAAAATATCCTGGTTTCGACCCACAATTTCTATATGGACCCGACCCATCTGCGGCCGCTGCCGAGCATACTGGTCTCGGCGCTTCTGGAGGCTCGCGGATTCGTGAGGGTCGAAGTCCGCGACCTGCACCCGCACCCGAATGCCGCAAATTGGTACGACCCCGAGGTCTTGAACGACTTCAACCGCCGTTTCTATGGTCCTCAGGACTACGCGGTTCTGGCCTGGAAGCCGCTAGAATAAGGCTCGCTTCCTACCTTCTTCCGATTGTCAAAATGCGCCCGTAAAATTATAAACCGAGGAACGGATCGGGATTGCCGGCGTTTCACAGCCTGGATTCCGCCAGCTCGGTTGACTTGCTTGGCGTCAGGGTGCATGTAAGGTCACTGTACAATGTTCGAGATTCTCTCTGGCGACTGTGTTATTTTGTGTCGCGGAGAGATGTTCCAGTCACAGTCCGCCGATCTGGGGGATCCCGGGTCCTTCATGGATGGCGGGAGATCTTGAGGTCCTTGATCCGTTGCGCGGTCGCGATGCCGATCGGGCGGTGGTGCAGACGATCGGAGCGCATGTGACCCCTCAAGCAAACAAACTGCAGTTTCAGTCGGAAAGCGTTCAGATGCCGGACTTTGCCGAATTATTCGAAGTTCGGCGTCAGGCCGAAGCTCTGGAATCGCCGCTCGGCGTCGTTCTCGGGGCCGACAGCCTCGCGGCGCGGCGCTCGGGCATCGGGCGTGTCACGCTGGAGATATCGCGGGGCTTGAGGCGCCATGCCGAAATCCGCGATTTCTGCTTCCTGTTGCGGGGCCGCCTCTACCCGGCCGCGTCGCTTTGGCCCGAGCTGCCCGACGATGGCGATCCGGCTCCCGTGGGCGATCAGTCGTCGTCGCGGACATCGACCGGCCGCAAGCTGCGGGCGCAATTGGCGCGTATTCCGACGGCGCGCAAGCTGCACGAGATGAAGCTCAAGCTGGAATTGCAGCGCGAGGTGCAAAGGCTGCGGCAGCGGGTCGACGGCCGCGTCGTCTACCACGAGCCCAACTTCATCGCCCGGCCGTTCGACGGAATCACCGTGGTCACGGTGAATGACTTCTCGTGGCGTCACCTGGCGAGCTATCACCCGCGCGAGCGGATCGAATGGATCGACAAGAATCTCGCGCGCACCGTCAAGCAGACGAGCCGTTTCATCGCCGTGTCGGAGTTCACCGCGAAGGCGACGATGGAAGAGCTCGGCGTGGACCGGAGCCGCATCGACGTCGTGCCCTGGGCGCCGTCGGCGGTCTTCCGGCCGATGAATTTCGACGCGGCGGCGCCGATCCTGGCCAAGTACGATCTGCAGGATGGAGGCTACATACTGTCGGTCTCGACGCTCGAGCCGCGGAAGAATTTCGACCGCCTGCTGCTGGCGCATAGCAAACTGCCGCAAAGCCTGCGCGAGCGCTACCCGCTGGTGATCTCCGGCGGGGTCGGTTGGGGCCAGGTGCTGGACAGTCCGCTCGCCGAGAGATCGCTCCGCGAGGGCCATTTGAAATTGCTGGGCCATGTGCCCGATTGCGATCTGGTCGCCCTGATGGCGCGGTCCGGCGCCTTCGCCTATGTCAGCCTGTATGAGGGCTTCGGGCTGCCGGTCATCGAGGCCATGGCCTCGGGCGCGCCGGTGATCGCGTCGAGGACGACGGCGGTTGGCGAGACCGCCGGCTCCGCCGCCCTGCTGGTCGATCCGCTCGACGAGGCCGACATCGCCCAGGCGATGCGGCGCATCCTCGAGGACCGGGCGGCTTCGCGTCTTTTCGCCGAGCTCGGCCTTGCGCGCGCTCGAAGCTTCACCTGGGAGCGGACGATCGACGGCCTCGTCGCGTCGTGGCGGGAAGCAGTCGCTTCACCCTAAGCGTCAGCAGAACAGTCCGAGGAAGCAGCTCGAATTCTCCGTCTGGGGAGGCTGCGGCAGCTTGGTCGGGATTCCGGTTTCATAGAGCGCGTCCGCGAGCTCCGGCGTATCGGGAGGGTAGGCCCTGTCCTCGACCGGATCGTAGAGCTTGTGGCCGTCGACGTCGACGAGGCGGCATTCGTTGGGATCCATCGACGCCCGCGTGCAGAGGATCTCGGCGAGCTGGATCGCGTCGAGCTGGCTGCCTTTGCCCGAGACCCAGGCCAACCGCTCGGTGTCGGTGTTGAACACCAGGGCCTTATGGCTGGGAAGCGCCCGGTATTGCGGCGCGACCGCGTCCAGCCTGTCCTCCAGCGTCGTGCAGCCTGCAAGCAACAGCGACAGGCTGAGCCCCATCAGGGCGGCCGTTCGCGTGTGGGATCGCGCGCTCAAGATCATCGATGCCTCATATGTTGCGATTTGCTCTTGGGGGATCCGGGGGCGTTGCCCGGCAAGCTCAGCCGTCCTCGCGGTCGGGCGCCGGGGCGACCGGCGTGGCGATGCCTTCGATCACCTCCGGGCCGTGCCGCGGCGATCGGGCCGGGCGCCACCAGAAGCCCTCTCCATCCAGCTCGTAAGGGATGTCGGCGGATCGCGTCACCCGCGGCCGCTCCCAGTTGGATCGCCAAAGCTCTACCCATTCATAGCGCCAGGGCGGATCATGCGCGGCGCGGATGCTGAGCTCGAACCAGCGGCGCCAGCCATCGCCCGGAGGGGCGGGCGGAGCGCCGTTCCGCTCGGGCGGCGCAGCCGGATTCTTCCTACGGAACGGCCACATGGTGCAGCCATTCTAGGAGCCGCCCCGGGGTGCGCAAGAACGCTTTGGTAACCATTGTGTTGCATTGTTGCTGGACATGCCGCTTGGTCATGGAGCACGTTCCCGCTAGCATTGCAATGGGAGTCGGTCGTGCCTTATAAGCACGGCCACGATGGCCGCTGGCCGACTCCGCGAAATGTCGCGCGAAAGCACCTGATATAGCAGTATTTCTTCAACGACGCGGAACTGTCAGATGAAGGGCCAAAAAAGGAGCGAAGTCGCCGAGGCGCTCGGCGCTTGCCGGTCGGCGTTCTTTGCCGCCGCCGCGTTCAGCCTCTTCATCAATCTGCTGCTGCTGGTCCCGTCGATCTACATGCTGCAGATCTATGATCGCGTGCTTGGCAGCCGCAACGAGATGACGCTGCTCGTCATCACGCTGGTCTGCGTCGCGCTGATCGGCGTCTATGCCGCGCTCGAGACCATCCGCTCGCAAATCCTGGTCAGGATCGGCACCAAGCTCGACGAGCTGATGGGCGGGCGCGTGTTCCGCGCGGTCTTCAAGATTTCGGTGCGGCGGCCGGATTCGGCCTCGTCGCAGTCGCTCCGCGATCTCGACAAGCTCCGCGAGTTCCTGACCGGCCAGGGGCTGTTCGCTTTCTTCGACGCGCCGTGGATGCCGATCTATTTCGGCCTCGTCTTCCTGATCCACCCGATGCTGGGCGTGGTCTCGATCATCGGCGGGCTCGTGATCTTCGCGTTGGCGCTCGCGAACGAGCTGGCGACGAGGCAGGTCCTGAAAGAAGCCACCACGCACTCCTACAGCGCGTCGCGCTTCGTCGATGTGAGCCTTCGCAATGTCGAGGCGCTCGAGGCGATGGGCATGCTGGGCAGCATGCATAAGCGATGGCAGGCCAAGCGGGGCAAGGCGTTGGGGCTCCAGGCCGAGGCCAGCGACCGCGCCGGCCTCATCACGGCAGGCTCCAAATTCACCCGCCTGGTGCTGCAAATGGCGATCCTGGGCGTCGGCGCCTATTACGTGCTGCAGAACGAGATCACCGCCGGCCTCATGATCATGGCCTCCATCATGATGGGCCGCGCGCTGCAGCCGATCGAGGTCGCGGTCGCCACCTGGCGGCAGTTCCTCGATGCGCGCACCGCCTATGCGCGTCTCAACGAGCTGCTGGACGCCGTGCCGAAGCAGGTTGACTCGATGCCGCTGCCGGCGCCGCGCGGCGCGCTCTCGGTCGAGAACATCATCGTGGCCGCCGCCGGCAGCCATATTCCTATCCTGAGGGGCCTCAGCTTCACGGTTGCGGCCGGCGACGTGGTCGGCGTGATCGGGCCCAGCGCGGCCGGGAAGTCGACGCTCGCCCGCGCGCTGGTCGGCGTCTGGCCGGCCTATTCCGGCACCGTCAGGATCGACGGCGCCGACCTCAACAGCTGGGACCGCGAACGCCTCGGCCCGCATATCGGCTATCTGCCGCAGGATGTGGAGCTGTTCGAGGGCACGGTGGCCGAGAACATCGCCCGCTTCGGCGATCTCGATCCCGACGCCGTGGTGACCGCGGCGAGCCGGGCAGGGGTCCATCAGCTGATCCTGAACCTGCCCAAGGGCTACGACACGCAGATCGGCGCCGGCGGCATGACGCTGTCGGGCGGCCAGCGCCAGCGCATCGCGCTCGCCCGCGCCCTTTACGGCGACCCGGCGCTTTTGGTGCTGGACGAGCCCAACTCCAACCTCGACACCGAGGGCGAGGCGGCGCTCGCGGCCGCCATGGCCGAGCTCAAGGCCCGCCGGCGCACGACTCTCGTCATCACGCATCGCGTGTCGATCCTCGCCCATGTCGACTACATCATGGCCTTGAGCCAGGGCGTGATCGAGAAATTCGGCACCCGCGACCAAATCCTCTCCCAATTCCTGAAGCCCGTCAGCACCACCCCCATCGCCGCCGGCGCGTAAGCGCCTGATCAACCGCCAAGACGCCAAGAGGCGCCAAGATGACCGAGCCTAGCGCCGAGCATGACCGCGTGGCTCGGCAGGTCGTTGACGCCGCCTTTGCCGTCCATACAGCGCTTGGGCCGGGGCTGTTGGAATCCGTCTATGAGCAATGCCTCGCCCGCGAGCTGACAGAGCGCGGTATCCCTGTTCAACGACAGGTCGCGGTCCCGGTCATCTACCGAGATGTGCGCGTGGATGCCGGATTTCGTATGGACCTCTTGGTGGACGATTTGCTGGTCGTCGAGATCAAAGCGACAGAGAGGACATTGCCGATTCATGAGGCGCAGCTTCTGACCTACCTCAAGCTGTCCGGGCATCGGATCGGTTTGCTCATCAATTTCAACGTTCCGCGGATCAAGGAGGGTATCCGCCGGTTCGTCCATTCGCCCCGATGAACTCATGGTTGAACCGCCAAGACGCCAAGCACCCCAAAGGTTGCTCTTTATTGTCATTCCGCCGAAAGCCGGTGGATTACGCGTAGCGCACGTCTTGTCTTGGCGTGCTTGGCGTCTTGGCGGTTCGCATCAGACTGCCGCGCCCTCGACTCGGATCTCAGGATTGGGCTGTTAAACGCCCGAATCGGCGAAAAAATCGAACCTCGGCAGCCGCGCAGCGCGGCGATCCGGCCGGCGGCGCCTTCGTCGGCGGGGCGAACAGCGGCGCGGCCGGCCCAGCGGCACGGCGGGTAAGCACTTAAAATGTTTGGGACATTTCGGTTAATTGCGGGTAAACGGGAATCGTCCCGTTTCACGGGCGATTCCGCCCGCAACGATAATTCAGTTTTCTGTTGACAGACCTGTTTCCGTCGTTCATGTAATGTCACTGTACATGAGTGGGGAGGGGGATGAGTCCGCCTCACCTCGTCTCTAACTAGGGGCATCCCGCCTCACCACTGAACGCCGACCGGAGGGTTTCTATGACGGCATCCGCTGCTTCCACGACCTACGTCCAGACTTTGTATTCGACCGTTCTTCTGCGCACGGGCTCCACATCCGATGTGAACAGCTGGGCGACGCTGCTGGATTCCGGCCTCCTGACCCAGTCTCAGGAGACGACGGCGTTCGAGACCTCCGGCGAGGCGACGAGCTTCGTCGACCCGGTCATCCGGATGTACGAGACGATCCTTCACCGCGCGCCCGATGCGGCCGGCCTCAGCGGCTGGGTCAACGCGATCCGCAACGGCACGCTCACGCTGCAGCAGGTCGCCGAGGGCTTCGTCGGCTCGACCGAATTCCAGACGCTCTATGGCAGCTCGACGCCCAACCCGACGGCCTACGTCACGGCGCTCTACAACAACGTCCTCAATCGCGCGCCGGACTCGGCCGGCCTCGCCGGCTGGACGAACGCGCTGACCAGCGGACAGCTCGATTACGCCCAGGTGGCCTTGGGCTTCTCCAACTCGACCGAATACATCGCTGACTCGACCGCGCCGATCAATCAGTGGCTCACGACCGCGGTTGCGAATGCCGCGGCGGGTTCGACCAGCCCCTACCCGTCGACGTTGACGATTTCCATTCCGGGCCAGACCTACACCCTGCCGACCACGCTCACGAGCATCACGGCGACGGCGGGCAGCTCCACCTTCAATGGCGTGCTCAGCAGCAGCCCGACCGCTCAGACCATCATTCCCTTGGACTCGATCACTGCGGTCGGAAGCAACAACGTCTTCAACATCTCCGACATCAGCGGCGGCCAGAATCTGCCGAACATCTCGGTCACCGGCGTGCAGACGGTGAACTATGCCTCTGCCGGCCAGACTGGGACTGCGAACTTCGCCGGTTATGCCGGCCTGACGACATTGAATGTCACTGAAATCGGCGGCAATGCAGGTACCGGTATCACTGCCGCGGGTACAACCGCCGTGAATTTGAGTGATACGAATCAGGGCGCCGGCAACATTATCATCAATGGCGGCGGCGCGGATACGGTCAACACCGTGGGGCAGACCACCGGCACGATCACTGTTGGTGCCGCCGCGGCCCCGGCGGCGGGTGCTGTGACGGTCAAGAACACGATCGCGAGTGGCACCGGCGGCGCGATCACCGTGAATGGCGGCACGGCCGTCAACGTCACGGAGGCCACCAGCAATGCCGTGAACACGACCGTTACTGAGAGTGCGGTCACCGTCAATGGCACCGCGTCGACGACCGCGGTGACGATTTCCCAGGCGGCTGCGACCGCGGCTGCCGCCGCTGTGGGCGCGACCGGTGTCGTCGGAGTTACCGGCGTCACGGCGGCTCCCGGTGTCACCGGTGTCACGGCAGTCACCGCCGTTGCTCCGGTCACCGCGTCCAAGGGGGTCGCCGGTGCAAATGCCGGTGCAGTGACAATCACGGATGCGGCATACGCTGCCGGCCAAGCGGGCACGATAGCGACGGTCTCGCTGACCAATTACGGCGCGGGATCGGCGATCAGCGACAACTCGCTCGGGACTCTGACCCTGGGCGGTCTCGGCGGCGCCTTGACCATCAACAATAATATGGCCGCCGCCGGCACGGCGACGCTCAATCTGAACCTCGCCGGGGCTGCCGGTGCGAATACGATCACCGACACCAACAACGAAATCGGGACGTTGAAGGTCACGACCTCCAGCGCCGATTCCAAGTTGGCCGCCATCACGGATACCGCTCTGACGAGCCTCTCCGTGAGCGGCACGAACACCCTTACCCTGAGCGCGATCAACGCTTCACTGAAGACGGTCACGATCAGCGGCGGGGCAGGGTTCAGCGACGGCGCGACCACGCACACCACTGGTCTCGCCGCTTTGGGTAGCGCGTTGACCTTGACCACGACGTCCACCGGCAAGGTCGCGGTCGCCCTTGATGATGCGCATCAAAGCTTCACCGGTGCTGCCGGACAGGACATCATCCTGATCAGCGACCTTGCCGACGCGACGAAGACGATCACCGCCGGCTCCGCGGTCAACAACGAGTTGATCCTGGAGGGCGGCCCCTATGCGTTGAGCGCGGCGACCGCTGCCAAGGTCACGGGCTTCCAGATCCTTGGTGTCGAGGCGAACGTGACCGGCACGATCGATATGAGCCAGATCGATGCGACGGCGAGCGGGCTCGATATCATCGGAAACAGCACGATCGCGTTCACCAAGGTGGCCTCGGGGGCGTCCGTCTCGCTTGACGCGAGCAGCACGTCGGTCAGTGTGACCTATATCGACGCCAATGGTGCGAGCGACGGGGCTACGGTGACGTTCGGTGGCGCGACCAACGCCACGGCTCTCACTGCAGGTTCGCTGACCCTTCAGGATGCGAATTTGGTCGGTATCGGGACCATCAACCTTGTTTCCAACGAGGTCGCGTTCAATTCGGCCAATACGATTACGACGTTGGTCGATAATGGTCTGTCGCATCTGAACGTCAGCGGCAGTGGCGGTCTGACGATCGGAACATTGAACGAGGCTTCCACCCAGGCGACGTCGTTCATCTTGAACAACACCGAGACCAATGCGGCTCCGGTTACGATCTCGGCATTCACTGACGCTAATCTCGGATCGTTGACCTTCACAGGTTCCAACGTATCCATCATCACTGCCCTCAACGACTCGGCGTCGACATTGGGCATTTCCAACACCGGCACGTCGGCGGGCATCATCACTTTGTTGACGGACAACTCGCTAACCAGCTTGACGCTGGGGGCGGGGGTGTCGCTCGGTCAGGCGGGCACGCTCGTCGCGGAAGCGACGATCGGTCTGCAGGATACCAGCCCCGCCGGCGTGACGGTTGCGGGCTCCGCTGATAATGCGCATGTGACGCTCGTTCTTGGCGGCGCCGCTGCCGGCAAGACCGACACGATCACGCTGGGCAACGGTAACGACTACGTCATCGACGCCAGCGTCGCTGGTACAGTCAACGTAACGGCGGGAACCGGGTCGAACCAGATCACGCTCGGTGGCACGACGACCAACACGACGGGCGCCTTCAATGTCACTCTTGGGGCGCACACTGTGACGGCTGGCGTCGGCGCGGATAACATCACTGCCGGTACCGGCGGTACCGCCTATGCCAGTGCCGCGAATTACGTCATTACGGGTGCCGTGGTCGGTGATACCGTCACGTTGGCGGCAGATGCCACGGCTGCGGGCACCGGGGCCGGTGGCGCGGTCACGCTAGTAACCGCCGGTAGTTCAGTGGCGACCACGATCAACGCTCTTGAAACTGCTGTGACCGGTGCGGGTAATGCGCATCACGTGGTCTACTCGCAGTTCGGCGGCAATACCTACTTCGTCGACAGCGCGTCCGGCACTCTCGGAGCGGGGGATACAACAGTCGTCGAACTGGTCGGCCTCCACACCTTCACCGCGGCCACCGGTGTGGTGACCGTCGCGACCTAAGGCGAGAACGCCTCGGACCCGAAAGGGTCCGGGCACATGTTTAAGACTATCGATGCCCCCCGGTGCGAATCGGGGGGCATTTCTTTTGGCCGTTCTCGGCAGGGCTGCAGGTGGTTTGAACCGCCAAGCCGCCAAGACCGCCAAGAATTGATTGAGTCTGCTTGGCGCCCTTGGCGTCTTGGCGGTTCCCCTTGACTTTTTGTTCTGTTTATGTTCTCGTTCAGCCATGAACGCCCCCGTTCAAGACACCAGCCCCGACGGACCTGCCCGGGAGGATCGGCCTCTCGACAAGCCCGCCGGCGAAGCTGCGCCCGCACGGGAGCGCAAGGGCCCGCTCGACGGCATCGAGGAGGGCATGCGGGCCGATCAGCTGGAAAGCCTGGGGTGGCTCCGCCGCTACGGCATGGGGATCGCCGAAAGGCTCGATCGCTACGCCCGCGGATTGCTGCTGTCGCAGATGCTGCAGGAGCCCTTCCACGATGTCGACGTGGCGCTCGCCTTTTCGCGCATCGCCAAGGCGGTGCGC
>DATGMP010000032.1:0-2274 GCA_035293565.1 Alphaproteobacteria bacterium | reverse complement strand
GAGGCGAAAGCTCCGGCGGCGCCGGACCTCTTCGCGGACTTCAACGGCTTGCACGATCTTGAGGCAAAGACCGAATTCTATCAGCACGACCAGAACTGGTCGAACCGCATGATCCTGGGCGATTCCTTGAGCGTCATGGCGAGCCTCGCTGAGCGCGAAGGATTGCGCGGGCAGGTGCAGTGCATCTATATCGACCCGCCCTATGGCATCAAATTCAACTCGAACTTCCAGTGGTCGACGACGTCACGCGACGTGAAGGACGGCGCGAAGGATCACATCACGCGCGAGCCGGAACAGGTGCGCGCCTTCCGCGATACGTGGCGCGACGGCATCCACTCGTATCTCACATATTTGCGCGACCGGCTCACTGTGGCGCGCGACCTGCTGCACGAAAGCGGTAGCATCTTTGTCCAGATCGGCGACGAGAACGTGCATCGTGTACGGGCATTAATGGATGAGGTGTTTGGAGAGGAGAATTTTGTCGCTCTGATCTCGATTGCCAAAACCACCTCTGCGACGAACGATATGTTGGCGGGCGTTGCAGACTATGTTGTCTGGTTTTGCAGAAATCGTGATACGGCAAAATACCGTCAAGTTTACAGGAGAAAGGAAGTCGGCGGAGCCGGAGCAGAACACTACGGCGGCGTTCTTCTTGAAGATGGAAGCCGAAGACCGGCAACGCCAGACGAGCGAACCGGCCGTGAGTCTTTGCCGACTGGTGCGACGATGTTCACCGCGGATCAATTACAGTCCGCTGGCATGGGTCGAGAGAAAGGCGAAGGCGCTGCTTCCTGGTTTCGAGTGATTTGTGAGGGGCGCACATTCACGCCGACTCTCCAGAGCCGCTGGAAAACGAATGAGATCGGCATGCGGCGACTCAGCTATTCGGGCCGTCTCATCCCTCAACAGAATGCGCTTCGCTATCTTCGAAAGATCGACGACTTTTCAGCGTACTCGATTAACAACATCTGGTCCGACACCGGCGGTGCATCGGATAAGCGTTACGTGGTTGAAACGGCTCCTCGCATCGTTGAGCGTTGCATCCAGATGACCACCGATCCCGGCGACCTTGTGCTCGACCCCACCTGCGGCTCCGGCACCACGGCCTATGTCGCCGAGCAGTGGGGGCGGCGCTGGATCACCATCGATACGAGCCGTGTGGCGCTGGCGCTGGCCCGTTCGCGCATCATGGGCACGCGGTATCCCTATTATCTACTAGCCGACTCGCCGGAAGGGCAGATGAAGGAGGCGGAGATCACGCGCTCCGCCCCCCGCACGACGCCGACACGCGACAATATCCGGCATGGGTTCGTCTATGAGCGTGTGCCGCACATCACGCTCAAATCCATCGCCATCAATGCCGAGATCGACGTCATCTGGGAGGAATGGCTGCCGAAGGTTGAGGGCGCGCTCGATGCGCTCAACGCCGCGCTCAAGGGCCACGCCACGCCCTTCAATGTGCCGACCGGCGGCCGCGCCGGACAGGTGATCGACTTCCGCAAGGATGGCACGGTGAAGCTGCCCTCCGGCGAGGAGGCGCCCGCGGGCGCGCTGCTCGACTGGGAGGTGCCGCGCGAAGCGCCCAAGGATTGGCCGAAAGCGGCTGAGGCGCCGCTCGCCGCCTTCTGGGAAGCGCGCATTGCCCGGCAGAAGGAAATCGACGCCTCGATCGCCGCCAAGGCGGAGTTCGAGTATCTCTACGACAAGCCTTACACTGACAGTTCGCGCGTGCGCGTGGCCGGACCGTTCACGGTCGAGAGCCTCTCGCCGCATCGTGTCGTCGCGGTCGATGCCGACGATCGGCTGATGGAGGGCGTGGCCGAGCCCGGGCGCCGGTATCGCCACAACGGCTCCGGCACGCCGGAAGACTTCGCCGACATGATCCTCGAGAACCTCAAGGCCGCCGGCGTGCAGCAGGCGCAGAAGGAAGACCGGATAACATTCACGTCGCTCAACGGCTGGCCCGGCAGATATATCTGCGCCGAGGGCAAATTCATGGAGGGCGACAGGGAGAGGCGGGCCGGCATCCTGATCGGCCCCGAGTTCGGCACCGTCTCGCGCCCGGATCTTGTCGCAGCGGCGCGCGAGGCGGGCGATGCGGGATTCGATGTGCTGATCGCCTGCGCGTTCAATTACGACGCCCATTCGGCGGAGTTCGACAAGCTTGGCCGCGTGCCCGTGCTCAAGGCGCGCATGAATCCCGATCTGCATATGGGCGACGATCTGAAGGCGACGGCCTCAGGCAATCTGTTCGTCGTCTTCGGCGAGCCTGAC
>DATGMP010000031.1:0-76528 GCA_035293565.1 Alphaproteobacteria bacterium | reverse complement strand
ATTGCTGCATCAGGACGAAGGGCGCGCGCAAATTGACGGCCATCTGTCCGTCCCACGCGTCGCGCGTCACGTCCAGCGCCTCGTCGCGCTCGAAGAGGCTTGCATTGTTGACGAGCGCCGTAACCGGCCCCAACGCGTCAGTCGCCTTGGGAATTAGAGCGAGAACGGCGCTCTCGTCAGCGAGATCGGCTTCGAGCGACACGGCGCGCCGCCCCCGCTCCTCGATCTCGCGCACGAGATCCGCAGCGTCGGCGGCAGAGGTCCCGTAGTGGAGGGCGATGTCGTAGCCGGCGCTGGCCAGCTCGTGCGCGATGGCGCGGCCGATGCGTTTGGCGGCGCCAGTGATAAGGGCGGTACCAGTCATTGCAGACGAGTTTAGCGAAGCCGCCTTCGGCATCAAGCGCGCGGACGCGCTATTTGATGCCGGCAACGCGCTGTAGGAGGAGCGTAGGATCAAGCCTCATGTCGCGGACGACATGGCCCGGCTTGCCAATCGGCGGCAGTTGGGTCCCGTCGACCGTGATCTCGAGTCCGCCCGCATTGCCCGCGGTCAAGGTGAGCCCCTTGCGGTCGGGCACGCCGTAGAGGTCGCCGGCTTTGAGCACCCGCGTAAACACGGCATTGCCTGAATCGTCCTTGACCTGAACCCAGGTGTCGTCGGTCGCGGACAGCACGATGCGCGCCCCGTCGGCGGGTGCGCCATAGCTCGCATGCGACGGCTGATTCGCAGCCGCCGCGACAGTCGCTTCGGGCGCGGGCGCAGGAGCCTGATCGCCGGCGTCCATATCAAGGCTGGCGAATACGACCGACATATCCGCGGCCGCAATCGGTTGCGGCGTGAGATTGGGAGTATTGACGGGCTGGATCACGGCCGGGTCGAGCGCCATCGCCGGCGCAGGGCTTGGCTGCGGCGTCGGCGCCGCAGCCGGTGCAGCCGGCTTCGGCGGAAGCGCGGAAACGGCCTCCGGCTGTTGCGGGAGTTGTTTCTTCGTCTCGCCCTCGTCCAGCATGTCCACTCTGAGCCCCACAGGCAGATGCACATCGGGGTCGAGATCGATCAGAGTCTCGAGAATTTTGGTGTCGACCTTCTCGGTCGGACGATCGGTGTGAAAATTCTTGCGGCCGAGGCTGGAGGCGAGATGGACGATCGTTCCGCCGAAGCGACGGTCGCCGAACGCATCGGCGCTGACCGAAACTCGCTGGCCGACCGCGACATGGGCGATATCGGTCTCATCCACATCCGCGCGCACGCGCAGGCGCGAAATGTCGCCAATATGCATGATAACGGTGGGCGGCAGGTTGGAGACCGTCTCGCCGGTCCTTTTTTGCCGCGACAGCACGACGCCGTCGATCGGCGCGCGTATGATGGTCTTGTCTATCTCAGCCTGGATCTCGGCGACCTTCGCTTGCGCCTGCGCGAGTTCGGCCTCGGCGACGCGGACATCTTCCGGACGAGGGGCGCCATCGATCAGCGCCTGCTGTGCGGCAAGCGCCGCACGCCTGGCCGCGGTCGCCGACGCAGTCGCGGCCGCCTCATCGAGCTTCGAGCGCGACTCCACTCCGGTCTCCGCAAGCGGCGCCTTGCGCGCCAGATCGCGCTGGGCCTGCCGCTCGCGCGCCGCCGCCTCCTCCAGCTCGGCGGCCGCCGCCTGCCGCTCTTCGGGGCGCGCCCCATTTTTGAGCCGGTCCAACTCCGCCTGCTGCTTCTCGACATCGGCCTCAGCCACCGCGAGCTCCGCCTTGAGATCCGCATTCTCGATCTCCGCCAAAATCTCGCCGCGAGTGATGACGTCGCCTTCCTGGACGGGAACGGATTCCAGCCGGCCGATCACATCGGAAGCGATCTCGATCTCCTCCGATATCGGCTCTACGAGCCCTGGAGCGACGACACGCACCGCCGGCTGGGCCGAGCCTCGCGCGGCTGATCGCTCGACGCCATGCTGTCCGGAATCTCCTCCGGTGCTGGCGACGATGATCGCGAAGGCCACGATCGCAACTGCGGCTACGCTGCCGATGATATTCCGTAGGTCACGCGTCAATATCGCGTTTTGCGATCGCCAATGCCGAAGGCGGTTGGCCGACGCCCGTCCGGCGCCGTCGCCTGATGCGTCCCTCGTCGCGGAATCACGATTGATCATATCCATCGTCGGCCAGCACTCCCGCCGGGCTCGGGCGCTTCGGCGCCACGTCCGTCGGCAGGTTGCCGAAAAAAACCTTTCGGAATGGTTATAAGACGGTAAAGAGCCGCTAAAATGCGATCGTTCAGCCCAGCACGGCGAAGATGATCAACCCCATCGTTAGCGTCCAACCGACGAAAAGGGTCGCGCTAACCCGATCCAATGTGACTTTCATCCCCTCCGCCCCCGAGTTCCACGCGTCGCGTGTGTGACTGGCGACGAAGCTTCGTTGGCGGGCGCTTAGCGGCGGATTAATAATACTTAAAAGGCAAGGCAACTATGGCCCGCGCCTCCGCCGGCCGCGGCCGCGGCTCTTGGGTTGGGCCGCGATCCGTTGAGCCAAAGGAATGTCGCGGCGGTTGCTGATCCCGACGGGCGCGCGGTTGCCAGCGATGTCGAGCTCCATCTCCATCGCCTCCAGCCGCTTGATCTCGTCGCGCAGCCTCGCCGCCTCTTCGAATTCGAGATCGGCGGCGGCCGTGCGCATCCGCTTCTCGAGATCGGCAATATGGGTCTTCAGATCCTTGCCGACGAAATGCTCACCCTCCTCGCCCACCTGGACGGTCACGCGGTCAGCGCGCTCATAGACGCTGTCCATGATGTCCGCGATGTCCTTGCGGATGCTTTCCGGCGTTATGCCGTGCTCGGCGTTATAGAGCTCCTGCTTCTCACGCCGGCGTTCGGTCTCGCCGATCGCCGCCTTCATGCTCTCGGTCATCGTGTCGGCGTAAAGGATGACGCGCCCATCGACGTTGCGAGCCGCGCGTCCCATGGTCTGGATGAGCGATCTGCGGCTACGCAGATAGCCTTCCTTGTCCGCGTCGAGGATCGCGACCAGCGCACATTCCGGTATGTCGAGGCCTTCGCGTAGCAGATTGATTCCGATCAGCACATCGAACACGCCGAGCCTCAGGTCGCGGATGATCTCGATGCGCTCCAAGGTCTCCACGTCCGAATGCACATAGCGCACCCTGATGCCGTGCTCGTGCAGATATTCGGTCAGCGCCTCCGCCATCTTCTTGGTCAACGTGGTGACGAGCACGCGTTGACCCTTGGCGGCGCAGGCACGGCATTCGGCCATCACGTCGTCGACCTGAGTCGCGGTCGGTCGCACGATGACAATCGGATCGGTCAGACCGGTAGGCCGCACGACCTGCTCGACGAAGGCGCCGCTCGTGCGCTCCATCTCCCAGTCGCCCGGGGTCGCCGAGACGAACACGGTCTGCGGCCGCATCGATTCCCATTCCTCGAATTTGAGCGGCCGGTTGTCGATGCAAGAAGGCAGCCGGAATCCATATTCGGCGAGCGTCGTCTTGCGCTTGTAGTCGCCCCAGAACATGCCGCCGATCTGAGGCACGGTGACATGGCTCTCGTCGACGACGAGCAGCGCGTCCTTGGGCAAATATTCGAAGAGGGTCGGCGGCGGCTCGCCCGGCTTGCGGCCGGATAGATAGCGGGAATAATTTTCGATGCCGGCGCAGGAGCCGGTCGCCTCGATCATTTCCAGATCGAATTGGGTACGCTGCTCCAGCCGCTGCGCCTCGAGCAGCTTGCCCTCGGCGTAAAGCTCTTCGAGCCTCGCCTTGAGGTCGGCCCGGATTTGCTTAACAGCCTGCATGAGCGTCGGCTTGGGCGTCACATAGTGGCTGTTGGCGTAGACATGGACCTCGCCAAGCGCTCCGTACTTCTCCCCGGTCAACGGATCGAATTCGTAAATGGACTCGATCTCGTCGCCGAACAGGGAGATTCGCCAGGCCCGGTCGTCCAGGTGAGCGGGGAAAAGTTCGATCGTGTCACCCTTGGCGCGGAAAGCTCCGCGCGAGAATCCGAGGTCGTTGCGGCGGTATTGAAGCTCGACCAGCCTGCCCAGAAGCGCGGTCCGCGAGACCGTCTGCCCCACCGCGAGCTTCAAGGTCATCTCGGAATAGGTCTCGACCGATCCGATACCGTAAATGCAGGAGACCGAGGCCACGATAACGACGTCCCGGCGCTCCAGAAGCGCCCGAGTCGCCGAGTGACGCATTCGGTCGATCTGTTCGTTAATTGAGCTTTCCTTCTCGATATAGGTATCGGTGCGGGGAACATATGCCTCCGGTTGATAGTAATCATAATAGGACACGAAATATTCGACCGCATTCGACGGGAAAATTGACCGCATCTCCCCATAGAGCTGGGCGGCCAAGGTCTTGTTGGGCGCGAGTATCAACGTGGGCCTCTGCACATTTTGAATCAGATGTGCTATTGTGAAGGTCTTACCGGATCCGGTTACGCCTAGCAGGACCTGGTCCTTTTCGCCCTGCTGAACGCCCCGGGTCAGGTCGGCTATCGCCTGCGGCTGGTCGCCGGCAGGTTTGAAGTCCGACGCGAGAATGAGCGCAGAGCTCTCGGCGCCGGTAGCGAGGGGAGGTTGATCCAGGTCAAGAAAAGATGTCGTCATCGGCGACAATATGGGCTCTGGCGCCTGCCGAGCCAACCGCCCCTCGACGCGTATGAGCAATCCACTAAGTGCCTTGGTTTTCTGGTTGAACTGCAATTCTGAATAGCGAGGCAACAAATGAAGGAAAGCACACTGGTTGGGCTCTTCGACGAGTACGAAGACGCCAAGGGAGCATTGAGCGATCTGGTCAGCGGAGGAATAGCGCGGGAGAAGATCGCGCTCCTGGCGAACGGGGCGAGCAGCCACCATCCGGGCGTGCTCTCCAACCCGGCCTACGCCAGGGAGGACATGGAGAAGCCCGAGGCCGACGCGACGTCGGCGTTGGGTCTCGGAGTCGTCATCGGTGCCGGTATCCTAGGCATCCTGGGCTATCTGATCGGGCATGGAATGGGAGCGACAGGGGACACCAACGCCGTCGCCAGCGCCATAGCCGCGCTCAGTCCCGAAGCCGCAAAGACAGCCGGCAACACCTGGATCCTGGTCGCGGTCGGCGCCGCTATCGGCGCCATCATCGGCGGTATCGTCGGGTGGATGCTCGACAAGGGACCGTCGGAAGAGGACGAGAAGCTCTATGCGGAAGGCCTCAAGCACAGCGGCACCCTGATTACCGTCCACGTGACGGACGATCTGGTCGATCAGGTCAAGGTGATTTTCAAAGCGCGCGGTGCCGTCGACGTCGAAACCAGGGAAGCAAACTGGCGGGCCGACGGCTGGGTCAGCTTCGACCCTGACTCGATTACGCGAACGGCCAGCCACGCGGCTTGAGCTTTTCACCGGACCCCACGCCTAGCCCCTAGGGCGAAGCGTGGTGGGCGCGGCAGGATTCGAACCTGCAACCAGACCGTTATGAGCGGCCGGCTCTAACCGTTGAGCTACGCGCCCGGTGCTTTGGGCCGCGCATTTTGCCTGGATGACACCACGCAGGCAAACCCTTAGCCGCAAACCACGATGGGACGGCGAATTAGGAAGGCCGGAAGAAAAAACCCTCCCGACCAGGAGGGTTTTTTTGCTTTAGGTGTCCAGGAAACTGCGCAGCTTCCGGGATCGCGACGGGTGCTTCAGTTTGCGGAGCGCCCTGGCCTCGATCTGGCGGATTCGCTCGCGGGTAACCGAGAATTGCTGGCCCACCTCTTCCAGCGTGTGGTCGGTGTTCATCCCGATCCCGAAACGCATGCGGAGCACCCGCTCCTCGCGAGGCGTGAGCGAGGAAAGGACCCGAGTCGTGGTCTCGCGCAGATTGGCCTGGATGGCCGCCTCGAGCGGTAGGACCGCGTATTTGTCCTCGATGAAGTCGCCGAGATGGCTGTCCTCCTCGTCGCCGATCGGCGTCTCGAGGCTGATGGGTTCCTTGGCGATCTTCAGGACCTTGTGGACTTTCTCGAGCGGCATGGCCAAGCGCTCGGCCAGCTCCTCGGGCGTCGGTTCACGGCCGATCTCATGCAGCATCTGGCGCGACGTGCGGACCAGCTTGTTGATCGTCTCGATCATGTGCACCGGAATGCGGATGGTCCGCGCCTGGTCGGCGATCGAGCGGGTTATCGCCTGCCGGATCCACCAGGTGGCATAGGTCGAGAATTTATAGCCGCGGCGGTACTCGAACTTATCGACCGCCTTCATCAGGCCGATATTGCCCTCCTGGATCAGATCCAGGAACTGCAGGCCGCGATTTGTGTATTTCTTGGCGATCGAGATGACCAGGCGGAGATTGGCCTCGACCATCTCCTTCTTCGCCTTCGCGGCCTCCTTCTCGCCCTTTTGGACGGTGGAGACGATGCGCCGGAACTCGGGCACCGGCAGACCCGATTCCTCGGCCAGGCTGCCGATCTGCTTGCGGATCTCGGCGACCTCGGCCGCCTTGTTGTTGACCAGCTTCTGCCAGCCGCCCGGCAGCTTGCCGACCATCTCGAGCCAATTTGGATTCTGCTCGTGGCCGAAATAGTGCTGCAGGAAGCTGTCCCGCTTCACGCCCTGATCGGCGGCAAGCCGCATCAGCCTGCCTTCCAGCGCGATCAAGCGACGGTTGAGGCCGTAGACCTGCTCGACCAGCTGCTCGATCCGCGCCGGGTTGAGCCGGACCTTCTCGACCAGCCCGATCAGCTCGGTGCGGAGCTCGTTGTAGGCCTTCTCGTCATTGGCCGGGAGCTGTTTGCCTTTCCCGTGCGCGGTGATCCGGCGGTCCTGGAGCCTGGCGAGCTTATTGTGCGTGTCGGTGATCCCGGTGAAGATCTCAAGCACCTGGGGCTTGAGCTCGGCCTCCATCGCCGAGAGCGAGATCGCGGCGTCATCGCCCTCGTCATCCTCGATCGGCGGCGGTATCTCGCCTTCGCCCTCTCCTTCACCTTCCGCCCGCGCTGCGGCCGCCTCGGCCTCGTTCACTTCGGCGACTACCGAATCCGGCGCCCCGTCGGGTCCGCCGCCATAGGTCGCGTCGAGATCGATGATCTCGCGCAGCAAGATCTCGCCGCGCTCGATCTTTGTGTGCCAGTCAATCAACGCCTTGATGGTGAGCGGACTTTCGCAGATTCCGCCGATCATCTGCTCGCGGCCGGCCTCGATGCGCTTGGCGATCGCGATCTCGCCCTCGCGCGACAGGAGCTCGACCGAGCCCATCTCACGCAGATACATGCGGACCGGGTCATCGGTCCGGCCGATATCGTCATCGTCGATGTTGCCGCGCGCGTCCGCTGACTCATCCTCGGCCGCCGGCCGCTCGGCCGGCTCCTCGCCCTCCTCGGACTCGACGACGTTGACGCCCTGCTCGGAGAGCATGGACATCGTGTCTTCGATCTGCTCGGAGGAATATTCCTCGGGCGGCAGGGCCGCGTTCAGCTCGTCATAGGTGATGTAGCCGCGCTCTTTGCCGCGCGCGATCATTTTGCGGACCGCCGGGGCGAGCCCATCGGCCATCGGGCCTTCGGTCGCTTCTTCACGCCCTTCGGGGGTTTCGGCGGTGTTGGTTGCTTTACTGGCCATGCGTTACCATGCCTCTCGAATTCCCTTTAAGCCTCAAAAGGCAAGTCCCGCGATCGTTGAAGCGTTTGATAGCGTCTTGCATACGATCGTCAACATCCTAATCAATCCGATCCAACTCATTACCGGAGGGATCGGCTTGCCGATGCCCTTTCACGGGATTGCGCGCCAACACTTCCTCCGTGAAGCGTAAAAAATCCGCTTCGCGGCCTGGATCGTCGGCCAACGGCCCAGATTCTTCCCCGGTACCTCCCACCGAACGTCGCTCATTGCCGAGCGCCATAAGCTCCAATGTTCGATCGACGCCCGTTTGGTCGGCGCGAGCTGCGGCCAGCTCTTGGTCCAATAAGCGCCGATTTAGCCCTTCAAGCGCCTCTTCCCATTGCCGCCTCACCTTTTCCACAGGCCGATCCGGATGAATCGGCCTGCCATGACGACCGACCAGGCGGCCGATCGTCTGGTCCAGAGCGGCGCCGTGTCCCAGGGACCTCAAGTGGACACAGAGCCCCTCTGCGTCAAGGGTTTCCGACGCGAGTATGCGCAAGATCGCCTGCCTGAGAGGCTCTAGGGATTGGGGCATCTCGACACGGGCAAACTCCTCCCCTTTCTCCTCGAACAGGCCGGGGTAGCTCACCATGAGGGAAACCAGAAGCCGAGCCTCGATCGCGGCGTCGCGGCGCGCGGCCGGCGGGCGAGGTCCTGGAACCGCGCCCGGGGATCGATCTCGGGCCGCCCCACGGCGGAAAACGGGGAAGGCGCGATCGAAGCGCCCCCTGAGCTCGGACCGATAGAGCGCCTGGACCGTCCGATCGGCGATCAGCGCCGCCTGGGCATCCAAATCCGCCTTGAGGGCCGCGCGCTGCTCGGGCGTTTCGAGGCGCCGGCCGGCAACCGCAAACTCCCAAATGGCCCCGACGAGGGGCAGAGCGCCCTCCAGGGTCCTGCTCACCTCTCCGGGACCGCCTTTGCGAACGAGACTGTCCGGGTCATCTCCCGGCGGGAGCAATCCCACCTCGACCGTCCGCGCCGGCCCGAGAAGCGGCAGAATCCGCTCGATTGCGCGAGAGGCCGCCCGAAGCCCGGCGGCATCGCCATCGAAGCAAAGGATCGGCGGCCGCTCGACGGCCGCCTTCTCGTCCTGGGCTTTCCACAGCTCGCCCAGCTGAGCCTCGGTCAGCGCCGTGCCCAAGGGTGCGACCGCGCCGCCGAAGCCGGCCCGCTGCATGGCGATCACGTCCATATAGCCTTCGACCACCACCGGCCGCGCGCCCTGCGCGATGGCCGCCCGCGCCCGAGCGAGCCCATAGAGAACCGCGCCCTTGTGAAAGAGCGCGTGCTCGGGAGAGTTGACGTATTTCGGCCCTTCGCCGTCGAGGATCCGGCCGCCGAAGGCAATGATCCGTCCGCGCTTATCGGAAACCGGGAACATCACCCGGTTGCGGAAAAAGCCGTAGGGCGCGCGGCCGTCATCGGGTCGGCGAATGAGACCCAGCTCCTCCAGCACGTCTTCGGCATGACCTTGGGCGGTCAGTGCCGCACGCAGCGCGTCCGAGCCCGTCGGCGCATAGCCGAGCCGGAACTCCGCGATCGTCCGCTCGTCGAGACCGCGCCCTTCCAGATAGCGCAGCGCCTCGCGCCCGGCCGACGCGTGGAGCTGAGCCTCGAACCATTTACAGGCCGCCTCGAGCGCGTCGGCCAGCGCCTTCAGCCGGTCATATTTGCGATGCTCTTCGGGCTCGGGCTTGGGCACCTCCATGCCGGCGAGCCCGGCCAGCTGCTCGACCGCCTCAGGGAAGGCAAGCCCGTCATGGCGCATGAGGAATCCGACCGCGTCGCCATGGGCGCCGCAGCCGAAGCAGTGAAAGAAGCTCTTCTGGTCGTTGACATAGAAGGAGGGGGTCTTTTCGGCGTGGAACGGGCACGGCGCCTTCCACTCGCGTCCGGCGCGCTGCAGCCGGATGCGGCGACCGACGATGTCGGAGAGGGGGACGCGCGCCCTCAGCTCGTCGAGAAAGGCCGGAGGAATCGTCATCCGTTCGCCGATCAGCCTCCGAGCTTCGCTTTGACCGCCGGTCCCGCCGCGCTGAAATCCATCTGCCCGCTATATTTCGCCTTCAGCGCGCTCATCACGCGGCGCATATCCTTGATCGAAGCGGCGCCGGTCTCGGCAATGACCGCCGCGATCGCTGCATCGACCTCCGCGGGCGTCATCTGCTTGGGCAGAAAGCGCTCGACGACGGCGATCTCGCCTTCTTCCTTGTCCACCAGATCCTGACGGCCGCCCTGCCGATAGAGAGCGACCGACTCGCGCCTTTGCTTCACCATCGACTGAAGGAGCGACAAGATCTCCGGATCGCCGATCCCATCGGTCTTGCCGGAAGGACGCGCGGCGATGTCCTTGTCCTTGATCCCGGCCAGAATCATACGGAGCGTGGAGACACTGTCCTTGTCGCCCGCGCGCATCGCATCCTTCAGCGCTTCGGTGACCTGCTCGCGAAGCATCTCGTTCAGTCCGCCTGGTTATGGAGTGTCGGTCAGAATAGCCGTTCGCGCAGCATTTTTCCAAGCGGAATCCGCTCGCCGCCTTGACGCGGCGACCGGCGATACCTAAGCCTAGGGGCGAGCCCCTTTTCCCGATTCAAGGCCTTCGATGATGAGCGACGCAACCCAATCGCCCTTGGGCGCGGAGCGCCCCGTTGCGTCACGCAATGAGGCGCCGCCACCGGGCGCCACCGCCGCGCTCGTGCTTGCCGATGGGGCCGTCTTTTGGGGCCAAGGCGTCGGCGCCGCCGGCACCGCAGTCGGAGAGCTTTGCTTCAATACTTCGATCACCGGTTATCAGGAGATCCTGACCGATCCCTCCTATGCGGGACAGATCATCACCTTCACCTTTCCGCATATCGGCAATGTCGGCGCCAATGCAGAGGACATCGAATCCCTGACCCCTGCCGCTCGCGGCCTGGTTTTAGCCGCCCCGATCACCGAGCCCTCCAACTGGCGGGCCACGCGCCCGCTCGACGACTGGCTCAAGTCGAACGGGCTCGTCGGGATCGCCGGAATCGACACCCGGCGGCTCACCCGCCGTCTGCGTGATCTGGGCGCTTCCAATGCGGCGATCGCACACGATCCCGACGGAAAGCTCGATATCGCAGCGCTCGCCGCCTCCGCCTGCGGATGGCCCGGCATCGATGGCATGGATCTGGCGATCGAGGTCACCGGCCGGCAAACCCGGACCTGGGACGAGACGCTGTGGAAGCTCCATGGCGGCTATGGCCGGCTGGAGTCGCCGCGGCACCACGTCGTAGCGATCGACTACGGCGCCAAGCGCAACATTCTGCGCGCCCTCGCCTCGACCGGCTGCAAGGTCACGGTCGTACCGGCCGACGCCAGCGCGGAGGATGTCCTACGCCACGATCCGGATGGCATCTTCCTGTCGAACGGTCCGGGTGACCCGGCCGCGACCGGAAAATATGCCGTGCCTGTCATCCGCACGCTGATCGACACCGGCAAGCCGGTCTTCGGCATCTGCCTCGGCCATCAGATGCTGGCGCTGGCGATGGGCGGACGGACGGAGAAGATGCATCACGGCCACCGCGGCGCCAACCATCCGGTCAAGGATCTCACAACCGGCAAGGTCGAGATCACCAGTCAGAATCACGGCTTCGTGGTCATGCCGGAAAGCCTGCCCGATAATTGCGAGGCGACGCATGTCTCGCTGTTCGACGGCACCAATGAGGGCTTTCGGGTGAAGGACCGCCCGGTCTTCGCCGTGCAGTATCACCCCGAAGCCTCGCCCGGCCCCCAGGACGCGCATCATCTGTTCGATCGGTTCGTGCGGATGATGGAGGAGCGGTGAGCGCTCCCCCGCCCCGTCGCTGGGCGGCCACCATCACCGGGCTCGTCATCGCCCTCGTCGTGCCGGCGATAGCGACCTCCTTTTCGATCATCCCGATCAGCGAGAACGACAGCTCGACCAAGGCGCTTCTCCTGAACGAGGCCGCATTCTGGACGCTGGCGCTGATCGTTCTTGCGATCGTCAGATTCTGGGAACGACGTCCACTCGGCTCGATCGGGCTGGAGCGGCCGACGCGAAGCGCGATCCTGTTCGGCGCCAAGATCGTGCTGGTGCTGATCGCGCTGGCGCTCGCCGCCGGTCTGGCCGTGCAATCGACTGGTCTGCCGATGCCCGAGCAGCCTGCGGAGCTCGTAATCTCCTTGCCGGTCTGGTTGCAGCTCTTTGTTGCCTTGAGCGCCGGCTTCACCGAAGAAGTGTTATTCCGCGGCTATGCGATCGAGCGCATGACCGAGCTGACGGGGAGCCGCTGGATCGGCGCGTTGCTGCCGGTCTTCCTCTTCGGAGCAGCCCACGCGTCATTCTGGGGCGTTGCCCATGCCATCGTCGCCGGCTTCACCGGCTTGTGGCTCAGCCTGCTTTATCTTTGGCGCCGCAATCTGTGGACCAACATTACAGCCCACGCGCTGCTGGACGGGCTCGTATTTCTCGTGGTCGACGCCGCGACGGCGGCAGCTTAGGCGAAATACCGCTCAAGCACGCCGAGATAGATCCGCGTCAGCGTTTCGATGTCTGCGACAGGCGCGTTCTCATCCACCTTGTGCATGGTCGCGCCGACGAGCCCGAACTCGACGATCGGGCAATGGCGGTGGATGAAGCGCGCGTCGGAGGTGCCGCCGGTCGTCGATGCCGTCGGCCGGATTCCAGTCGCCGCCTCGGCCGCGTCCGCGACGACCTCGCTCAAAGGGCCAGGTGGGCAAAGGAAGCTTTCGCCGGTCAGCTCGAAAGAGAGATCGTAGGGCACGCCCACGACATCGAGCGTACGTCGGATCAGCGCCTTCAGCGACTCGCTCGTATAGCTGTCATTGAAGCGGATGTTGAACAGCGCTTCGGCCTTCGCCGGGATCACGTTGGAAGCGCGGTTGCCCACATCGACCGAGACGATCTCCAGATTGGACGGATCGAAATGTTCGGTGCCGGAATCGAGCTGCAGCCCGTCCAACGCCGACAAGAGCTTCACCATCCTGGGGATCGGATTGTCGGCGAGATGCGGGTAGGCGACATGACCTTGCGTGCCGTGCACGGCGAGCCGGCCGGTCAGGCTGCCGCGCCGTCCGATCTTCATCATGCCGCCGAGCCGGTCGGGGTTGGTGGGCTCACCGAGCACGCACGCGTCGATCGTCTCGCCCTTGGCTTCCATCCATTCGAGCACCGCCCGCGTGCCGTGTATCGCCTGGCCTTCCTCATCGCCGGTCAGCAGCAGGCTGATCGAACCTGCGGGTCGGCCATGCCGATCGAGAAGGCGGGAGATCGCCGCGACCATTGCGGCGAGCGCGCCTTTCATGTCGGCTGCGCCGCGGCCGCGAAGCCTGCCGTCGACGATGTTTCCCGAGAAGGGGTCTTCGCCCCAGGCCGTGGGGTCGCCCGGGGGGACGACATCGGTATGTCCTGCGAAGCAGAAATTCGGCGCCTTGTCGCCGAGGCGAGCGTAGAGATTTTCGATCTTCGGTCCGTTCTCGGGCCCGAATGCAAGCCGATGGCAAGTAAAGCCCATCGGCTCCAGCGCTTTCACGAGAATGTCGAGGGCGCCCTCGTCGGCCGGGGTGACGCTCGGCCGGCGGATCAGCGCCTGCGCAAGCGCGACTGGCTCGACGGGCGCGGTCATCTCAATCTCGAAGCAGCTGGTTGATCGAGGTGCTGGATCGCGTCTTGGCATCGACGCGCTTGACGATCACGGCGCAGCCGAGCGATGGGCTCGGCGTGCCGTCGGCGAGCGGCTTTCCGGGCAGGCTGCCGGGGACGACGACCGAATAGGCGGGAACGCGGCCATAGATGATCTCGCCGGTCGCCCGGTCGACGATCTTGGTCGAACGGCCGAGAAAGACGCCCATGGCCAGCACCGCGCCCTGCTCGACGATCACGCCTTCCGCCACCTCCGAACGCGCGCCGATGAAGCAATCATCCTCGATGATGACCGGCTCGGCCTGCAACGGCTCGAGCACGCCGCCGATCCCGGCGCCTCCTGAGATATGGCAATTGGCGCCGATCTGTGCGCAGGAGCCCACGGTCGCCCAGGTGTCGACCATCGTGCCGCGGCCGACATGGGCGCCCACATTGACGAAGCTCGGCATCAGCACGACGCCTGGGGCGATATAGGCCGACCGCCGCACGACCGAGCCGGGCACGGCCCGGAAGCCGGCTTCGGCGAAACGGTTCGCGCTCCAGCCCGCCCATTTGAGCGGCACCTTGTCGTAGCCGCCGGCCATCGGCGCCGGATCCGCCAAGCGGAAGGACAACAGCACCGCCTTCTTCAGCCACTGGTTCACGACCCATCGGCCGTCGTGCTTCTCGGCGACGCGGAACGCGCCGCGGTCGAGTCCCTCGAGCGCGGCTTCCACCGCCTCGCGGACTGCGCCCGTCGTGCCGGCGGACAATTGCTCGCGCTGTTCCCAGGCGGCGTCGATGGTGTTGGCGAGTTCGGTCGAGGGGGGCATGGTGTTCTTCGGGGTCCAGGGGCTTTTCCGGGCGCGGACCATGCTGGCGCGGGTCTTTCCTGTCAATCGGCCGGACTACCGCCAGTCCTCGATCTGGGCCCGCCGCAGGATCAGATCGTCAAGCCAGCTGACCAGATCGTCGACCGTATGGTCGACATAATCGGCTGCCAGCACATTCTGATGGCGTGCCCAATCGATGCCGCCCCGGAGCCACACCGTCTTCATGCCGAGCGATTTGGCCGGCTCGAGGTTGCGAGCGATGTCGTCGATCATGCAGGCCGACGCAGGCGGTACCTGGTGGCGCTGGAGCATCAGCGAATAGGATGTTTTATCGGGCTTCGGCACATAGTCGGCGGCCGCGATGTCGAAGATCTCCTCGAAATGCGTTGTGATGCCCAACCGGTCGAGCACACGCTGCGCGTGCTGACGCGAGGAATTGGTGAAGATGAGCTTCCGTCCGGGCAGCAGCGCCAGGCGCTCCGCGAGCTCCGGCGCCGCCTGAATGACGCCGACATCGATGGCGTGGACATAGGTGAGGAACGGCTCCGGATCCATCCGGTGCTCGACCATCAAGCCCCTGAGCGTGGTGCCGTAGCGCATGAAGAAATCGCGCTGCCGCTGATAGGCGGCGTCGGGCGCCATGTTGAAATATTCCGAGATGAAGGTGGTCATGCGCCGGCTGACCTCCTCGAACAGGCGCGAGGAGGCGGGATAGAGCGTGTTGTCGAGGTCGAAAATCCAGGTCTCGACCGTGTCGAAAAAGGCCGGCGGCACTGTGATGATCTCGCTCATGCGACCGAGCGGCGGGCGCGGAGCGCCGCCGTCAGCGTGCCGTCGTCGAGATAGTCGAGCTCGCCGCCCATCGGCACGCCATGGGCGAGATGCGTCACCGTCACGCCGGTCTTTGCGGTCGCCAGTTTATCGGCGATGAAGTGGGCCGTGGTCTGCCCCTCTACCGTGGCGTTGAGCGCGAGAATCACCTCCTCGACATCGGGATCGCGGGCGCGCGCCACCAGCTTGTCGATGGCAAGGTCCTCCGGGCCGGTGCCGTCGAAGGCCGACAGCGTGCCGCCCAGCACATGATAGCGGCCCCGGAACGCCGCGCTGCGCTCGAGCGCCCAAAGGTCGGCGACGTCCTCCACCACGCAGATCGCGTGCCGCTCGCGCGCCGGATCGCGACACAAGCCGCAGGGATCCTCGGTATCGAGATTGCCGCAGACCGAGCAGCTCTTCGCGGCCGCCGCCGCCGCCTCGATCGCCTCGGCCAAGGGCATCATGATCGCGTCCCTGCGCTTCAGCATCATCAGCGCGGCCCGTCTGGCCGAGCGCGGCCCCAACCCGGGGAGCTTGCCCAGCAGCTGGATCAGCCTTTCGATTTCGCTTCCGGACATTCAGGCGGCGTGCTCGAGCGATTGACGACGATGAATGGCGTCCGCGAAGGCGGCGAAGATCGCCTGCGACACCGGATTTTCCGCATGGCGATGCTCGGGATGCCATTGTACGCCAAGCGCGAAGGCGGGCGCATCCTCGACCCGAATCGCCTCGACCTGACCGTCCTCGGCAACGGCTTCGACCGCGAGTCCGGCGCCGACCCGGTCCACCCCTTGGGCGTGGACCGAATTCACGATCGCGCTCTCGGAGCCGATGAGCTTCGCCAGCAATCCGCCGGGGGTAAAACGGACGCTGTGACGAGGCCCGAACTGCACGTCGACGGGCTGGGTGTTGTCGGCCCGATGATCCAGGCGATCCGGCAGCTCGTGGACCTTCTGGTGCAACGTCCCGCCATAGGCCACGTTCAGCTCCTGGCAGCCGCGGCAGATCGCGAGCAGCGGGACGCCGGCCTTCACCGCGGCCGGTATCAGCGGCAGGTTGCTCGCATCGCGCGGCGGATCATGGAGCGTTCCAGGATCGCTGGGCCGGCCGCCATAGCGCGCAGGTTCGACATTCGACTGGCTGCCGGTGATGAGCAACCCATCCAGGCGGCTGAGAAAATCCTCCGGTCGCTGTAATTCGCCCAGCGCGGGAATGATGACCGGTGCCGCGCCGACGGCTTCAACGACCGCCAGGACGTATTTCTCCGCCACCATATGGTAGCCAATCCCCGCAATATTGCGGAAACAGGCTGGGATGCCGACAAGCGGCGGCGAATGTCGTGAAGAATGCCGTCCGGCCATGGCGACTCACCTCGTAAGAGATAAGTGCAGCTTAACCTACGGCTTGCAACCCCGGACGCGCGTCGGCGCCCGCCCGGGTCAGATTGGCATTACCCAGGTCGCTTCGCGTCCCTTTTCGACGTCCTGCACCCGCATCTGGACCCGCTGACCGGCTTCGAGCACGGCAAGGCCGCAGCGCCGCAGCACGCTCTTATGGACGAAGACGTCCTTTTCGGAATCGTCTGCAGTGATGAAGCCGAATCCTTTGTCGGGCTTGAACCATTTGACGGTCCCGGACATCTCTTCCTCGGGACCCGCCGGAATGTTCACGCGCTCGCGATGCTGCGGAACGCCAGCGCTCAGCATCTCGACGATCCGCATGACCTGGGGCCCCTTCGGGCCCTGCCCGATCTCGCAGATCAGCTCGGCCTGATCACCCAGCTCCTGGAGGCCGGCGCGATGGAGGACCGAGACGTGAAGAAAGGCATCCGGGGCGCCGTCGACGGGGGAAACAAAGCCGAATCCCTTCGTGGCGTTGAACCACTTCAGGCGGGCCTTAACGGCCGCATTACCACCAGCGTCGAATTCGTGTTCAAACCGAGACAAACGAACGAACCTTCGTGTGCGCGGCCCCACCCCCATGGCGCCAGCACTGTACATTATCCTCGACGACAACGACTGCCAACGGCTTTTTTAACTTAAGGCTGCAAAATCTGTATTTCACCTGTCCTCTTCGATGTTGCTCCTTGGCGCAACCGGCCTAGATTGGGGGCTCCGGGGGAGGAGCCGCGATGATCGCAGCCGTGGAGACCACAGCAAAACAGCCGCTATGGGTTGAGCATTATCCGCCTGGGCTGTCGTGGGATACCGACATCCCCGTCAAGCCGATCTATGCGCTGCTCGACGACGCCGCTCGGCAATTCGGCGACCGGCCGGGCTTCGATTTCATGAGCAAGAAATGGACCTATTCCGAGCTCGCCCGGCTCGCGGACAGGCTCGCCGTAGGCTTGAAGCCGCTGATCAGTCCCGGCACGCGCGTCGGCCTCTTGTTGCCGAACTGCCCTTATTACTTGCTCGCCTATTTCGCGATCGCCAAATGCGGCGGGATCTCCGTCAACTTCAATCCTCTCTACACGGAGCGGGAGATCAGCCATCAGATCCTGGACAGCGGCGCCGAGGTCATGATCACGATCGACGTCGCTCAGGTTGCCGACAAGCTGGTGGCCGTCGCCGACGAATGCCGACTGAAGGCTGTGATCGTCTGCCCCATGGCCGGGATCCTGCCGTTTCCGAAGAATTTGCTGTATCCGCTGGCGCGTCGCAGAGACATCGCCAAGATTCCGGCCGACCCGCGCTTCCTCCACTACGACCGGCTGATCCGGAATGATGGAAAGATCGTCCCGCATCCCGTGAACCCGGAGGAGGATGTCGCCCTGCTCCAATATACCGGCGGGACGACTGGAACGCCCAAGGGCGCGATGCTGACGCACGCCAATGTCTATGGGAATGCGGTCCAGCTCGGCAAATATTCGATGGTATTGCGGCCGGGCGAAGACAAGATGCTGGCGGTCATTCCATTCTTTCACGTCTTCGCGATGACCGTGGCGATGAACAACAGCATCCTCTACGGCATCGAGATCATCGCGCTGCCCCGCTTCGACGTGAAGGAAGTATTGGAGACGATCCACAAGAAGCGGCCGACTCTCTTCCCGGCTGTCCCGACGATCTATACGGCGATCTCCAACCATCCGGAGCTCGCCAAATACGACATCTCGTCCATCCGGTTCTGCATGTCGGGCGGCGCTCCTCTGCCTGTCGAGGTCAAACAGCGCTTCGAGAAGCTGACCGGCTGCACGTTGGTGGAAGGGTACGGGCTGTCCGAGACATCCCCGGTCGTGTCGGCGAATCCGGTCGTCGGCGCGAATAAGGCCGGGTCGATCGGAATCCCCCTTCCCCGCACGATGGTGGAAATCATCTCGCTCGACGATCGAATCACGCCCGTGCCGCTCGGTCAGCCCGGCGAGCTTTGCGTTTCCGGACCGCAGGTGATGAAAGGCTATTGGAACAAGCCGGAGGAGACCGATTTCGCCATGTTCGGCGGCCGCTTCCATTCAGGCGACATCGCGACCATGGACGAGGATGGCTACATCTTCATCGTCGATCGGCTGAAGGACATCGTCATCGCTTCGGGCTACAAGATCTATCCGCGCAAGGTCGAGGAGGAGATCTACCTTCACCCGGCGGTCGAGGAATGCGTCGCCGGCGGCGTCGCCGACCCCTATCGCGGCGAGACGCTCAAGGTTTGGATCAAGCTCCGCCCCGGGGCCAGCCTGACGGCGGACGAGCTGAGAGAGTTCCTGAAGGACAAGCTGTCGCCGATCGAGATGCCGAAACTGGTCGAATTTCGCGACAAGCCGCTGCCCAAGACTCTCATCGGGAAGCTGTCGCGCAAGGCGCTGATCGACGAGGAAATCGCTAAGAACGCAAAGGCGGCCGCGGCCGCAGGATGACGCGACCCGCTCCAGACGGTCGAGCGGAGCCCACCGCCGCGACGAAATCAGCCGGGGCGAACCGTTGCCGTTACGCGCGGCGCGTCCCATCTTGCGCGATAGCGCCGCCCGTCCCGTCGTTCCTCAGAAGCTGGCAATTGACGCTGCATTGTCGACCCCTGGCTCGTATCCGGAGACAAATTAATCATGCGAACCGCCGTGATAACGCACTTCCGACGTTCTCCGTTCCATTTCGCGAGCAAGGGCGCGCTGACCCGTGTCCGCGCCGACGATCTGGCGGCGCAAGTCATCGCGAAGCTGGTTGCCGATAGCGGGATCGACGCGGCGGACATCGAGGACTTGATTGTCGGCTGCGCCTTTCCCGAGGGCGAGCAGGGCTTCAATCTCGGGCGTATTCTGGGCTTTCTTTCCCACCTGCCGATCTCTGTCGCCGGCACGACCGTCAACCGCTTCTGCGGCTCCTCGATGCAGGCGATCCACATGGCGACCGGTGCCATTGCGGTCGGCGCCGGCGACGCCTTTATCTGCGCCGGGGTGGAGTCGATGACCCATATTCCGATCCCGGGTTACAATCCGCTCCCCAACCCGAAGCTCATGAAGGAGTACCCGCAGGCCTACATCTCGATGGGCGAAACGGCCGAGAATCTCGCGCGCAAATACCAGATTACTCGCGGACAGCAGGAAGAGATGGCGGTCGCCTCGCACAGGAAGGCCGCCGCCGCCCAGGCGGCCGGGAAATTCGATGAGGAGATCGTGCCTATCGATGCCGGCGGCAGCATCGTCAAGGCGGACGGCACCATCCGGCCTGACACCAATGCGGAAGCCCTGGCTGGGCTCAAGCCAGCCTTCGATGTCGCAGGGACGGTCACCGCCGGAACCTCATCCCCCCTGACCGACGGGGCGTCGGCAGTCCTGGTGGTTTCGGAAGAGTATGCCAAAGCGCACGGGCTGAAGCCCTTGGCGCGGATCAAGTCGACGGCGGTCGCGGGCTGTGCGCCAGAGATCATGGGCATCGGCCCGGTCCCGGCGACCCAAAAGGCGCTCGAGCGCGCCGGCATCTCGTTGAAAGA
The DNA here is from genome assembly GCA_035293565.1 of Alphaproteobacteria bacterium. GTDB lineage: Bacteria > Pseudomonadota > Alphaproteobacteria > BOG-932 > Roseiterribacteraceae > DATGMP01. The sequence goes on along the minus strand of DATGMP010000031.1, from coordinate 56,704 downwards.
CATCGACGTGGTCGAACTCAACGAAGCCTTCGCCGCCCAATCGCTCTCCGTCGTCCATGACCTGGGCATCGACCAATCGAAGATGAATATCGATGGCGGCGCGCTGGCGCTCGGCCACCCGCTGGGCGCTTCCGGCGCCCGGATCACGGGCAAAGCCGCCCAGCTTCTGAAGCGCGAAGGCAAGAGCCTGGCGCTCGCCACGATGTGCATCGGGGGCGGCCAGGGCATCGCCACCGTGCTCGAGGCCGTCTGATGGAGATCAAGAAAGCCGCCGTCATAGGCTCCGGAGTCATGGGCGGCGCGATTGCCGCTCACCTGACCAACGCAGGGATTCCGGTCGTGCTGCTCGACATCGCGTCGAAAGAGGGCGACCGCAGCGCCATCGCCAAGGGCGCGGTCGATCGCATGCTGAAGACCGAGCCCGCGCCTTTCATGAGCCCGCGCAACGCCAAGCTGATCGCGCCGGGCAATCTCGAGGACGATCTGGGCCTGCTCGCCGATGTCGACTGGATCATCGAAGCCATCGTCGAAAACCTCAAGATCAAGCACGATCTCTACGCCAGGCTGGAAGCCGCTCGGAAGCCGGGCTCGATCGTCACCTCCAATACCTCGACGATACCGCTCAAGCTCCTGATCGAAGGACGCTCGGACGCGTTCCGGGCCGATTTCGCGATCACCCATTTCTTCAACCCGCCCCGCTATATGCGTCTGCTCGAACTCGTTTCGGGCAAGGAGACGCGGCAGGAAGTCGTCGAGACGCTGGACGCCTTCTGCGACATCCAGCTGGGCAAGGGCGTGGTGCGCTGCCACGACACGCCGGGCTTCATCGCCAACCGCATCGGCATGATGTGGATGCAGGCCGGGCTGAACGCGGCGATGGACAACGGGCTCACGGTCGAAGAGGCCGACGCGGTCGCGGGCAAGGTGATGGGCTTCCCCTCGACAGGCCTGTTCGGCCTTTTCGACCTGGTCGGCATCGACCTGATGCCGCATGTGTCGGGCAGCATGTCGGCGGTGCTGCCGCCCGACGACGCCTATCGCGGGCAACTCCGCGATGTGCCGCTGATGACCCGGATGATCGAGACCGGCTATACCGGCCGCAAGGGCAAGGGCGGCTTTTATCGCATGACCAAGAAGGGCGCCGAGCGGCTCAAGGAGGCAATCGACCTCCAGACCGGCGAGTATCGCCCGACCCGAACCTCGATCATCCCGAGCCTCGAAGCCGCGCTGGCGGATCGCAAGACCGGTCTCAAGACTCTGCTCTCCGCCGACGACAAAGGCGCTCGCTTCGCCTGGGGCATGCTGGGCCCGACCTTCGCCTACGCCGCCGATTTGGTCGGCGAGATCGCCGACACGCTGGTCGAGGTCGATGCCGCGATGCGCTTCGGCTATGGCTGGAAATTCGGCCCGTTCGAGTTGATGGATCAACTGGGCGCCGATTGGCTCGCCAAACGCTACGCGGCGACGGGCCGGAAGGTCCCGAAGCTGGTCGCGCTCGCGAATGGCCGCTCCTTCTATCGCGTGGAAGGCGGCAAGCTGCAGTTCCTCTCGCTCGAAGGCGAATATCGCGAGGTCGTGCGGCCGAAAGGCGTGCTGCTGCTGCAAGACATCAAGCGCGCCAGCAAGCCGGTCGCCAAGAATGGCTCGGCAAGTCTTTGGGACATCGGCGACGGCGTGCTGTGTCTCGAATTTCACTCCAAGGCCAATTCACTCGATCCCGATATCATGGCGATGATCGGCACCGCGATGTCGACGATCGGCGACGGCAAGGGGAAGTGGAAGGCCCTGGTGGTCGCCAACGACGCCGACAATTTCTCGGTCGGCGCCAATCTGGGGCTCGTGATCTTCGCCATCAATATCGGGCTGTACGATCAGCTCGAGCAGATGATCGGTTTGGGCCAGATGACCTACAAGGCGCTGAAGCATGCGCCCTTCCCGGTCGTCTCCGCACCGGCCGGCCGGGCGCTTGGCGGCGGCTGCGAGATCACGCTGCACAGCGCAGCCGTCCAGGCCCACGCCGAGACCTATATGGGCCTGGTCGAGGTCGGCGTCGGCGTCATCCCGGGCTGGGGCGGCTGCAAGGAGCTGCTGGCCCGCCACATTGCCAATCCGAAGGGGCCGAAAGGACCGATGCCGCCGGTGATCGGTGCCTTCCAAACCATCTCGACCGCCCAAGTCTCGCGCTCGGCGGCGGAAGCCAAGGACCTTTTCTATCTGCGCCCGACCGACGGCATCACGATGAATCGCGACCGGCTGCTGGCCGACGCCAAGGCCCGCGCGCTCGCGCTCGCCAAGGATTACAAGCCGGCGCCCGCCGCCGAATTCCGCCTGCCCGGCCCGAGCGGCAAGGCGGCGCTCGATCTGGCTGTGCACGACTTCGCCAAGCAGGGAAAAGCCACGCCCTATGATGTGGTCGTCGCAAGCGAGCTCGCGAGCGTCGTGACAGGCGGCGATACGGACATCACGCAGGTGCTGAGCGAGGACGATATGAGCAAGCTCGAGCGCCGGGCCTTCGTCGCCCTCTGCAAGCGCGAGGGCACGATCGACCGGATCGAGGCCATGCTCGAGACCGGCAAGCCGCTGCGCAACTGACGGGAAACCCAAGATGGCAACGTATACGGCCCCGCTCGACAATATTCGGTTCGTCATGAACGAGGTGCTGGGCGTCGGCGACACGCTGGCCGCGCTCGGCCTCACCGACGCGACGGCCGACGTGATCGACGCGGTGCTCGAGGAAGCGGCCAAGCTCTGCGAGAACGAGCTGCAGCCGCTCAATCTGTCGGGCGATACCGAAGGCTGCAGCTTCGAGAATGGCGTGGTGCGCACGCCGAAGGGCTTCATCGAAGCCTACAAGACTTTTTGCGAAGGCGGTTGGGTGGGGCTGACCGCCGATCCGCAATATGGCGGCCAGGGCATGCCGCATTTCCTGGGATCCATACTCGACGAAATGGTGTCGTCGGCCAATACCGCCTTCGGCATGTATCCGGGACTCTCGTCCGGCGCCTATCGCGCGATCGAGATGCATGGCAACGACGAGCAGAAACAGCTCTATCTGCCCAAGCTGACCGAGGGCATCTGGTCCGGCACGATGTGCCTGACCGAGCCGCAATGCGGCACCGATCTCGGCCTCATCCGCACCAAGGCCGTTCCCGAGGAGGACGGCAGCTATAAGATCACCGGCACGAAGATCTTCATCTCGGCCGGGGAGCACGATCTCACCGAAAACATCATCCATCTGGTGCTGGCGAAGCTGCCCGACGCACCGCCCGGCACACGCGGCATCAGCCTCTTCATCGTGCCCAAATTCCTTCCCAAGGAAGAGGGCGGCAAGGTGGTCGCGGGCGCGCGCAACGGGATCTTTTGCGGCTCGATCGAGCACAAGATGGGGATCAAGGCTTCAGCCACCTGCGTCATGAATCTGGAAGACGCCAAGGGCTGGCTGGTCGGCGAGCCGCACAAGGGCATGCGGGCCATGTTTACGATGATGAATGCCGCGCGCCTCGGCGTCGCCATCCAGGGGCTGGGGCTGGCGGAGGTCGCGTATCAGAACGCGCTCGGCTATGCCAAGGATCGGCTGCAGGGCCGCAGCCTCACCGGCGACAAGGCCAAGGACAAGCCCGCCGATCCGATCATCGTCCACCCCGATGTCCGCAAGAACCTGCTGACCGTGAAGGCGTTCGTCGAGGGAGCGCGAGCGTTGGGCCTGTGGGTCAGCCTGCAACTGGACATCGAAGCACATGACAGCGATCCCAAGAAGCGCGAGGCGGCCGCCGACCTGCTGGCGCTGATGACGCCGATCGTGAAAGCCTACTTCACCGATGCCGGCTTCGAATCGGCCGTTACGTCCATGCAGGTCTGGGGCGGACACGGCTATATCCATGAGAACGGCGTCGAACAATTCGTCCGTGACGCGCGCATCACGCAGATCTACGAGGGCGCGAACGGCATCCAGGCATTGGACCTGGTCGGCCGCAAGCTGCCAGCCAATATGGGCCGCTCTCTTCGTCGCTTCTTCCACCCCGTTCTGGCCTTCATCGAGGAGAACAAGGCCGACGCGGAGTTGGCGGAGCTTCTGGTGCCGTTCGGCAAGGCCGTCGGCAAGCTGCAGCAAGCAACCGGCTTCATCGCCCAGAAAGGTCTTGCCAATCCCGACGAAGCGGGTGCGGCATCGACGAGCTATCTGCGGATGTTCGCGCTGGTGGCGCTGGGATATATGTGGCTCCGTATGGCGAAAGTGGCGAAAGCGAAGCTCGGCGAAGCCAACGGCAAGGCAGCTTTCTACGGCTCGAAAATCAAGACCGCGCGCTTCTTCGTAACCAAGATCCTGCCAGAGACCGAGCAGCATTTCCGCGCCATCATGGCGGGATCGAAGCCGCTCATGGATGTCGCGGTCGAGGAATTCTGACCGGCTTGTCAGCGCGCGCGGATTGAGGAAGGCTCACAAGGCCGCTTGAACCCGGAGCGCCCTTGTCAGACCTACAACGATCCATGCCCCACCCCGGTCGCGCTTACGCCAAAATCGTGGCGGTTGCGGCAGTGCTCGGAATCATTCTGGGCGCGCTCATCACCTTCGTCGACCGCGAGAGCCTCAACGATCTGCGCCATCATCTCACGCTGGCTCTGGTGCTGGCGATCGTGGTCATCATCAACCTGACCTCGTTCCTGCTCTTCGGCCTCTTCTGGATCATCTATCGCTGGATCAAGCGCGACTTGGAGCCGGAGCGGGAAGATCCTTAGAGCGAGGTGGAATCGGGTCGATCAGGCCGTGATTGCGAGGAGCGTCAGCGATGAAGCGATCCGTGCTTGCGGGGCCATCGTTGCTTTGCTCCACTCGCAATGAGCCTCATCCCCGCTTCATATATTTCTCGATCTCGCTCGCCATCTTCTCGGAGTCCATGTCGCTCGGGAAGACGGTGAGGAACTTGCCGGCGGGGTCGAGGAGATAGACGAACGAGGAGTGGTTCATCAGATAGGTCTTGGCATCCGGTCCATCGGCCTTGGCATAATAGACCTTGTACTCCTTCGCGATCCGGGCGATCTGCTCGGGTGTACCGGTGAGGCCGACCAGCCGCTTGTGGAATGACGGGACATAGCCGGCGAGCTGCTTCACCGTATCGCGCGCCGGGTCGACCGTGACGAAGATCGGCTGGACCTTGTCTCCGTCCTTGCCCATATCGTCGATCGCGCCCGCCATCACCTGCAGTTCGGTCGGACAGGCGTCGGGGCAGAAGGTGTAGCCGAAATAGATCAGCCGGTAAGAGCCGTCATAAGTCTTGTCGGTGACTTGCCGGCCGGTCTGGTCGACGAGCGTGAAAGGGCCGCCGATGTCCGGCGCGGAAATATCGCGCGGGCCGCTTTTGACGACGTTCCAGGCGACGATCACGGCAATCGCCGCGGCGACCATCATCCCGATCATCAGGCCGAGAAGCGGCCCGTTCGATCTTTGCGACTTTGAAGGCATGGAGGGGGATATACGACCGCGCGCCCTGCAACGCCACTGCGACCCGGTGTCAGCCTAGGTGCCGCAGATCCAGACCACGTCGCCATCGGCCTCCGGCGCGAAGGGCGGCAGCCCAGGCTCGAGACGATGAGGCCGATAGCCCAGGTCCGAGAGGAAACGCCACAGCGCCGGGCGCGAATCCTCGGCGCGGGAGAGATAGGCGTCGACCGCTTCCAGCACCAGCGCAGGCTTCAAGGTCGCGAGCGTATGGCGGGCGCCGGCAAGCATGCGCAACTCCCAGCCCTCGATGTCGGCCTTGATGAGATGGAGCCGCGTGATGCGGTGCCGCTCCACATAACGATCGATCGTGTCGACTTCGACCTCGTGCCGAAACGAACGCCCTTCGCCGGCGAACCCGAGATGGCTGAGCCCGAAACCGTAGCTGCCGGAGCGCTTGATCGGCGTCGTGAGCGTGAGGGTGCCGGGCTCGGCGCCGAGCGCAATCGGCTCGACCGTGATCCGGCCGCGTCCACGCAGCTTTACCGCCGGCCGCAGAATCGACAGCGCATAGGCGCCGGGCTCGAAGGCATAGACGCGTCCGCGTGGCGCCATGCGAGCGAACAGCTTCGCCATCTGGCCGGCATGGGCACCGACATCGAAGACGATGCCATCCTCGGGCAGAACGGGCCTGAGAATCGGGATCAGCTCCTTATGGTGCTGCTTGGCGACGGCCTTGAAGAGATGGGCCATGCGCGTGAAGCGCGCCCTGCCTTCGAGGCGCAAACCTCCGGATGGCATTCGATCGTCCCGAACTTCGTACGAAAGAAGCGCAATGTAGACGCAAAATGGGGTGCGGCAAAGTTCCCCCATTGTTCTTTGTTGAAACCCAGGGCATATATACGCTCGTCGGATGAACGCCGGTCCCCACCCACAACCAGACGTCCGAGGGCCTTCTTCTGGGGTAGTCACATGCCGATTTTCGGAATTTCAATTCTGTTTCAGATCCTTTGCATTGTTCACATCTTCCGGACCGGCCGGGATCGCATCTGGATCTATGTCGTGATCTTCCTGCCGGCGGCCGGCATCCTGGCCTATCTGCTGGTCGAGATACTCCCCTCGCTGTTTCGCGGGCGGACGGCCAGCCGACTTTCGGGTGAGATCCGCAGAACGGTCGACCCCGGCGGCGATATCCGCGCCCGGCGCCGCGCGCTCGAAGTCGCCGACACGACCGAGAATCGCCGCCGGCTGGGCGAGGCCTTGTTGGACGCTGGTCAGTATGACGAGGCCGCCGACCTCTATGAGCGCACGCTCGTCGGCATCCATCGTGACGATCCGGCCTTGCTGTTCGGCCTCGCGCGCGCCCGCGCCGGCCAGAGGGACTACGCCGCCTGTCTGCAATCGCTCGACGAACTCGCGCGGGACCAGCGCGGAGACGAGCCGATCGAGCGGCGGCTCTTCCGAGCAATCTGCCTCGAACATCTCGGCCGTTCGGACGAAGCACGCGCGCAGTACGCCGCGATCGCCGACCGTTATCCCGGCGAGGAGGCGCGCTACCGCTATGCCGTCTCGCTCGCCGCCGCAGGACGCATCGAAGAGGCGCGGCAGCTCTATGAAGAGATTCTCCGCCGCGCCAAGCTCGCGCCCAACCATTACCGCCGGGCGCAGCAGCCCTGGATCGATCAGGCCAGGCGGGCGCTCGCGGCAACGGCGAGCTGAACTTCGGCTTCTAAAGCACGCCCAGCATCGAGCCGACCAGCGGGTGGCGGACGATGTCGTGCTCTTCCAACCGCACCACCGCGATGCCCGGTATCGTTTCGAGCCTACGCGCGATATCCGACAGACCCGAGAGCCCGTCCAAGAGGTCCGTCTGCTCGGGATCGCCGGTGATCACCATGGTCGAGTGCCAACCTAGCCGGGTCAGCAGCATCTTCATCTGCGCGTACGTGCAGTTCTGCGCCTCGTCGATGACGACGAAAGCGTTGTTCAGCGTACGGCCGCGCATATAGCCGATCGGCGCGATCTCGATTTCGCCCTCGGCGATCAGCGCGCGGAGCCGTTTGCCGCCGAGGCGGTCGGTCAGGCAGTCGAAGAGCGGCCGGAGATAGGGCGCCATCTTCTCCAGCATGTCGCCGGGCAGATAGCCCAGACTCTCCCCCGCTTCGATCGCCGGACGCGACAGCACGATCCGCTCGATCCGGCCGGCCTCGAGAGCCTCAACCGCGGCGGCGACGGCGAGGTAGGTCTTGCCGGTTCCGGCTGGGCCGATCGCAAGCGTCAGGGAGTGGTCGGCGATGGCTTGGAGCAGCCGCTGCTGGTTGGGGCTGCGCGGCTTGACCTTCCGGACGTAGCTTTGATCCCGGCGGTCATCGAGCGGGTCCCACCCTCCGCCGAACAGCGGCTGAACCTTGCCATGTTCGGCGCTTTCGGCATGAGCGGCAGCAAGGGCACGGGACGAGCGCTTTGCCATAACGGGACCCTTTCTAGGCTGGGGGATGATCGCGTGCTCGGGCCAAACCCGCCGGGCACAAAAAAACCCCGCACGAGCGGGGTGGGAGAAAAGGGGCTAAAAGATGCGAGAACGCTCAGCTGTCCGGGCGGCGCCGGCAAGTGCCATGGCGATGGAAGTGGCCCGCCGAGAGGAATGATACGAGTCCTCGCTGCTAGGGAAACCAATTGCGAAATCACTCTATACCATATCTAGCGGATTGTCAGGCATTTTGTGGCTGGGAGGCGTTTTAACGCAACGACTTGCGGGGCGATGCTCGATGAGCAACTCAAAATGGCCGGGAGCGGCCAATTCGGACACCGATTCGGAAAGCGGCGATCCGGGCGAGAGTCGTCGCCGTTCCCTGTTTGCCCTCGACGCCATGCTGAAGCGCGGCCTGATCAGTCGCGAAGAATATGAGACGCGGCGGCGCGCGATCGAATCCGAGGAGCGCGAGGCTTAGCCTCTCAGGCGCCGGCCGGGTCCTGGCGCGACACCATCCCATTCAGGAAGTCCCAGCCGGGATCGGTCGGCTCGCGCGGAAGATCATCGTCGATGTGGACCCAGGGGATCTGGCTCTCGACGCCGTAATGGCGCTCGGGCCTCACCTCGACCGGATGATCGAAGCTGCCGATCGTGAGCGACAGGCGCGGCGAACTCTTCGCCGAATAGAAAAGCGGCGTACCGCAATCGCGGCAGAAGCCGCGATCGACCGCGCTCGATGATTCGAAGATCGCGGGCTCGCCCTTCGTCCATTCGAGATGGTCCTTCAACACGGAGGCCAAAGCCGCGAAGAGATTGCCGACCGCGCGCTGGCACATGCGGCAATGGCAGTAATGCACGTTGAACGGCCGCATGGTGACGCGATAGCGCACCTTCCCGCATTGGCATCCGCCTGTCAGCTCGGCGTCGATAATTTCGGGATTGTCGCGGTCGGTCATGCGAATGCCTCTTTCCGTTCAGGCTTACAATCGCCGGCGGATCGGCGATCATGGATCGGTAAACGTCTCATGGGAGGAAGAGATGCTGCTCGATTTGACGCCAGACCAGGTCCTTACCACGACACGCTCGGTGCGCAAGCGCCTCGACCTCACCCGCAAGGTCCCGCGTGCGCTGATCGAGGAGTGTTTGGAAATCGCCTTCCAAGCCCCCAACGGCTCGAACATGAACACCTGGCAATGGGTGGTGGTCGACGATCCGGCTCTGCTCGCCGGTATCAGCAAGATCTATGACGCGTCTCTCGACGATTTCCTCCAGACCGCGCACGGCCAGGGCTACGTAAAGGAGATCGCCGAGCTCGTCGCCGCGGACAAAACCGGCGCGGAGGGCCCTGCGCGGCAAAAGATGTCGGAGTCGGTCGCCTATCTCCGCCAAAACATGGCGAAGGTGCCGGCGGTCGTCATACCGATGTTTCTCGGCCGGCCCGACCAGATGACGCTCTTTCGCCAGGCGAGCTCCTGGGGCTCGGTGCTGCCCGCCGTCTGGAGCCTGTTCCTGGCGCTCCGCGTGCGCGGGCTCGGCAGCGCATGGACGACGGCCCACTTATTGCGCGAGCGCGAGATGGCCGAGCTGCTCGATATCCCGATCGCGGAATACACCCAGGTCGGCCTCTTCCCGATCGCCTATACGATCGGCACCGACTTCCACAAGGCCGGGCGCAAGCCGGTCAGCGAGGTAGTGAGCTGGAATAGGTTCGGGAAACGGTAGCGAACCCCTACTCGAACGCCTCGTCCCAGGTGCCCTCGGTCGACGCCTTCGAATATTCGGTCGCGCGGCTTTCGAAGAAATTGGCGTGCTCGACGCCGTTCAGCATCGCATCCATCCACGGGAGCGGATTGGCCGGGATGCGATAGATCGGCTGTAGACCGAGCTGCGACAGGCGGCGATCGGCGATGTAGCGGATATAGGTCTTGACGTCTTCGCTCGTCAGTCCTTGCACGCCGCCCTGCTCGAAGGCGAGATCGATGAAGGCATCTTCGTGCGTGACGATGGTCTCGCACGCTTTGTAGATCTCGCGCTGCAGCTCCGTCGTCCAGATGTCGTGATTCTCTTCGATGAAAGCGCGGAAAAGCTTGATGATCGACAGCGTGTGCAGCGTCTCGTCGCGCACGCTCCAGGAGATGATTTGCCCCATCCCCTTCATCTTGTTGAAGCGTGGGAAGTTCATCAGGATCGCGAAGGATGCGAAGAGCTGCAGTCCTTCGGTGAAGGCGCCGAAGACGGCGAGCGTCAGCGCGATATTCTCGCGCGATTCGACATTGAAGCCCTGCATGTAATCGTACTTATCCTTCATCGCCTTGTAGCGCATGAAGGCCGAGTACTCGGTCTCGGGCATGCCGATCGTGTCGAGCAGATGGCTGTACGCCGCGATATGCACCGTCTCGATGTTCGAGAAAGCGGCCAGCATCATCCTTACTTCGGTCGGCTGAAACACCCGCGAATAGTGCTTCATGTAGCAATTGTTCACCTCGACGTCCGCCTGCGTGAAGAAGCGGAAGATCTGGGAGAGCAGATTGCGTTCGGCATCGTTGAGCTTGTTGCGCCAATCCTTCACGTCGTCGGCAAGCGGCACCTCCTCCGGCAGCCAGTGAATGCGCTGCTGGGTCATCCAAGCCTCATAGGCCCAAGGATAGCTGAAGGGCTTGTAGACGTGGTTGGGGGTGAGAAGATTGGCCATCGGACGACTTTCGCGAAAGGATCAGTGCAGCGGGAAGAGATAAGGCTCGGCGGGGCGATCCTTGGGCGCGACGGCCGCTTCGTCGGAGGAAGAGCCGGCGATCATCGGCTCCTCGCGGAAGATGTCCGGAAACTCCTCCACCACGTCGCCCTCGCCATTCTCCACCAGAAACCGGAGCGCCCGCTCGCGAGTCATTTCGGTAACGGGACGCACGCCCCTGTCTCCGACAACGGCCTCCAGATAGGCAAAGCGCCGATCTTTGGTGAGCACCAAGTAACGGACCGTCATCGTTTCCGGACTGACGTTCCGATAGAGGCACACGCAGGCCACCAGCGCATGCCACTTGGCGCCTAGCTTGAATCGGAGATTGGTCGGAAGCTCGCCCATCGTCGTCACTGACATGACAGGCATTCCTCGTAGTTCGCCCCGGCCGAGGATTCCGTGGCCGGCAACGTCGAGCCGAGTCGCGACCGTGCGTCGGCGGCCTGAATGATCTCGGACGAGGGCGCCGGCGTGGCGACCGCCGCCTCGGCGCGCTGGATCGACATCGAGCGGCAGTAATAGAGAGACTTCACGCCCTTCTTCCATGCCTGAAAGTGGATCTGGTGCAGATCACGCTTGTGCACGTTGGCGGGAATGAAGACGTTCAGCGATTGCGACTGGCAGATGAACGGCGTGCGATCGGCCGCCAATTCGATCACCCAACGCTGGTCGAGCTCGAAGGCCGTCTTGAATACGGCCTTCTCTTGTTCGTTCAGCACGTCGAGATGCTGCACCGAGCCGCCATTCATCACGATCGACGACCAAGTCTCCTCGTCGTTCTTGCCGCGCTCGGCCAAGAGCGCTTGCAGATGCGGGTTCCTGACCGGAAACGAGCCCGAGAGCGTCTTGTGCGTATAGGCGTTGCTGGGCAAGGGCTCGATGCCAGGCGAGGTGCCGCCGCAGATGATCGAGATCGACGCCGTCGGCGCGATCGCGATCTTGTTCGAGAAGCGCTCCATGATGCCGTAGTCGGACGCGTCGGGACAGGCGCCGCGCTCAAAGGCCAGCTTTTGCGAAGCGGCGTCGGCTTGGCGCTTGACATGCTGGAACATGCGCCGGTTCCACACCTTGGCCATCACGCTCTCGAAGGGAACGCCCATGCCCTGAAGGAAGGAGTGGAAGCCCATGACGCCCAGCCCGACGGATCGCTCGCGCTCCGCCGAGTAGCGTGCGCGGGACATCGAATCCGGCGCCTTGTCGATGAAGTCGCTGAGCACGTTATCGAGGAAGCGCAGCGTGTCCTCGATGAAGGTCGGATGATCCTGCCATTCGAGGAACTTCTCGAGATTGAGCGACGAGAGACAGCAAACCGCCGTCCGCTCCTGGCCGTAGGAATCCGTGCCGGTCGGCAGCGTAATCTCGCTGCAGAGATTCGACATCTTCACGCGCAGGCCCGCGAGCTTTTGATGCTCGGGAATGGCGCGGTTCACGTGGTCGATGAAGATGAGATAGGGTTCGCCGGTCTCGATCCGGGCGGTCAGGATACGGATCCACAAAGCACGGGCCGAGACGCGGCGGATCACCGCCCCGTTCTTGGGGCTGGTCAGCGCCCAGTCCTCGTCGTTCTCGACCGCGCGCATGAAGGCGTCGGGAATGGTGATACCGTGATGGAGATTGAGCGCCTTGCGATTGGGGTCGCCGCCGGTGGGCCGGCGCAACTCGACGAATTCCTCGATCTCGGGGTGGCTGATCGGCAGATAGACCGCCGCCGAGCCGCGGCGGAGCGATCCCTGACTGATCGCGAGGGTCAGCGAATCCTGGACGCGGATGAAGGGGACGATCCCGCTGGTTTTGCCGTTGCGCCCGACGCGCTCGCCGATCGACCGGAGATTGCCCCAATAGCTGCCGATGCCGCCGCCCCGCGCCGCCAACCAGACATTCTCGTTCCAGAGATCGACGATGCCATTCAGGCTGTCCGACGATTCGTTGAGGAAACAGGAGATCGGCAATCCGCGATCGGTGCCTCCGTTCGACAGAATCGGAGTCGACGGCATGAACCACAGCTTCGAGATGTAATCATACAGGCGCTGCGCATGGGCGGAGTCGTCGCCGTAACGGACCGCGACGCGCGCGAAGAGGTCCTGGAAAGTCTCGTCCGGCAACAAGTAGCGGTCGGCGAGAGTCTCTTTTCCAAAATCCGTCAACAGATCATCGCGCGATGGATCCGTCTTGAGACGCGTGCCGTTTTCTACCTGAACCAGATCGAACACCGTCACGCCTCCTGACTTGTCCACCGTTGTGGGCAAAGTGGGATGTGGATAACTTTCCATCACCACAATGACCCACAACAGATTGTTATCTTGGGCATGAACCGTACCATATCTGGATCACCTGTCCAGGACATTTTCTCCGATGAAAACCCGTCCATCTCACCTCTTCACCATCGGCCATTCGACCCGCAGCGCTGAGGAATTCGTAGCCCTCCTGAAGGCCCATAGCGTCGAAACCCTAGTCGATGTGCGGGCGTTTCCGGGCTCCCGGCGCAACCCGCAATTCGGCAAGGACGCGCTCAGCCAAACGCTCGCCGCCGCCGGCATTCGCTACATACATATGGTGTCTCTGGGCGGCCGCCGCACGCTGCCCAAAGGGGTTAAGCCCGATTCGCGATGGCGCAATCCGGGCTTTGCCGCCTATGCCCACTACGCCACGACCGAGCCGTTCCGGAGCGCGCTCCACGAATTGGAGGCGCTCGCACAGCGCGAATCGGTCGCCATCATGTGCGCCGAGGCGCTCTGGTGGCAGTGCCACAGGCAGATCATCGCCGAGGAGCTGGTAAAGGATGGCTTCGCCGTCATCCATATCATGAGCCCGGGTCACGACCAGGCCGCTAAGCGCGAACCCGAATTGCCGTTGTAGATCGCCGTTGCCGTCGAGGCCGCGCTTCCGTAATGACGCCCCATGACCCGACCGCGACTCCTCGTCGTCAGCCCGCGTTTCCTGTTCCCGATGGACCAGGGGGGCAAGATCCGTACCGCCAACATACTGAAACGGATGAAGGGCGGTGCCTTCGAGCTGGTGCTCGCCTCCCCCGCCCCACCCGACGCCGACGCCTATGAAGTGGATATTGCTACGGTATGCGATCGCTTCGTCTCCTGGCCGGAGCCAAGGGCGTCGCAATTCCGCCGAGTCCGCGCGCTGCTTGATTCGATTCCCGTCGCCGCCGCGACCGATCGTTCCCCGGCCGGCCGCAGCGCCATCACCGACCTCCTGGCCGAAAAGCCCGCGGTGGCGCTGGTGGATTTTCCGCATGCCGCGGTGCTCCTCCCCGACCGGATCGATTCGGCTTCCGTCATCTTCACCCACAATGTCGAGGCGGAGATCTTCGCCCGCCACGCCGACGTGGCACGCGGTCCAATGCGGCTGGTATGGCGCGATCAGACGCGCAAGATGCGGGCTTTCGAAGGAACGACGCTGCGGCGCTTCGATTCCGTGATCGCGGTTTCCGCGCGCGACGCCAAGGCGCTCGTCGAGCTCTACGGCCTGACGCGGGTCGAAACGATCGATACGGGCGTCGATCTCGAATTCTACGCCTTTCAGCCGCCGGAAGATGCGCCGAACACCGGCGCGGACGGCGGCACGATCGTTTTCACGGGCGCCATGGATTGGCGCGCCAACATCGACGGCATCGCCTTCCTGATGGACGAAGTCTGGCCGCTGGTTTTGAAGGCGCGGCCGCAAGCCAAGGCGGTGATCGTCGGCCGCAACCCGCCCGAGGATCTGGTCGCGCGCGCCCGCGACCGCGGGCTGGCGTGGCGCTTCACCGGATTTGTCGACGACATTCGACCCTATGTCGCCCAAGGGAATGTCTACGTCATCCCGCTCAGGGTCGGCAGCGGCACCAGGATCAAGGCATTCGAGGCGATGGCGATGGGCCGTCCGGTCGTGTCGACCACGATCGGGGTCGAGGGACTCGACGTGGCACATGAGCGCCATTATCTGGCCGCCGACGACGCCGCCGATTTCGCCGCCGCGATCCTGAGACTTCTGGACGATCCTTCGCTTCGCGACCGGCTGGCGCGGGCCGCGCGCGACCGGGTCGAAGAGCGCTTCTCCTGGTCCCATGTGGCGCGGCAGTTCGAAAAGATCTGCCTTCGGGCATTGGATCTGCATCGACGCTGAGCCTCGGAGCCACGACAGAGGCGGGAAACTTTGGCTCAGCTATTCGAACGAATCAAGAACTTTATGCGATTTACGGCTCGCCTGCCTCGAATCGCTCGCGCCGCTCGCGGCGGCGTGCTCTTCGGGCGTCCCGCGTCGCCATCCAATATCGGCTGCGGGCGAGTCGGCGTTGCGGCCCGCCGCTTTGGAAGTCGAGATAGCGAAGCCCGGCCCAGAGCGGCACCACGCCGAAGATTTCCAGCTTGACTAAATCGAGGAGCGTTCCGCGGACGGTTGGAACGGTGATCGCCGCCTCTTCGGATTCGAGCTCATCCCGCACCTTCATATCGAAGCAGACCCGGTCCGGCAGCGGGGCAATCTTCGCCGGGGCGTCCACGGGATTGACCGTCTGGACGTCCTCGGCGGTCGCTTGCGCGTCTTTGGACACCTCGGATTCGGGCGGAGCCGGAGACGTGTTGGAGTCCGCGCTGGCCTCCTCCGTCGCCTTTCGAGCCGCTGTCAGCTGCTGCGCGCAAGCCGCGTCGAGCTTTGCAATGTGGGAACGAACCGCGTCCAACCGCAAGGCGGCGTCGCTCGACACGAAGGCAACGCCGATGCCAAACGCCGCCAGAATGGCCAATCCGATCGCAACCCGATCGGCCCAGATCACGGCCGGGAACTCGCAAAAGCTGTAAAAGCGGCAGTCGATTTCATTTCAAATATTGCTTTGTCGAAAATCGATTCGGGCCTCAGCCGGGCGCGAGCCAGATGGCGTTCGAGGCGATCGTCCGGTAGACCGCGCTATTCGGATCCCAACGCAAATGGATCATGACCCTGTCGCCCCGATCGACCCGATCGTGCCAGTCATCCCGGTCCGGCTCCGCCTCCGGCGTGCGACGGGATTTGTGCAGCTTCACTGTCACGGCGCCGCCGAACCGACTCCAGTAGCGGCTGGCAAGGGACCCCCGAAATTCGCCCTTGATGACCTGTTCGAACCGCAGATGAGCAATCGTGCCATCCGGCGTACGGTCCAGCTTGATGACCCGCGCCAAGCCCGCGAGCTCGGCATTGGCAAGCAGTTCTTCCGGTGAAAGCTGCGACATTGCTTCTCTGTCCGGAAAGTCCAGTTCCGGAGTGCTCTAGATTTGCACCGCGAGTGTGCCTAACGCAAGAGTTACAAAGTTAATTTCATCGTGATGCCGAGATCAGCAGCTCCTGCGGCACGCGGACCGAGGGATTGTTGGTGCGCCATCGAACCGGGCCCGCGAGCGCGAAGTTAGAGCCGGCCCGTAACAATTCCTCGAACAGGATCCGCACCTCCAGCCGGGCCAATGCCGCCCCCAGGCAGAAATGAGCGCCGCCGCCGAAGGTGAGCAGCGCCGACGCATCGCGGCCGACTAGAAATCGGTCCGGCTCGTCGAATTTACGCGGGTCGCGGTTGGCGGCGGCGAGCGAAAGGAAAAGGTCGCTCCCGGCCGGGATGCGGACGCCGCCCAGATCGAACGTCACTCGCGTCCGCCTCGTGGTCGACGGCGCCGAGGGGCAATAGCGGAGCGATTCGTCGACGGCGCCTGGAATCAGCGCCGGCTCCGACCGCACGCGCATCATCTCGCTCGGATTCTCCAACAGCGCGTAGAACGTGTTGGCGATCAGTCCGGCGGTCGTGTCGATCGCCGCCGTCACGATAAGGACCGAATTCGCCATAACCTCGGCTTCCGTCAGGCGACGGCCTGCCTTGTCTTCCATGCGCAGCTGGTCGATCACGCCGCCGAGCGGCTGGTTG
This sequence comes from Alphaproteobacteria bacterium, assembly GCA_035293565.1. Classification (GTDB taxonomy): domain Bacteria; phylum Pseudomonadota; class Alphaproteobacteria; order BOG-932; family Roseiterribacteraceae; genus DATGMP01. The sequence continues at coordinate 40,179 of DATGMP010000031.1, read as the reverse complement.
CCGGAGGACTGAAGCTTTTTGTGGAAATACGGCGCCAGTCCCTGCACCGCCGCGAACGCATCGGCCTCGCTCGCGGCGGCGCCTTTGAAAAGCGGCTCGACCTCGGCCGACCATTCGGCGGGATCGATCGCGAAGAGCCGTCGGACGACTTCGGAGGGAAGCCGCGTCGAAACCAGGTCGACGAAATCGGCGGACCCTTCCTTCACAGCGGCGACGAAGGACCCGACGAGCGCACGGGCCACGCCGCGGACCGCCGGCTCGAGATCGGCGACCGCCTTTGGCGCGAACAATCGGCTCACCAGGCCGCGCGCCAGCCTGTGCTCCTCGCCATTGAGCGACATGAGCCAGTTCCGCACCACGGTCTCGACCGGACCGCCGGCGCCGCCGAACGATTCGGACACGCCGCCGCCGGCCTCCAGCTCAGGGTTCCGGAGCGCGGCGTTCACCAGCTCCCAGCGCGAGACAAGAAACACGCCCTCGCCCGCATCATGAACGGGCGACTGCTCGCGGATCGCATTCCAGACCGCAAAATAGTCGGGCCTGGCGCCAAGCTCGAGGATCCGCCATCCCCCGGGGATCGCTGGAAGCTCGCTCATGTCAGTAGGCGCATTCCTCGAAGGCGGGTTCGACCGAACGGCCCCAGGCGCGGTCGTAAAGCGCCAGCAACTGCTCGGCGCGGGTGCGGCCGGTCTCGACAATGTGGTCGAGCGGATCGAGAAAGCGGGTTTCATCCGCACCGTGCAGATCCTTCCGGGCGCGGGCCTTGAGACCGGCGCGCGCCATGGCCAGCATGTCGCGCGCCACATCGCGCGCGTTGCGGCCGCGGACAGTCGCGCGGAGTCCCTTTGCGGCCACCTGGGCCTTAAGCTCGGCGCGATCCTCCCGGCTCCAGCTGCGCACGAGGTCCCAGGCGGCATCGAGCGCCGCGCCATCATAGAAGATGCCGGCCCAAAGCGCCGGTAGGGCGGTGATATGCGCGGCCGGACCGCCATCGGCGCCACGCATCTCCAAGAACCGCTTGAGTCTGACCTCCGGAAAAATCGTCGTCAGGTGATCCGCCCAATCGGACATGGTCGGCAGCTCGCCGGGCAATCCGGGCAGCCGGCCCTCCGCGAAGGCGCGGAAGGACTGCCCCGACACGTCGATGTAGCGCCCCTCGCGCATCACGAAATACATCGGCACATCGAGCGCGTAGTCGACATAGCGCTCGAAGCCGAAGCCTTCCTCGAACACGAAGGGCAGGTCCCCCGTGCGGTCGGGATCGGTGTCGGTCCAGACATGCGCCCGGCTGGAGAGAAAGCCGTTGGGCTTGCCTTCGGTGAAAGGCGAGTTGGCGAAGAGCGCCGTCGCGATCGGCTGAAGCGCCAACGACACCCGGAATTTCTTCACCATGTCGGCTTCGGAGCCGAAATCCAGATTGGCCTGGATGGTGCAGGTGCGGAGCATCATGTCGTGGCCGAGTTGCCCGCGCTTGGCCATATAAGGCCGCATGATCGCGTAGCGCCCCTTGGGCATCCAATGGGCGTCCTCGCGTCGAAGCGTCGGGTGAAAGCCCAAACCCAGCATCCCTATGCCCAGCGGACTGCCGATCTCGCGAACTTGCCTGAGATGCTCGACGGTTTCGAAGTGGGTCTCATGGAGCGTCTCCCGGGGAGCGCCCGAAAGCTCGAACTGGCCGCCCGGCTCCAGCGAGATGTTGCTGCCGCCTTGGGAAAGGCCGATCAGCTTGTCGCCCTCATGCACGCCGACCCAGCCGAACCGTTTCAAACCGTCTAGCAGCGCGCGGATTCCATCCCGCCCTTCATAGGGGATGGATCCGTGACTCTCGCGCCGGAACGGAAATTTCTCATGCTCGGTGCCGACCCGCCATTGGACAGCGGGCTTGCACCCCGCCTCCAGGAAGGCGACGAGCTGACGCTTCTCGGTGACGATCTCGCCGCCCGCATGGGAAGGTACCGACATCCACTCGCCTCGGCTGGCTTGCTTAAAGCCCGATCACGGGCCGGAGCCCCTAAATCTAGGCCTCGAATTCGTTTCGAAAAGGCGGCCTCGACTCCGCCTGGGCTGAATCGCCGGCCAGCGCCTGCCAGCAGGCGAGCGCAGCGATCGCGGCCGTCTCGGCCCTCAGCAGCCTCGGGCCCAAGCCCACGGCCACAGCAAAGGGAAGTTTGCGCACCCGGTCAAGCTCGGCCGGGTCGAAGCCCCCCTCCGGTCCGATGAGAAAACCCGCCGGCCGGCCGATTCCTGCGCGCGCCGCCTCGGCAATCGGAATGGCCGCGCCGGCCTCCGCGCAAACGAGCAGGGTTCGGCCGGTCGGCCACGAAGCGATGAGCCTCTCGAAGGCGGCCGGCGCGCGGATCTCGGGCACGTCCAGCCGCTCCGTCTGCTCAGCCGCCTCGACGGCGATGGCCGCGAGCCGCTCAGTGTTGACCCGCCGCGCCTCCGCCCGGCGCGTCATCACCGGCAGGAGCGCCGAGCAACCGAGCTCGGTGGCCTTCTCGACCAGCATGTCGATGCGCGCTCGCTTGATCGGTGCAAAGGCGAGCCAGAGGTCGGGCCCCGGCGCCTGCGGCCGCCGCTGCCGGTCGAGGGCGACGACCGCTCCCTTCTTGCCGAGTTCGGCGATTCGTCCCAGCCATTCGCCGTCGCGTCCGTTGAATAGCCCGACTTCATCGTTGAGCCCACGCCGCAGCACGTTTTTCAGGTAATGCGTCCGGCCGCCATCGAGGGCGACGGACAGGCCTGACCCGAGTGCCCCCTGTACATAAAGGCGGGGGATCATGGCGCGATGTCACAAGACCGGCGCCCATCCCGCGCCTCGGGGGGACCTGGCGCCCAGCGCAGCGCGATCGCGTGCTGAAAGGCTTCGTCGAAAAAGAGCGCTACATCGACCATCGCGCTATATGGCCGGAGCGACGCATGCCCCGCAAGCGGAGCTCAGGCGCGGATGCCGTCCAACGCCGACGCGATTCGCATGGGCGCCCGCGGCCGCTGATACATGCGTTCGAGATAGTCCCCGAGGCGCGGGCAATCGTCGAGCAATCCGATCTCGTTGGCCCAATCGAGCGTATAGGCGAGCACGAAGTCCGCCGCCGAGACCCGGTCGCCGACGACGAATTCCCGGCTTTCCATATGGTCTTCGGCCACTCGCGCCATCTGCGCAAAGTCGGCGCGCGCCAACGGGACCTCGGCCGGCAGGCGTTTCGCCGCCGGATAAAGCGCGGTGTGCTTGGCAATCCGCCAGAGCGGCTGCTCGAGTTCGGTAGCGGCGAACATCAACCATCGGTACATCTGCGCCCGCTCCGCCGGATCGGCCGGGGCAAACCCCCGCTCGGGATATTTCTCGGCGAGATAGAGCACGATTGCGACCGACTCGGTCAGGATGACATCGCCATCCACCAACGCCGGCACCTTGCCGGCGGGATTGAGATCCAAAAACCATTTCGCGTGGTTTTCGCCGGCGAGCAGGTTGACCGTCACCGCTTCGAACGGAACCTCGAGCTCCTGCAACATCCAGCGCGCTCGGATCGAGCGCGTCGGCGCAAATTCGTAAAGCGTCATCATTGGCGACCTTCCCCCAATTTCATATGGGTCCGCCGCAGACGAGCCTCAATCGGCCGCGCCGATCCCTGCGCGAACACGCGCGCGCAAGCCGCGGCATCGGCGGCCGGCGAAGGCGGACGCGGCGGAGCGGCGGGCAACACCCCTCTGGCCAACGCATCGCAGCCGTCGCCGTCGGGCACGTCGGCCTGCGGCTCGCAATTCGGCGAGTCTTTGGGGCAGTGAAGGCGCACATGGAAATGATCGTCATGCTTGGGCCAGGGCAGCAGCCGTCGCAGCCAATCGGTGCCGAAATAATTGGCGTCGGCCTTGCCACGGCATAGCGCGAGCTTGATCGCCGGGTCGACATAGATCCGATCGACTCGCGGGTCGGAGAGCGCGAAGCGGAGCAGCGTCATCTGATCCCGTCCGAAGCGCGTCGGGTCGATCTGCGCATGGCCGGCCTCGACCATAGGGCGCGGGTCGGGCGCGGCTTGGTGAGCCGCCGTCGGGGAATAATGCGGCCCAAAGGTGAACCAGAGATCGGCGTCGAGCCCGGTCTGGTGGCTGTGATGCGCCGAATCCGGCATGGGCCCGCCCCGCGGCAGCGCCATGTCCCCGACATAGAGCAGCGGCAAGCCCGCAGCCTGCGCCCGCCGGGCCAGGCCTTGAAGAAAATCGATCATGTCCGGATGGCCGAAATAGCGGTTGCGCTCAGGCCGCGCGACCTCATAGCCGGGACCAGAGAGCGGCAGCGCCTCGCCGCCGGCAAGGCAACCATGGTCGACCGCCCCGATCGCCTGCGCCCTTTGATGCGACTGCGCCTGCTCCGCCAACGCCCGGGGCGCGCCCGCAGCCATCAGGACAAGTGCCCCGACAAGGCCGAGACCGGCCGACATGCGCAGTCGAAAGGCGGCGGCTGAAGCCATCGGGCACCAAACGCTCTCGGCTGGGCCGAGTTCAATCCACAGATTTCACAGGTTAGCACAGATCAAAGCCGCGCCGCGACGATTAAGGCCGCGTCTGTTCGGGCGTACGGGAACGACAATGACGACGATCGCATTTGATCCGGGCGCAATTACGTCATCTGCGGATAGTCTTGCGGCGCTACACGAGCAGGCCGTCATCGATTCCGGTGGGCGTGAGCAGCTCGGGGCCGTTGTTGCGCCAGTTGCCGACAGCATGACCGACCGGCCACAGCTCCATCCCTGCCGCCGGGTACGGTTTGAGCAGCGCCTTGAGCGCGGCCTCGGTGGACCGCGCCTCGCCTAGCCATGCGGGCCAATCCTGCTCGGCGAGGATGACGGGCATGCGATCGTGCACCGTGCCGATCAGGTCGTTCGCATCGGTGGTGATGATCGTGCAGGAGCGGATCACCTCGCTCCCGTCCCGCGCGCGCCATTCCTCCCACAGGCCGGCCATCACCGTGAAGGTCTGCTTGGCGCGCGCGATGGCGAAGGGCTGCTTGTCGCGCTTGCGCCACTCGTAGAAGCCGTTGGCGACGACGAGGCAGCGCCGCCCCGCCCGCCACGCATCGCGGAAGGTGGAGGTCCTGTCGATCGCCTCGGCCTTCGCGTTGAAGGTAGCGCCCATCATCTTGGCCTCTTTCGACCAGGCCGGGATGAGGCCCCATTTCATCTTTTCCGAGATGCGCCGGCCGGCCGCCCGGTCGAATCTCACGACCAGCACGTCGTCGCTCGGCGCCACGTTCCAGCCGGGCTGGAGGTTCGGCACGCCGGCCCGATCGTCGAGATTGAGCGCAATCTCGATTTCGGAATAATCGCTCGACAGATGCACGCGTCCACACATGAAGCGAGCGTAGACAGAGTCGGTGAAGCGGCAAAGATGCTCGAGATATCGGCTTCGCTGTCGTGGAGGGCGCTCTATCCGCCGTTTCCTTTCAGCCGTGCAATCCGCTCGGCAAGCGCGGTCGGGCTGAAAGGCTTGGGGAGAACGGTGCCGCGCAGCGAGTCATCGCGGAGGGCAGCGGGATGGCCGCTGACCAGCAAAGTCTTCAACCCCGGTCGCAGGCGCACGGCTTCGGCGGCGAGGTCGGCGCCGCTCATGATCGGCATGGCGTAGTCGGTGATGAGAATGTCGATGGCTTCACCGGCCGAAATCGTCTGCAGCGCTTGGGCGGCACTCGCGGCTTCGATCACCGCATGTCCCTCGCCGCGCAGCATCTCGGCCACCGCGGCGCGCGCATCAGGGTCGTCGTCGCAAACGAGGATTCGAGCCGGAGCGGCCGACAAAGCGTGCGGCGTCGCGCGGGCATCGCGGATCGCCTCGCCGATCGCGCGCGGCAGCCAGATCGCGGCGCGAGTGCCCTTGCCCTTACGGCTCGAGAGCTCGATCGTGCCGCCGGACTGCGCGGCGAAACCCTGCACCATCGATAGGCCGAGGCCGGACCCGGCGCCGGCTGGCTTCGTGGTGAAGAAAGGTTCGAAGGCATTGGCGAGAGTCTCCTCATCCATGCCGATCCCGGTGTCGGTCACGGTAACGACCGCGTAGTCGCCCTTCGCAAGTCCGGGCGGGGTGATTCCGTCCGCTAGGCAGGGCGAAACGTCGATCGTCAGCGTGCCGCCCTCCGGCATCGCGTCGCGCGCATTGATCGCGAGATTCAGGATCGCGAGCTCGAGCTGCCCGGAGTCGACGAGCGCCACCACCGGGCCGGGCGCGAATTCGCATTCGATGCGGCATGCCGCGCCCACGGCCTGCTCGATGAGCGAGCGCATGTCCTGGACCAGCACGGCCAGATCGATGGGCCTCGGATTGAGCGTCTGCTTGCGCGCAAAGGCCAGCAGGCGCTGAGTCAGCGTCGTGCCGCGATCAGCGGCGCGGAGCGCATTTTCGAGCAGTGGCCGCAGATGCGAATCCTTGTCGATCCGCCGGAGCGCGATTCCGACGAACCCCACTACGCCGGTCAGCACGTTATTGAAGTCGTGCGCGATGCCGCCCGTCAACCGACCCAGCGCCTCGAGCTTCTGCGCCTGTCGAAGGCTCGCCTCGGTCGCCTTGTGGCGCGCGATCTCCTCGCGCAAGGTCTCGTTGGTGCGGTCGAGCGCGCGGCCGCGATCGGCGAGCGCGAATTGCAGGCGGAAGGTTTCGGTAAAATGGGCGCCGAACAAATGACCGATCACGAGCATCGCTGCCGCGAAGATCAGCGCCATTGCGCCCATCGCCACATGCAGCCTGTCGCCTTCGGCGATGAAGCGCGCCGCGAGCGGGAGCGTGGCCGGCAGCACGAAGGCGGCGAGGCTCGCGAAATGCGCCGAGCTCACCGTAACCGCGCCCGCGCACATGCCGCCGATCACGAAGGCGAGGAACAGCTGGTGCAGCATCCAGCCCGGATAGATCAGCGCCGTGCCGATGCCCCACAGCACCCCCGCGACGAGCGCGCCCAGCGTCGAGACACGCATCCAGAATCGCGTTCCAGTGCCATCCCGCCGATAGGCTCGCCAGAAGCCCAGTCGAACGGCGCTGACGAAGGCGACCAAGGCCGCCCACCACCACAAGACCACGGGATTTGCGGCCGGGCTCATGACCACCAGTGTCAGCACGACATTTATCATCGTGACGGTCAGAGTGATCGGCATCAGCCGAAAGACCACCCTGATACGCTCGGCGCCGATAAGCTCGTCCCAGGCCGGCAGGGCCTCGGCCGGAGCCGGTGACAAGGGCTCCGCGGCCCCGCGCATCGCAGCCAGATCGTATGCCATCCCATCCAGGTCTCTCGACGAACGGCCCAGCGTTGCGCGCGCCGCAGGTCACCGATACTCGATTTACAACCATATCACAGAATTGCGGGCGGCGGATTGCGCTTCGCATATCCGCGCCGCGCCTTATGATCGCGCCATGAGCGACATGGCACCCTTTACTGATATCCCACAGGACGGATGGGTCGACCGGCGCATGCCGCGATGGACGCGGCCCTATCTCAGACTCGCCCGGTTCGACCGGCCGACCGGCATCTGGCTGTTGCTGCTGCCCTGCTGGTGGGCGATCGCGCTCGGCAGCACCGGCACCGCGCAGGGGCTCGGCCTGGCCGTGCTGTTCGGCATCGGCGCGGTCGTCATGCGCGGCGCGGGCTGCACGGTTAACGACATACTGGACCGCCACCTCGACGCGCAGGTGGAGCGCACGCGAAACCGGCCGTTGCCCTCCGGTGAAATCGGCTTGTTCGGCGCCATCCTCTTTCTGGCGATCCAGCTCGCCATCGGCTTGATGATCCTGATTCAGCTGAACCGGCTTTCGATCGCGCTCGGGGTGCTGTCGCTGGCGTTGGTGGGCTCCTATCCCCTGATGAAGCGGATCACCTGGTGGCCGCAGGCATTCCTCGGACTGACCTTCAATTGGGGCGCCCTCATGGGTTGGGCGGCCGCGACCGGGCGGATCGGTTGGCCTTCGATTGCGCTCTATGCGGGCGGCTTCTTCTGGACGCTCGTCTACGACACGATCTATGCGCATCAGGACGCGCGCGACGATGCGACCGCCGGGATCAAATCAACCGCGCGGCGCCTCGGCCGATTCAGCAAGCCCTGGCTCTTCCTTTTCGCTCTGCTGATGCTGGCGCTTCTGCTGCTGGCCGGCCAAGGCGCGGGGCTGGGCGTTGCCTATGAGATTATGCTGATCCCGGTGGCGCTGCACCTCGTCTGGCTGCTCGCCTTCTGGGACCCAGCTGATCCGCGCGACTGCCTCAGGCGCTTTCAGGCGAGCCGATGGACCGGCCTGCTGGTACTGCTGGCCATCACGGTCGGGCGGATCTTCGCACCAGGGATCGCGTGAACCGGCTTCACACCGATTTCGTGCGGGCGCAGACCGCGCCCTGCGCGACGGCGCTGGTGCCGGAGATCAGGCTGCATCTCGCGGGCGAAGTCACCCCGCTTTGGGAAGCGACCGAAGCGAGCCTCGCCGAGACCGGTCTGCCTCCGCCCTTCTGGGCCTTTGCCTGGCCGGGCGGCCAAGCCATCGCCCGTACCCTGCTCGATCGCCCTGAACTGGCGCAAGGCCGCACAGTGCTCGATTTCGCCGCCGGCTGCGGGATCGCCGCGATCGCGGCGGCCAGGGCGGGTGCGGCGCGGGTCCGGGCGAGCGAGATCGATCCGTTCGCCGCCGCGGCGATCGCTCTCAATGCCGACGCGAACGATGTAGCGGTCGAGGTGCTGGAAGCCGACCTGCTGGCCGCGCCGGCAGCACGCCACGATCTGATCCTGGCGGGCGACCTCTGCTACGAGCGGCCGATGGCCGAACGGGTCTTCGCCTGGCTCTCCGCCGCGGCCCGCGCAGGGGCCGAGGTGCTGCTTGCCGATCCCGGCCGCGCCTATCTGCCGAAGGCGGGCCTGGTTGAGATCGCCAGCCACGAAGTACGAACCACGCTGGAGCTGGAGAATCGAACGTCCATGGTGACGCGCGTGTTTCGGTTGGAGGCCGAGTAGTTTGTCAGGCCCCGGCCCGCTCTGCTAAACCGCCGCCTATACCCCAGCCCCAGGTTCTTCCATGACCGCCGATCTGCTCTCGCTTCTCGATGACTGCATCGGCCGCGCGCTGAAGGCCGGCGCCGATGCGGCCGATGCGCTGGCCTATGACAGCCAGTCGGTGAACGTCGCGCGGCGGCTGAACCAGCCGGAGCGGCTGGAGCGGTCGGAATCGCGCGATCTGGGCCTGCGGGTCCTGATCGGTAAGCGGCAGGCGATGGTCTCGACCAGCGAGCGCACGCCCGAGGCCTTGGCAGCGCTGGTCGAGCGGGCGGTCACCATGGCGCGGGCGGTGCCGGAGGACCCTTATTGCGGCCTCGCCGACACCGACCAGATCGCCAAGAGCTGGCCCGATCTCGACTTGGCCGATCCCGCCGAGCCCAGCGTCGACCAGCTGATCGCATTGGCGACCGAGACCGAACAGGCGGCGCTCGCGGTGCCGGGCGTCACGAATTCCGAAGGCGCGGAGGCGAGTTGGGGACGGAGCGACATCGCGCTCGTCGCCTCCAACGGCTTCGCAGGAGCCTATGGCGTCACGCATTTCAGCCTCTCCGCCGCCGTGCTCGCGGGGACGGGTACCGGCATGGAGCGCGACTACGACTATACCAGCGCCGGGCACGCCGCGGATTTGCGACCGGCGGCGGAGGTCGGGCGGTCGGCCGGCGAACGGGCGGTCCGACGGCTGAACCCGCGCAAGGGCGCAACGGCGACGCTGCCGGTCGTATTCGATTGGCGCGTTTCGAGCGGGCTGCTGGGCAGCCTGTCGGGAGCCATCTCAGGCCCCTCCATTGCGCGTGGCACCTCTTTCCTCAGGGACAAGCTCGGCGAAGAGATCTTCGGTCCGGGAATCGAAATCGTCGATGATCCCCATCTCGTGCGCGGCCATCGTTCGCGGCCCTTCGACGGCGAAGGCGTGGCGCCGGCCAAGCGCGCGATCGTGGAAAATGGCAGGCTCACGACCTGGCTGCTCGATCTGCGCTCCGCCCGGCAGCTCGGCTTGAAGACGACCGGGCACGCGTCGCGCGGCACCGGCGGGCCGCCTGCCCCCTCGCCTTCCAATCTGGCGCTGATGCCGGGACCAAAGTCGCCCGAAGCGCTGATCGGCGAGATCGAGAGCGGCCTTTATGTCACCGAGCTGATGGGCATGGGAGTCAATGGCGTCACCGGCGACTACAGCCGCGGCGCTGCTGGGTACTGGATCGAGAAGGGCAAGCTCGCCTATCCGGTCAGCGAGATGACGATCGCGAGCAATCTCAAGGATATGTACAAGGCCCTCACGCCCGCCAACGATCTCGTCCGGCGCTACGGCGTGGATGCCCCCACTCTCCGCATAGACGGGATGATGATCGCCGGGCGTTAAGGCCTGCAGATGGGCGATTACCGGGCTTCTCAGGCGTTTACCACCTGAAATCGCTGGTCAAGCGGCGAGTCGCCTCTATATATCCTCGCCGGTGATCCGGAGGAGCCCGCGCCGATGCAGCATGTAGACCCCGAAGGCACACGCCGTTACCGCACGATCTGGATTTCCGACATCCATTTAGGCACCAAGGGGTGTCAAGCCGAAATGCTGCTCGAGTTCCTCAAGGAGACCGAATGCGAGCAGCTTTATCTTGTCGGCGACATCATCGACGGATGGAGGCTGAAGCGAAGCTGGTATTGGCCTCAAGCGCATAATGACGTCATCCAGAAACTGCTGCGAAAAGCGCGCAAGGGGACCAACGTCATTTACATCCCCGGCAATCACGATGAAGGCTTCCGCGAATTTCTCGGTCACGAATTCGGCCGGGTACAGATCATCGACGAAGTCATCCACACGATGGCCGATGGGCGGAAGTTCCTGATCACTCATGGCGACAAGTTCGATGTGGTGGTCAACTATGCTCGCTGGTTGGCGCTGATCGGTGATGCTGCCTATTCTTTCGCGCTCGGACTCAACACCTGGTACAATTTCGCGCGGCGGAAGCTGGGATTTCCCTATTGGTCGCTATCGGCCTATCTAAAGCACAAGGTCAAGAACGCGGTCGAATTCATCGGCGACTACGAAACGGCGCTCGCGAGCGAAGCCAGACGCCGCAATGTGCAGGGCGTGATCTGCGGCCATATTCATCACGCGATCATGCGCGACATCGACGGCATCACCTATTGCAACGACGGCGACTGGGTCGAGAGCTGCACCGCGCTGGTCGAGCATGAGGGCGGCAGGCTCGAGATCATCCCATGGCTCGTCGCCCGTCAGACCGAGACCGAGACGCGCGCCGCGGCCTGATGGCGGCCTCGAGACGGATGCGACCGCGCAAGATGGAAAAGCCGACCGGATCGTGAGGATTCTCTTCATCACCGACGCCTGGCACCCCCAGATCAACGGCGTCGTGCGGACGCTTTCGACGACCGGGCAGGAACTCGAGAAGCTCGGTCACGATGTCGGCTTCATCGGACCCGACCAGTTCCGCACCATGCCCCTGCCGGGCTACAGCGAGATTCGCGTCGCGCTGAATCCCGGCAGGAGGCTCGAGCGCCTCATCGCCGATTTCGGCCCGCAGGCGATTCATATCGCGACCGAAGGTCCCCTGGGCTGGGCGGCCCGCGCCTTCTGCCGGAAGGAGCGACTGGCCTACACCACCTCCTACCATACGCGCTTCCCCGAGTATCTGGCCGAGCGGGCGCCGATTCCTCTCGCGCTCTCCTACGCGATGCTCCGTCGCTTCCATCGCACCTCCGCGGCTGTGATGGTCGCGACACAGTCGATCGCAAGCTCGCTCGCGGACCGTGGCTTCGGCAACATCCGCCGCTGGAGCCGCGGCGTGGACACCGAGCTCTTTCGGCCGCGCGCCAAGGATTTCATCCAGGATCCGCGGCCCATCTCGCTCTATGTCGGGCGAGTCGCGGTGGAGAAGAACATCGAGGCCTTTCTCGCGCTCGATATTCCGGGTACGAAATACGTCGTGGGCGGCGGCCCGATGTTCGAAATGCTGAGGCGCCGTTATCCGAAAGTGCGGTTCGTCGGTCCCCATCACGGCGATGAGCTCGCCAAGTATTACGCGGCATCCGATGTGTTCGTTTTTCCGTCCAAGACCGACACCTTTGGACTGGTGATCCTCGAGGCTCTCGCCTGCGGCGTGCCCGTCGCGGCCTATCCGGTGGCGGGACCGATCGACGTGATCGGCAAGGACGGACCGGGCGCGCTCGACACCAATCTCGGCCGCGCCGTGACGCGAGCGCTAGACGTTTCGCCCGATTCATGTCGCGAATTCGCGCTCGCCCACTCCTGGCAGGCCGCGGCGCATCAGTTTCTGAGCAATGTCCATCCCTGCCGGTAGGATAATCGTCCGATCCGCGTTGCTGGATCTCTACGCGGCACTGCTGGAGACATCGGGCCCGTTGCTACGCCTCTATCTGCGCGCGCGGCTCAGAGCCGGGAAGGAGGATCGCGCGCGTTTTACGGAGCGCCAGGGAATCCCGTCGCGATCGAGACCGGACGGCATGCTCGTCTGGTTTCACGCGGCAAGCGTCGGCGAGTCCATGTCGATGCTGAGGCTGATCGAGCGGCTGCTGTCGGATCGGCCGGGAATTCGCATTCTGGTCACGACGGGCACCGTCACCTCGGCCCGCATGGTCGCGGACCGCTTGCACGACAAGGTGATTCACCAATATGTCCCGGTCGACCGGCGGGCCTGGGTCGAGCGTTTCCTCGATCACTGGCGGCCCGACTGCGCCATCTGGATCGAGTCGGAAATCTGGCCCAACCTGCTGCGCGGCATCGCGCGGCGCGGCATTCCGGCGGCGCTCGTCAACGCCCGCATGTCCGCGCGCTCGCATGCCCGCTGGAGCTTCGCGCCCAAAGCGATCGCCGCACTTCTCGCCACCTTCGATCTCTGCCTAGCGCAGACCGAGGCCGAGGCCGAGCGGCTGGGACAGCTCGGCGCTCACGATGTGCGCTATGTCGGCCACCTCAAATACGCCGCCGAGCCGCTGCCAGCCAGTCCAGCGCAACTCGCGGAGCTGACCCGCGCCGTGCGTGGGCGGTTGCTCTGGGTCCTCGCCTCCTCGCACGAAGGCGAGGAGTCAATCGCGCTCGCGGCTCATGCCCGCCTCGCACCTCGATTTCCGAACCTGCTGACGGTGATCGTGCCGCGCCATGTTGGGCGCGGCGCTGCGATCGCCGAGATGGCTCGCGCCTCCGGGCTTGCCGTCTCGCGCCGCTCGGGCGGGCTTCCGCCGGCGCCCGGCGATGCGGTCTATATCGTCGACGCGATGGGCGAACTCGGTTTCTGGTATCGGCTTGCGCCAATCGCCTGCATCGGCGGCTCGCTGGTCGCAATCGGCGGCCACAATCCGATCGAGGCCGCCCAGCTCGGCTGCGCGCTGCTTTACGGGCCGCACATGTTCAGCGTCGCCGGCGTTGCAGCCGAGCTCCAGGAGGAAGGCGCAGCCCAGGTTGTCGAGACCGCCGACATGTTGGCCGACGCCATCGCCCGCTTGCTGGAGGACAAGGCGGCCGCGCAGGCAATGGCGCGCGCAGCCAGAACCGTCGCTGAACGCAACCGCCATGTAATCGATCGCGCTTTCGCTGCGCTGGCGCCGCTGCTCGAGCGCGCCGCTCCCGCTTCCGGAGCCCAAAGCCACCCTTCAGCCGCAGCATGAAGGCGCCCGCATTTTGGCAGGATCGGCAGGCACCAGCCGGACGTCTGCTCGAGCCCTTCGGGTGGCTCTATGGTGCCGCAACCCGCTGGCGCCTCGCCCATGCCCATCCATGGCGGGCTCCGATTCCCGTCATCTGCGTCGGCAACCTAACCGCCGGCGGAACCGGCAAGACGCCGATCGTCCGCGACCTGTCCGCGAGACTCCTCGCCAAGGGACGCCGCCCGCACATTCTGTCGCGCGGTCATGGCGGATCAGCGAAGGGACCGATCCAGGTCGATCGCGAGCGGCACGGCGCGGCGGATGTCGGCGACGAGCCGCTTCTGCTGGCCCGCGACGCGCCTTGCTGGATTGCGGCCGACCGCGCTGCCGGCGCCCGCGCGATCGTAGCGGCCGGAGGCGACGTCGTCCTGATGGATGACGGCCTCCAGAATCCAACGCTGGCGCAGAACCTGAAGATCCTGGTCGTCGACGGCGAAACCGGGTTCGGCAACGGCCGACTGCTCCCGGCCGGCCCGTTGCGCGAAGCGATCTCGGAGGGACTCGCGCGCGCCGATGCAATCGTCGTCATGGGCGAGGACCGCGCGAATATCGTATCCGCGATTTCCGGCTCGACTCCCATTTTTCAGGCCGCGCTCGAATCGCCGCTGGCGGGCGAGCTGGCGGGACGGAAATTGATGGGTTTTGCCGGCATCGGCAGGCCGGAGAAATTCCGCCTGACCCTGGCGGACACCGGGGCGGACGTCGTCGCTTTCCGCGCCTTCGCCGATCACAAGCCCTATACCGAGCGGGTGCTCGAAGGACTCATTGCCGAGGCGGCGAAGGCCGGCGCCGCCTTGGTCACAACCGAGAAGGATTGGATCAGGCTGCCGGCGGCTTGGCGCGAGCGAATTCGAGCGATCCCCGTCGCCGTTCGATGGAGGGACGAATCAGCGATAAACTGCTTGATTGCGCAGGCGACGGCCCGTGGCTGATTGGCCGAAGGTCAGAGAGCAGGCCGCCTATCTGACACAGGCCGCCTTGCTGGCATCCTTTCTCGGCTTTTGCCGAATCCTGCCGGTCGATTGGGCCTCGGGCTTGGGCGGATGGATCGGACGGACCGTCGGGCCGCGCATGGGTCAAAACCGTAAGGCGGAGCGCAACCTCATTCGGGCCTTTCCCGAGAACCCGCCCGAGGCGAACCGGCGGATCATGCGCGGCATGTGGGATAATCTCGGCCGCACCATCGCCGAATATCCCCATTTACCGCAGATTTGCGCGAGCCTGTATGGCGGGCGCGTCGAGGTTATAGGCCTCGATACATTCTACGCCGTGCGCGATTCGGGGAAGGCGGCCATCATCTTCGGCGCCCATCTCGCCAACTGGGAGGTCTCACCTTACCTGTCGCGTCATGCCGGTATGCCGCTGTCGCTGATCTACCGGGCTCCCAACAATCCCTGGGTCGACCGGTTGTTGAGGAGGCTTCGCGACGCGCCCGAGCAGTTTCGCAAGGGCGATGAGGGCGCTCGCGCCCTGTTTCGGGTGCTCCGCAGGGGCGGACATATCGCCATGCTGATCGACCAGAAGATGAACGACGGAATCCCGGTGACTTTCTTCGGTCGGGACGCGATGACTGCCCCTGCTATCGCCCAGTTTGCCTTGCGACTCGACTGCACTGTGCTGCCCGTTAAGACCGAGCGCCTAAAAGGCGCCCGGTTCCGGATCACCGTCTTTCCGCCGCTCGAAATCAAGCCGACCGGCGACCGTGAGAAAGACGAATACGAGATCATGTTGCGAATCAATAAAATGGTCGAGGAATGGGTACGCGTCCGGCCGGAACAATGGCTTTGGCTGCATCGAAGATGGCCGGATTAAACAATTTCTGCGCTGCAGCGGACTTGCGTTGCGCACATAATGCCCTTAGGACAGCCGTGCGACGGATAAACTAGGTAAGGGGTGTCGCATTTCGTCACGAACGCGCAAGCGGTCCAGCAAGCGCGAATCATGAAATCCCGTGGAATATTCCCAGGTGCGACACTTTGAGTCGCCTAAAGTCGCGCGGGAAGCCCCACGTGGGCAGCGTAAAGGCGTCGCTACGACAGTGCGTGACGAAGGCAAACCCGACGAGGAGTCTTTGATGAAAATGCGAAATTGGGGTGTTGTGATCCCCCTCCTGGCCATGACCGCGTTCGCGATGCCCTCCAGCGCCGCGACCGGCCTGTTTGCGACCGAGGACGCGGCGGCGCAGTCCTGCGGCTCAGACGAGGTGGTCTGGGTGGATCTCGACCGCGGCAAGTTCTACCACAAGGGCGCTGGCGACTACGGCAAGGGCGGCAACGGCGGCTATACCTGCCAAAAGGCGGCCAAGCTGCAGTATCGCGAAGCGCACTAACCCGTTCCGGTCAGTTTTCCGGGCCATCGACCATGCGGCCCGGCAGTAGGAGGGTGGCCCCAACGGCCACCCTCCTTCTACATGCCTTAAAATAACCGACCCTGCGTTCCGTTCGTCGAAGGCGGCGTTTGCCGGGTCGGCGGTTTGGCAGGCGGCTCCCCGGGCGTGCCGACGACGACGCCGACCGCGCCGTCATGAAACTCCACATTGAGGTTCTGGCCGGGTGACGTGTCCGCGGCGGAGCTCACGGAACGTCGCGATTCATCGGTCACCAGGGCGAAGCCTCGTTTCAGAACGCCGCGATAGGAATAGCTCTCCAACAGGTCCGACAGCCTGAGCAGCCTCGCCGCCGCCCCGTCGACCACGCGGCGGAACCCCGAATCGAGCGCGCGTGCCTCGGCTGTCAGATGCCGTCCGAAATCATCCACCTGCTGCAGCGGATGGCGCAGCCTTGCCGCCGCCAGCCCGACGGCCTGCGCCCGCCGGACAATGACGTTTCTGCGAATGCCGTCGAGCCGCTCGGCCAGCCCGTCGACACGCTGGATTTGCGCTTCGATCGCGTGCTGCGGGTTCCCGAGCCCCCGCTCCAGCGCCTGCAGTCTGGCGCGCCTGAGCTCGAGCGCCCGCCCCGCCTGCAGCGAAAGCCGGGAGGCCGAGTCGGCAACCCGCGCCAATAGCTGCAGCCGTACCGGAACCGCGAACTCGGCGGCTGCGGTCGGGGTCGGGGCGCGCATGTCGGAAGCGAAATCGATCAACGTCGTATCGGTCTCGTGGCCGATGGCGGAGATCACCGGAATGACGCTGGCCGCGGCCGCCCGCACCACGATCTCCTCGTTGAAGGCCATCAGATCCTCGAGCGCGCCGCCACCGCGTGCGACGATCAACACGTCCGGCCGCCTCGGCCAACCGATCTCCGGTAGTGCATTGAATCCCGCAATCGCCGCCGCAACCTCGGCCGCGGCGTTCGCGCCCTGAACGGAAACCGGCCAGATCAGCACATCGCGGCGGAAGCGATCCTCCAGCCGGTGCAAGATATCGCGGATGACCGCGCCCGAAGGGGATGTCACGACGCCGATCAGCTCCGGCAAGGCGGGAAGCTTGCGCTTGCGCTCGGCCGCGAAAAGCCCCTCGGCTGCGAGCTTCTTGCGGCGCTCCTCGATCAGCTTGAGGAGCGCGCCCTCCCCCGCCAACTCGATTGAATCGATGACCAGCTGATAGGTCGATTTGGCGGCATAGGTCGTGAGGCGCCCGGTGCAGATCACATCCATGCCGTCTTCGGGCTTTACCGCAAGCCGCTGAGCGGTCGAGCGCCAGACGACCGCCTCCAACACGGCCTCGGCGTCCTTCAGGCAGAGGTAGATATGGCCGGAGGCATGCCGCTTGACGCGCAGCAGCTCGCCCCGGACGCGGACCATGCCGTAGCCGTCCTCGATCGTCCGTTTGACCGCGCGCGCCAGCTCGCCGACTGTGTAGGGAACCAGGTTGCCGCCGCCGCTTGAGGAAAACACCGACTGGGCGCCGGGCTCGATTTGCGTGCTCACCCCGTCATGATACAAGCCGCCGACCGGGCGACAAAGGTCCCCCCAGAAAGAGCGTTGCGTTGGTCTATTCCGAAGCGGATCGGTTGAACGTCCTTCTCGTCGGCTCCGGCGGGCGCGAGCATGCCCTGGCGCGCCGGATCGCCGCCTCGCCGCTTGCCGGCAGGCTCTATGCGGCGCCCGGCAATGCCGGGATCGCCGAGATCGCCGAATGCGTCGCCATCACAGCCGACGACACCGAGCGGCTCGTGGCCTTCGCGGCCGAGAAGCAGGTCGGCCTCGTGATCGTCGGCCCCGAAGCGCCGCTGGTCGTTGGCTTGGTCGACCTCCTGAATTTGCGTGGCATCGCGGCCTTCGGCCCAACCGCGAACGCCGCGATCCTCGAAGGGTCGAAGGCTTTCATGAAAGACCTGGCCGCTCGGCACGGGATCCCAACCGCGGCCTATGCCCGATTCCGCGAAGCGGACGCCGCCAAAGCCTATGTCGCGGAACAGGGCGCGCCGATCGTTGTGAAGGCCGACGGACTCGCAGCCGGCAAGGGCGTGACGGTCGCGGCAACCATTGCGGAAGCCCATGCCGCGATCGACGAAGCGCTGGTGGGTGGCCGGTTTGGCGCGGCCGGCCGGGAGATCGTTGTCGAGGCCTTTCTCGAGGGCGAGGAGGCGAGCTTTTTTGCGCTGGTCGATGGCGAGACCGTGGTTCCTTTGGGCGCTGCTCAAGACCACAAGGCGGTCGGAGACGGCGACACCGGTCCGAACACCGGGGGCATGGGCGCCTACAGCCCGGCGCCTGTCGTCAGCTGTGATGTCGAGCGACATATCGTGGCCGAGATCATGACACCCCTCGCTCGAGCGATGGTCGCCGAAGGTCGGCCCTATCGCGGCGTGATGTTCGCCGGCCTGATGATTTGTCCGGGGCCTAGCGGACCGGAGCCTAAGCTCATCGAGATCAATGTCCGGTTCGGCGATCCGGAATGCCAAGTCCTGATGGCACGACTGGAAAGCGATCCGCTGGGGTTGATGCTGGCGACCGCGCAAGGCCGGCTCGCGCAATTGCCGCCGCCGCGCTGGCGGAACGAGGCGGCGCTCACTGTGGTGCTTTGCGCGGAAGGCTATCCAGGAACGCCGATCTCAGGGACCGAGATCAAAGGGCTCGATCGCGCAGCGTCGGTCGACGGCGTCGCCATCCTTCATGCCGGCACTAAGCGCACGCCGGACGGCCGCCTGGCCGCTGCCGGCGGCCGCGTACTGAACGTCGTTGCCACGGGCAAGGATGTTGCAGAGGCGCAGAACCGCGCTTATCGCGCGGTGGATGTCATCGACTGGCCGGGCGGCTTCTGCCGCAGAGACATCGGCTGGCGCGCTATCGCGCGGAAAGGCTGACCGTGACGAATCCCTTCGATGTCGCGATCGTGGGTGGCGGCCTCTCCGGCACGACGATGGCGGCGATTCTCGGAACCGCAGGCCTTCGCGTCGCGCTGATTGAGCGCAACGCGCCCTCCGCGCTCGAGCAGCCGGCATATGACGGACGGACCACCGCCATCACCTTCGGCTCCCGGCGCATCATGGAGAAAGGCGGGCTGTGGGAGGCGCTGGCGTCGAGCGCCTGCCCAATCGACGATATTCGTGTGGCAGACGGGCGATCGCCGCTGTTTCTGCATTTCGACTCGCGCGAGGTGGGCGACTCGCCCTTCGGCTGGATCATCGAGAATCGCGCGATCCGCCGCGCGCTTCACGCACGCGTCGCAGCGCTCGACACGATCGCGCACATCGCGCCCGCCGCGGTGGCCGAGATCGATACGTCCGGCCTGCTCGCGCACCTAACACTGGCCGACGGGCGCAAGATCGCGGCCGATCTCGTCATCGGCGCCGACGGGCGCGACTCCTTTGTCCGGAAGGCAGCCGGAATCGGCACGGTCGGCTGGGAATATCACCAGAGCGCGATCGTGACGGTGATGGGGCACGAGCTGTCGCACCAAAACATCGCTGTCGAGAATTTCCTGCCGGCTGGGCCGTTCGCGATCCTGCCGATGACGGACGCGCCGGACGGCACGCGCCGCAGCTCGATCGTCTGGACCGACCGAAGCGAATCCGCGCCGCTTTATCTGAAGCTCGACAACGCGGCCTTCGACGCCGAGCTGCAACGCCGTGCCGGCGACTGGCTGGGGCAAGTCCGGGATTTGGGACCGCGCTTCCTCTATCCGACGCAGCTTCGCCACGCGAAGCGATACATCGCGTCGCGCGTCGCGCTGATCGCCGATGCCGTCCATGTGATCCATCCTATCGCGGGCCAGGGACTCAATCTCGGAATGCGCGATATCGGCCTCTTGACGGACCTTCTGATCGCGCAAAGGCGCAAAGGTCTCGATCTCGGAACACCCGCCCTGCTCACCCGCTACGAGCGCGGCCGCCGCGCGGACAATCTAGCTTACAGCGCTGCGACCGACGTTCTCGACCGGCTCTTCTCAAATTCCATTCCGCCGATCCGTATCGCCCGCCGCGTCGGCCTCGGCACCGTCAACCGCATCGCGCCGCTCCGCCGCTTCTTCATGCGGCATGCCATGGGAGCGGCGCGGTAAGAACCCGCCACGAACTCGCGGTCGATCTTCTATCGCTTCGCGGCAATCTCGGGGCCCGTTGCCTTTGCCACGCCTGAAACGCTGGAGAGCAACAAGTCGGGACCGACCACGCCGTTCTCCGCAGCCACACGTTGGGCATTCAGGATCCCGCGCTGCAGCGGCGTCAGCGACAGGGCGAGCGTTGCTGCCAGGATAGCCAACGGCCATATCCGACGCGCCTTCAGCGGCGGTTCGATTGCTTCAATGCCGTGTTCGGTCCAGCGATGACGCGATCGTGCGCGTTTGATAATCGAGGGCGGAAGAGTCGCACTCGCCATGTGCGCTCCAAGAGCCCTGGCCCACAGCGGTCCCTGCGTCGCATGAGGTATCATGGTCATCTCCATGTCGCCTCATCACACGCCAAGTCCGGCCCAATGATCACATGGGTCTTATTCTAGCCAGGTAGCTTCTAGAAGAACGACAGCGTGAGGCTGCAGTTCCAGTTCGTAAGCGTAAAGAATGAGAAGAATCAGCTGAGCTAACCGAGCGCCAACGGATAATCCGCGAGCGGCACATAGACTGCGCGCTCCTTGCCCGTGCGGCTTTCGAACAGCGTGAACCGATCGACGGTAAAGGCAGGCGCACGGAACAGCGAGTTCTCCGACAGAAAGCGCATGATGCGGTCGATCGGAGAGTCCCTGAGCCGCGCGATCGTGACGTGGGGCGTAAAGTTGCGGTCGTCGGGCGGCAGATCGGCGGCCACGACCGCGCGATCGACCTTGCGGGCGAGATGGGCGAGCGCAGGCGAAGAGGCCACTCCGACCCAGAGCGCGCGGGAATTTCGGCCGGAGCCAAACTGGCCCACCCCTTGAAGTTCGAGATCGAAAGCCGGCGCCGACAATTCAGACAGCATGACGTCGATCCGCTCCCCGGTCGGCCGGTCGGCTTCGCCGATGAAGCGGAGCGTCAGATGATAGGAATCGGGCTCGGTCCAGCGCGCGCCGGGCACACCACCCGTAATCAATTTGAGCCGCGTCCGAATCTCGGGAGGAATTCCGATGCCGACGAAAAGGCGCATGGTTTGAAAACGCGCGTTGGGGAGATTCAGCCGCTCCGGGGCGGCAGAGCTTTTTCGATCACCGGCAGCATCCTGGCAACGATGATCGCCACGCCCTGCGGGTTGGGATGAATGCCGTCGGGCTGGGTAAGCTTAGGGTCGAGAGCCACGCCGTCCAGCACGAAGGGATAAAGGGGCACGCCGTACTTCTTGGCGAGATCAGGATAAATCGGATCGAACTTGGCGGCATAATCCGGCCCGAGATTGCGGGGCGCCAGCATACCGACCAGGATGGTCTTGTAATGGCCGGCTTGGAGCCGTGACAGCAGCGTGTCGAGATTGGCGCGCGTGCGCTCGGGATCGAGGCCGCGCAATACGTCGTTTCCGCCCAACTCGAGCAGGACTAAGTCGGGCTTGTCGGCCAAGGACCAGCCGAGCCGTGACACGCCGTCTGCCGAGGTGTCGCCGGAAACGCTGCCATTGATGACTTGCACATCGTAATGGTCGGCCTGGAGCGCCCGCTGAAGCTGGGCTGTAAAGCCGTCCGCGGGGGCAAGGCCGAACCCGGCAAAGAGGCTGTCGCCAAGGGCCAATATCTTGGTCGCCGCCGCGGCCGGGAGAGCAAACAGAATTGCGGCAGCCAGAAACGCCCCACCGAGCGCCGGTAGACGCCCGCGATGGGGGGCCTTGCAGCCAAGCCGCAGGAGCCCGATCTCATCTCGCGTTGCAATAAGTTCGCCCGGCCCGTTCTCCGCGGAGCTTTTCTTGCCTGACATCTCTTCCTCGTCCGATAAGCCCGGCGCGCCCATGCTACAACTCGAGGACGTGTATCTGGATCTCAGGAGCACCGCGGGACTGGTCCACATCCTCAAGGGAATCAGCGTGGAAATCCAGGCTGGCGAGCGTGTCGGTCTGGTCGGCCCCTCCGGATCGGGCAAATCGAGCCTGATGATGCTGATCGGCGGCCTGGAGCGCGCCACGCGCGGGCGGATCGCCGTCGCCGGCCAGGAGTTGGCGGTACTCGACGAGGACGGGCTCGCTCGCTTCCGCAGGGACAATGTGGGGATCGTCTTTCAGAACTTCCACCTGGTACCCACGATGACCGCTCTCGAAAATGTCGCGCTGCCTGCCGAGTTCGCCGGCGCGGCAGACGCATTCGAGCGCGCGGCGGAGGGTCTTGCCGCGGTGGGCCTCCACCATCGGCTGGAGCATTACCCGGGTCAGCTTTCGGGCGGCGAGCAACAGCGTGTCGCGCTCGCGCGGGCGCTGATCGCGCGGCCGCGCCTTGTGCTGGCCGACGAGCCCACCGGCAATCTCGACGGCGCCACCGGCGAGCGCGTCATCGAGCTGCTTTTCGATTTGGCACAGAGCCAAGGCAGCACGCTGATCCTGATCACGCATGATCCGGCTCTCGCCGAGCGCTGCGACCGAATACTGAAGCTCGGCGATGGCCGCCTGATCGAGGACCGCTCGAACCGCGCAGACCGCACGGTCGTCGTGGTCCGATGAAGCTTCCCCTACCCTTCAGGCTCGCGCGGCGCGAGCTGCGAGCGGGGACCCGTGGTTTCCGCATCCTGATCGCCTGCTTGGCGCTCGGCGTCGGAACCATCGCAGCGGTGCAGTCGCTGTCGAGCGATATCGTGAACGGGATCGCGGCGCAGGGCCGCGAGCTGTTGGGCGGCGATGTCGCCGTGCGCATCCATTATCACCCTGCCGCGCCCGACCAGCTGCAGGCGCTGCAATCCTACGGCAAGGTTTCGCAGTCGGTCGATCTGCGCGGCATGGCGCGCACCGCGGACGGACAGCGATCGACGTTGGTCGAGGTGAAAGCCGTCGATCCTGCCTATCCGTTGGTCGGAAAAGTCGATCTCGCGCCGCCGGCGAATGCCCGGCCGTTGCTCGACGTTCTGGCAGAGCGGAACGGTGTCTGGGGCGTGGCGGTCGAGCCTGGTCTTCTCGATCGCCTTGGCGCCAAGCTCGGCGACCGGCTTTCGCTCGGGAACCAGTCCTACGAAATTCGCGCTGTGATCGCACGCGAGCCCGACCGCGTGGGTACCGGCTTCACGCTCGGGCCGCGTTTCCTAATCGCGCTGGGCTCGCTGCCGCAGAGCGGTCTGATCCAACCCGGCAGCATGATTTATTACGACTATCGCATTCTGCTCGATGAAGGCCCCTCGGCGCAGCAATCCGTCCGCGAGCTCAACACGCGCTTCGCCGGAGAAGGCTGGCACGTGCGCGACGCCTCCGAGGCGGCGCCCGAGATTCGGCAATTCATCAACCGGCTCGCCACGTTCCTGACATTGGTCGGACTAACGGCGCTGCTGGTCGGCGGGGTTGGCGTCGCGAATGCGGTGAAGAGCTATCTCGACGGCCGGATCGCGGTCATCGCGACAATGAAATGCCTTGGCGCATCAGGACGCCTGATCGCCCGGACCTATCTCATCCAGATCGTGGCGCTCGCGACGGTCGGTATTGTGATCGGGCTCGCGATCGGTGCCGCCGTGCCCTGGGCGCTCAAGGGAGTCATTGCCGATAATTTCCCAGTGCCGATCACGATCAGCATCCATCCCCGCGGATTGGCGATGGCGGCAGGCTATGGATTGCTGATCGCCCTGGCCTTCTCGCTGTGGCCGATCGGCCGAGCGCGCGGCGTCGCGGCGGGCGCGCTGTTCCGCGATCTGGTCGCGCCCACCGGCTGGCGTCCGGGCGTGGGCACGATCGTTGCGACCGGGGTCACGCTCGCCGTCTTGATCGCGCTCGTGCTCGCAACAGCCGGGCAGCGCGTCTTCACGACCGGATTCATCATCGGCGCAATCGGATCGTTCATCGTGCTGGGCTTGGCCGCCCGGCTCGTTGCGGCGCTGAGCCGCCGCATCGCGCGGCTCGATGCGATCAAGCGGCGGCCAACGCTGAGGCTCGCGCTCGCGAACGTTAATCGCCCCGGCGCAGCGACAGTGAGCGTGCTGCTGTCGCTGGGGCTCGGGCTCACGATCCTGGTTGCGATCGCACAGGTCGAGGCCGATTTCCATCGCGAGGTCGAGCGCGATTTGCCGGCGGAGGCGCCGGCCTTCTTCTTCGTCGACATCCAGAAGGCCGACGCCGATCAGTTCCGCCGAAAGATCATGGCGGTCCCCGGAGTCGAGAAGGTCGAGATGGTGCCCTCGCTCCGCGGTCGTATCGTCGGCGCGCGCGGCCTGCCAGCCGACAAGGCGGTCGTGGACCGCAAGCATGATTGGGTATTGGCCGGCGATCGCGGCATCACCTATGCGACGGCGATGCCACCCCGCTCACAATTGATCTCGGGCGCGTGGTGGCCGCCCGATTATTCCGGCCCGCCGGAGCTCTCGATCTCGACGGAGGTCGCCGAAGCGCTCGGGCTCAAGGTCGACGATCCGATCACGATCAATGTCGTCGGGCGCGATCTCACGGCCAAGGTCGCCAATATCCGTGAGGTTGATTGGGGCGGTCTCGGCATCAATTTCGCGCTGATCTTCGCACCGGGACTGCTCGAAGGTGCGCCGCAGACTGCCCTCGCTACCGCTTATGCGCCGCCGGAAGCAGAAGCGGCGATCGAGAAGCTGGTCAATCGCGACTATCCCGGGGTCACGCTGATCAATGTACGCGATGCCCTCGCCACGGTGGACAAGCTGGTCGGCGAGATCGGCGTCGCAGTGCGATTGACGGCCGCGATCGCGCTCATCGCCGGCACGCTGGTGCTGGCCGGCGCGGTCGCGGCCGGCGAGCGGCGGCGAATCTACGATTCAGTCGTGCTCAAGGTGCTGGGCGCGACGCGCGCGACGGTCGTGCGCGCGTTCCTGATCGAGCATGGCGTGCTGGGCTTGATGGCGGCGCTGATCGCAGTCGTATTGGGCGGGATCGCCGCCTGGGCGGTGGTGGTCCGCGTGATGGCGCTGCACTGGGAGTTCGATATCGGACCCGCGCTGGGCGTTGCTGCAATCGCGGCGGCGATCACCCTCGCCTTCGGCCTCGCCGGCGTCTGGCGGGCGCTCGGCCAGCGGGCGGCGCCGCTTCTCAGGAACGAGTGAGGTCACTCCGCTTCGCTGAGCACCGGGACCGGCGCCGCAACGCCCTTATAGAAGGGGAAGAGCGGAATGCTGGTCGCAAGGATGATTGCGGAGATGAGCAGCAGCATCGGATCCGACGCGACGATGACCCAGACGGAAAAGCCGATTGCCAGCACGGCGATGATTCGGTCGAACCGCGCGCGGTGCGAGCCCTCGGGCCGCAAGCGATAGAGGGCGTAGGCGCTGTAGGCGTAGCAGATCATCGAAAAGACCACCGAGACATCGATCAACTTGTCGAACTGCTCGCCGATCGTCGGCGAGATCGTCGCGAAAGCGGCAGCCGTCATCAGGACGCCGTGGAACAGTAGACTTTGCACCGGTATGCCCCGCCGGTCGGTACGCGCGAAGAAACGCGGGAACGCGTCGTCCTCCGCCGCAGCCTTGGCCGTAGCGGCGGTCACGAGCGTCCAGCCGCCCTCCGTCCCGGAGGCCTTGGCGATCGTGGTGAAGGCGATCAGCGTCGCGACGCCAGGCCCCAGCAGACGGTTGGAGGCGAGCGCGAACGGCGCCGTGGAGGCCGCGAGCTCGCGCGCCGGGATGATTCCCATCAAGACGGTGCACGAAAGCGCATAGACGAGCGCCGCGATGATGACGCCGGCCAGTACCGCGATGGGCAAGTTGCGCTTGGGGTTGTCGACGACCGCGGCCGCGACCGCGGCGCTCTCCAGCCCTGTAAAAGCCCAGAAGACGAGTACGAGCGAAGCCGGAACGGCTTCGACGGCCGGTCGGCCGGATACGTTCCAGGACTCCATGAAGATTTTCGGGTCGAAATAGAACCACCCCACGGCTGTGATCACGGCGATGGGCGCGAGCCCGATGAGGATGGTGGCTGCCTCGACCCGCCCCACCAGGCGCGGCCCAACGATGTTGACCAGCACCAGGAGCCAAATGACGAGGCTCGTCATCACGGCCGTCGAGAGTGGCGTCTTGAGGCTCGGCAGAAGCTCCTGCAGGTAGCCCGTCACCGCGAGCGCGACCGCTACATTTCCGATCCAGCAGGAGATCCAGTAAATGTAATTGGTCTGGAATCCGAAATAGCGCCCCATCGTCACACGAGCAAAAGCGTAAGGACCGCCGGCCCAAGGCGCCAAGACGCCGAGCCGCGCGAAAACGGCGGCGATCACGAGGGCGCCGATGGCCGCCAAAAGCCAGGTAAGGACGGATATGCCGCCGAGACCCGCGAGCGTCGTCGGCAACAGGAAGAGGCCGGAGCCGACCATATTGCCGGTAACCAGCATCGTCGCCAGGAACGGTCCGAGCTTCCGAGAGTGCGCGAGGGACATCCATCCCGGCCAAAAGTCGAAATCCCTCCAGACTATGGACCGAGCCAGCCTGCCGTTTCAACGCCGTTGCCGCGCCGTGATTGATTCGTTGACGGCGCACCCAATATAATCCCGCGGGACTCACGTTCGGGTTCCACAGGAGGCAATCCGCACATGTCATTCGATTTCAACAACAACCTGTCCCGTGCGGCGCCGCGCGCTGCGGGCGTCTCGTTCAGCGAGGGCCTGCGCCGGCACATGGTGCAGGTGTACAATCACATGACCGCCGGTCTCGTTGTGACCGGGATCGTGGCCTATCTGGTCGGCAACACGCCCACCATCATGGAAGCGATCTTCGGCTCGCCGTTGCGCTTCCTTGTGATGCTGGCGCCGCTGGCCTTCGTGCTGGTCATGTCCTTTGGCGTGCAGCGAATGTCCCTGGGCGCGCTGACGCTGACCTTCTACGGCTTCAGCATGGCGATGGGCCTATCGCTCTCGACGATCTTCCTTGTCTACGCCCATGCCTCGATCGCGCAGGTGTTCTTCATCACCGCGGCGATGTTCCTCGGCATGAGCCTCTACGGCTATACGACAAGGGCCGATCTCACGAAGGTGGGCTCATTCCTCATCATGGGCCTGATGGGGATCATCCTTGCCAGCATCGTGAACATCTTCGTCCATTCGACGGGTCTTGGCTTCGTGATCTCCGTGCTGGGCGTGCTGATCTTCACCGGTCTCACCGCCTATGACACCCAGCGGATCAAGGAGATGTATTCCGAGGGCTGGGGCTCGGAGGCGACCGGTAAGCTCGCCATCATGGGCGCGGTCACGCTCTACCTGGACTTTATCAATCTGTTCCTGATGCTGCTGCGCCTCTTCGGTCAGGGCGACCGGCGCTAGCCGCCAGGCATTCGGCACGGATCGCCCGGCTTCGGCCGGGCGATTTCGTTTGAGGCTTCGCCTGTCTACTCGCGCCTTTCGCCGAAGAATTCCCGCAGCAGCCGGGCAGCCCTCCCCTCTTCGATGCCGCTATAGACCTCCGGCGTGTGGTGGCAGGTCGGCTGGCTGAAGAAGCGAGGGCCGTGCTCGACGGCCCCCATCTTCGGGTCGTAGGCGGCGAAATAGAGGCGGCGGATACGGGCGAAGGAGACGGCAGCGGCGCAAAGCGCGCAGGGTTCCAGCGTCACATACAAATCGCAATCGGCAAGCCTGGGCTCGCCGCGTGCCTTCGCAGCCGCGCGGATCGCCAGGATTTCGGCATGGGCGGTCGGATCGTGATCCATTTCGGTACGATTACGCGCCGCGGCGAGGATCCGGCCCGTCGCCGCTTCGACCAGAACGGCGCCCACCGGAACCTCGCCCGCCCGAGCGGCCTCCTCGGCCTCGGCAAAGGCGAGCTCCATGAAGGAGGGTGGGAAACGGGTCTGGGACATGCCTCACCATAGACCGGCCTCGACCATCAGCCTAACGTCCCGCGCATGAATGACGAATCCGACGAAAAGGGCGAGCGCATCGCCAAGCGCCTGGCCCGCGCCGGTCTGTGCTCGCGCCGCGACGCGGAGCGCTGGATCGCGGAGGGGCGCGTGGCCGTCAACGGCAACGTGCTCGCCTCGCCCGCACTGGTCGTCGGTCCCGGGGACTCGATCGAAGTCGACGGCAAGCCGATCCCCGAAACGGAGCCCGCGCGGCTGTGGCGTTATCACAAGCCGTCGGGTCTCGTGACCACGGCGCGCGACGAGCGCGGCCGCGCCACCATCTTCGACAAGCTGCCGGCCGACATGCCGCGGGTGGTCTCGGTAGGGCGGCTCGACATCACCTCCGAAGGGCTGCTGTTGCTGACCAATGACGGGACGCTGGCGCGCCATATGGAGCTGCCGGCCACCGGCTGGGTAAGGCGCTATCGCGTCAGGGCGTTCGGCCGGATCGACCAGCCGGCGCTCGATAAACTGAAGCGCGGCATCACCGTGGAGGGGATCGCCTACGGCCCGATCGAGGCCGTGTTGGAACGCCAGCAAGGCGCCAATGTCTGGCTGACGCTCGCCCTGGCCGAGGGGCGCAATCGCGAGGTTCGAAGGGTTCTTGAGGCGCTCGGGCTCACCGTGAACCGGCTGATCCGGATTTCCTATGGTCCTTTCCAGCTCGGCAAACTGGCGCCTGGCGCGGTCGAGGAAGTGCCCCGCAGAGTGCTCAAGGAGCAGCTGGGCGCCGCGCTCAAGCACGAAGCCGTCGCCGCCAAGGCGAAACGCAAGGCCGATGCGGATCATCGCAGGAACCCATAGAGGCCGGCGGCTCGAAGCGCCGGCGGATCAAGCCGTTCGCCCGACAGCCGACCGGGTGCGCGAGGCGCTGTTCAGCATCCTCGCCCATAGGTTGGGCGGGTTCGCCGGCAAGCGGGTGCTGGACGCTTTCGCCGGGTCCGGCGCGTTGGGATTGGAAGCCCTGTCGCGCGGCGCGGAATCGGCCGTATTCATGGACAAGGACCGCACCGCGCTGGCCCTCTGCCGACGCAATGCCGAGAGCCTGGGATTATCGGAGAACTCCAACTTCCTGTATGCGGACGCGACGAAGCCGCCGCCGACAGACCAGGCTTGCGGCCTTGTCTTGCTCGACCCGCCCTACGGAAAGAGCCTGGGAAGCAAGGCGCTGGCCGCGCTAGCCGAAGCGGGTTGGGTCGCCGACGGCGCCATCACGATCATCGAGACCGACCGGACTTGTCCGGAAGACTGCCCGGCCGGTTTCGAAATGCTCGATCGCCGCGATTACGGGCGGACGCGCATCTTGCTTCTCCAGAAAGCCTGATGCGCGCCACCCGCCCGAAAGGAGGCTACTATTCTTGCGATTTGCCGCTGCTCTTGTGGTGGCGCGTGTGAGCGATGGATGCCGTACCCGAGGCCTCCGCCTGAAGCTGCTTGGCCATCTGCATATGATGCTCGAGCGTGGGCAGCGTGCTGGAAGCAAATTGCTTCAGATCGCTGTCGCCGCCGCTCTTCGCCTCGTCCTGGAACAGCTTCACCGAATCCTCATGGTCCTTGACCTGCATGTCGGCATATTTGCGGTCGAAGGCCCGGCCGGATAGCCCGTTCAGCTCCTGCTTCTCTTGATCAGCCATCGTCATGTCGGGTTCCGTCGCCACGCCTTTCTTGGACGCGATGTCCTTGAGCTGATCATTGGCCTTGCTGTGATCATCGATCATGCTTTGAGCGAAATCCTTCACCTGGGTATTGCTCGACTTCTGCTGCGCGAGCTTGGCAGCCTCGACCTCGGCCGCGCCGCCGGCCTCCGCTTTCTGGATGAAATATTGGTCGACGCGTTCGAGCGTCGCCGGCTTCGAGGCCGGGCTCGTTCCGTTTGCGGTGGATGGCGTGGAAGCCGGTCGTCCCGATTGGGATGAAGTCGAGGGCGTACCCGTCACCGGGCTGGAAGTCGGGGGAGCGCGCGAGGCGCTCTGCGCCTGCGCTACGCCGGACAACATGACCAACGCCGATCCGGCGATGAGCATCGTCGAAAGTCTCATGGGTCCTCCTTGGGTTTCTCTTGTGATCAGGAGAACCGGGCGAAAATATATCTGTTCCAACTTACTTGGAGCGCGATTTGTTTATGTAGGAATTTATTTCAGATGTTGAATTATTTTGGATCGTCAGTCCGCGGCAATGACAGAAAAGCAGTAAATTGCCGTGCCTTACCGCCGGCCGAACAGGCGTTCGATATCGGCGAGCTTCAACTCCACATAGGTCGGGCGGCCGTGATTGCATTGGCCGGAAAGTGGAGTCGCCTCCATCTCGCGCAGGAGCGCGTTCATTTCCTCGACTGTAAGACGGCGCCCTGCGCGCACCGAGCCGTGACAGGCGATTGAGGAGCAGACCTGGTCGATGCGGCGGCCGGCCGCAGCGCTGCCCTCGGCAAGGAACTCCTCGGCCAAGTCGCGCACCATCGCCGCCACCTGCCCCGCCGGAATCATGGCGGGCGCCTCGCGCACCAGCACGGCGCCCTCGCCGAAGGGTTCGACAGCCAGCCCGCATTCGGCAAGCGCTTCGGCGGCATCGGCCAGCGCGTCGGCGCGCGCGACGCCAAGCTCGACGACCTCCGGCACGAGCAGCATCTGGCGCGCCACCTTGCCCTCACCGATCTGTCTTTTCACCTTCTCGTAGGTAAGCCGCTCATGCGCCGCATGCTGGTCGACGATCACGACTCCATCCTCGGTCTGGGCGACGATGTAGGTCTCGTGGATCTGCGCGCGCGCCGCGCCGAGAGGATGCCGCTCTACCGCCGGCGCAAGCTCCGGCGCCTCTTCGGCTCGCGCGCTCGGCTGGTCGACCAGCGCGAACGCCGCCTGCGCCGCCTCGGCGAAGCCGCGCGCGGCGGGGTTCAATGGCAGCGGCGCGTAGCGGGAGACCGACGCGCCCGGGCGGAAGCGGGCGATTGTCGCGGAGGACACGGTGCTCGAGGCTCGATGCCCTGCCGCCTCCAGCCCGCGCCGAATGGTGCCGACGATGAGGCTGCGCACCATTTGCGCATCGCGGAAACGGACCTCCGTCTTGGCCGGATGCACATTGACATCGACCGCGTCCGACGGCGCTTCGAGGAAGAGCGCGACAACCGCATGGCGGTCATGCGCCAGCACATCCATATAGGCGGCGCGAACGGCTCCGGAGAACAGTTTGTCCTTCACTGGCCGGCCATTCACGAAAAGGAACTGCTCGCGCGATGTCGCGCGGTTCAAAGTCGGCAGCCCGGCATAGCCCGTAAGCCTCACCCCGTCCCGCTCGCCGTCCAGCATCATCGCGTTCTCGGCTACCTCCGCGCCGAGGATCGCAGCGAGCCGCGCCGGCCGGATTTCCGTCGCCGAGCCGCGCTCCGGCGAGAGCGACAGCAGCGTGCGATCCTCGTCGGCCAGAAGGAATCCCAGCGCCGGATGGGCAAGCGCCAGGCGCTCGACGGTCTCGCGCACCTGCTGCGTCTCCGTGCGCGTGGATTTCATGAATTTGAGGCGGGCAGGCGTCGCGTAGAACAGGTCCCGCACCTCCACGCGCGTGCCGACGTTGCGCGCGACCGGCCCCAGAGCCCGCTTCACGCCGCCTTCGACCAGCAGCCCCCAGCCCAATTCCGCGCCGCCGGGGCGCGAGGCGATGGTCATGCGGCTGACCGACCCGATCGAGGGAAGCGCCTCGCCGCGGAACCCCAAAGTCACGATACGGTCGAGCCGATCCTCGGGGAGCTTCGATGTCGCGTGGCGCTCGACTGCGAGCTCTATTTCGTCGGGCATCATGCCGATGCCATCATCCTCGACCGCAATCAGGCTTTGGCCGCCGTTGCGCAACCGGATCTCGATGCGGGAGGCGCCGGCGTCGATCGCATTCTCGATCAGCTCTTTCACCGCGGCCGCCGGCCGCTCCACCACCTCGCCCGCCGCGATCCGGTTAACCAGCGTTTCGGGCAGGCGTCGAATCGTCATCGGCGGAGCTTACCAGCATGGCGCCCCACGCCGCTAGGTCGTGGCGCCGGCTAGGAGCCGCCCCCGCGTCTCTCGTGAAGCCAGTCGGACGCGGACATAAGCGCCAGCACAACCGCATAACCGACGAAACAAACGAGAATGAGGATCAGGTAGGCTTTTTCGTGGGCCGTCATACCCGTTGAACGGGAGCGCCCGGTTGCCGTTCCTCGGCAGATTGACGCGCCAGGCGAACGGCCTTCGCGTACTGGAGCGAGGAGCGAAAGGCGGTCGTCACCGGCCGCGGCAACAACGACAGTAACAGATAGAGATAAACCCGGGCTTCGCGCGATCCGCGCAGCATGGCGCTCAGCAGGTACGGTCTAGACGCGCCGACCTCGCCTTTTTCGAACTTGGCGAGGCCGACCCACGCATAGGATTCCGTAATCCGCCGCGATCTCAATCGCCGATCGAGGCCGCGCTGCGGAGGATGTTGATCCAGGTGCTTCTTCAAGGTTTTGAGATTGGAAAGAGCCATGCCATCCCGCGCGCTCGCGAGATGATCGGAGCCGCCGCGGCGAACGGCCACCGTCGGCAGGTCCAAAAGCCCGATGGGACCATGCTCGGAGACCCTCCAAAAGAAGTCGTAATCCTCACCCGCCTGACCCATCGCAGGGTCGAACAGCCCGCTCCTCGTGATGACATCCTTCCTGGCAAGGACCGTCGGCGTCAGGATGAAGTTCCCCATGAAAAGCGCGGCGCGGAAATCGCCATATTTGAGCAAAGCTTCACCGTTCTTCGACCATCGCGGCTCAACGGCCATCCGCGTGATCTGCTCGGAATGCACGAGCGCAGCCAGGTGAACGTACCCAGGATAGCTGCTGAGGAAATTGTCGCTGAGAAGGCGCCCCTCATCATCGACCGAAATCGAATTCGTGCAATTGAGCACCATGTCGGGGCGAACGGCGAAGCATTCCAGCTGGAGTTTCAATTTCCCAGGAAACCAAAAATCGTCGGAGTCGAGAAACGCGATGAATGGTCCCCGCGCGAGCGCCAGGCCGAGATTGCGGGCCGCGACGACGCCGCTGCGAGCTTGCTCGACATAAACGATGCGACCTTCGAATCGGGCGAGCGCAGTCTTCGTATCGTCGGTTGAGCCGTCATCCACCACGATGATTTCCGGCGCGCCGTCTTGTGCTATCGCGCTTTCCACCGCTCTCGTGACATAACGTGCGCGATTGTAGGTCGGGATGATGACGCTGACCATCGGCGCCGGCCCAGCAGCACATTGGAATGAGCTCCTCATTCTAAACATACCCCAACTGGAGCTCGTCCCGATGCTCGCGAGCGAAGCGAGAGAGGATCGCCTGCCGCTGTACCGGCTTGAGCGCGACCATCTCGTAGCCGCGCGACGCCAACCCTTGGACGACCTTGGTCGCCATCTTCAGAGAGCGGCTCGCAGCCGATGCTTCGGTGATGCCGAACGGATCCTCATGCAACAAGATGATGCTTCGTGCGATCCACTGGTTGTCGACCAGCTGAAGCACACGCCGATCGATCTCTCGATCGGCGGCGGCGGCGTCCGGGAAACCGCCGAGCTCATAGTCCTGAGTCGAGATCGTCCAACGCGCGATCTGGCAATCGGGATTCCATTTGCGAAGCGCGCGGTGGATGCGCGGATGATCGCTCCCGCTGCCATGCGGCAAACGCACGAGATAAGGCGATGGGGTCGGCCGGAAACGGGACAAAAGACGCTCGGTCTCCTCCAGTTCTCGCACGATTTCGCCAAATGCCAGTTGAGTAAATCGACGATGTGTGTATCCGTGCGCGTAGATAGTATGTCCGCGTGCCACCATCTGCTCGATGGCGCCTGGATTCGCCTCAATTCGTTGTCCCAAAATAAAAAAAGTCGCTATTGCACCGTGCGACGCCAGCATGTCCAATAACGCATCGGTTGTTACCGACGGCCCGTCATCGAAGGTGAGGGACACAGCGGACTCGGAATCCCGGGCGGAAAGCCGATCTAGAACCGGCAACCAAGCTCCCGCCGATAAGCAGATTCGGCCCGCAGAACGCGGCCAAACTCCCCCAGGTCGATGTGCAACGTCGGCCATTTTCGCAGTTTCTCAACGTGCGCCGAAAAAACATCGCGATCATCGCGCAGGGAACTGAACGCCCGTCCGTTAAAAGTACTCCATTTTTTTATTCTTGAGCAACATTTTACAGATTTCATCGGCAGACGATGTCTATTGGCTGCCTCAACCGAGAGATATGCGACGCGTGGGTGATTGTTCGTCGACCGCTGCATCGCCGGCTGAGGCGGCGGGCAGCACGCGATTTGGCGGAAGGACGATGCGGGCGATCGTGCCGACACGGGGCTCGCTCTCGAGCTCCAGCCGCCCTCCGTGAAGCGCTATTAGGCGATTGGCGAGCGGCAGGCCAAGGCCGGTGCCGCCATGATTGCGGGTCAACTCGTTCGCAACTTGCCGGAAGGGCTCCAGTGCAATTGCGAGCTCCTGCGCGGTCATCCCGATTCCAGTGTCCTGGACCCAGGCGCAGAAGCTCCCGTCCGCCAGGACCTCCGCACCGACGCCCACGCGCGCGCCCGCTTTACAGAATTTGATCGCGTTGGACAGCAGGTTGAGCAGGATTTGCTTGAGCCTCAACGTGTCGGCTCGGATGAGCGGCAGCCCGCTCGGCAGTTCGGACGCCAGCTTGACGCCGAACTCCATCGCCTGCTGACGCACCAGCTTGAGCGCGGCCTCGACGACGGCCGTAAAGTCGACATCGCTTTCCCTGAGCTCCAGGCGATCGGCCTCGATCTTGGACATCTCGAGCACGTCTTCGATGATCGCGAGCAGATGCCGGCCGGAATGGTGGATGTCGTTCGCATATTCGCGATACCGCGCGTTGCCGCTCGGTCCGATCAGCTCGTCCTTGATCACCTCCGAAAAGCCGATGATCGCGTTGAGCGGCGTGCGGAGTTCATGGCTCATATTGGCGAGGAATTGCGACTTGGCGAGATTGGCTGCTTCCGCCCTGTCCTTGGCCTTGACGAGCTCCGCATGGACGCGCCTGCGCTCGGCGATATCGCGGACGACCAAAGCCCACCGAAACGTCTCGTCGGGGTCGCGCTGCAAGATGACGACTCGACCCTCGACCCAGAACGAGCGACCTGCGGCGCCATACATCTCAAATTCGAAGCTTCTGGAATCTCCGGCTGCGAGAAGAGCGGCGACGCGCTCTCCGAGATCGCTCTCCTCGTAGAGGAAGCTGAAATCGTCGCACGTCTTGCCGACGATCTCGTCGTCCTTGTAGCCGCAAAGCTCCTCGAAAGCGCGATTGATATAGAGGATGAATGCCTTGGGCTGTTCACCCTCGGATTTCGGCGGCACGGTTTCGAAGATCATGATGCCGTCGCCCGAATGAACGACCGCCGACCTTAGGAGCTCCAGCTCGTCTTCCGCCTGCCTTTCCTTCGTAATGTCCCGGAGCAGGCCCTTCCATATAATCGAGCCGTCGTTCTCGCGGCTGGGCGCAAAGGTCGCGCGGACGAATTTCAGCCGCCCGCCGGGGCCGCGCGTCCGCACATTGACGGAGAAAGGTCCGAGCGTCTCTGCGGATTCCAACACGGCGGCCGCAGTGCGGGCGCGCTCATCCGGCGTCTCCTCGACCAGGGAATAGAATGCAAGGGGGTCGCCGGCGCCGAAATCCAGCGGCACATCATAGAAACGGCAGAGCTCCGCCGACGCGGGCGCAAAAGCGAAATGACCGTTTGCGTCGCGCCGAAACCAGAACGGAACCTCGCGCGCGGCAACCCATTGATCGCACTCTCTCGGCACCACCGCGTATGATGGACGCTCTCGTGCCGTTATTCCCTTCGCCGCGCGGAAGACGCCGCCCGCCGGGGTCGGATATTCGTGAACCTGGATGAGTTCGCCGGACCGCGCGACATATTCGAACGAGAAGAGCCGGCCGAATTGCGCGAGCCTGGCCTCGAGCTGCTCCTCGAACCCGACCACGGCGCTTGCACCGTTGGCCACAAGAATGCGAACACCGAAAGCGCGCTCGTAGACGGCGCGCAATATGTCACGAAAATCGGCTCCCTGCACGATCAGATCGCGTGCAACCGCGAACTCCGCAGCAAAGCCGGAATCCCATTCCAAAAGTCGACCGGATGCGTCGAAAAAAGCAGTGCTCAACGCAAATCGCGGTGACGCTTCGCGAGCGCCCAAGGCCGTCCCCACAGTCTCATGTGCCCCGAGACTGTGCGTGTTAGAAATGAATTTGCTGTAAACCCGCGCTGGAGATGCCCGGGCATGTTGCAACTATCCGTTGCCGCGAAGGGTCACCCCCTCGCGACAACGAATAGGTAACCATGGAGCTTACCCGGACTAGGCCAGCGATGAGCCGGTCGCGGTCAGCTTATAGCCGAGCGCGGCGATCTCCTGGACATCGGCCGACGACACGGTCGTCGGTCCCGGCGACGTGTAGGCATTGAACGCGTCGTTCGCGACAGGACCGTGGCCCGATGCCCAATCGGCAATATCGCCGCCATTGGCGGCGCTATTGTTGTAAGTCCCGAGCGCCGTGCTGCCGCCACTCACCGAGAAATATCCACCGCCGCCCGAAAGCTCGAGGTGACCGGCGCTCGCGTAGTTGAACAGGTCGAGCGGCGTGTAGGTCGGCGCGCCGTTGAAGATCCGACCCTCCATGCCGATACGGCCCATTACTTCACTCAGCTCATGTTCGGCGACACCGACTGCGCTGTAGGAGGTCGAGCCTGCGGGCGACCCGCTCGTGGAATAATCCAACGGATACGAGCTGCTGAGCCCGAT
Organism: Alphaproteobacteria bacterium; assembly: GCA_035293565.1. Taxonomy (GTDB): domain Bacteria; phylum Pseudomonadota; class Alphaproteobacteria; order BOG-932; family Roseiterribacteraceae; genus DATGMP01. The sequence goes on along the minus strand of DATGMP010000031.1, from coordinate 3,391 downwards.
GAAACCGTCGACCGACGACGCGGTCGCGGACGCCAACCCCATGGCCTTGGCCTCGGCGGAGGTCACGAAGAATTGCGCGCCCGTCGGCGCATTCGACGCCGCGGCCACCGGATAATTATCGTGCGCAAGCGCGTTCACGACCGTCGCGTAGCCCGTGAGATAGCCGTAGCTCTCGCTCTCGCCCAAAGCCCCGGAGCTCATGGCCGTGCCACCGACTTCGCCGTAGCCCACTTGGATATTGAGCACAGCGGCAGTCGATGAGAGTGACGCCAAATATTGAGCGGCCGTGATGATCGCCTGTTGGAAGCCCGCGGGAGCGCTCGCCACCGACGAGTCCCAGATCAGGTCTATCTGAAGGCCGCCGGCGGCGCCGACCAATGTTCCGGCCGGGGGTGGCGGTGGAGGCGGTGGCGGCGGAGACGTCGGCGTCCCCGGCACGGCTGAAGGCGATGGAGGGTGGTAACCGCCATGCGCCGAAATCGTCGGCCCCTTGACGGCCGATAACGCTCCGGAATCGCTGAGCAGATATTCCTGACCAACCGTCGAAGCGGGCTCGTGCGAGCCGTTGTGTCCGGTGTCGGAACCGTTTCCGAAACCACCGCCGAGATGGGATTCGAACCAAGTGTCGAACAGCATGCGTCCCTCCTGTATCGGTCCAAATATCGTTTTCGAATCGAACGCAAATATATTATTTTAACTATAATTAATCATTAACCGCTCGCATCCGAACAAGCGCTATAAATCAGGTGAACAATCACGTCAACACGCTCTTATCGAGCAATATATGTCCGTTAATACAACCCATTTGTTCTGATCGATTATAGGAGAAAACCGCCACGACGAATTATCGTCGCGGCGGCAGTCCAAGTACTTCAGAAGGATATTTTTAAGCCGCGGCGAGGCCGGTCGATGACAGCTTGTAACCGATCGCAGCGAGTTCCTGGACGTCCGCGGACGATACCCGCGCGGCGCCCGCTCCCATAAAGGCGCTGAAGGCATCGTTGGCGACCGGCGCTCCTCCACCCCAATCGGACACATCGCCGCCATTGTTGGCGTTGTTGTAGGTCCCGAGTCCGGTTGCACCGCCATTGACCGAGAAGTAGCCGCCATTGCCCGACAACTCGAGATGACCGGCGCTGGCGTAGTTGAACAGGTCGATCGGCGTGTAGGTCGCCGCGCCGTTGACCGTCCGGCCCTCCAGGCCGATGCGGCCCAGCACTTCGCTGAGCTCGTGCTCTGCCACGCCGACGGCGCTGTACGAGCTTGAGCCGGCAGCCGGGCCGCTCGCCGAGTAATCCATCGCATAGCTGCTGCTGAGCCCGATGAAACCGTCGACGCCGCTGGAAGTCGGCGAAATAATCCCGAACGTCTTCGCCTCGGCGCTGGTAAGGAAAAACTGCGCTCCGCCCGGTGCGTTGGCGGCAGCGACTACGGGATAATTGTCGTGCGCTAGCGCAGCCGCGACCACAGCATAGCTCGACAGGTAGCCGTAGCTCTGGCTCTGACCGAGATCTCCCGAGCTCATGGTCTGCCCCATGACCTCGCCATAGCCGACATCGATGTTGATGGTCTCGCTGTTGGTGAAGAGCGAAGTCAGGTACTGCGCCGCGGCCGTAACGGCAGTCTTGAAACCCGCGGGCGCGCTGGCGACCGACGAATCCCAGATCAGATCGATCTGGAAGCCACCCGGAGCGCCGACCACGGTACCGGCGGGCGGGGGCGGCGGGGGCGGCGGAGGCGGAGAGGCAGTCGGCGGAGGTGGCGGAGGCGGAGGCGACGTGGTGTGACCGCCATGCGTCGCGCTATGCCCATCGTTCTGCGGCCCGGTCACTTTCGCGAGACCTAAATCGCCGATCGTATATTGGTCGCCGGCCAACGCGTGCTGAATCTGCGACGCGATCGACGAGACCTGGTCGTGAATTGACCCAAACCAAGAATCGAAAAGCAAGTTGGCCCCCTCATGTTTTCCAAAAACCGAGGGCAATTTACCTGCCGTTCCTTAAGAAATACTGATTGGTTAAAACGATTAAAATCGAATTTTATGTAACTTGTGACAATTATAGGCCAGCGATGTGACAAGTATAGATTATCAATAGATTTCAACTAATTTTAGATTTACTTCAAAGTTGTTCGCGTCGCACGGAAATACTCGCCCAGCGGCAAAAGCGGAACGCCCAAATCGCGGGACCAGCGCATGACTTCTGACGAAGGATGCGGCGGTCCCCGCCTCAAAACCGGGGAATCGACCATTAAAGCCCGACGCAGGAAATTCCCAGAGGGCCGGAGCCGATCAGCGCTGGGCCTTTTTGGTTGGCGATGCGGTGCCGCCGCCCGCGGGGACGGAGGCCTTCTCGATTCCTTCCGGCTGTCCGACGAGCACCGTTGTCAGCGCCGCGGGGTCCAAAAGGCGGTGGGCGACTTCGTTGGCGTGCTCCAAAGTGACGCCGTCGATCAGGCCGTCCCTGCGGTCCAGATAGTCAATGCCCAGATCCTCGACGCGAAGCTGCATCAGCAGCGCTGCGATTCGATCAGTCGACGTCAGCGTCAAGGGCAGCGAGCCCGTCAGGTAGATCTTGGCATCGTTCATCTCGGCGGGCGTGATCCCGTCCTTCTGCATATGGCCGAATTCGCCTTTTATAACGCCGACCGTCTCGCCCGCCGTTGCATTTCGCGTGGCGCCGCCGGCCTGGATGATCCCGGCATGGCGGTATGCGCTGAAGGCGCTGAAGACGCCGTAAGAGAGGCTTCGCTTCGTCCCCGCGCCGCGTACATCCTCCATCAGGCGGGAGTTGAAACCGCCACCGCCCAGCGCATAGTTGAGGATCTGCCCGGTATACCAGTCGGGATCGTTCCGCTTGATACCGTTCTTGGCCATCGAAATGATCGTCTGCGGTATGCCGCGCTGAATGATAATCGTTTGCCCCGCCCCTTTGGCCGGTATCTCCGGAATAGTGAAGGGCGTCGCCTTCGCCGGTAGCGCGCCGAACGTACGGTCGAGCAGCGGCCCCAGCTCCTCAGGTGTGATGTCACCGGCCGCCGTGACGAGCAGCTGGTCGCGGCCGAAGCGATCTTTGATGTATCGCCGCATATCGGCGACGGTGATGGCGCGAAGGCTTTGGACCGTTCCGGTCGACGGTCTGGCGTAAGGGTGCCCGGCGAAAATCGTTTCGGCCAGCTTGCGCCGAGCGACCCAGTTTGGGTTGCCGAGATCGGTTTCGACACTGGTGATCATCGCGTTGCGGTCGCGCTCGACATCGTCGGCGTCGAAGCGCGGCTTCGTGAGCGCCAGCGAGAAAAGCTGGAACGCTCGGTCGCGATGAACGGTCAGCGTCTTCATCGAACCGCTGAAATCATCGAGATCCGCGCTGAAATTGAGCGCGATCGACTGGTC
>DATGMP010000030.1:0-25887 GCA_035293565.1 Alphaproteobacteria bacterium | reverse complement strand
GGAACTCGCCCTTGGCGGCGCTGGCCGCCTCGGCGGCATCGCGGGCCGCCGCCAGCTCGTCGGCCTGTTTGAGCAGGCGCGTCTGGCTCTCGCGGAGGGCGATTTCGGCCTCGTGCCGGCGCTTTTCGTGCAGGATCAGCGTGCCCAGAACGACCGATCCCATGATGCTCGACGCCAAGGCAGGCAGAATTGATGCCTGGAGCGCGGCCATTCCTTGCGATCGCGCGATCTCCGCCAGCCCGCCGAGAGCGGCCATCGCGCCCAGGACGGGGAGGTGCTTGTAGGCCAATCGCCGCTTCGCCTCGGCGGGACGACGGACCAGGAAGACATGAAGCCCGAGGCCGACGGCGGTTGAGACGATCGAGGAGGCGAGCGCGACATCATCCAGCTGAGCGCCGCCTCGCAGCGGAAAGAACTCGGCCAGCAGCGTTACGCCAAGGGCCCAGAGGGCCGCGGGCGTGCCGCCAAGGGGGCCGGCCAGCACCAGCAGCAAGGTCTGGGAGCCCACCGCCGATCCGCCCTCGAAATGCACCGGCAGCAGAAGCGCCGCGCCGGTGGCAACCCCGAACAGCAATCCCACGGCCGAATCTTTGGCGGCCGAGGAGTGGCACGGGACTTTGGCCGCGAGCGCGTAGACCGGTCCGTAGCCGATGATCGCGGCGGCGAAGACGGCCACGTTCAGCAGAAACTCGACGATCGTTATCTGCCAGAAAAGATCCATGGATCAGAACCTGGCCGTGAAACTGCCGATGACGCGGCGCTCCACCGGAGGCGCGGCGGTCTGCGTTTGCGACGACTGGCCCAGATTTTGGGCCGATAGCGCAAGCGTCGCCCAGTCGGTGAGGCTGTAGGCGATGCGGCCGTCGATCGAGACGTAATCATCGATGCGCGTCAGAGTCGGGAACATGCCCTCCGGCTCCAATCCGTAGAAGGCCGATTCGTAACGGAGATAGCCGTCGATCTCCCAGCGGCCGCCGCTCCAGCCGAGATCGGCATTGACGACGTGGGTCGGCATCGTGTGCTGGAAATCGATCACGAACAAGCGATTGATCGGGTTCAGCGCCAAATGATCCGTGATGATTTCGGGCGTGTAGCTGAGGCCCCACCTCCAGCCCTGGCCAAACCGGCCTTTGATCTCGAGCTCCAGCCCTTCCGCATTCGAATGGCCGAGTGCCGCGGGGGTTATGAGAAAGACGTTCGGCAGGAGTGAGAAGGAGCCGATATTCGAGACCAGGCCATGCGTGCTTTGGATGAAGGCGCTGATGCGCAGCAAGGCGTCGAAGCCCGAGAGCTGGCGGTCCCAACCCACCTCGTAATTGTTGACGATCGTGGGGGCCAGACTGGGAATTCCCGTGAGCGCAATGGGTAGCGCCGCACTGGTGATCGTATCCTGCAGCCCCCCTAGATCCTCGACATTCGGCAGTTGGACGCCACGGCTTGCGGTCGCCCGTAGCGTGTCGAGCTCGGTTGGTTGCCATACCAGGCCGCTATTGTAGCTCGGCTCCGTGATGCTGCGGTCCCACAACGGGTTGGCGAAGGGCACGAACGGCGCCAGGGCGCCGGAGCGCGATAGATCGAGGTAATCGAGTCGCAGGGCATTGGTGAGCGAGAGCGCGGGCAGGATCTTCCACTCCCACATGCCGGCGCCCGAGACGACGGTGTAGCTCACTTTGCCGCCCTCGACAGGCGTCGTGCCGACCGAGGTGCGGCGATATTCGGCGGACAGGCGGAGCGTGTGATCGCTGCCGAGCTTCACCAGATCCTGGGCGGAAGCAACGGCCACGCTGTTGTTGGCTTCGATCGGCGAGGTCTCGCCCATGATCTCTCCGGGAACCCCGAGGGATGCCGTGCCGCCGATCGGGCCGCCGTTCCAATGGAACCAGTTGCCGTAGGCCGTGGCTTGCACGAGGCCGAGGCTCGTGTCGGCGGTCAACTGCGCCTTGACGGAATCAGTCCGGTAATGGCTGAAGGCAAGCGAATAGACCGTCGGAATGAGTTCGGTCACGTCGCTCCGCGTATGGCTGATCTCGAGTCCGAGCTGCACATCGTCGGTTAGCTGGAGTAGGCCGTTGACGTCGACCTCGCCACGGTCGTTGCCGTGCCGGTTGGGCTCGGCCGCCGGACTCGAATCGGTCTGGAACTCATTGTTCGACCGCCCGCCGGCCTCGATCCGGATGGCGGCGCGATCGTCGAATTTATAGGTCGAGACGACCGAGGCCTCGGCCAAGCCCTGGGTGCCGGCGCGAAGCGTCGCCACATTTACGTCGTCATAGAGCGGACTCGAAGTGATGATGTTGATCACCCCGCCGACGGCGTTGAAGCCGAAAAGCGCGCTGTTCGGCCCCTTGACGATTTCGATCTGCCGGATGGCGTCGAGCTCGACCGGGAGCGTGCTCCAAGGCGTGAATCCGTAGAAATCGGCATAGACCTGTCTGCCGTCGATCAGGACGAGAAGACGCGAGGAGAAGGGCTGGTTGTAGCCGCCGACGCCCACATCCGCCGTGTCGTTGGTCCACTGGAGCACGTCGACCCCGGCCACGTGTCGGAGCACGCCCGGAATGTCGATCGCGCCGGAACGCCGGATGTCGTCGGCCGTTACGATCTCCATGTCCGCCGGCGCGTCGGACGCGCGCTGGGGAGAGCCGGTGGCGCTGGTGGTCACCGGCTCGGCGAAAAGTTTCTCGAGCGCGCCGTAATCGACCGTCTGCGCCCGCGAGGCGGAGGCGAAACCGGCCGCAAGCGCGGTCGCGACAATGAAGCGGCTTGCGTTCATCTCCGCTTCACCATCATTGCAAAAACCGATGAAAAACGGGCGCCGGCCGCGTCGGCGAGCTCCGTGTTCAGCACGATCTCGACCTTCCGGTCCGTGTGCACCATGAGCACGCAGCACTTGGACTGGAGGCAAGCGGGGCTGGTCGAGATGCTGACGATATGCCGTCTGCGGACCATTTCGGTGACCGCCAGGGCGGTCGCAGGGTCGGCACAGGCCCCCTCTTCCAACAGCAGCGCATCGAGCCGGTCCTGATTGCCCGCGAGACCGTCGACGGCGATGCTCTGCGCCTTGAAGGTCGCCGAATTCGGGCCGGGGATCGCGTTCAGCCTGTCGACGGTCCGGGCTGCCGCCTGGCTCGCATCGGCCGTATGGACAACACCGACTGTAATCGTCCCATCCTTGGGCAAGGTGTCGAGAAAGCCCAAAGATCGCGCGACCGCCTGCAGGTCATCGACCGAAATTTCCGCCATGGCCGCAACCGGCCGGGCGCAAACGATCAGCGCGATGGTCGCGACAATGATGATCGACGACCGCAGACGCGGCCGTCCGCCCGGCTGGTGGCGTCCATGCAGTGCTGAGCTTGATTGCACGTCGATTGTGTCCCGGCACTTGCCGAATGCCGTCGCAAGCCGACAGATCCGGATGTGATCTTGTCGCGCCGGATCTCTCGACAATTCGTTAATGTTACGAATTTACAAACGTAAGCAGGGCCTTAATGGGCTTTCTTCCGTCGGCCGATCGGCAACGGCACCTACGAGGCTTGGCTTGCCTCGGCCATAGTCTGGCCGCGCAGAAACAGCACAAGATCCTGAACGATCCGGTCCCAGAGCGCCAAAGTGCCGCGCACATAGCTCTCGGTCACGCCGCCCGCGACAATCACGTCCAGATCCAGCACGAGGAAATCATCGCGGCGATGAAGTCTGCAGAAACGGCGCTGTAGATTCCATTCATTCACCCGCTCGAGGGAAAAGGGGCCCTCCGCGATCTTCACGATCGCGATATAACTGAAATCGGCGTAACCCTCGGCCGGCGGCTGGGCCCGGTTGCCGAGCCGAATCGTGAAGGCGACGCCGCTGGTCGCGCTGCGGATGCAGGGTGAGCCGTTGTTGTCCTCGAAAGGCTCGGCGCGAAAGCCCATCCCTTGGAGGATGGCGCTCAGCCGCGCCGAATCGATCGTCATGATAACGGGCTCTGACATCGCAACTATCCTTTTCAACAGGGCGTCTGCCGTCGGCGGAGCGCGTGCTTAGCATCGCGTTTCGAGAGTGACCAGGGCCTTGACGACACGGGCGCGGCGCTTGCCATTTGGCCTCCGCTCGCCGAAGGTTCCGGATCGCCGCCATACAAGCCGGATAACAATGCAGCCACCAGGATCGACACGCAAATCGCTGCTGTCCGTCAAAACCTTCGAACAGATCATCGATACGAGCGAGGCGGGGGAGCATAAGCTCAAGCGGGCGCTGGGCCCTTGGAATCTCGTCGGCCTCGGCATCGGCGCCATCATCGGCGCCGGCCTTTTCTCGCTGACCGGCATCGCGGCTGCTGAGAATGCCGGGCCCGCCATCGTGCTCTCCTTCCTGATCGCCGCGGTCGGTTGCGGCCTTGCTGGCATGTGCTACAGCGAACTTGCGGCGATGATCCCGGTGTCGGGTAGCGCCTATACCTATGCGCACGCAACCTTGGGCGAGCTGGTCGCCTGGATCATCGGGTGGAGCCTCGTCCTCGAATATGCGCTGGGCGCCGCGACCGTATCGGTGAGCTGGTCGAGCTACGTCGTCGATCTCTTCAACAGTTTTGGCGTCGCGCTGCCGGCGAAGATTCCATTGGGGTCGATTGCTTTCGGGGGCGCGTCGCCTGTTCCCGTTTCCTTGGATTTGGGGGCGATCCTTATCATCATCGCGGTCTCTCTCGTGCTGATGCGCGGGATCTCCGAATCCGCTTGGGTCAACACCGTGATCGTGATCGTGAAAGTCTCGATCGTCGTCGCGGTGGTCGCTGTGGGGGTCTTCTACATCAGGCCCGCCAACTACACTCCCTTCATACCGCCGAATACCGGTACCTTCGGTGAATTCGGGGTGAGCGGGATCTTCCGCGCCGCCGGCGTGATCTTCTTCGCCTATATCGGCTTCGACGCGGTCTCGACCGCGTCGCAGGAGGCGAAGCATCCGCAGCGCGACATGCCGATCGGCATCCTGGGCTCCTTGCTCGTCTGCACGGTCCTCTACATCGCCTTCGCCCTGGTGCTGACGGGCATGGTGTACTACAGGGACATGCAGGGCGATGCGCATCCGGTCGCGACGGCGATCAATCTCACGCCCTTCCCGGTGCTGCAGGTTCTGGTCAAGGTCGGCATCATCGGCGGCTTCACCTCGGTCATGCTGGTGATGCTTCTCGGCCAATCGCGCGTGTTCCGGGCCATGGCGGCCGACGGGCTGCTGCCGTCCTTTTTCGGCGACATTCATCCCAAATGGCGTACGCCGTGGAAATCCAACCTCACGCTGATGATCTTCGTCAGCCTATTCTCCGGCTTTCTGCCGATCTCGACGTTGGGCCATATGACCTCGATCGGGACGTTGCTCGCCTTCGTGATCGTTTGCATCGGGGTGATGGTGCTCAGGCGGACGCGGCCCGACCTGCCACGGCCCTATCGCGTGCCCCTTGTGCCTTTTGTCCCGATTCTCGGGATCATCGTCTGCCTCGCGATGATGCTGTCGCTCGATCAGGCCACCTGGTACCGGTTGATCATCTGGATCGTGATCGGGCTCGCCGTCTATTTCGGCTATAGCCGGCGCCGCATCGTCCATATGCCGCAGATCGCCGAATAACTGGGCGACATCACGGCTGGACGAGCGCCTTGAGCGTCGCATGAAGCCGGTCGTCGGCGATCCGCGGCAGAAGCTTGCGGGCGGCTTCGACAAGGTCGACATCAGCCGGGCTGATCGCGGTCGCCGCCGGACCGACCGGCTGGGGCAAGCGCGCGAGCGCCGGCTGCAGAACGGCGCGCCACCGCGCCCGGACGGCGTCGGGCGCAAGATCGGCCAGTCGCATGAGGCGTGTGAGCGCCGTCGCGAGCTCGTCCGGCGGCAGATATCCGGCATAGGCCTCGTCCATCTCGCAGGCAAGGCAAGGCGGCGAGCCGCCGGTCTCCTCGTCGGAGGTCATAATTCTCAAGTCTCCATCGGGTCGCCGCCCAGCCTGCGGATCATCTGGGCGATCTCCTCGGCGACCGCGGCCAGGGCCGCTTCGTCGGTGCCGCGCGCAACCAGGCTGACGCCAAATCTACCGGCCTGGAAATAGGGATAGCTGCCGATTTCGATTTCCGGATGGCGGCCCTGGATCGCCGAGAGCGGCTCGGCCAACATGCTTTCCCCGAGCGCGCAGGATATCGTGCGGTCCAGCATCCGTGCGCCGCCTGCAAGCGACGGCGCCAGCCAGTCGAACATGGCCCGCATGATCGCGGGCACGCCCGCCATCACGAACACGTTGCCGATCCTGAAGCCGGGTGCCGCCGAGACGATATTGTCGATCAAAGTGGCGCCCTCGGGAATTCGGGCCATCCGGAGCCGTGCCGGAGTCAGCTTGTCGGCGCCGTAATGGCGCGTCAGGCGCCCGGCCGCCTCGACGTCGTCGATCAGAGGCACCGCGAAAGCCTTGGCGACGGCCTCCGCGGTGATGTCGTCGTGGGTGGGGCCGATGCCGCCGGTCGTGAATACATAGCTGTAACGTGCAGACAGCGCCTGGACGGCGGCGATGATCTCCGCCTCGATGTCCGGGATGACGCGGGCCTCCTTGACCCTGATCCCGAGCTCGACGAGGCGGCCGGCCAGCCAGCCGAGATTGGCGTCCTGGGTGCGACCGGACAGGATTTCGTTGCCGATGATCAGGATCGCCGCCGTAGGCGCGGGATCTCGCTCTTCCGTTAACGTCATATTCTTTCCCTGCCGGCCACGTTCCCTTGTCGATGTCGGCCGGCCATTCTTGCCGAAGTTCGTCGGAGGAGCCACTTCTTGATCCGGCACGTCGATTGACGGATGCTCAAGGCGCAATCGAGTTACGAACATGAATCGTCAATCCGCTCAACGCGAACCCGCCCACGACCCGTCGGTCACCATCCACGGCCCGGCCGACTTCGCCGCCATGCGCGCGGCCGGGCGGCTGGCGGCCGATACGCTCGACTTCATCACCCCTTATGTCCAGCCGGGGGTGACGACCCTCGAGCTCGACAGGCTGTGCGAGCAATTCACGCGTGATCATGGCGGTATCCCGGCGCCCTTGGGGTACAAGGGCTTTCCGCGGTCGGTCTGCATCTCGATCAATCATGTGGTTTGCCATGGCATCCCGGGCGAGCGCCGGCTGATCGACGGCGACATCCTCAATATCGACGTCACGCCGATCCTCGATGGCTGGCACGGCGATTCGAGCCGGATGTATCTCGTGGGCGACAAGGTGCCGCTGAGGGCCCGCAAGCTGGTCGATGTGACCTACGAAGCTCTGATGCGCGGCATCGCGGTGATCAAGCCGGGCACGACTCTGGGCGACATCGGCTATGCGATTCAAAGCTTCGTCGAAGGCCACCGCTTCTCGGTCGTGCGGGATTTCTGCGGCCATGGCACCGGCCGGATCTTTCACGAGGCGCCGTCGGTGCTCCATTACGGCCTGCCGGGCGAGGGGATGGTCCTGCAGCAGGGCATGATCTTCACGGTCGAGCCGATGGTGAATGTCGGGCGGCACGAGGTGAAGGTGCTCGATGACGGTTGGACCGCGGTCACGCGCGATCGGTCTCTGTCGGCACAGTTCGAGCATACGATCGGCGTCACCGAGACAGGCGTCGAGATCTTCACCCTCTCGAGCAAGGGCTTCACCAAGCCGCCTTATCCGACGGCATGATAGAGGCGGGGCCGGACCCTTTGCTCGATGGGTTCGGGCTCGTCGCGGAGCCGGAGGAGCCTGGCCATGCCGGCCATCGGGCCAGGCTTCGAGCACGGTTCCTCAAAGGCGGCGGCGATGCGCTGCCCGACTACGAGCTTCTGGAGCTTCTCCTGTTCGGCGCGATACCGCGGATCGACGTCAAGCCGCTGGCCAAGGCTCTGATCCGGCGCTTCGGCAGTTACGGGCGCGTGCTGTCGGCGCAGCCGGCGGAGCTCTCTGCCGCTGGACTCTCCGAACGCGCCGTAGCCGAGATCAAGCTGGTCCACGCCTCCGCCGTGCGGCTCGGCCGGGAAGAGACTCTGCAACGGCCTGTCATCTCCTCCTGGTCGCGCCTTCTCGACTATCTGAGAAGCGCGATGTCCCACGAGCCGGTCGAGCAATTCCGGTTGCTCTTCCTCGACCGCAAGAACGCCCTGATCGCCGACGAGATCCAGGCGCGGGGCACTGTCGACCACGCTCCAGCCTATCCGCGCGAGATCGTGAAGCGCTCGCTCGAGCTGGGCGCGACGGCCATCATCCTCGTCCACAATCATCCCTCGGGCGATCCAACCCCCTCCAAGGACGACATTGCCATGACGCGGGAGATCGTTAAGGCCGCGGGGGCGCTCGGGATCGCGGTCCACGACCACATCATCGTGGGCCGCGGGGAGCCGGCGAGCCTCAAATCAATGGGATTGATGTAGATCACGGCGCTGGACTGAATATTCGCCGCCGTGGAACCGTATAAGCGGCGCTTGCAGAATCGCACGGTGGCCTTAGCTTATGATTCGGGCGGCACGGGATGCGTCGTCCAAGGGAGACGAACAATGCGACCGGCTCACCGGACTCTGACCTCAATCGCGCTGATGGCGTCGTTCGTCGCGGTGCCGCTCGTCCGCGGGCTGGCCGCCGACGAGCCGGAGCGCGAAGAGATCATCATTACCCATTCGAAGCTCGGTCCTTTGAGCGATTGGGCCCAGATGCAGGCGCATGAGGCGGAGTATCGACGGCTCAAGGCGAAATTCGATCCGTCGCCGAACAACTCGCCGGTCGATGCCGCGGCGGCTGACCGGCAATTGACCGCGCCACCCGGCCAGGGAGAGCGCGGCTATCAGCAGGATTTGCGCAATCAGCCGACGGCCCCGGCCGTCAAGGCCGTCGAGGACGCGGTGGTGCCGTGAGGCGGATCGGCCTCAGGCCGGCCCGATCATCGCGATAAAGGGCAGCCTAGCGCCGTCCTTCAGCAGCAACGTCCCCATGGCCGAGACCAGCCGCCTATCCGGGTAGCGCGTCGCGGCGTTAAGCTCATAGCGTACAGGCTCGTTCAGAACCTTCCGGCTGTCGATGTACCGCATGAAGGCCTCGACGATCTCGTCGGCCGGCTTTTGGAAGAGATCATCTTCGGCTTCGAATCCGTATGTGTTTTCGCCGTCTCCGGCATAATCCATGATGACGGCCCGACACTCGACTTTCGCCATGTCCAGTCCTCTTGTTCCGCGGCCCGAACAAGCGCCGCCCGATCATCGAAGGAATGGCGTTCTTCTACGACAAACCCGGTCGCCGCGGAAGCAAATCGAGACGCATCACGTCGGTGCTGCGTCGCAGCCGGTAGGCGTCAGAAACGAGCTCGATCGCATTTTTCCCGGTTGGTGGCCGTTGACGTGCGCGAACTCTTATCGACTTCGTTCGATGCGACCAATCGATACTTGCCTTCGCCCTTCCCGCATCGACGATTCGCGCTTGCGCCTTGACACTCGTTCTCACGAGGCCGACGATCAACCCTCCCAGGGGAGCCCGACCGACGGGCTGAGATACCGCTGTGACCGCTCCGTGACGGGCGGTGGAGCGGGGACCCTTCGAACCTGATCCGGCCAGTACCGGCGTAGGGACGGGACCAGATCGCAAGACGCGATTCCAGCCCTCCGTCGCTCCTCCGGCCGGCCTTGCAAGCGGGGTGCGAACGATGCCCAAGGATATGCTCGAGGACTTTACGGTTTCGACCGGAGCGCTTCCGGCCTCGACCAAGATTCACGTGCCCGGCAGCCGGCACCCCGACATCCGCGTGGCGATGCGCGAGATCGCGCTCACCCCCTCCCCGGGCGAGCCGCCGCTTCGGGTCTATGACGCGTCGGGTCCCTATACCGATCCGATGGCGGCGATCGACATCAGGAAAGGCCTGCCGCGTTTGCGCGACGGCTGGATTCGGGCCCGCGGCGATGTCGAGGACTATGAGGGCCGTCCCATTCAGCTGGTCGATGACGGGCTCCGCCGGGGCGAGCAAAGCGGTCATGCGGCTTTTCCGAACGCGTCTGCGCGCCCGCTTCGCGCGAAGAGCGGCAAGGCGGTGACCCAGCTCGCCTATGCGCGCGCCGGCATCGTGACTCCCGAGATGGAGTATGTCGCGATTCGCGAGAATATCGGCCGCGCGGCCCGCAAGGACGTCGTCCGCGACGGCGAAGGCTTCGGTGCCGAAATTCCGGATTACGTGTCGCCGGAATTCGTGCGCGACGAGGTCGCGCGGGGCCGCGCGATCATTCCCGCCAATATCAACCATCCCGAAGCCGAGCCTATGGCGATCGGTAGGAACTTCCTGGTCAAGATCAACGCCAATATCGGCAATTCCGCGGTCGCCTCCTCGATCGCCGAAGAAGTCGAGAAGATGGTGTGGGCGACCCGCTGGGGCGCCGACACTGTTATGGACCTTTCGACTGGTCGCAACATTCACACGACGCGCGAATGGATCATCCGAAATGCGCCGGTTCCGATCGGAACCGTGCCGATCTATCAAGCGCTGGAGAAGGTCGGCGGCAAGGCCGAGGACCTTAGCTGGGAGATCTATCGCGACACGCTGATCGAGCAATGCGAGCAGGGCGTGGACTACTTCACCATCCACGCCGGCGTGCGTCTCGCCTACATCCCGCTGACCGCCCGGCGCGTCACGGGAATCGTGAGCCGCGGCGGCTCGATCATGGCCAAATGGTGCCTCGCGCATCATGAGGAAAGCTTCCTCTACACCCGCTTCGCCGATATCTGCGAGATCATGCGGGCCTATGACGTCAGCTTCTCGTTGGGCGACGGGCTGCGTCCCGGCTCGATCGCCGACGCCAATGACGAGGCGCAGTTCGCCGAGCTCCGCACGCTGGGTGAGCTCACCAAGATCGCGTGGGCGCATGATTGCCAGGTGATGATCGAGGGGCCGGGTCATGTGCCGATGCACAAGATCAAGGCCAACATGGAGGAACAGCTCAAACACTGTCACGAGGCGCCCTTCTACACGCTGGGGCCGCTCACCACCGATATCGCGCCGGGCTACGACCACATAACGAGCGCCATCGGCGCCGCGATGATCGGCTGGTTCGGCACCGCGATGCTTTGCTACGTCACGCCCAAGGAGCATTTGGGCCTGCCCGACCGCGACGACGTGAAGACCGGCGTCATTACTTATAAGATTGCGGCGCACGCCGCCGATCTCGCCAAGGGCCATCCGGCCGCCAAGGTCCGCGACGACGCGCTCTCGCGCGCGCGTTTCGACTTCCGCTGGAAGGACCAGTTCAACCTGTCGCTCGACCCAGATACGGCCGAGCATTTCCACGACGAGACGCTGCCGGCCGACGGCGCCAAGACCGCTCATTTCTGCTCGATGTGCGGCCCCAAATTCTGCTCGATGAAGATCACGCAGGAGGTGCGGGATTACGCGCAGAAGGGCATGGCCGAGATGTCCGAGCAGTTCCGCGCCAAGGGCGGCGAGGTCTACATCCCGGCGGTCGACGCAGCAGTCGATCAGGCGGCCGAATAGAGCAGCGTTTCTACGTGTATGGCCGGATCAAGTCCGGCCATCACGCCTCCCGACAGTATGCGCGAGCCTACTCGGCGGCCAGGGCGATCGGCCGGCGCGGATCCTCGCTTACGGCCGTGGTCCATTTCCATGTGCCCGACGGCAGCGTCGGCGTGATGCCGTACTCGGCCCGAATGTCGGAGACTTGGCGGTCGAGCATGTCGCGATAGGGCAAGAGCATCAGCGGCATTTTCCAATTGCGACCCTGCTGCGCGCCGAAATCCTCGGCGTCGAGCTCGATCTTGAAGCTTTCGGGATAGAAAAGAGCGCTCTTCATCGTCGTCTTGGCCTTGAGGTAGGCGCCGACACGATTGAAGAAGGCCGCGAGCTCCGGCCGGAAATATTGATAGAACGCGCGCGCGTTCGCGGCCAGCAGCGCGATCTCGCCGGCATGGTCGGTCTCGAAGCCGGTGATCATATGCTCGATGTCGTGGGTGTAGGTGCGCTGCTTCAGATAGAAGTCGAAGTCGGTCTCGATCGTCATGCCTTGGAACAAGTGGTCGATCTGATAGCCGCTGTTGGCGAGGAAATCATAGATCACGGCGCCGAGCGTGCCGGGCGCGCTGCCCTTCACGTCTTCGACCTTGAAGTCGGCGAGCTGGCGACGCTCGAGCCATTGGCGGAATTCAGGCAGCCGCCTCTTCTCCTCCTCGAACAGACGCAGGATCAGGGCATGATCCTCGAGCTCGTGAAAAATCTGCGCGACCTCCGGAATGAACGCGGTGTTCGGCACGTCGGGCCCGTTCCGGCGCAGCATCTCCTGCGCGATCAAGGCCCTTAGCCCGGCGTGATTGAGGTAAGGCGACGAGGAGATCAGAACGGAGCTTTCGGTCGGGATCTTCTTGATCGCGCCATTGTAATAATCGTAGTCGGCTTGGCTCACCTTTGCGGCCATGATCGTCTCCTCCTGCCGGACGCCGGGCACAGCAAGCACCCGGCGCGATTGCTATACATTTGTATAATATCTGTACGACTGTATAGCATTCAAGATGCCGCCACGCGTCAAACTGACGTCAGACGGCTGCGAGCGGCAACTCGGTCGTGTACTTCACCTGGCTGAGCGCGATGTGGGAATGCACCTCCTGGACCGAGGGCATTTGCAACAGCTCGGTTCGCAGGAATCGCTCATAGGCGGCGATGTCCTTGGCGACGATCCGCAGCAGGAAATCGATCTCACCGCTCATCGTGTAGCACTCCGTCACCTCCGGAAAGACAGAGATTGCCTCCTCGAACTCGCTGAGCGACCGGCGTCCGTGGGCCGACAGTTTCACGTTGGCGAAGACCACCACCTCGAGCCCGAGCGCCTCGGGATCGAGAAGGGCCGCGCGGGCCCGGATCACGCCGGCCTCCTCGAGCTGATTGATGCGTCGCCAGCAGGTCGATTGCGACAGCCCGACCCGCTCCGCGATCTCGCCGACCGGAATTGTCGAATCCCGCTGCAGAATGGCGAGCAACTTCTTGTCGGTCTCGTCCAGCTCCATGGTTCGAATTCCCGAAATTTCCCGAATTTTCAGAATAACATTTCACATTGCCGGGGTCAGGCGCGCTCTTTTGGTGAGAATCTTCGCGGGTTCGGCCCCATATTAGTCACGAGGGCCAAGGGAGGATCGACGATGGCGCTTCGCGACGTCAGCCTGGACGACAAATACACCGCCACCGCGGGGCGGGTGGTAATGACCGGCATCCAGGCTTTGGTACGGTTGCCGCTTCTGCAAAAGGCGCGCGATCGTGCCGCCGGCCTCAAGACCGCGGGCTTCATTTCGGGCTATCGCGGCTCGCCTCTGGGCGGCTTCGACCAGCAGCTCTGGGCCGCTCGCAAGTTCCTGGAGCCCGAGAACATCGTCTTCCAGCCGGGCCTCAACGAGGATCTCGCGGCGACCGCGGTCTGGGGCAGTCAACAGGCCGGGCTGCACGGCGACGCGCGCTACGACGGCGTCTTCGCCATGTGGTACGGCAAAGGGCCGGGCGTCGACCGCTCGGGCGACGCCTTCCGTCATGCGAACGCCGACGGCACGTCCAAGCATGGCGGCGTGCTGCTGCTCGCCGGTGACGATCACGGCGCCAAATCCTCGACCCTGCCCTGTCAGAGCGAGTATGCGCTGATCGACGTTGAGATCCCGGTCCTCAACCCCGCGAGCGTGCAGGAGGTGCTCGAATTCGGCCTCTATGGCTGGGCGCTGTCGCGCTACTCGGGTCTCTGGGTCGGGCTGATCGCGCTCGCTGACACGATGGATTCGACGGCGACCGTCGATCTGCACCCGGAGTGGCCTAGGATCGGTCTGCCCACCGATTTCGTCATGCCCCCGGGCGGCCTCAATATTCGCCTCGGACTTTCGGCGCTGGAGAAGGAGCAGCGGCTGCGCGAAGAGCGAATCCCCGCCGCGCTGGCCTTCGTGCGCGCCAACCCGATCGACCGGATCGTCGCCGACGCGCCCGCCGCGCGGCTCGGAATCATGACTGCCGGCAAATCCTATCTCGATGTGCTGCAGGCTCTGCACGATCTGGGTATCGACGATCCGGGCGCGCATGGCATCCGGCTCTACAAGCTGGGCCTCACCGGCCCGATCGAGCCGAACGGCGCGCTGGCGTTCGCCCACGGACTCGAGCGCATCCTCGTCGTCGAGGAGAAGCGGGATCTGATCGAGGGGCAGCTCCGCCGCGTTCTCTATGATCTGCCCGAGGCGCGTCGTCCGGCCATGTTCGGCAAGCGCACGCCGGCCGGCGAGAAGCTGCTGCCCGCGGTCGGTGACCTCTCGACAACGGAGATCGCTCGCGCGATCGCCCGCTGCCTTCCCAGCGGGGCGGCTCCGGAGGAGCAGATCAAGGCCCGGCTGGCGCGGCTCGAGCTCAACGACCGGGAATTGGTAAGGCTGGTCGCGCCCAACAAGCGCGGACCCTATTTCTGCTCAGGCTGTCCGCACAACACCTCCACGGTCGTGCCCGAGGGCAGCCGCGCCGCGGGCGGCATCGGCTGCCATTATCTCGTGGTCAGCCAAATGCCCGACCGCAATACCGACACTTTCACCCAAATGGGCGCCGAAGGCGCGACCTGGGTCGGCGAGGCGCCTTTCGTCACCACGCCGCACATCTTCGCCAATCTCGGCGACGGCACCTATTACCATTCGGGCTTGCTCGCGATTCGCTTCGCCGTCGCGGCCAAGGCCAACATCACCTACAAGCTTCTGTTCAACGACGCGGTCGCGATGACCGGCGGCCAGCATGTCGACGGCCCGCTGACCGTGCCCCTGCTGACGCGCCAGCTTGCCGACGAAGGTGTTTCGCGGATCGTCGTCGTCACGGATGAACCCGACAAATATTCGTCGGACGCCGGGTTCGCGTCCGGGGTCACTGTCGAGCATCGCGACCGGCTGGACGACGTGCAAAGGAGGCTGCGCGAGGTCGGGGGCGTCAGCGCGATCATCTACGACCAGACCTGCGCGGCAGAGAAGCGCCGCCGCCGCAAGCGCGGCACCTATCCAGATCCGGATCGACGCGTGTTCATCAATTCGGCGGTCTGCGAGGGCTGCGGCGACTGCAACAAGGAATCCAACTGCCTCTCCGTCGAGCCGCTGGAGACCGCGTTCGGCCGCAAGCGACACATCGACCAATCCTCATGCAATAAGGATTTTTCCTGCATCCAAGGCTTCTGCCCGAGTTTCGTGACCGTTCACGGCGCGAAGCCGCGGACGCTCGCGGCGAAGCTCGATCCAACGACGCGCCCATTGCCGGTGCCGACGCCGCCCGCTCTTGGTGCCGAGCCCTACAACATTCTGATCGCCGGCATCGGGGGCACCGGCATCACCGCCCTCGCTGCGATCCTGGGAATGGCGGTTCACGTCGACGGCAACAGCTTTTCCTCGCTCGACATGACCGGCATGGCCCAGAAGGGCGGCGCCGTCCTTTCGCATATCCGCATCAATGACGGCGCCGAGCCCGTCAACGGCTCGCGGATCGGCACGGCCAAGGCCGATCTGGTGCTCGCCGCCGACCCGATCGTCGCGGCGACCCCCGAAGCGCTCCGTGCAGCCGGCCGCGACCACAGCACGACAGTGATGAATGCCTATGTCGGACCCACCTCGGAGCTGATCCGCGACCGCGACGTAGCCTACGACCTCGAAGGTCTAGGACGGTTGCTCGGTCAGGCCGCGCGAGAGGTGGTCTCCTTCGATGCGCACACGGCCGCGACTCGGCTCCTCGGCGATGCCATCTATGCCAACATGCTGCTCTTGGGCTTCGCTTGGCAGAAAGGGCTGGTCCCGGTCTCGGCGGAGGCGATTTCGAAAGCGATCGAGCTCAATGGCGCGTCGATCAAAGCGAACAAGCTTGCCTTCGCGTGGGGCCGCCTCGCGGCGCAGGAACCCGCATTGGTCGCGGGCGAAGCCGGGATCGAGCCGAAGCGGGCGCCGGAAAGCGTCGATGAGATCGTCCAGCGCCGTGTCGCATTCCTGACCGGCTATCAAGACCGCGCTTATGCCGAACGGTACCGGTCGTTGGTCGAGCGCGTGCGCGACGCGGAGAGCCGGCGCACGCCCGGCTTCGCCAGCCTGACCGAGGCCGTCGCGCGCTATTACTTCAAGCTTCTCGCCTACAAGGACGAGTATGAGGTCGCTCGACTTTATACCGAAGGCGGCTTCGAGCGCGCGCTGCAAAAGGAGTTCGAGGGCGACCTCAAGCTCGAATTCCATCTGGCGCCGCCCTTTCTGGCCAAGCCCGATCCGGTGACGGGGCGGCCGAAGAAGCGCCGCTTCGGGGGCTGGACGATGGCGCTGTTCCGGGTTCTTGCGCGCGTCAAGGGGCTGCGCGGAACGGCGCTCGATCCGTTCGGCCGGACCGAGGAGCGGCGGATGGAGCGCCGCCTCATCGCCGAGTACGAGGCGCTCATCGAGACTCTGATTGCGGGGCTCACCCCCGACAACCATTCGCTGGCCGTGGCGCTGGCTCGCCTTCCGGACGGGATTCGCGGCTTCGGTCCGATCAAGCTCGAAAGCATCCGCAAGGCCAAAGCCGAAGAAGCTACGTTGCTGACGCGCTTCCGCCTTCCGGAGCCTCAGGCCTCGGCCGCCTGAATGCGGTCGTTCGGCCCGAACGAAGTTCCTTGCCCCGCCTCCCTGGTCATCGTTAGGCTCGCCCCCGGCCCGATAGGGGCCGGTTTGACAGGTGACCGAGCGAAGAACGGCCGATAAGAGCCGCTCCGATCGGGGAGGAATGGGGTAAATGACGGTTTCCACGGACGCGGCGATTCCGGCCGAAGCGGATATCATATCGGTCGCCGCCGATATCCAAACGGGCGCGCGAAACCCAGGCCTCTTCTATCCGTGGCTCGTCGTTGCGTTCCTCATGCTCGTTTATACGTCGAGCTTTATCGACCGCACGATCTTGAGCCTCCTCGTCCAGCCGATCCGCGCCGACCTGCACCTTTCCGATTCCGAATACAGCTACCTCGGCGGGTTGGCTTTCGTGGTGCTCTATTCCCTGTCCAGCGTGCCGCTGGGCTCGCTGGTCGACCGCTCGAGCCGGCGTGCGATCATCGCGGTGGGTATCGCCGCCTGGTCAATCATGACCGCCGGCTGCGGAATCGCGACGTCCTTCTGGCGGTTGTTCGCGTTTCGGGTCGGCGTCGGGATCGGCGAGGCGACCTTGTCGCCCGCGACCTATTCGCTCGTCGGCGACCTGTTCCCGCGTGAGAAGCTCGGACGTGCGCTGTCGCTGTTCGGCCTGGGCAGCCAGATCGGCGCCGGATTGGCGCTGCTCGTGGGCGGATCGGTCATTGCCGCGATGGTTGCCGTGGGCCCGATCGATCTGCCCGTGGTCGGCATGACCAAGCCGTGGCAGGTAGTGTTCCTTGCGATCGGTCTTCCGGGCCTGATCCTCGCGGCTTTGAGCATGGTCATCATCCGCGAGCCGCGCCGCGGGCGGGCGCCGAGTCTGGTGGAAGACAAGGCAGGCTGGGGTCCGACGCTTGGCTATATGTGGACCAATTGGCGGATCTATACGGCGCTGTTCATCGGCATGGGCTTCATCGCCATGTTCGGCTATGGCTCGAACTTCTGGTACCCGGCCTTCCTGCAACGAATCCACGGCTTCACGATTCCGGAAGCCGGCCGGTTTTGGGGTCTGTCGCAGCTGATCCTCGGAATTTTGGGTGCGCTCACCTCCGGCACGATGGCCGACCGGCTGATCTCGCGGGGCCGCCTCGACGGTCATTTCCGCGTCTGCATTTTTTTCGGGATCGGCAATGCCGTCTGCGGCATCGGGACGGGGCTGGCGCCATGGCCGTGGCTGTCGCTGGTGTTCGTGGCGGCGACCGGCTTCGTTTCCAACACGATCATCGGCGCCATTGCAGCGGGGATCCAGATGGTGACGCCGGCGCGCATGCGCGGGAAAGTATCGGCGCTCTACATCATGTCGGCTGCCTTCATCGGCTTGGCCTTCGGACCGAGCGCCATCGCTAACGCGACCGATCATATCTTCGGTTACGACAATGCGATCGGCTATTCGATAGCCCTCGTCGCGGCCGTGTTCCCGCTGCTCGGATGTCTGCTGCTGAATATGGGGCGCAAGCCGGTCCTGGCGCTGCTCGCGCCCTGAAGCCGCCATTCGCGATGCCTTAATCGGATGCGCTCTAGCGTTCATCCAATGGAAACTATTTCGCCAAACACAGCGGCGACTGGGATCGGTGTCGAGCGGCGAGCGCTGCCGCGCGACGTCAGGGCGCGGCTTGTCCAGGAAAGCTATGCCGCACCGCGATAACCGTGCCGGTGCTCGCGATATCGGCCTTGCTGCTCGGCGGCGAATCCTGGCTGTTCGTAACCGGTGCGAGGCTAGAAATCTTCGTCCAGGTCGCGCTCGTAGAGCCAGAGGCGCTCCAGCCTGGGATTGTAGACGAGCACGTAGCCGTCATGGTGCTCGAACACTTCCTCGTCATCATCGTCTTCGGGCTCGGGCGTGTCGTCCGGATCAATCTCGTCGAGCTTACCGTTGACGATATGGTCGACGACGGCCTCCTCTCCCTCCTCTTCCAGAAGATCGAGGAGCTCGGCGGCGTCGTCGCCTTCGGCGAAGAAGATCAGACTCGAGTCTTCGGCTATCGTGCTCATCTCACGACAACGTCCCATACAGGATGGTTCGAGGTGGTCGATCCATCTCATGCAGGATGCAACTCGTCAACAATTGATCCGCACTGTTGTTTCCTCTGGAGTTTGCGGCGCTTTCCACGCACTCTCGGAAGGCAGGCCGAAGGGGGCCGCGCCGAGGTAGGGTATGGCCAAGCACAAGCACAAACATCGCGATGCGCGGGTGCTGTCGAGGGGCGCGCCGCCTCCGATTCCGCCGCTGGATCATGCAGAATACAAATCCCTGCTTCATCAGCTCCAGATCGAGCTTGTGAAGCTTCAGCGCGACGTCATCGCCGAACGGCGACGAATCCTAGTGATTCTCGAAGGGCGCGACGCCGCCGGCAAGGATGGCACCGTCAAGCGGATCACGGCCCATCTGAGCCCACGGGAGACGCGGGTGGTCGCCCTGCCCAAGCCGTCGGACCGCGAGGTCACGGAATGGTACTTTCAGCGCTATGTGGAGCACCTCCCGGCCGCTGAGGAATTGGTCCTGTTCAATCGCAGCTGGTACAATCGCGTCGGCGTCGAGCGCGTCATGGGTTTTTCCACCGACGCCGAGTATGAGGAGTTCATGTCGAGCGTGCTCGAATTCGAGCAGATGCTGATTCGCTCCGGCATAACGCTCGTGAAATATTATCTCGACATCAGCAAAGCCGAGCAAAAGAAGCGGCTCAAGGCCCGGGGAAAGGATCCGCTGAAGCAGTGGAAGGTGAGTCCGATTGACGCGCAAGCGCTGAAGAAGTGGGAGGAATACAGTGAAGCGCGCAACGCCATGCTCGCGCGGACTCACAACATGATTTCACCTTGGTTCGTCGTTCGCGCCGACGACAAGGATCAGGCGCGCATCAACCTGATACGTCACATGCTCGCGCGATTGACTTACCCTGGTGCGGATGAAACGCTCTTGACGCCGAACCCTGATATCGTCTTCGCCTATGACGAGGCATATCTCCGCAACGGAATGATCGCGCCTTAGCCCCGAGGCCCCCATGAACCGAAGCTATCTGTCGATTGCTGCAATTCTCGTGTCCGCGCTGGCCGGTCCGCTCGCGTCGGCCGCCGACAAGGTCGAGCATGAGCCGCCCAGGCCTCGCGTGCTTTTCGTCTTTGCGCCCGACGTGGAGAGCAAGCCGCTGCAGCAGGAATACGATCAGATCCAGCGGGCCCAAGGGGAGCTCGAAGACAGCGACATTATGACGGTCTTCGTCATCGGCGACCGGCAGGTCAGGTTGCCGCCGCCGGAGTCGAAAACCTCGGACGGGGCGAGCCTGCGCAAGCTCTACCATGTGGATGCAGACGCGTTCCGGGTGGTGCTGATCGGCAAGGACGGATGGCAGAAGATGCGCTGGAGCGAGCCGGTCGACGCCCACCAGGTCATGGTCTATGCCGCCGATATGCCGACCGGCCACAGCAAGGACGAAGACGAGCGTAAGTAGGAAGGGAGGCGCCCGAGCAAGGTTGCTCGAGCGCCTCGGGGAGCGATCATCTCAGCGGGATATAGACGTTGAGACTGCCGTAATAAGGCTGCGGGGCGTAGACGACCGGCGGGGGTGCCGGCTCATAAACCACAGGCGGCGGGGCATAATAGCCGTAGCCGTAGTAGCGGGGCTGACGCCATCCCCAACCCCAGCCGTGCCAATGGCGGTCCCAATCATGGTCATGGCGCCATCCCTCATGGCGCTCCCATCCGCGGTGCCAGCCCTCGTCGGCCTTCGCCGGAGCCGAGGCGATACCAGCCGCCGCGACCGTGCCGAGCGCCAGCGCCGCCAGGGCGATGCGCCAGCCGCGCCGTTTGCCTGCATTCGATGACACCATTGTCCGTCTCCCATCCAAAAGATGAGGCAATCCGTTGCTCTCAGTTCCAAGATGGGTGCCAATCAGGGCCAAAAAGGGGCGGTTTCGAGGAATTTTCGGGGGCGCGCCGAGGGCCTGGGCCAAGCTATTGCTATTTCGAGGCCATCTAAGCAATAAGACTTAATGGCAAAAATCGACCCCGTACTGAAACAGGCCCATTGGGAGGGTGGCGAGGCTGCGGCGAACGGCACCGGCCGGAGCACGAATCCCTACCCGCAATCGGATGTCCAATCCCGCAACGCATGGTTCGCGGGATATGACGAGGCGTTGGTCAAGCTCTCGCGCAGACGGCGCCTGGGCACGATCTGACGCCATTCCGACGCCGAAAAGTGAATGTTCGACCGCCGTTTGGCGGCCGATCCCGCGCGCCCGTCAGCCGGCGGTCCCGCCGACGGTGATTCCATCCATGCGCAAGGTCGGCTGACCCACGCCGACCGCAACGCCCTGGCCGTCCTTCCCGCAGGTGCCGACGCCGTCGTCGAGCTTCAGGTCGTTTCCGATCATGCTGATTTTCTTGAGGTCCTCCGGACCGTTTCCGATCAGCGTAGCGCCTTTCAATGCCGGCCCGATCTTCCCGTCCTCAATCAGATAAGCCTCGGTCATGCTGAAAACGTACTTGCCCGAGGTTATGTCGACCTGGCCGCCTCCGAAATTGACCGCGTAGAGACCCTTCGTCACCGACGCCAGGATTTCGGCCGGGTCGTGCTTGCCGGCCAGCATGTAAGTATTGGTCATGCGGGGCATCGGCGCGTGGGCGTAGCTCTGGCGGCGTCCGTTGCCGGTCGGGCGCATATTCATTAGCCGCGCATTCAGCCTGTCCTGCATGTAGCCGACCAGCACCCCGTCCTCGATCAACGGCGTGCAGGAGGAGGGCGTGCCCTCATCGTCGATGGTGAGCGATCCCCGCCGGTTCTCGATCGTTCCGTCATCCACGACGGTGACCCCCGGCGCCGCGACTCGCTGACCCATCAAGCCGGCGAAGGCCGAGGTCTTCTTGCGGTTGAAATCGCCCTCGAGCCCGTGGCCGACCGCTTCATGCAGCATCACGCCGG
Organism: Alphaproteobacteria bacterium; assembly: GCA_035293565.1. Taxonomy (GTDB): domain Bacteria; phylum Pseudomonadota; class Alphaproteobacteria; order BOG-932; family Roseiterribacteraceae; genus DATGMP01. The sequence goes on along the minus strand of DATGMP010000030.1, from coordinate 4,350 downwards.
GCCAGCCGGGGCCGAGCACGACCGTCATCTCGCCGGCGGGCGCCGGTACGGAACCCAGATTGACCAGCGCCTCGCGCAGCGCCTTGTCGACCGCGCCGCGCCAGGTGGCCGGATCGAAGAATTCGGCATAGGTGCGGCGGCCGCCGGTGCCGTAGCTGCCCGTCTCTTGCCGGTCGCCGTCGCCGACCATGACCGTGACGTTAAGGCGGACCATCGGACGAATGTCGGCCATCCGCTCGCCGTCGGGACGCACGATCGAAATCGCCTGCCAGCTGCCCGCGACCGACGCCATGACCTGACGAATCCGCGGATCCTTGGACCGGGCATAGGCATCGATCTCGGCCAAAAGCTTGACCTTGGCCTCGAACGGCTCGAGCCCCAACGGGTTCTCGTCGATATAGAGCTGACGGTTGGTGCCGGCCGGGCCGATGCCGATCTGTCCGGCATGCCCGGCCTGGACCGCTTTGACGGTCTCGGCGGCACGCCTGAGCGCGGGCTCGGAAAGATCGGCGGCATGGGCATACCCCTGCATCTCGCCGACCACCGCCCGCAGCCCGAATCCCTGGCTCGTGTCGAAGCTGGCGCTCTTCAGCCTGCCATCGTCCCAGCTGAGCGCCTCGGACTGGCTGTATTCGAGATAGAGCTCGCCGTCGTCGGAATGGGCCAGCGCGTCCGCGACGAGCCGCTCGGTGCGGGCCAAATCCAGCCCTGCCTTGTCGAAGAAGATCTCGTCGGTCCGGTCGCGTGCGGTCATGGTTTTTGTCCCTTTCGGCAGTCTTCATCACATAGGGCCGGGCGAGGCCGCTGGCTAGGGAAAGCGGCCGAATACGCCCTTGGCGGGTTGCGACGATTTTGCAGATGGTTGGGGGAGCTTGGCCGTTGTGTCGGCCCGCGCCGCCCTTGTAGAGTGCGCCACTCGTTTACGCCCGGGCGCCCGCCCGCGCTTTGCGTTACATGGATGGAAGAATGCATAATCGGCTCGCCCCGTTCGCAAATCGGCGGTTGTTCGGCCGGCTGTCCGCAGCCGGGCTCCTGCCGGCATTGGCCGGTCTGATCGCCATGCTGCCGGTTTCCGCCGCTTGGGCCGAGGAGTTCGGCGGTGGGCCGCGCGAGTGGCAGATGGGCTTGCCCGAGGGCGCCACAGTGGTCGCGAAGCTGCTCTACAGCTTCCACAACAGCCTGTTGATGCCGATCATCACATTCATCGCGGTGTTCGTGCTGATCCTCCTGTCGATCGCGACCATTCGCTTTCGGCGCGCGGCCAACCCGCAGCCGTCGCGCACCACCCATAACACGCTGATCGAGGTGATCTGGACGGCTCTGCCGGTGATCATCCTGGTCGTCATCGCGATTCCGTCCTTCAAATATCTCTATTACGCCGACCGGGCGGACAAGCCGGAGATGACGCTCAAAGTCACCGGCCACCAATGGTATTGGAGCTACGAGCTGCCGGACCAGAAGATCGACGACTACATCAGCAACCTGATTCCCGACGACAAGATCAGCGGCGATAAGATCAGGATGCTTTCGGTCGACTATCCGCTGGTGGTTCCGGTCGATACGACCATCCAAGTTCTTATCACCGGCGCCGACGTCATCCATTCCTGGCTGGTGGCTCCGTTGGGCGTGCAGAAGTCGGCGGTGCCCGGACGGCTGAACGAAACCTGGATGCGGGTTGATCACGAAGGCGTCTATTACGGCCAATGCACGCAGATCTGCGGCGACCGCCACGGTTATATGCCAATCGAGGTTCGCGCGGTCTCCAAGGACAAGTTTGCGAAATGGGTCGATCTCGTTCTGCACTCGACCGCCAAGGACAAGATGCGGGATGCGAACGAGAAGGTGCTGGGGATGGACTATTCCTGGATGGATACGCCGGCCAAGACCTCGGCCGTCAACCCCGCCCCGCAGGCACAACTCGCAGTCAGCCGGTAATCCCGGTTCAATAGATCAGGTTCGAAAGGGACGCCCATGGCGCAAAGCATTTCGTCTACCGGGGACATCGGGCACACCGCTGCCTATGAGGCGCACGCCGCCCACGCGCACGGCCACGACGATCACGCGCACAAGCCCGGTTTCGTCCAGCGTTGGCTCTTCTCGACCAACCACAAGGACATCGGCACGCTCTACATCATCTTCTCGATCTTTGCGGCCTGTATCGGCGCCGCTGCGTCCGTCTATATGCGGGCGAACCTCTCCCATCCCGGCTCCGCGCTCATCCATTCCGGCCAGCAATGGAATGTGCTGATCACGGCGCATGGCCTGATCATGGTTTTCTTCGCGGTCATGCCGGCGACCATGGGCGGCTTCGGCAACTGGTTCATGCCGCTGATGATCGGCGCGCCGGACATGGCGTTCCCGCGGCTCAACAATGTCGGTTTCTGGCTGCTGGTCCCCGCCTTCCTGCTGCTGTTGGGTTCGGCGTTTGTCGGCGACGGCGCCGGCACGGGCTGGACGATTTATCCGCCGCTTTCCTCGAGCGGCCAGCCGGGACCGTCGGTGGACATGGCGATCTTCTCGCTCCACCTTGCGGGCGCATCGTCGATCCTGTCGTCGATCAACTTCATCACGACGATCTTCAACATGCGCGCGCCGGGCATGACGCTGCACAAGATGCCGCTCTTCGTCTGGTCGATCCTGATTACCGCCTTCCTGCTGCTGCTGTCGCTCCCGGTCCTGGCGGGCGCCATCACCATGCTGCTGACCGACCGGAATTTCGGCACCTCCTTCTTCAATCCGGAGGGCGGCGGCGATCCGCTCCTGTTCCAGCACCTGTTCTGGTTCTTCGGTCACCCCGAAGTGTACATCATGATCCTGCCGGGCTTCGGCATCATCAGCCAGGTCGTGTCGACCTTCTCCAAGAAGCCGATCTTCGGTTATCTGGGCATGGTCTATGCGATGGTCGCGATCGGCTTCGTGGGTTTCATCGTGTGGGCTCACCACATGTATACGACCGGCATCTCGGTCGACACGCGGGCCTATTTCACGGCGGCGACCATGATCATCGCCGTGCCGACGGGCGTGAAGATCTTTTCTTGGATCGCGACGATGTGGGGCGGCTCGATCGAGTTCAAGACGCCGATGCTTTGGGCGCTGGGCTTCATCTTCCTCTTCACCATCGGCGGCGTGACCGGGCTCGTGCTGTCGAACGCATCGATCGACACGATGCTGCACGACACCTATTACGTCGTGGCGCACTTCCACTATGTGCTGTCGCTGGGCGCGGTCTTCTCGCTCTTCGCCGGCTTCTATTATTGGATCGGCAAGATGTCGGGCCGGCAGTATCCGGAATGGGCTGGGCAGCTCCATTTCTGGCTGACTTTCATCGGCGTCAACCTGACTTTCTTCCCGCAGCATTTCCTCGGCCTTGCCGGGATGCCGCGGCGCGTGCCCGATTATCCGAATGCCTTCGAGGGGTGGAACCACATCTCCTCGCTCGGCTCCTATATCTCTGGCGCCGGGATGGTGTGGTTCGTGTTCGTGGCGCTCTACACGGTCTTCGCCGGCAAGAAGGTCGGTGCGAACTACTGGGGATCGGGTGCGACGACGCTCGAATGGAGCCTTTCCTCGCCGCCGCCGTTCCATCAGTTCGAGACGTTGCCGCGCATCCATTGATGCGCAGAGCCTCTAGGCGGGCGGTGTTAGCCGTCCGCCGCTGTTATCAGGTTTGAACCAATGGTCGATATGACCAGCGCCACTGGCGCTTTGCCCGATGCCGCTGTCGGCGATTTCGTGACGCTGCTGAAGCCGCGGGTCATGGCGCTGGTGGTCTTCACGGGCTTGGCCGGCCTTGTCGCGGCGCCGATGTCCATTCATCCGGTGCTGGCCGCCGTCGCCGTCCTCTCGATCGCGCTGGGAGCCGGGGCGGCCGGCGCGATCAATATGTGGTACGACCGCGACATCGACGCGGTGATGGAGCGGACGCGGCTGCGCCCCTTGCCCATGGGTAGCATCGATCCGTCCGACGCGCTGGCCTTCGGCATCATTGTCAGCCTAGGCGCGATCATGCTGATGGGGCTCGCGGTCAATTGGCTGGCCGCCGGCCTGCTTGCGGCGGCGTCGCTCACCTATGTCTTCGTCTACACGATCTGGCTGAAGCGCCGCACGCCGCAGAACATCGTGATCGGCGGTGCCGCCGGCGCTTTCCCGCCGATGATCGGCTGGGCTGCCGCGACCGGCTCGGTCTCGGCCGTCGGCATCGCGCTGTTCCTGCTGATCTTCCTGTGGACGCCGCCGCACTTCTGGGCACTGGCCCTTTATCGAAGCGACGACTATCGCCGGGCCGGCGTGCCGATGCTGCCGGTGGTTGCGGGACCGCGCGAGACCAAGCGTCAGATGCTGCTCTATACG
>DATGMP010000029.1:0-7705 GCA_035293565.1 Alphaproteobacteria bacterium | reverse complement strand
GGCTGGCTCAGCCGCGACCATCGCAAAATCCTCTGTGTCGACGGAACGGTCGGCTTTACCGGCGGCCTCTGCATCGGCCATGAGTGGAAGGGCGATCCCGAGCACGGTATTGCTCCGTGGCGAGATACGGCAGTTGAGATTAGGGGACCGGCGGTTCGCGATCTCGATATGGCGTTCGCCGATAGCTGGGCTTCGACGGGACCTCCCATTCCGAATGATGACGCTCCGCGTCCCGATTCGGACGAGCACGCAGGTGAGCACGACGTGCTGGTCATCGCCGGGAAGCCCGAGAGCATGGGCTTATACCGTCTACAACAGCTCCTTGCCGAGATCGTCGAAGAATCTCTTTGGCTGACGGACGCGTATTTCGTCGCCTCGACCGGCTATGTCAGAGCCTTGACTGGCGCGGCGCGAAACGGGGTCGACGTCCGTTTGCTGGTGCCGGGATCGAGCGACATTCCTGTAATCCAGGAGCTGTCGCGCGCGGGATATCGCGCACTGTTGGAAGCCGGCGTGCGCATCTTCGAATGGAACGGCCCGATGCTGCACGCGAAGACCGCGGTCGCGGATGGTCGATTGGCGCGCATAGGCTCCAGCAACTCGAATCTCGCGAGCTGGATCGCCAATCGCGAACTCGACGTGACGACCACGGATCCGCGCCTCGCAGCTGAAATGGCCGCCATGTTCGAGAACGATCTGGGCAACGCGACGGAGATCATGCTCCGGTCGCGTCGTGTCACACCTTCGAGCCCGGAAGGCGAACGTCCCGCGCGGGGTACACGCAAGGCGCAGGCCAGCCGGCTCGTCGCCGGCGCGGTCGGCATCGGAAGTTCCGCGAACGCTGCGATCGCGCGGCACCGGCATCTCGATTCTTCCGAGAGCCGGGTCCTGGCCGTAGCCGGCGCCATCGCAATGGCGTTCGCGGCAGCGGCTCTGTTGATGCCCGATTTGATCGCCTATCCGGCGGCGGCGATGGCGATTTGGGTCGGAGCCACGCTCCTCGCGCGCGCCTGGCGGCTGCGGCGGTCGGACGAGCCATGAAGATCGTCAGCTGGAATCTCTACCATCGCTCCGGTGCCACGCTCGACGACATTGAGCGGCTGATCGTTCATCACGAGCCAGATCTGCTGCTGATGCAGGAGACGACTGATCGGGTCGACGATCTGCCGACACGCATTGGGGGACATTATTCGAGGGATCCGCTGCCTGGCCGCACCCACGGCCTCGCCGCCTGGAGCCCTACGGCCTTTGAGGAGGCGCCGTCTCGACTCACTCTGCAGCCGGGCGTCGTCGTAAAGCGCATTTGCCAAATCATCCGGTTGCGGGACTTCGCAGTCGCGAATGTCCACCTCTCTCACGGCCAGGTCCTGAACCGACGACAGCTCCGGCGGATCGCGGAAATTCTGCCCGAGCGCGCGGCCGTGCTCGGCGATTGCAATCTTGTCGGTCCACCCCTGCTTCCAGGGTTCCACGATGTCGGGCCCCGCCAGTCCACGCACGCCATGGTCAACATGATCGGGTTGCGCCTCGACCGCTGCTTCATCCGCGGCCTGCGTTGCGATCATTCCGAGGCGTTGGTGGCCGCCGGTTCCGATCACAAGCCAATCATGGTCAGCCTCTCGGCACCGAACGACTGCGCTTCACCGAGGCCGATTGGTTGACGCAAGTCAAAGAGGCGACGACGGAAGGCAGCGACGGAGAAAGAACGCGCCGACTTCGTCCCGGTCTACGAGGACTACATCGTCCATATCTACGCCCGACAGTTCGACGCCTGCCATGACGTCTAAGCCGAGCAGGTTCGGGCCAAGCTGAAGAAGGTGATCGACGCCGTTTAGCATGGCCTCCATTATCGCGAACTGGTTTGGCTGATACTGTCTCAAAGCAGATTCGACGCTGCTCGGTCAGAAGTCAGACCGATGTTGCCGGCAACAGCTCGAGGCCATCTCGGTGTCGTTTCTTTCGCAAGGCGCGCTGCCGCATCTTATCTCCGCCTATGGCTATGGAGCCGTGGCGGGAATTGTCGCCTTCGAGAGCATCGGGATCCCCCTTCCGGGCGAATCCACGGTCATCGCCGCGGCCATCGTGGCCGGCACGACCCACCGTCTCGACATACGGCTAGTCATCGCCGCTACCGCGGCGGGAGCGATCCTCGGCGACAATGTCGGATTCTGGATCGGCCGCGAATTCGGTTACCGCCTCGTGCTCAGATTCGGGCGCTACGTCCGTTTGAGTGAACGTCGGATCAAGCTTGGGCAGTACCTGTTTCTTCGTTACGGAGCGGAGGTGGTATTCTTCGGCCGCTTCGTCGTGCTGCTCCGCACATTCGCCGCCTTCCTGGCGGGCGCCAACTGCATGCGATGGCGGCGCTTTCTGGTCTTCAACATCGCCGGCGGGGTTATGTGGGCTGCGATCTATGGTCTCGGCGGCTACTATCTCGGGAAGGAGATCCATCGTTTGGCCGAGCCGGTCGCGATCGCACTAGGGGCGGTAGCGGCGATCGTCATCACCACGGCGCTGATATTGGTTCGACGGCATGAAGCGGTCTTGGAGCAAAAGGCGGAGGCGGCCCTGCCCGGCCCCCTGCGACCGCTTAAGAAGAAAGCGCCCCGATTGAACGGCGCATCTCGATCGTAGAGCGGCCGAAGCCTCGGCTAAACTATATTACAGGTGCTGCGGTGCTTGGCGGGTCTCAAAGGGCCTTCACGACCCGGCCTCCTCTCACCTAGAGTTGCGGATGCCCACCGGAGAAGGAACTCCCGATGCACGCGTCCGAAATCCCACCGGCTGCCCTGGATGCGACGAGCGCCCGAAGGGGCGGGGTGAAACGCTTCGCGGTCGATCCGGCCAAGACCGCGCATCTGGTCATCGACCTTCAGATCGGATTTCTCGCGCCTGGCGCGATCATGGAAGTTCCGGTCGCTCGCGCGATCGTGCCAAACGTCAATCGGATCGCCGAAGCCGTCCGGCGAACCGGCGGGCAGAATTACTTCATCCGTTTCGCGGTTGATCCCGGCGAGTCCAATTACTGGGCTCCATTCTACGAACGGATGTCCGAAGAAGCGCTCGCCGGCATGGTGGCGGCGTTCAAGCCTGGCGCCGAGGCATTTCAGCTGTGGCCCGCGCTCGACGTTCGGCCGGAGGATGCGGTCGTCGACAAGACTCGACTGTCCGCCTTCATCCCCGGCACTTGCGACCTGCATGACCGCCTCAAGGCGCGCGGCATCGACACGCTCATCATCACCGGAACAGTCACCAATGCCTGCTGCGAATCAACCGCCCGGGACGCGATGCAGATGGGCTACAAGGTGCTCTTCATTCAGGACGGCAACGCCACATGGGATGATGCCTCGCACAATGCGACGCTCGCCAATATGCTGATGTTCGCGGATGTGTGCACCGCGGACGAGGCGATTCGACGATTGGAAGAAGGCGCCGCGCGCAAGGCGGCGTGAGTCGGCGATGAAAGATCAACCGCTCGAATATTGGTCCCTGCTCCGGCTCTCCGCCGCGCTTGCGCGGCGCGAAATCTCATCGGTCGAAGTGACCGGGGCGCTGCTGGACCGCATCGCAAAGCTCGACGGCTCGTGCCGCAGCTACATGACGGTGATGGCCGACCAGGCGCTCGCGCAGGCCGAACGCGCGGACGAAGAAATGGCGCGAGGCTTTTCGCGCGGGCCGCTGCACGGCGTGCCACTAGCCGTTAAGGATCTCTGCTTCACGCGCGATGCGCCGACCTCGGCCGGCATGGCGATTCATCGCGACTGGATTCCCGATTACGACGCAACCGTCGTCGCGCGGCTGAAGGCGGCCGGCGCGATCATTTTGGGCAAGCTCCACATGACGGAAGGCGCCGGCGGCGCACACCACCCCTCGATGCCGGCGCCGCGCAATCCATGGAACAGCGCCTACTGGCCCGGCGCCTCGTCGAGCGGTTCGGGCGTCGCGACCTCGGCTGGCCTGTGCTACGGCTCGCTGGGATCCGACACCGGCGGATCGATCCGATTTCCATCCGCTTGCTGCGGCATCACGGGTATCAAGCCGACTTGGGGCCGCGTCAGCCGCCACGGCATCTTCCCGCTCGCGGAATCGCTCGATCACGTCGGACCGATGGCGCGGAGCACCGCGGACGCCGCGACCATTCTCGGCGTGATCGCCGGCGAGGATCCCGCCGATCCGACCTCGCTCGACATGCCGGTGCCCGATTATCTTGCCGCGCTCGGCGGCGGCATTCGCGGCCTGCGGATTGGTATCGACCGAACCTATTCCGGGGATGGTGTCGACGAGGAAATCGTCCGATCGCTCGCCGAAGCCGAACACGTCCTGGTCTCGCTCGGAGCCAAGATCCGAGACGTTCGTTTTCCGTCACTCGAGCCTGCCGTCGGCGCCAGCATGGCCACACTCGGTGTCGAAGTGGCGGACGCCCACAGGGCCAGCTATCCGTCCCGCTCCGCGGAATATGGGCCCAAATTGGCCGCGCTCATCGAGTCTGGACTCAAAGTATCCGCGCTGGATCTCGCTCAAGCTCAGCGTGAGCGACGGCATTTCTGCGGAATGGTGAGCCATCTTTGGAGGGATATAGACCTGCTTCTCGTCCCGGCGTTGGTAACCGGCGTGCCGTTGGCCGAAGAAATGGAAGCGTTCAACATGGATCCAGCGGTGATGGCTCGGCTGGTGCGCTTCACCGTGCCCTTCGATCTCACCGGCAGTCCGACGATTTCTTTGCCCTGTGGTTTTTCCAAGGGTGGCTTGCCTCTCGGCATGCAGCTCGTCGGACCGCATCTGTCCGAGGCGCTCCTCTGCCGTGCCGGCCATGCCTTTCAACAAGCGACCGACTGGCACACGCGCCGTCCAGATCTGAGTTAGCTCTGCCCTATTCGTTCCCGCCCATGATCCGCCGACCCGCGACATAGCCGAAGGTCATGGCGGGACCCAGGGTGGCGCCGGCCGCGGGGTAGGAATAGCCCATGACCGAGGCCGTCGTGTTGCCGCACGCGAAGAGGCCCGGGATCGGCCTGCCGGATGTGTCCAGGACTTCGGCATTCTCGTTGATCACGAGACCGCCATTGGTGCCGATGTCGCCGGGATAGACCGGGAAGGCATAGAAAGGCGGCCGGTCGAGCGCGCGCAGGGTAGGGTTGGGCTGGACCTTGGGGTCGCCGTAGTAGCGATCATAGGGATCATCGCCGCGGCCGAACTCCGTGTCCTTGCCGACGCGCGCATCCCGGTTGAAGCGCTCAATCGTCGCCTTGACGTTCTCAGGCGGCAAGCCGGCCTTCTTGGCGACCTCCTCCCACGTATTTCCCTTGACGAGAATCTGCTTGAGCGCAGCGGGCAGCGTCCAGTCCGGAAAGTCGGGCAGGATCGGGCCCATCGGATAGCTCTTGCGGTAATTGGTGTCGAACAGAATCCAGGACGGCACAGTCCCCGCCCCCGGCTTATCGTTCGCGATCACGGCGTGGCCCGCGATGTGATAGGAGGCGGCTTCGTTGAAATATCGCTTGCCGGCCTGGTTCACCATGATGCAGCCGGGCAGCGCGCGCTCATAGGTCATGAGCCGCGTCTTTTCCTCGCCCGGCACGACCACCGACACGCCCCACCAGGCGGAATTCATCCGCGCCGTTTGAGCCCCGACCGCCATCGCCGCGCGGATCGCGTCGCCGGTGTTGTAGGCCTGCGAGCCGGAATAGTCGGTCGCCACCGGCAGATATTGCTTGCGCATCTCGGGATTGCGCTCGAAACCGCCGGCCGCGAGCACCACGCCTCGGCGCGCGCGGATGCGCATCATCCGACCTTCATGCTCGACGATGACGCCAGCGACCCGCCCGTTCTCCATCACCAGCTCCTTGAGCGGAGTCTCGCGCCAGAGCTTGGCGCCGGTCTTGTCGAGGGTGAGCTTCAGGCGCGCCATAAGCGAACTGCCCAGCGTCAGAAAGCGGTCGCGTTTCGAACGCAGCCGCTGCGGCACGTCGAGGAAATAGCGAAGCAGCAAGCGGATCACGATCCGCCGCCAGCCGGGCAGGCGAAAGAGCAGCGGCCCGGTCTCCTCGACCGTCCAGTTGATCCGGCCGAAGAAGGATGCCGCGGGATGCTGCACCTGTTGAAATTCGAAATCCTTGCCCAGCACCTTGGCGTTGATCGGCAGCGGGTCGTGCGAGCGCCAGGAGGTTTTGCCGCCAGGCAGGTTCGGATGGTAGTCGACGTAGTGGGTCGCCTTGAAATGGACGTCGGTGTTCTCCTCGACCCATTTCATCATCTCGGGCCCGCGTCGCACGAAGGCCCAGATATTGGCATCGGGCACATCGGGCGCGGTCAGCGCCCGGATATACTGAAACCCCTCCTCGGCGGAATCCTGGCTGCCTTCCTTGAGCGCCAGATGCGTGGCCGGAATCCAGACGACGCCGCCCGAGGTCGCGGACGTGCCGCCATAGAGCTTCCCCTTCTCGACGACCAGGACCTCCGCCCCGTGCTTGGCGGCGGTGATCGCCGCGGTCATTCCGCCGGCGCCCGAGCCGACCACGACCACATCGGTCTCCAGATCCCAACCGCTCCCATTCGACATCGTGCCGTCCCTCGTCCCTTTTTAGGCCGGAAGCCATTCATTCGTCCGCGCCCGCGGCGAATAGATTCTGGATAGCAAGGCGCGCAAATACCGGAAAAGCAAGCTTTTCCGGTCCTCGCCTACGCTTCCGGAATGAAGCCGTAAAGTTCTACCCCGGCCCCAGGACCTCCTGGGTCCCTGTCTCGGCATCGACACGCATTCGCCAATGCGTGACGCGCCAGCCTTCCGGCAGCTTACGCAAGCTTGCCTGGTATTCGCCGAAGCATTCATAGGTCAGATGCGCCTTGTCGCCCGCGCCGCGGTGGAAAGCGCGGATATAGACCCGGGCCAATGCTCCCTCTCCGTCGATGCCGATCTCCGGATTGCCCATCAGATGCAGCGACGGCCCGCAGCCGCCCAGCATCGAGCGGATCGACGCCACGATGTTGGCGCGTCCCTGAAGCTGGATCAGACCGTTGTAGTCGGCCTCCGCATGGTCCGCGAACACGAAGTCGTAGCCCGCCCAGTCCCGACCGTCGCAAGCTCGGGCGTAGCGAAACAGAACATGCTGGATCTCGCGCTCGGCGAGCAGATCATCAAGCGTCATGGGCAGCTTCCTCGTCAGTCGAACAGCGGCAACAGCTTGAGAACGGCGGCCGCGGCGTTGCGGGCAGCGTCACGCACGAAGGCGCGGAAGTCGAGGTGGCTGTCCTCACCGGCCAGATCGGAAAGCGCGCGAATGACGAGCCAGGGCCGCCCGAAGGCCTCCGCAACCTGGGCAACCGCACCGCTCTCCATGTCGACCGCCACGCCGCCGAAACTCCTGAACAGCCGCTCGCGCGTATCCGTGCAGCCGAGATAGATGTCGCCGGTGAGGACGGTGCCGAACCGGACGCCGTCGCCAAGCGCCGCTCGCGCCCGCGCGATGAGCATCTCGTCGGCTGCGATCGCCGCCTCGCCGCGATATTCGGGAAAAGGCAGCGCGCCCGCGCGATAGACCTCCATCTCGCCCTTCATCAGGGCGCCGTAATCATGCTGGATGACACGGGTCGCCACGACCAGGTCGCCGACCGAGAGCGCCGGGTCAAGCCCACCGGCGACCCCGGAGAAAAGGATCCCGCGGCAGTCGAAACGGTCAAGCAAGACGGTCGCGGCCAGAGCGCCATT
>DATGMP010000028.1:0-6562 GCA_035293565.1 Alphaproteobacteria bacterium | reverse complement strand
GATGCGTCCGCCAAGACGTCGGTGGTAACCGACACCAGGAAAACCTCCGCAACGCGGCCGCCGCAACCGCCCACTCCACGTCCTGAAGACCAAAAATGAGCAGACTCGACCCAGCCGCTACTTATTCAGATGTTCCCTAGGTCAGCTGGCGCCGGCAATGCCTCGGCAACTGTTAATATGCGCGGGTCTGTCCCGTATCTCCGGCAACGTTCATCAGCCCGTTAAGTCGGGTGTTGGCATAAACGGGGCCGCCCGGCGTCAACGTCACCAGCATCGCGTGATCCATATTGCCGGCGCCGAGCTCATGCACGATCCCTCCGGTCGTCGCCATGTTGATGAAGTCGCGTCCATCCAGGCGGTCATGCGTGAAATAATGCGTGTGTCCCGCAAACACCGTGTAGGGGCGTTGGCCGAGCATGAGCTGGATTTTGGCCATGGCGGGGCTCGACATCTTCCAAGCCGGTTTGTGGACGACGACGAAAGTCCAATCGACATCGGAGTGACGCTTCAGCGCCTGCTCGACGAAGGCGAGTTGAGCATCGCTGATATTGGCGACGTTGAGCCCTTTGGCGTACTCACCGTCATGGCCGTTGGCGCCATCGGCCAGCCGCTTGCGCATCATCGCTTCGACCTGGTCCGGGTCCTTCTTCATCAGCGCGACGATCCGGTAGAACTGATCGATCATGTCGCGCGGCATCGGAATCGGCGGGTCCTCGGTACTGAGCACGAGGAACAGCGCCCGCTTGTAGGTGAAAGCGTAGTAGATGGCGCCGCGCCGTTGCTTCCACGCCTCAACCGCCGCTGGGCTGTTGAAATCATGGTTGCCGGTGGCGAATAGAAACGGACAGCCCGCGAGCGCCGCCGCCCGTTCGATCGCGTCCCATTGCCGGTCGATCTCCGCCCGGTCGTTGGTGTAGCCCTCGATCAGATCGCCGACCGATAGCACGAAGTCCGGCTCGAGCCAGCTCACCTGCCGCATCGCCTGCTCGAAGACGCCCGGACGCGCCAGGCCGGTATTGTCGCCGATCACAACGAACCGCAGCGGCCCGGGCGTCGCCCGCGGCGCAGCCGTCCATGGATTGGGCCCGGCCGCTGTGTTGTCCGGCTGGAAGGCCGATCCAGCATTGGCGTCCGTCGCCGCGATTGCCGCGGCGGCCGGCAGGGCCGTCGCCGCAAGAAGCCCCTTCAGAAAATCCGATCGCTTGAATTCCATTTGAGGTCTCCTCCCGAAACGCCTTGTCCCTATTCGAACCGATACCGGATCTTGAAGCCATACATACGCGGCGGCGAGACGCCGACCGCAGCGAGGCCCAGCGCGTTGTAGGCACCGAAGCCACCCATGTTGACGGGATTGTCCGTGACGTTCGTCATGTAGAACGTGCCGTCCACCGGCGCGCCGGCGATGTCGGTCCACTCGATATTCAGGTCGAGATTGCCGAAAGACGGCAGATAGCTGACCGGCGGAAAGTCGTTGCTCTTCAGCAGATGCCGCTGCCACGTGTAGGCCGCCGAGACGGCGAGGTCGCCCAGGCTCCCCGGTAACGCGAAATGATAGCGGCCGGTGACGCTGTATTTGAATTGCGGCAGGTAGAAGAACGGCGTGCCGCTGAGATCGGCGCCGTTGGAGATGTAGCGGTCGTACTTGGCGTCCATCAGCAGCGCGTTGCCGGTGACCTCGAGCCCGTCAACCGGCAAGATCGTGAACTCGCTCTCGAGCCCTTCGATATGCGCTGTGGCCGCGTTCGCCGTGACGGTCGCAAGATGGATGCCGGTCGCGTCGGAATAACTCTCGACCGAAGGCGATTGGATATTTTGGTACCAGCCGTAGAAGCCGCCGAAATCCGTCCGCACCTTGATGCCGGCCAATTCCCAATCGGCTTTGATTCCGGCTTCGACGTCGGAAAGGTACTCGGGATTGAATTTCTGGAGCTGCGGCGGCGCGTTCAAGGTGAAGCCGCCGCTCGAATAAGCCTTGCTGTAGCTCACATAGAGGAGCGTCTTCGGATCGATCTGGTAGTCCAGGCTGAATGTATAGCCTGGTGCATGGAACTGTCCGTCGGCGGCATAGACGATCAAGGTCTTCCCGGCGGCGCTGAGGCTATTCTGGTAGGCCGAGCGCCAATCCCAGCTGTAGCGGTAACCGGCGGTGAATTTTAGCCCCTCTATCAGAGCCGATAGGTCGTAGGTGCCCTGGGTGTAGACCGCCTGCGTGCGGCCCGAAGTCCCCGACAGCGTGCCCGACTTGCCGCCGAGCACGATATTGTATTGCGGCTGCGGATCGGTCTGGTGATTGAACGACAAGAAGCTGCCGACGACCCAGGTCAGCTTCTCGTTCAGAGACTTGCCCTGCAGCTGCGTCTCGTCGCTGTAGGTGGCGATCGGGCCCTGCGGCGTGCTGCCGACGCCCACTTCGTAGACCGGGAGCGGCGTGCCGGCGAAATTGAGGCGGCTATAGGTCGACACCTCGCTGTAGCCGGCGATGTTCTTGATCGAAAGCGTATCAGAAAGGTCGATCGTCGCGATGTCGGACAGGTTCCATTGCTCGATCCAGTAGGCCATGCCGCCCGGAATGGTCGAACCTAACGAGACGTAGGGACCGAGCGCCTGCTGCTGCGCGAAGCTCGCCGTCAAACCCGGGAAGAAGCGCAGCGCGAATCCCTTGGGATTGACACCGTTCGGAAACAGGTCGCCGCCGTTCGTCTTCGAATAATAATAATTGGCCATGAAATAGTTCGTGAAGCCGTCCACCGGCTTCAGCGTCGCCGAAATGCGACCGATCCAATAATCCTCGTCATCGACATCCTTCCCTTCCGACAAGTCATGGATAAACCCGTCGAGGTGGTCGTAATCGAGCCCGGCGCGAACCGTGAGCTTGTCGGTTACGACCGGGACATTCACCACGCCCTGGAATTCGTGCCGGTTGTAGTCGCCGACTGTAGCCTGTACGTAGCCCTCGAAACTGTCGGTCGGTCGCTTGGGCTGGAACAGCAGCGCGCCGGCATCGGCGTTGAGGCCGAACAGGGTCCCCTGCGGCCCTTTCAGCGCCTGGACGTTGTCGAGATCGAAATAGAAGGCGCCGCCGGCCAGGGGCGTCGTGGTTCCCATGGGAACTTCGGCGAAATAGGTAATGACGCCGGGCACGCCGCGCAGGAAGACGAAGCTCGCATTCCCGCGGAACGAGCTGACGATCGATAGCCCGGGAACGTTATGCGACAGGTCCTGAGCCTGGCGGATGTCCTGCTCCTGAAGCGCCTGCTGATTGAAGACGTCCATGACGATCGGGACGGTTTGCGCAACCTCTTCCCGGCGGCGGGCCGTAACGACGATCTCCTCGAGCCCGTTCGTTCCCGCCGATGCCTCGTCAGTCGAGGAGGCGGTTTGAGCCGGGGCGGGAATACCAACCGCGAGCGCGACGAAGCTCGCGGTGCTGACGAGCGCCGATTTCACCGTGCTGCGCATCCGAAAATCCCCCTTTTTCCGATTTGTGGCCCTTCAGGCGATCTTCGCTCCGGAAACATACGACTATATCAACAACAGTTCTTTACAGGAGCCGTTCGCAATGGTCGTCGGTTCTCAAAATTCTCCCACAATTATTCGATATTTCTGGTTCGTTGATCGAGTGAAGAGCGAAATTCCTATTGGATGGTCTATATCGACCAATACATATGTGTCAATCTGAATCATCCGCGAGCAGGACATCGTCGGCCATGCATCGGGTGATTGCTTGACGACTCGCCTTCGGCTGTATTGAGGGTGGAAGCAAGAGCTATGAGCGAACAAACGATCGAACGTCGAAGTCCGGAAAGCGGGACGGCGGAACGCCTCTTGGAAGCTGGCATCTCCCTCATCGCCGAGGGCGGTCTACGCGCGCTCACGATCCGCGATCTGGCTGCGCGCGCAGGCATCGCCTTCCCATCGGTTCAGCACCATTTTCCGAGCAAGGGGCTGCTGATCGACGAGATTTTCTCAAATATCGAGCGCCGCCATTGCGCGGTTACAGCGGATGCCTTGGCCGAAATCGAGCCGGATGGCGGCGAAGCCGCATTGCCCGAGATCATTTCAGCGGTCCTCGCGGATTGGTGCGGCGGGCATAGAACCCTGACGATCGGCGCGCATGAGATGCTGCTGGCTGCCCATCGCGACTCTCGCCACGCCCGATTCGGCGGCGGCTGGATCGACGGACAATCGGACGTCTGGATGGGGCTTACGCGCCGGCTTGGCCTGAAACTCGAGCGCAAACGGGTGCTGTTCATTGTCGAGCTTCTGTTGGGGCTCAGCCTGATGACGTTCGGCTGCGCGAACCAGGTGGAGGCGGCGCTCGCCAACAATGAAATCATTCGATTCGCCTTCGCCGACGCGAAGAGCAAAGAGCGCTTCGATCCTTATTGGTACCGGATGCAGCTGGCGCGGCTCGACCGAGAGGAGCTGCCGATCGAGGATTCGGGAAGCACGATCTCGGACGCAGGCCACCCGGCAGCCGCGAAAATTCTCGATGCCGGAATCCTCATCGTTGCCGAAGAAGGCGCCTCCATGCTGACCTTCCGCGGCATCGCCGCGCGGGCGGGAGTCGCGATCGGGTCCGTGACCAATAATTTCCAAACGCGCCAGAAGCTGACCTACAGCATTTATCGCCACATTCAGGAGAACATCACCAACGCGAATTTGCGCGTGCCGGAAACGACCTCGTCGAGCGATCTCCCAGCGCCCGCGCCCCTGCCGACCCGCATCGCAATGATGAAACGGGTGCTGGCCGGCAAGCCGGTCCTGGCCTTGGCGTCGTACGATCTCATGCTTGCGGGCGCGCGCGACCCGGCGTTTGGGCCGCGTGCCTGGCGCATCCGCATGACACGGGGCATTTACCTGCTGATTCGCCGGGGCGTCATTCCGGCCCACCCTTTACTCACGCAATTCCGCGCCCACGCGCACTCGCTATGGAGCAACGCAGTCGTCCTACTGTGCGGCATTCGGGCTTCTGATGCCGCGGAGAAGGACAACATCGTGGAGCAAAGAATGCGGGTGGGTTTCGCTCATCTGGGCTGACACTCGGCTATTTGAGCAAGGAGGGTACGGACTCGTGAGGTCACTTCGCGATGTGCGCGTCCCTCCTGGCGATTGCGTCGATGCCCTCAAGCTCAGCTGGCGCTCAGTAACATCGTCGGCCCGGCAACAGAGTGGCCGACATTCTCGCGCTGCCGACGATGGGACGACTTGCGGGCGCAGCTTACGGACGTATAAGAGCTAAAGGCCTACACGGCACCTGAACAGCAGGGCTCTTCGTATTATGGTAACTATTACGACTTGGGGCCGATCCGTAGCCCGGCCGGGCTACATCGGGCTCGCGATCCTGTCGATCGTCAGAAAATCTGAATTTTATGGTCTGCTCGCCGTCCTGGCCTCGTCGCTGTTTTCATATTATAGGGGGCAGGACTTTAACTTCGACCAACTAAATTATCACATATATATTCCTTACGCGCTGTTAAATGACAGAATAGGAAAAGACATAGCGCCGGCAGCAATCCAGAGTTATTTTAACCCCACGCCCTATTTGCCTTTCTATTGGCTGGTGCGTCACACGCCGCCGCGTTGTGTCGGCCTCATAATGGGGGCGCTGCACGGTCTGAACTATTGGCTGCTCATCGCACTGGCCAGGCGTCTCACGCGCAACCTGACGCATCGCGATCGCCTCTATGCGAGCATCGCCGCGGTACTGATTGCCGTCGCAAGCCCAATGGCTCTTTCAGAGATTGGCACCTCCTTTGCCGATATCCTTTTGTCGCCATTGGTTCTCGGTGGTCTCCTGCTCCTCGCGAGGGCTGCTGAAAAGCAGGCTGCCGCCAGCCAAGATCGGTGCCTGTTTGCAGCTGCGTTTCTCCTGGGTGCAGCGGCGAGTTTGAAGCTCACCTTCGCGCCCTACGCAATCGGGTTCGCGGCCACTTCCATCGCCGGCGGGACGAACTGGCGCTCGCGGCTTCGAACCTTGGCGGTGATAAGCGCGGGAATTATCGCCGGTTTCGCATTAGTGGGAGGAGCTTGGTACGCACGAATTTGGGCGGAGTTCGGAAACCCGTTTTTCCCGTACTACAACGCCATCTTCAAATCGCCAGATTATCCATTCTTAAACATCCACGACGAGCTTTTCAAACCGAAGAGCTTCTTCGACGGACTCAGCTACCCATTCCGCTGGACAATCGGCCAACCTGTCATAGGCTCCCATGTTCCATGGCGAGACATGCGATTCGTTCTTTTGTTCAGCGTGTTTGGTGTTTTCGCTGCCCTCAAATTTCTCGCTTGGCGACGGCGCCTTCACCTGAGATCCGGGCTGTTCACCTGGACCACCGCCCAGCGCCAACTCGTCGTATTCTTTTTCGCCTCATTCGTCGTATGGCTGTATGAATTTGGGATCCAGAGGTACGCTGTCCCCCTAGGGAAACTCTGAATAAGCCATCGACTTGGTTCTGTGGTTGTGATTCTTGTTTAGAGCGGTGTGCGAAGTTCGGGGATTGCAGGGATGAAGCAGATGACGTTTGCGACGAGCGGTTTTGAGCGCTACGCCAAGACGACC
>DATGMP010000027.1:0-6198 GCA_035293565.1 Alphaproteobacteria bacterium | reverse complement strand
CTGCCGTGATCCGCCTCGTCGGCGCACTGCTCCTCGAGCAAAATGACGAGTGGGCGGTTCAGCGCGCCCGCTACATGACCCTGGAAACCATCGTGCCGCTCAGCGATGATAAGACCATCATGCTGCCAATCGCGGCCGCATAACACCGGCGACTAAACCCGCCGAGGAGCATCGCTCCTACACCACATCCAGGGACACGATCCTGAGACCGACACTCCCGATGCGCTGGCGCCGGGAGTGTTCTTGTTTTGAGCTCCCCATTCAAGGACCGTACCGAGATCTCCGTGCAGCGTAGTTATGATTTCCCCGCGCCTCGTGCCGGGCGAGCGTGATCCGTTCGATGAGTGGCCTCGGCGGCTTCGGGATCTCGTTTATCGATCGTGTGAGCTTGTCCAGCTCGCGGCGATCGGCATCGGCGGATGATCGCCGCTCGCGATTGAGCCGGTTGGTTTCCTCGGCGTAGCTGCGCATGGCTTCCGCCGCGAACTCGGGCGCCATGAGCCGTCCGCGAAGACCTTCCAGCATCCGGGGCTCGAGGGCCTCGCGAGCGATCGTGCGGCTGTTGCCGCACGATCCATTCATGACGTGGGTGGAACAGGCGTAGCGGTCCTGTCCACGCAGGGCATAAGGACCGCCGCAGCATCCGCAAACGAGCAGGCCCGAGAGGAGCGAGCGCGGCCGATGCGTTGCGTTCAAGCGGTTGGCAAAGGCCGCGCGGGTCGCGGCGATGGTCTTCGCGTACGTCACGGCAAGCTCCGCCTGGCGGGCCTTCGCCGCCTGCCAGAGATCGTCGTCGATGATCCGCAGCGCGGGTATGTCTGTCGTAATCCATTTCTCGCGCGGATTGAGCCGGGAGACGCGCTTGCCGGTGGTCGGGTCCTTCACGTACCGGAGCCGGTTCCAGACCAGCTTGCCGATGTAAAGCTCATTGTTGAGAAGACCCGTGCCGCGCTGGGCGTGCCCGCGCAAGGTGGAGTCGTTCCAAAGCGAGCCATCGGGGCCGGGAACACCGTCTTCGTTCAGACGGCGAGCGATTGCACGCGGGCTGATGCCGGCGGCGAACTCCCTGAAGACGCCGCGGATAATCTCGGCCTGCGCCTCGTTGACGGTGCGCTCGCCGCGGATCGGCTCGCCCTCGGCGTCGGTGTGCTTGACCACGTCGTAGCCGTAGCAAAGACCGCCGCCGGATTTGCCTTTCTCGACACGGCCACGAATGCCGCGATGCGTCTTGGCGGCGAGGTCCTTCAAGAAAAGCGCGTTCATCGTGCCTTTGAGGCCGACATGGAGCTCGGTGATTTCGCCCTCGCTCAAGGTGACGATCTGCACGCCGGCGAAGCGGAGATGCTTGAACAGCGTCGCTACGTCGGCCTGGTCGCGGCTCACGCGGTCCAGCGCCTCGGCCAGCACGATCTCGAACCGGCCCAGCTGCGCGTCCTGCAACAGCGACTGAATGCCTGGGCGGAGAATCACGCTGGCGCCGGAAATGGCGGCATCGTGATAGGTGCCGACGACCGTCCACTTCTCGCGCGCTGCATGCTCTCGGCTCTCGGCAGATGCAGAATTGGTCGTCGATCGAGGCAACGCTCTGGGTGTCGGAGGAATAACGGACGTAGATCGCAACTTTGGTCATCCGGGTCGTCTCCTGTCGATCAGTCCTCGCACTGTTCCAGCGGATCATTATCGTTCGCAGCCCGCAACCGCTCGAATGCTTCCCGCGCCATGTGCCGGCCGATCAAGCGGGCGATCCTCAGCGCCGCCGCGTCTATGCGAACCCGTATGTCTTCGTTGCCGTTGTCGTTCGCTGCGGGCAGCAGTCCGTTCTCGGGTCTTGCCCGAGGACTGGCCGCACGATCCTCGTCCTCGATCATCGCCCACCTCGTCCAGGAGGACTCCCGTCGATTGACAGGACTTGGGCATAAGGCGGTGGCGGGTCAATAAAAAATAGGCGATATCTATCAGTAGGTTACGTCGTGCCTTGGCGCACGATAGGTGGTTCTGGGAAGCCCGGGAGCATTAGGGGATGCAATGGGCGGTCCAAGATTTTTTCTGAGTCATTGTCGGTTCTCCTCCTTCATCGTGTTCGCCAAGGATCGACGAGCGGGACGCCGGTGGATTCGACATCCCGGGTGTTGCGGGTGACCAAGGTGAGGCCGTGGCTGATCGCCGCCGCTGCGATCAACGTATCGATCACAGGCAGAGTTCGGTTGGCCGATAACTCCCCCCAGCGTCGTGCTGTTGCAGCATCGATGGGCAGCACGCGATCGGCGAACGTCGCTTCGATGCCGTCCACCCAGGCGCCGAGCTGATCAGCGGCGCCGGGATCGGTCCGGCGCTTGGCTGCAACGCCTTTGCGCAATTCTCCCAAGGTCAGAACGCTCAAGAACAGTCCAGCGGCTTCCGCCGCGGAAAGAAATGCGATGACGCCGCTGTCGGCGCGGGCCTTGCGTGTTTCCGAGATGACATTGGTGTCGAGAAGATAGCCGTTCGCCACGGCTTAAAGCTCGACGGTACGGCCCGTGTCGGGGTCGCGCTCGACGGGGAAATCGTCCACCTTGGGGCCGCCCAGCAGATAGGCCTTGAAATCGGGCTTGTGCGCGGCCAGGGCGCGGTAGTCTTCGATCGACAGCACGACCGCACGCTCCGCGCCGTGGCGGGTGATGGTTTGAGGGCCTTCGGTACGGGCGCGCTCGATTAGCTCGCTGAGCCGCGTTTTTGCGTCCTGGACTTGCCAAGTGGTCATTGCAATTCCTTTCTGTCCTGTCTGACTAGAATATGGATATTTTGGTTGAAATTCAATAGCGGCTTGGCTTCGAACCACGCCCTGCGGCGTGTATTTGCCAGCGGCATTGCGCGCCTGACGTTCGATGATTATCAGAGGCGACAGGTTTCATTCGGCATACGATATGCGGCAAATCCTCTTGTTCACCGGCGCGGCACTGCTGTCGTGGCCGGCGTGGGCCCAGGACTTCGACGGACTCCATGCCGGCATTACCGCCGCCGCCGGTTTTGGCACGACCGATAGCACCTTCGGCCTGATCAACGACGACGCGATTGATCCGACGCCCAACCCTGCCTCCGTCCTACCATGCAGATCGCGCGGGCTTTCTGGGCGGGCTGCTGATGGGCGACGACGTCCGGGTCGATCGCTTCGTGCTGGGGGATAGAAGGGAACGTTTCAAAAAATTTTCTCCGTGACCTTGATCTGTACGCCGATATGGCGTACTTATCGAGTATCGAGAATGCTGGAGCGTCCGATGGGCCAAACTGCCGAAGTGAAAAGGGATCGCATGCACTTGCGCTTGGATGCCAAGACCAAGCGCAAGCTTGAGCGAGCGGCCGCCTATGAGGAAACGAGCGTGACCGATTTCGTGCTCGCGTACGCGGTGGCCGCGGCGGAGCGCGTGATCTCTTCTCACGAGAAGATCACGCTTTCGGCGAAGGATTGGGAAATCTTCTATGACGCGCTGATCAACCCGCCGGAACCGAACGAGAAGCTGATGGAGGCTGCACGCCGCTATCGTGAGCGTGTCGGTGGATGAACCTGCCCTGGTCATCGAGCCGCTCGGCTCGCACCATGACCGTTCAGCCTTCTCCTGCGGGGAGCCAGCTCTCGATTCCTACCTTCAGCGGCAAGCTTCTCAAGATATCCGGCGGCGCGTGGCCCAGGTGTTCGTGGCGCTCGGCGGCGCGCCTGGGAAGATTGCCGGCTACTACAGCCTGAGCGCCGCCAGCTTCGAAAAAGACGAGCTGCCGCCGGCTTTGGCGAAACGGCTGCCACATTACCCCGTTCCGGCCGCGATCCTGGGTCGCCTCGCCGTCGATCGCGCATGCCAAGGAGAAGGGCTTGGCGAAACCATGCTGCTCGACGCTATCCGCCGTGTCGTGCGAGCGAGCGCAACCCTTGCGGTCTATGCCATCGTCGTCGATGCGAAGAATGATCGCGCGGTGACGTTCTACGAGCGTTACGGTTTTCGTGCATTTGCCAGTGAACAGCGCCGCCTCTTCCTGCCGCTGGAAACATTCGAGAAGCTCGGGCTGTAGCTGAAACCGAAAGGGTTGCTCCAAGCCCTGATTTTCCATTGGTGCTTGGCGAGCTTCTGCCGGAAAGTGATCCAGACCGTGCGGGAGAAGTTCACCTGTCGCTCCTGCGAAAGGATCACTCGGCCGCGGGCGCCGTTCCATCCGATCGCCCGAGGGCGCGCCGGCCCTGCTCTCCTGGCGATGGTGCTCAACGGCAAGTTCGGCCAGCATCTGCCGCTCAATCGGCAGAGCGAGAGCTTCGCCCGTGAAGGAATCGATCTGGACGTCGATCCCGAAGCCTGGCTCGCCGATGTGCTCCGCCGGATCAACGACCACCCGGCATCAAAACTCGACGAGCTTCTGCCCTGGAACTGGCGGAAGCCCCATCGTGCCGAAGCGGCGTGAGCCATTGACGGAGCGCCGCCCCGCGTGCTGGCGTCCATCCGATCGGTAAGCGACGAGGCGGGAATGTCGAGCGAGGCGCACCTTCGCGAAAAACTGCGGAAGATCGAGGCGCTGTTCGCAGGGGCCGGAACACCCGGCGAGCGGATCGCCGCGGAAGCGGCGCTGGAACGAGTCCGGGCGCGGCTCGCCGAACTGCAACGACGCGACGCGCCAATCGAGATGCAGTTCTCGCTGCCCGACCAGTGGTCGCGCAGCCTGTTCCTGGCGCTTTGCCGACGCTATGGGCTGAAGCCCTACCGGCTCTACCGGCAACGACTGACAACCGTGATGCTGCGGGTACCAAGAGGATTCGTCGACCAGGTGCTGTGGCCCGAGTTCCAGGAACTGAACAAAGCGCTGACGCAGTACCTGAACGAGGTGACGACCCGCGTCATTCGCGACGAGGTGCATCGCGACACCAGCGAGGCCGACGAGGTAACCCAGGCGCTACCGGCACAATAAAGCCTCTGTGGCCTTCGCCGGATGCGTATGATCAGATCCAGCGTGGAGTCGATCATCCGGCGATGGAGGAGCGCCGGCGTCAACTCGCACTCGATCACAGAGCTCCGCGCCATCACGAGCGCGGCCGCGTCTCGAATATGGATACGGCGTATTAAGGGCAGATGCCAGATTGGTCCGAAGCGAGTTCGAGAGAGTCGATACCCATTGATAGCAAACGCGTGTCGTTATTGACGCCGAACGCGGCCGGTACTCTCGGCTGAGGATCATGGAAGCGGAGCATGAGGATGCCATTCGCGTCGATGGCCGCAGCAGGCACACAGATATCTCGCGCATCGTAATTATTGGAGACATTGAACCGCCAGTGTCCGACCTCTTGGTCGGCAGCGAACACATCAATCATGACGTCGGGAGCGTGATCGACGACTACGGCCCGACCTCGAAATCGCAATCGGTACGGGCCCGGGCCGGCGAGGCCTACGAGATGCACAATGAGAGTCGAATCCGTGCCGCTGCCCCAAGCGCCCCAATCTTCCAGCGGGAACCAGCCGTGCAGTAGCCCAAACCCGCCGGCGCGGGAAATGGCGACCGTGCTTCCCGGCTTTAGTACCAGGGGCGGCACCGGCAGATGAAGATTATAAAGTGCCCTTGCAGACGGATCCTTCGTCAGTTCGCAAAGCATGAGTCGCCTTGCGCGATCGCGCTGCATGCGGCAATCCCCCGTAGGTGATAGGCCATAGGCGGCCACATCGTCGATAGCGTGCGGCGGGATTGGCGCCTCCGCGACCAGGTAGAAAGCCGCAGAGTCTCTCACGGCATCCATCATCCAAGCGGCAAGCTTTCCATGATATTCGGAAGGTCCGATCTCCTGAGGCCACGCAAGGCGCGCGCTTGCCGGCAAAAACGGGGCGATATAGGCCGTCGGGGGATCGGCCAAGAGAAATAGGGCGTTCTCTTCGGCTTTGCTCGGCTTTGGAAACCCGTACCACTTTGAGCCCCAATGGACATGATACCAATCAGGCACGCGCACGGTCAGAGCCGAGAAGATGACCGTCCCTACGCACGCCCATTTCAGAGCGCGGCCACGCGCAATGCCCATTAGACCTACGACCATCATTGGGCCTAACGCCAGCTCTAGGGAACATCTGAATAAGTAGCGGCTGGGTCGAGTCTGCTCATTTTTGGTCTTCAGGACGTGGAGTGGGCGGTTGCGGCGGCCGCGTTGCGGAGGTTTTCCTGGTGTCGGTTACCACCGACGTCTTGGCGGACGCATCA
>DATGMP010000026.1:0-21280 GCA_035293565.1 Alphaproteobacteria bacterium | reverse complement strand
GGCCGACCTCCCGCTCGAACCGCTTGGAGGCCGTAGCGGTCTGCTCGTTCAGGGCAGCCATATTCTTCTCGTGAGTCTCGGCGATGAGCCCGCGCGCCTTGGCATGCGCTTCGGCGAGCGTGGCTTCATAACCCTGCATGGCCGCATCGGCCTCGCCCCTCAAACGCTCGGCCTGGTCGAGATCGCCGCCGACGCGCGCCCGCCGCTCCTCCAAGATGGAGGAGACCCGCGGAATGGCCACGGTCCACAGGAAGACGTAGATGACGGCGAAATACACGACGAGCCAGAAGAGCTGGCCAGCATAGGTTCCGACGTCGAGCTGAGGCAGGCCGCCTTCCGCGGCTCGGCTCACCCCCGGAACGAGAGCGAGTGCGAGCCCGGCAAGCTGCGGCCAGAGGGGCTTGGTGCGCACCGGCGTCAGAGGACGTTCAGCAGGACCAGGAACACGACCATCAGCGCGTAAATCGCGACCGCCTCGGTCAAGGCGAAGCCGATCCAGCCCATGCGGCCGACCGCGCCAGCAGCACCCGGATTGCGCCCGATCGCGTTGATCCAGGCGGAGAAGATCATGCCGAGGCCGATGCCGACGCCGGCGAGAGCGACGGCGGCGAGGCCGGCGCCGATGAGCTTCGCGGAAGCAATGTCCATTTGTAGGGTCCTTCAGTGATTCGTTGGCCGGTTGGTGAAAGAGTTCGACGAAACGGGGCTCAGTGAGACACTTCCTGCGTGTCGCGCAGATAGATCGCCGTCAGCACGGCGAAGACATAAGCCTGAAGCAGCGCGACGATCAGCTCGAGGCCGAGCAGCGCCACGTTGAAAAACAGCGGGAAGATTCCGAGAAAACCCAAGAGGATCGAGAAGCCCGCAAAGAGCTGCACCATAACGTGCCCGGCCAGCATGTTGGCGAAAAGTCGGACCGACAGGCTGATCGGACGGAAGATGTAGGAGATGATCTCGATCGGCACCACCAGCGGCGCCAGGAAGATCGGCACGCCCGGGGGCAGAAAGAGTTGGAAGAAATGGATGCCGTGCTTCGCGAGCGCGACCAGGACCACGATCGCGAAGATGAAGATGGCGAGCGCGAAAGTGATGATGATGTGGCCGGTATAGTTGAAGTTGTAGGGGATGAGCCCCAGAACGTTGCCGAACAGCACCACCAGAAAAACCGTAAAGACCAGCGGGATGAAGGCCCGCGCATGATGGCCGGTATTGTCCTCGACCATGTTGCCGACGAATTCGTAGAGCATCTCGGCCACGGACTGCAGACGACCCGGCACCAGCGCCTTGCGGCTGGTTCCGACTATGAAAATGATGAGCGTGAGAATAAGCCCGAACGCCATCGCGAGCGCCGAGTTCGTGAAATAGATATCCGAACCGCCGATGCTGAAAAGCGGGTGCGGGAAAATCGGCCGAACGACAAATTGTTCAAGAGGGCTCTGCATCGTCCTCTTCCGTTTCCTTCATCTTCGTACCCGGCTCACCGCCGGGCGCCTGACTCGTTATCCCGGCGGGCTCCGACGCGACGCGCATCGCGCGTCGAACGCCGAACACCGCAGCCACGAAGCCCAGCAGCAGACCGGTCAAGATGCCGATCGGCATAGCCCCGAGCCAACGTCCGACGAGCCAGCCCAGTCCGCCGCCGACCATCAGCGCCGAAACGAATTCGGCTCCGATGCGCAGGCCGAAGCCCAGCGCCAGGTCGATCTCTTGTTCGGGCGCCGATTTGCGCCCCTCCGGTCCGCTGTCGGTCCCACGAGCGCGGGCCTTGGCGATCTGCTCCTCGAGGTCCTTCGGGGTCCCCGCCATCACGCGCCCTTCAAGACACGGCGAGCCGAACCCTCCGCACCCCTCGGCGCGAAAAGCGGCGCGACCGTATGAGCGGCATCGGCACGTGTCAAGCCTGAGAACCATCCCCGCCAGTGCGGCAAATATTACTCCGCGGCGCGGAGTTCGTCTGCCCGACGCAGATCGACCGAAACCAGCTGAGAAACCCCCCGTTCGGCCATGGTCACGCCATAGAGTCGATCCATGCGCGACATGGTGAGGCGGTGATGCGTGATAATAAGGAAACGCGTGCCCACCTCATCCGCAATTTCCTGAACCAGCGAGCAGAATCGGTCGACATTGGCATCGTCGAGCGGCGCGTCGACCTCGTCCAGGACGCAGACCGGCGACGGATTGGTTAAGAACATCGCGAAGATAAGGGCGATCGCGGTCAAGGCCTGCTCGCCGCCCGAGAACAAGGACAGCTGCTGAAGCTTCTTTCCGGGCGGGCTCGCCATGATCTCGAGCCCGGCCTCCAGCGGATCCTCGGCTTCGGTCAATCTCAACTCGGCCGATCCGCCGCCGAAGAGCTGCGTGAACAGCCTTCGAAAATGGCCGTCGATCGTGTCGAACGAGGCAAGCAGCCGCTCACGCGCCTCTTTGTTGAGGTTTTGCACGGCTTGGCGCAGGCGCGCGATCGCGGCGACCAGATCGTCCCGCTCGGCGATCATCGTCTGGATTTCCTTGTCGAGCTCGGCCATTTCGAGCTCGGCGCGGAGGTTGACCGGACCGATCGCCTCGCGGCTGTTCAGCAGCTTGTCATGCCGCGCCTCGGCGGCCTCCGGGTCCGGCAGATTGTCCGGCTCCAGACCGGCGAGCCCGGCAAGAAGGCCGAGGTCGATCGCCTCGGGCGATGGGCCCTTCAAGGCCTCGGCGGCGCGGAGCTTCAGCTGCTGGAACTCCTCGAGCGCCGCCGCCACCGCGCCCTCGGCGCGGATCCGCGCTTCGCGATGCTCGGCCAGAACCGATTCCGCGCCCCTGAGCGCCCGCTCGCTCGCCTGCTGGGCCGCTTCTGCCTCGAGCACCTTGTCGGAGGCTCGGCTCCGCTCGGTTTCGGCCTCTTGCAGCGCGGACATGACCTGGCCCCGCTGCTCTGCGAGCCGGGCAGGCTCGTGCGCTAGACGGTCTCGGGTCGCCTGGATCGCCTCCGCCCGCCCATCGAGTTCGGAGAGGCGGTGCGTCGCCCGCTCGGCACGCTCGCGCCATTCCTGGCGCTCGCCGCCGATCGTGGCGAGCCGCTGATTGCGTTGGCCTTCTTCGCGGCCGAGCTGGTCGAGCTCGGACTGGCGCGCCGTCAGCTGGTTCCGTTCGGCCGTCAGCCGGGCGCGCAGCGCCTCGAGCTCGGATCGGGCCGACGCCGAGTCGGGCAGCGCGGCCAAGCTCTCTTCCAGAGCCTTGCGCGCCGCATCGGCCGCCGCGAGGTCGGCTTCCGCGAGCGCCAGCGACTGGGCCAGCGCCTGGCGCGTGGCCGACCGGGCCTCGGCGTCGCGCCGACGCTGAAGATGCTCGCTGCGCGTGCGCTCCAAAGCCGCGGTCGACGACATGACGTCGCTGCGCGCCTGCTTTTCTGCGGTCGACGCCGCGGTGAGCGCCTGATCGGCCCCCGCCAGAGCCGCCACGGCAATCCTTGCCGTCTCTTCGGCTTCGGCCGATTCGCGCTCGATCTGCTCCAGCCGATTGCGCTGCTCGAGCCTGATCGCGGCCGGCGACGCAGCGCCTGGACGCCGGGTAAAGCCATCCCACCGCCAGGCCGCGCCGTCGCGCGTGACCAGGATTTGCCCGGGGCTGAGGTGCGGCGCGAGCCGCTCCCCGGTCGCCGAGTCCGCCGCGACGCCGATATGAGCCAGCGCCCAGGCGAGCTCAGGCGCACCCTGGATCTTGGGCGCCAGACTCTCGGCGCCTTCGGGCAGCGGCGCCGCCATGCGGCCCGGCACGGCGCCTCGCCAATGGGCGGGGGCCTCCGGATCGGTCGCGGCCTCTAGCCCGTCCGCAAGCGCCGTCGCCAGCGCCGTCTCGTATCCGCGCGCGACACGGATCGCATCGAGGATCGGGGCGAAGCCTCCGCTGTCGCTCCCCTTGAGCACCGCCGCAAGGGCTTGCCGCTCGGCCGAAAGGCGGGTCGCATTGGCAGTCGCCTCGCGCTCGGCACCGCGTGCGCCGGCCACCGCCGCCTCGGCCTCGAAGCGCGCCTTCTCGGCGGCGGTCAGCCGCTCGCGTGCCGCTGATGCGGCAGCTTCCGCCTCGCCCAGCTTGGCTGCCGCGGCCTCGATCGCTTCCGCATCGGCCGTGCCCGGCGGCAAGGCTTCGAGGCGTCGCCGTTCTTCCACGATGCGCCGCTCGAGCGTGGCGCGGCGTGATTCGATATCGCGCCGCTGGCTTTCGAGCGCCCGCGCCTGGGCTTCCGCCGCCGCCACCGACTCGGTCAGCCGCGCGAGGTCCGCGTCGCTGGCCGCGACGCGCTCGCGCGCTTCCGCCAGAGCCTGCTGCGCGGTCTCGCGCAGAGCCGGATGTTTCGACGCCAGATCGGCCAGCTCGGCGGCCTCGGCCGCCAGCATCTCCTCGCGCGCCGAAGCCTCGTCGTGCTGCTGCTCCTCGTGCCGGCGGTCGAGCGCAAGCTGCTCGGCCTGGCGCTCGGCTTCGGCGACGGCGGCGGCGAGCTGCCGTTCCTCGGCGACCAGCGCATCGCGGCGGGCCATGGCCTGCGACAGAGCCTCGATCCGCCGCGCTTCTTCCTTCCGCAACGGCGGCAGGACAGCGGCGCATTCGGTATTGCGGGTCGATGCGGCGGCGACATCCAGCATCGCCTGCCGGACCGCGGCCTCGGCCTCGTCGAACGAAGCTCGCGCCGCCTGCTCGCGCTCGAGCAACGCCTGCCATCGCAGCGCCAGCAGCAGTGCCTCGGTCTTGCGGATCTCCTCGCTGAGCTCGCGATAGCGGATCGCCTGGCGCGCCTGTTTCTTCAGCCCGGCGAGCTGGGTCTCCATCGTCCCCAGCACATCTTCGACCCGTTCGAGATTGGTCTCCGCGGCGCGAAGCTTGAGCTCCGCCTCGTGGCGGCGCGCATGGAGGCCGGAGATTCCCGCCGCGTCCTCCAGCACCTGGCGCCGCTCGGTGGGCTTGGCGTTGATCAGCGCCGAGACTCGTCCCTGGCTGACGAGCGCCGGCGAGTGGGCGCCGCTCGCCATGTCGGCGAACAGGGTCTGCACATCGCGGGCTCGCATGGGGCGGCCGGCGACCTTGTAATCCGAGCCCTGACCGCGATCGATGCGGCGGGAGATCTCGAACTCGTCGCTGGTCGGCAGGCGCGCGATGCCCGGCGGCAAGGTCCCGTCATTCTTGGCCGCGAGCGTGACCTCAGCGAAGTTGCGCGCCGGCCGCGCCGTCGTGCCGCCGAAAATCACGTCATCCATATCGTCGCCGCGCAGACGCCGGGCGGAGGTCTCGCCCATGACCCAGCGCAGCGCCTCAACGAGGTTCGACTTGCCGCAGCCATTCGGCCCGACGATGCCGGTCATTCCCGGTTCGATATCGAGGTCGACCGGATCGACGAAGGATTTGAAGCCGACGAGGCGGAGGCGGGTGAATTGCACGGCGTTTTCCGTCGGGTCGCTATTTCAATAGCGACTCGATCTTCTCCTGAAACTTTTCGTAAGGGCCTTCGGCCACGATCCGATCGTCCGGACGCTGATTGAAGATGAAGGTCGGCGTGGCGTTGATCTGCAGTTTCTTCTCCGCATCCAGACGCTCGGCGAGGATCTCATCCTCCAGCATCCGGTCGTTCAGGCAGGAATCGATCTGCGCGTCGCTCATGCCGGCGAACTTCGCCTGTTGCTTCAATGCGTCGGTCGAGGCTTGCGGGCTCTGCAGCACCCAGCCGCTCTGCACCCGGAACAGCGTGTCGATCATCGCAAAAAACCGGTCGGGCGGCGCGCAGCGCGCGATCATCGTGGCTTCAAGCGAAATTTGATGCAGCGGAAAATCATGAAAGACGATGCGAACCTTCCCCTTGTCGACATAGTTCTGCTTGATCTGCGGCAGCACCTCTTCCTCGAACCGCGCGCAGTGCGGGCAATCGAGGGAATAATATTCGTCGATGCGGACCGGCGCATTGGCGTCGCCGATCGCGTGCTCGACCATGCGAGGGTCCATCGGGGCATCGGCTGCGCACGCCGCACGGCCGAGACCGAGCAGCGCAAGCCCCAGCAGGAGCATCAAATTCCGATGCATCACGAGTCGCCTCCTCAACATCTAGTGTGACGATAGACAGGCCTCTACCATATACGCAAGTCTTGACGGTATTAGGGCAGTGTTGGCTACTTCCTGCCGGCCTGCACCGCGCGGCCCAAACGTTCCAGCGCGTCGCGCAATTCGCCGGCCGGGACGATCTCGGTTAACGCGGTGAGCTCGCCTTCCTCGCGGACGCTCAGGGGCCGGAGTCCGACGAATTTCGGTGCCCGCGCCGGCAGCGCCTGCACCAGCTTGATCCGCGCCACCGCCCGATAACCGAACACCGCATTCACCCGCTCCAAGAGCTGCGGCAGCACATGCTGGACCTCGACGGCCCGCGCCGGGACCACCTCAATGGTGAGCGTCGCGTCCGTTCGTTCGCCCCTGGGAAAGGCAAGCTTGACCGGCGCGGTCGCTTCGCCCAGATCGGGCCCGGCGATCTGCGGCCATTCGGTCACCAGCTTGCCGTAGCCCAGCCCCTTCTTCCCCAGCGCCTTGCCCGCGACCTCGGGCACCATGCGCGACATGTGACGCGGTCCGCTCATGCCGCCATGTTATAGAGCGCCCGATCGAGTCCCGCCATGCCCGATGCCCGTCCCAGACCGACTCCGACCCCGCCCGACCCGGCCGACCTGCTCGCCTGGTATGACCGCCACCGGCGGGTTCTGCCCTGGCGCGCGCGGCCGGGCGAGACCGCCGACCCCTATCGGGTCTGGCTATCCGAGATCATGCTTCAGCAGACGACTGTTGCGGCCGTCGTGCCCTACTTCCTGCGCTTTCTTGCGCGCTGGCCGACGGTCGACGCCCTCGCCGCAGCGCCGCTCGACGATGTGCTGACCGAATGGGCGGGCCTCGGCTATTACGCCCGGGCTCGCAACCTGCATGCTTGCGCCCGCACCGTTGCTGAGCGGCACCAGGGCATGTTCCCAAGCCACCCCGACGACCTCGCGCGCTTGCCGGGAATCGGCGCCTATACAGCCGGCGCGATCGCGGCGATTGCCTTCGACGTGCCTGCCGCGGCTGTCGACGGCAATGCCGAGCGTGTCCTCGCCCGTCTCTTCTCGGTCGAGACGCCGCTTCCCGCCGCGAAGCCAAAGCTGCGCGCGCTTGGCGAATCGCTGGTCCCCGAGAAGCGCGCCGGCGATTTCGCCCAAGCGCTGATGGATCTCGGCGCCACGATCTGCACGCCGCGCAAGCCCGCCTGCGCGCTCTGCCCCTGGCGCGATTGCTGCGCGGCGTTCCGGCTGGGGATCGCGGAGAATTTGCCGCGCCGCGCCGCGAAAAGCGAACGGCCCAAGCGTGTCGGCGTCGCCTTCTGGATCGTGGACGGGACCGGCGCGGTCCTGCTGCAACGCCGCCGGGAGAAAGGGCTGCTCGGCGGCATGATGGAGTTCCCTTCGACCGAATGGACAGCGGCCGCGCCGGCGAACCCGGCGGCCGCGGCGCCCGTTTCGGCCGAATGGCGCGCCCTGCCCGGAAGCGTCCGCCACGTCTTCACCCATTTCGAGCTGACGCTGGCCGTCTGGGCCGGCCGTATCGCAGGGCGAGGCGATCCCGCGCTCGGAGTCTGGGTCACGCCGGATCGTTTCGCGGAACACGCGCTGCCGAGCCTGATGAGGAAGGTGGCGCGGCATGCGCTGAGCAAAGCAGCGGGAGGATAGCTCCGATCCTAGGACCGCTCGATCTCGATGCCGACGGTGGCGATGTCGGGAAAAATGTCGGGCTTCTCGATGCGGACCCGCACCCAGTTGACCTCCTGGTGCGCCAGACAGCTTTCCGCAATGCGCTCGGCCAGCGTCTCGATCAGATGGACGTGGCCTTGTCCGACGATCGAGCGGACGGCGTTGGCGACATCCTCATAGGAAAGGACGCTCTCCAGCGTGTCGGGCGCGCTTCTCGCTCGCGGCTGGACGCGAAGCTCGATCGAGACCCGAATCCGCTGCGGCCTGATCTTTTCATGGGGATGGACGCCGACCGACGCGATCATTTCGAGATCGCGCAGGAACATCCTGTAGCCGGGCCGCTCGACCCCGGGCGGCATCAGCGCAGCTCCAAGCGAATCTGCTGGCGGAGAAGGTCGATAGGCGAAGCGCGGCCGTCGGTTTCGAAATGCCAGAAGAGCCAGCCATTGCAGGCCGGCGCGCCCTGGACCGCCGCGCCGACCTTATGGATCGAGCCACGGAATACGCCCATGCCGGTCAGCGCCTCGATCGTCCCGTCGGCATAGATCTCGGCATTGTGGCGTCGCTCGGCATCGAAAATGCGCGAGCCCGGCGCGAGCAAGCCGCGCTCGACGACCCAGCCGAAGGGGACGCGCGGCTCGGCGCGCTTCGACGGCATCGGCGCAGCCAATGCCGTCGCCAGCGCCTGCACCTTGCGGATGCGCTCGCGCGCGACCCGCGCATAGTCGGGGTCGCGCTCGAGGCCGATCCAGCGCCGGCCGAGCCGCCTGGCGACGGCGCCGGTCGTGCCGGTGCCGAAGAACGGATCGAGGATGACGTCGCCGACATCGGTCGTCGCGAGCATGAGGCGATGAAGCAGGGCCTCCGGCTTCTGCGTTGGGTGGGCCTTGGCGCCTTCGGAATCACGCAGTCTTTCAGGACCGCCGCAGATCGGGAAGAGCCAATCGCTCCGCCACTGCAGATCTTCATTACCGGCCTTGAGGGTGTCGTAGTTGAAGGTGTAGCGCGACTCGGCGCTCTTGGCGGCCCAGATCAGGGTCTCATGCGCGTTGGTGAAGCGTCGCCCGCGGAAATTCGGCATCGGGTTGGCCTTGACCCAGACCACGTCGTTCAGGATCCAATAGCGCAGATCCTGCAGGATCGCGCCCATCCGGAAGACGTTGTGATAGCTGCCGATCACCCAGATCGCGCCGTCATCCTTGAGCAGTCGGCGCGCCGCTGCGAGCCAGTCGCGCGTGAACCGGTCGTAAAGGGCGAAATCGCCGAACTTGTCCCAATCCTCGTCGACCCCGTCGACCTCGGAATTGTCCGGGCGCCGGAGCGTGCCGCGAAGCTGCAGATTGTAGGGCGGGTCGGCGAAGATCAGGTCGACCGATTTCTCCGGCAGCGACAGCATGGTTTCGATGCAGTCGCCCTCCAGCACCTCCCCTAGCGGAAGGGCCGGCTGGGCATGAATCGCGGCGGGTCGGCGAGGTTGCGGCATGCGGGATCCGATCTTCCTGGAACGCCCCCGGCTCGTCAATCCCCATTTCACAAAAAATATGTAGAGTCAGTTACTTGTCGGAAGAACCTCACGCACTGGCGCAAAGCTGGTCCGGTGATGGATCGTGGGACCGAATCTTTTCAAGGCGTTGCGGTGGAATTCGGTCGCGTAACCGGCATTGCTCTCCCATCCATACTCCGGATGCGCCTCGCCGAGCCTCACCATCAGCCGATCGCGGTAGACCTTGGCGACGATCGACGCACCGGCGATCGACAGATGGATGGCGTCGCCGCCGATGACTGGCCTGCAGGACATCGGAAGCGCCGGATCCTCGCGTCCGTCGACGAGCACCATGTCGGGCCGGGTCGCGAGTCCGGCCACCGCGCGCCGCATCGCCAGCAGGCTCGCCTGGAGAATGTTGATGCTGTCGATCTCGGTAACGCTCGCCTCGGCCACCGATACGGTCGCGCAGCCCCGGATCTCGACGTCGAGAAATTCTCGCGCCTCGGCGGTGAGCTTCTTCGAATCGTCGATGTCCCGCATGAGCCCCTTGGGCGGCTTGGCGGGAAAGATCACCGCCGCCGCCACGACAGGCCCCGCGAGCGGCCCCCGCCCGACCTCGTCCAATCCCGCGACGATGCCGGCGAAAGTTCGCTCGAAACGGAAATGCGGCAGGTTGCGGCGGGACTCGGGCATCGGCCCGAGCTTAGCGCACGGTCCTTGCTAGAACAGCGACAATTGCGATGTCGGCTTCTGCGGCACGCGGAAGCGGGTGACGTCGAGCGGCGTGCGCGGTCGGTCGAGGCCGCGGCGTGCGACGGCGAGCGAGAAGCGCTTGTGGAGAAGCTCGGCATAAGGCCCGGTACCGACCATGCGCGTGCCGAATTCCGGATCGTTCAGCCTGCCGCCGCGGCACTGCCGGATGAGGCTCAGCACTTTGTCCGCGCGATCCGGGAAATGGGCGCGCAGCCATTCGCGAAACAGATCCTTGATCTCGTGCGGCAGCCTGACGATCGTCATGCCGGCGCGCTCGGCCCCGGCTTCAGCCGCGGCGTCGAGAATCGATTCCATCTCATGGCAAGTGAGGCCGGGCACGATGGGCGCCACCATCACCGTGACCGGCACGCCCGCCGATGCGAGAGCGTGCACGGTTTCGATACGCCGGCCGGGTGTCGCCGCCCGCGGCTCCATCATGCGCGCGAGATTACGGTCGAGGCTGGTGATCGAGACGCCCGTCTTGACCAGCCGCTTTTCGGCCATCGGCACAAG
This sequence comes from Alphaproteobacteria bacterium, assembly GCA_035293565.1. Taxonomy (GTDB): domain Bacteria; phylum Pseudomonadota; class Alphaproteobacteria; order BOG-932; family Roseiterribacteraceae; genus DATGMP01. The sequence continues at coordinate 10,795 of DATGMP010000026.1, read as the reverse complement.
GATATCGAGGTCGCGCTGGATGAGCGCCGATTTGGTAAGAATGCCGACCGGGTGCTCGAACTCGGCCAGCACTTCCAAAATGCGTCGCGTCAGCCGCTCGGTGCGTTCGGCCGGTTGATAGGCATCCGTATTGATGCCGAGCTGGATCGTCGCCGGCCTATAGCCACGCGCCGACAGCTCACGACGCAAGAGCGCGGGCGCATCGGGCTTGCGGAAAATTCGCGTCTCGAAATCGAGCCCGGGAGACAGGCCGAGATAGGCGTGAGTCGGCCGCGCGAAGCAATAGATGCAGCCATGCTCGCAACCCTTGTACGGGTTGATGGAGCGGTCGAAACCGACATCGGGCGACTGATTGCGCGTGATGACCTTTTTGGCCGTGTCGATACCCAGGATGGTCTGGGTCGGCGCGCTTTCCCAATCCTCGGGCTCCTCCGCACCCCATCCATCGTCGATTGCAACGCGGTCCTTGTCCTCGAAGCGCGCGCTAGCCCGATTGGAAACAGCGCCCCGCCCCTTCCTCGGCCGATCGGCGACCGCGTCGATCTGCGTCCTGATGGGTAGCTTCGCCATCGGCGGAACATAGCGCGATCTATCGAACATATCAAGAACATTATCTCGGCGCAGGGTATTCCAAGCAGGATTGAAGACTTATTCTGCTGTCGGAACTGGAGTGGAGCGACGGTCTTGGACATCGGAAAGCTCGGCGTCTGGGCGATGGTCAACACGATGAGCGCGGCCGAAAGCGCCGCATTCGCGCGGCGCGTCGAAAGCTGGGGCTACGGCGCCCTCTGGGTTCCCGAGACGATGGCGCGCGATCCGCTGATCACTTGCGGGTGGCTGTTGGCGAATACCGCGAAGCTCGGCTTGGCAACCGGCATCGCCAATATCTATGCCCGCGACGCATTCGCGATGGTCAATTCTCAATATGCGCTGGCGGAGCAGTCGGGCGGACGATTTCTGCTGGGGCTCGGCGTGTCGCATGGGCCCTTCGTCGAGGGCGCGCTCGGCCATCAATATGAAAAGCCGGCGCTGAAAATGCGCGGCTACATCGAGCGCATGGCGGCGATGCGCTATATGGGCCCGCTGCCGACGGAGAAGCCCAAAATGGTGATCGCGGCGCTCGGGCCGAAGATGCTCGAAGTCGCGGCCGCGGTCGCCGACGGCGCGCACCCCTACAACGTCACGCCGGAGCACACCGAGAAAGCCCGCAAGATTCTCGGTCCCGGAAAGCTGCTCTGTCCGGAGCAGATGGTGCTTCTCGAGACCGATCCGGCAGCGGCGCGCGCGATCGGTCGCAAGGCGCTGGCCATGTCGCTGACGCTGCCGAATTATCGGAATAATTATCTTCGGATGGGCTTCGCGTCAGAAGACCTGGCCGACGGCGGGTCCGACAGGTTGATCGACGCGATCGTCGCGTGGGGCGATGAGACGGCGATCCGCAACCGCATCCGACAGCATTGGGACGCAGGCGCCGATCATGTCTGCATCCAGCCGCTCGGCCGCGAAGGACGGACGCTGACAGCGGACGATGAGAGAGTCCTTCGGCTGTTGGCGCCCGACTGAACGCCGCGTCGCGTTACGCGTTCAAGCTCTTCGAGACGATCTCGTAAATCTCTTTGGACTTCGCCCGGGCGGCGAGGTCGCCGAGCGCGGCCGCCATCTGGCTCTGCTGCGGCTCGGCGAAGCGGCGCCATTGGCGAAGCGGCGTGAGAAGCCGGGCGCCCACCTGCGGGTTCGCCTGGTCCAGATGCGCGACGATGTCGGTCAGCAGCCTATAGCCGTCGCCGCTCGGATCATGGAAGCGGCGGAAATTGCCCTCGGCGAACGCGCTGACGAGGGACCGCAAGCGGTTCGGATTGCCGGTCGTGAAATCCGGGTGGCGCATCAGCCGCCGCACCTCGCCCAAGGTTTGCGGCCGGTCGGCGCGAGCCTGGATCGAGAACCATTTGTCGATGGCGAGCGCGTTGCCCTTGTGACGTTCATAGAAGGCGGCCAGCGCGGCCTCGCGTTCCGACCCCTCGGTGTCGGCCAGCGCCGCAAGCGCGCCGGCGCGCAGCGTCATCCCCCGCGCCGCCTCATATTGAGTGTAAGCAAGCTGCACGATCTCGGCATCCGGCGCGCTCGCCAGCAGCCGAAGCGTCGCATTGTGCAGCGAGCGCCGGCCCATGGCGCTCGCCGACAAGTCCGATTCCGGCGCGCTGTTACCAGGGGCGGTGCGCGCATGGACATCGAGCAAGATCGGCCGCAGCTCCCCTGCGAGCCGCGCGCGCAGATCGGCCACCGCCTGCGCCAACCGGTCGACATGAATCGGGCTCACATGCTCGGCGAGCGAAGCCGCATCCGGGAGCATCAGCATTGTGGCGCCGAGGCCGGGATCGAGCTCGGGATCGGCGAGCATGCGCTCCAGCGCTTCCGCCAGAAGACTCGCGAGCTCGGCGGCCGATTGCGTCGGCGCGGCGCCCACGTCCGCCAACAAGGCGCGAACCGCGAGCTCCTGACCGGCATCCCAGCGCGCCACGGGATCATCGTCATGCGCGAGCAGGAACGCGAGCTCGGAACCACCGAGGTCGCTGGCCATCCTGACCGGCGCGGAGAAACGCCTGAGCAGCGAAGGGGTGGGACGGGCGGCAATATTGTCGAATTCGAAACTGGCGCTCGCGTCGCGCAGCTCCAACACCTGCTCGGTCGCACCGTCCGGCGTGAGCGGCAGCCTGTTGCCGTCGTCGCCGATCAACGCCATCGCGATCGGAATGTGCAACGGCGACTTTTCCGGCTGGCCGGGCGTCGGCTGCGTCGCTTGCGAGAGCGTCAGCCGGTAGCGCTTTGCGCTCGCATCATAAGCGCCGACGGCTGTGACGAGCGGCGTGCCCGCCTGCGCGTACCACAGCCGGAACTGCGCGAGATCGACGCCGGACGCATCCTCCATCGCGGCGACGAAATCGTCGCAGGTCACCGCCTGACCGTCGTGCCGCGAGAAATAGAGATCCATGCCCGCGCGGAAGCGCTCGGGTCCCAACAGCGTGCGGATCATCCGCACGACTTCCGCACCCTTCTCATAGACGGTCGGCGTGTAGAAATTGCTGATCTCGATATAGGAGTCAGGGCGCACCGGATGCGCCATCGGCCCTGAATCCTCCGGGAACTGCGATCGCCGTAGCCGGTCGACATCGGCGATCCGCTTCACCGCCGCGCCCGATCGGTCGGCCGAGAATTGCTGGTCGCGGAAGACCGTCAGCCCTTCCTTGAGGCTGAGTTGGAACCAGTCGCGGCAGGTAACCCGGTTGCCGCTCCAATTGTGGAAATATTCATGGCCGATGACGCCTTCGATGGCGGCGTAGTCGGCATCGGTCGCGGTGTCGGGGCTCGCGAGCACATATTTGGTGTTGAAGATGTTGAGGCCGGTATTCTCCATGGCCCCCATATTGAAATCGCCGACGGCGACGATATTGAACACGTCGAGCTGATATTCGCGCCCATAGACCTGCTCGTCCCAGGCCATCGCGGCCTTGAGCGAGCGCATCGCATGCTCGAGCTTGTCGAGATCCTCCGGCACCGCGTAGATGCCGAGCGTCACTGTCCGTCCAGAGGCGGTGACGAAGCTGTCCTCCAGCTTGGCGAGATTTCCGGCGACGAGCGCGAAGAGATAGGAAGGCTTGGGAAACGGATCATCCCACACCGCGAAATGGCGCCCGCCGGGCAGTTCGCCACTCTCGATCGGATTGCCGTTCGACAGCAGCACGGGGCAGCTTTCGCGGTCGGCCTCGAGCCTGACCGTCATCGGCGCCAGCACGTCGGGCCGGTCAAGATAATAGGTGATCTTGCGGAAGCCCTCGGGCTCGCATTGCGAGCAGAAGGATCCGCTCGAACGATAGAGCCCGTCGAGCGTGGTGTTTCCCTCCGGGTCGATGCGCGCGGCGATCTCGATGGTCGCGTGCTCGACGACCCCGGGGATGATCAATCGATCGGCGTCGACGGAATATTCGCCCGCGCCGAGCGCTCGGCCGTCGATTGCGACGGATAGAAGCTCCAGCCGGCTTCCATCGAGCACGAGAGGCGCCTCGCCGCGCTGCCGCTCGATCTCCATCCGGCTTCGCACGATGGTGGCGCGTGGCTCGAGCACGAAATCAAGGAAGAGATGCGCGATCCGAAAATCCGGCGACCGATAATCGGCCCGGCGGATCGGCTGTGGAGCGGCGCCTTCGGCTTCCATCAAAACCCCATCTACAAATCAACCTCGATCAATGCGCGCTCGGCTTCCGAGAAGGGCGTCGATTTCCGCGCCACGGGATCGAACCGGATCGCCGTCGAAACGGAGTTGGCCGAGCAGCCCGCGCCGTTGAAAATGGCGCAGGCCAGCGTCAAGGTGGAGCGCGTCATTTTCAGCGGCCGCACCCCCACGCGCAGCGTTGCGGGAAAGGTGATCTCCTTCCGGTAGTCGATCTCCAGCCGCACCATCACCATGCCGACCTTGGGCCCGTCATTGATCCCGCATTTGGAGAAATAGGCGATGCGGCCGCTTTCGAAATAGGTCGCGTAGGCTTTGTTGTTGACATGGCCCAGCATGTCGAGATCGGCGAACCGCACATGCTCGTTCACCCAGAAGCGATAGGCCTCCGGGTTCAAGGGATCGAAATCGCTCATCGATTCTGAACGAGCTGATAGATGATCGCAGTGTCGCCATTGTCGCTGCCGGGCGCCCGGGCGAGCGTGATGCTGCGGCCTTGCGGATCCTTCAGCAGCCATGTGCGGAAGGTGGCGCCCGCCTGGTTGGAGCTCGCCGTCGGTGTGCCGAGCTGGTGCTCCATCGCCGCCGCCAGCCCATTGAAGCTGAAGTCCGGCTGGTCCACGAGCTCGAGAGCCACCGAGAAGACCGGCATTTTCTCGGCCGCCGGCCGAGCGGCGCCGACTGTGTCGAACTGCGCCTGGGCCTGGCGAACATGGCCGTCGGCCGGCGCTTCCTCGGTAAACAGCACCATGCCGTTCGCGTCGCTGCGCTTGAAATGCACGAGACGGGCGAATGTGACGGGAAGACTCTCCACCGTCAGGGGCTTGCGCCCCGCATCGGCCAGAACGGCGGCGACCTCGTCCACCGGCGCCGCGACGGCGGTTCCGGCCGCGGCGAGAAGAAATGCGATCGCAACAAACAAAGGCTTCATGTCACCACCAGGTCGTCTCGATGAATCAGTTCTTCGCGGCCACGATAGCCTAAAACCGTCTCGAGCGCGCTGCTCTGCTTGCCGGCGATCACGCGCGCCTCCTCGGCCGAATAATTGACAAGCCCGCGCGCAACCTCGCGCCCGTCCGGCCCGCGCACGCCCACCAGATCGCCGCGCTCGAACGCGCCGGCAACCTCGGTCACGCCGGCGGGCAGCAAGCTCTTCCCCGAGGTGAGCGCACGCACGGCGCCGGCATCCACGGAAATGTGGCCGCTGGTCGACACATGCGCCGCGATCCAACGCTTGCGCGCGGTCAGCGGTTCCTGGGCCGGCAGGAACCAGGTGGCAAGCGCACCGTCCGCGAGCGCCTTCAGCGGACCCGGCTCACGGCCCGAGGCGATGGCCATGCGGCAGCCGGCCGCCATGGCGATGCGGGCCGCCGCGAGCTTCGTCACCATCCCGCCCGACGAGATCCCGGGCCTAGCCTCTCCGGCCATGGCCTCGATCTCCGGCGTCAGCTGCCTGACTTCGGGAATGTGCCGCGCCGTCGGATTGGATCGGGGATCGGCCGTGTACAGGCCGTCGACATCGGTCAGCAGAACCAGCGTGTCGGCGCTGGCCATCTGGGCCACGCGCGCCGCCAGCCGGTCATTGTCGCCGAAACGAAGCTCGGCGGTCGCGACCGTGTCGTTCTCGTTGATGACCGGCACCGCGCCCATGGCGAGCAGCGCAGTCAACGTCGCGCGGGCGTTGAGGTGCCGCTTGCGGACCTCGGTGTCGTCGGGCGTGACCAGGATCTGCGCCGCCACGATATCGTGGCGCGCGAGGCTCGTCCGATAGGCTTCCGCAAGCCGGAGCTGGCCGACCGCGGCGGCCGCCTGCTTCTCCTCGAGCCGCGGATTGCGGCCGCGCTCCATTCCGAGAACCCGCCGTCCGATGGCGACCGCGCCTGAGGTTACGACCACGATCTCCAAGCCTTGCGTGCGAAGCCTCGCGACGTCGTCCGTCAGGGCGTCGAGCCAGCTTCGGCGAACCTCGCCGGTCGGCTCGTCGACGATGAGCGCCGAGCCGATCTTGACCACCAGCCGCTTCGCCTGGGCGAGGCCGCCCTCAGCCATGGGCGGGATCCCAATGCGCATCGCCCATCTCGTCGGGACGCTTCAGTAAGGCCGCATCCTCGGCCCGATGCGCATCGACCATGTGGAGCAATGCCGACAATGCCTCCGGAACACCGGCGCCGCTGGCCGAGGAGAGCAGCAAAGGCGGCCGCTTGGCGGCACGCGCGAGCTTGCGCTTCGCCGCGATCAGCATCTCGGGCGTGACGGCGTCGATCTTGCTGAGCGCCACGATTTCGGGCTTCTGGGCCAAGCCGTGGCCGTAAGCCTCGATCTCCTGCCGCACCGTGCGGTAGGCCGCCGCCGGATTCTCGGACGTGGCATCGACCAGATGCAGCAGGACGGCTGTGCGCTCGACATGGCCGAGGAAGCGGGTGCCCAGGCCTGCGCCTTCGTGCGCATGCTCGATCAGGCCAGGAATATCGGCCAGAACGAACTCGCGGTCCCCCACGCGCACAACGCCCAGATTAGGGGTCAGCGTCGTAAAGGGATAATCGGCGATCTTGGGCTTGGCCCGCGACGTGGCGGCCAGGAAAGTCGACTTGCCGGCATTGGGAAGTCCGACCACGCCGGCGTCGGCGATCAGCTTCAGCCGCAGCCATACCCACCGTTCCTGGCCCGGCCAGCCGGCCGTCGCGCGCCGCGGGGCCCGGTTGGTCGAGGTCTTGAAATGCGCGTTGCCGAAGCCGCCGTCTCCGCCTTTGAGAAAAACCCGTCTCTCGCCGAGGTCCGTCAGATCGGCGAGCAAGGTCTCGCCGTCCTCGTCGAGGATCTCAGTCCCAGGCGGGACCTTGATGAGGAGGGGCTCGCCATCGGCGCCGGTGCGCTCGCTGCCTTCGCCGTTACGGCCCTTGGCGGCCTTGAAATGCTGGCGATAGCGGAAATCGATGAGCGTATTGAGGCCCTCGGCGACCTCGAAGACGACATCGCCGCCGCGACCGCCGTTACCGCCCGATGGCCCGCCGAATTCGATGAACTTCTCGCGCCGGAACGCGACGCAGCCCGCGCCGCCGTCGCCGCTGCGCAGGTAAATCTTGACCTGATCGAGGAATTTCATTGCCGATCCTTCCGGATCGCCGTCAGCCGGGCGTGCGCCCGGCCGGGATTACTCGGCGGCTTCTGGCGCCGCCGCGGGAACCACCTTGACCACCTGGCGCCCGGCTCGCGTTATCGCGAAGGCGACATGGCCTTCGACCAGAGCGTGCAGCGTGTGATCCTTGCCCATGGCGACGTTGGCGCCCGGATGAACCTTGGTGCCGCGCTGGCGAATGATGATGTTGCCCGGCAGCACGTGCTCGCCGCCGAACTTCTTCACGCCGAGCCTCTGCCCCGCAGAATCGCGCCCGTTACGGGAACTGCCACCGGCTTTTTTATGAGCCATCTGTTATCTCCGCCTCTAGGCCGCGCTGATTGCGGTGATCCGCAGGACGGTCACGTCCTGGCGGTGGCCGTTCTTGCGGCGGTAATTCTTGCGGCGCTTCTTCTTGAAGACGATGACCTTGGGCGCGCGATCCTGCGCCACGACTTCGGCCGCCACCGAGGCGCCGGCAACGAGCGGCAGACCCAGCTTCGCGTCGGTGCCCTCGCCCACCATCAGGACCTGGTCGAGCGTAATCTTGGCGCCCGCGTCGCCATCGATGTGTTCGACCTTGATGATGTCGCCTTCGGCGACGCGATATTGTTTTCCGCCCGTGCGGATGACTGCAAACATCGGCCGAAACCTTAAGATAGGGACCGGGATCGGACCCGGTCAAACCAATAGGCGGGGCAGTCGCTTCAGCGCCGGCCCCGGCCAAGGGCGCGTAATGTACTCAAAGCCGCGCCGCTGTCAATCGCGGGGCCGCGCCAATGCCGAACTTTCCATCGGCGGCAAGGTGTTGGCCGGAACCCCCGCATCGATCGCGCGGGCTATGAAGGCACGCTCGGATTCGCGGAGGATCACCGAAGAGCGTTCATCCGCGCTGCGGGCGAGAAGGTGATGGCAATCCCAGGCCCGCCTGATGAAATACTCCGAATTATCCATCTTGCGCCCTCCCCCTGCCTCCAAAGAGGCACCCAATCGTATGCCTGTGGATAGTTTGAGTCACATCCTTTTTGCGTCAATCGCATCCCGACAGGGTTGTCCTTCCGCCTCAGCGCCCCGGCAACGAGCCGGGCCCGGGGCCAGGCCCGGGCTGGCCCGGGCTGGCCCGGGCTTGCGATCCACAAGGCTGTTCGGCTAGCTTCCGCCACCCTGCCCGACGGCATCTGGAGAGGTGACGGAGCGGTTGAACGTACCGGTCTCGAAAACCGGAGTACCCGCAAGGGTACCGGGGGTTCGAATCCCCCCCTCTCCGCCAGCCTTCCATATGTCCGTCGATCCGCCCTTAGGTTATCAACCTACCGACGAAGCCAATGGCGACGTTATTCCGCGATGCCCCTGATCGCGGTCTCCATTGGCGTGACACGGGCCGCCGCAGACGAAGCGATCGCCTTGCCAGATCTCGAAAGCTGCGCCGAACGACGGCACATGGATCTTTGACGCCTTGGCGATCGCCTCGGCGTCGTCGTCTCCCTCGATCTCTTCGATCGCGAAGGTGTAGTTGTTCCGGTCGACAAGGAGCACCTGGTACGGAGCCATATATCTGCCTCGCATGGTCAGAGCCCCCTTCGGGCCTGATGCGCGGGGAACAGGGACCGCGTCACGACGCCCCCTGCCCGCTGATGGGCGCGCAGTGCCCAACCGCCTGCCCTAATGGCTGCTGACACGATCGGTTCCGGCCTTCTCGAATTCGTCACCGCCCGGTCACGCGGGCACCCGAAAAACCCATTCGGCGCGCTCTTCATCGGACCTTCGGCGGTCATCGCGACCAAACCAAGTCACCGCCCGCATGATATGCTCGCGGACTTTTTCTGAGGGGCGTCGGCCCGTCGATGTCGAAAGCGCGGCGGGCCGAACGTCATGGGAGTGCCGGCACGATCCCGCCGGCGATGCCGATCCCAAGGAGGTTCGTTATGCAGTATATGTTGCTGATCTATCAGGATGAGGCCGCGCGTCAGAAGGCTAGCGAGAAGCAGCTCTCGGAAGTGATGGGCGCCTACATGGCCTATACCAAGACCTTGCGCGAAAGCGGCGTATGGCTCGCCGGCGACAGGCTCGCGCCTTCCACGACCGCGACGACCGTCCGGCTGGAGGGCGGCAGCGCGAAAGTGCTGAACGGCCCCTACGCCGAGACCAAGGAGCAGCTCGGTGGTTTCTACATCATCGATGTTCCCGATCTCGACGCGGCGCTCGCCTGGGCCGCCCGTTGCCCGGGCGCGCAATATGGCGTGATGGAGGTGCGGCCCGTCGTGGGCGTGCCGCGGGTCGAGTAAGGCCGTCCGATGACGAGCGGCGAGACACTCGCCACCGCTTCGGTGCGCCGCACGGTCGAGCTGGCGGCGCGCCAGAGCTACGGCAAGCTTCTCGCCTTCCTCGCCGCGCGAACGCGCGACGTGAGCCAGGCGGAGGATGCGCTCGCGGACGCGTTCGCGAGCGCGCTCGCCACCTGGCCCGTCGACGGGGTCCCGCGATCCCCGGAAGCTTGGTTGCTGGCAGCGGCCAAGCGCAAGGGAATCGATGCGGCGCGCCGGCGGCGCACCCGAACCGAGGCGGCCGACACGCTTCGCCTGTTGACGGAGATCGAGTCCGCCCCTGAAGACGCGGCTGATATTCCCGATGATCGCCTGAGGCTGATCTTCGCCTGTGCCCATCCGGCGATCGAGGCGTCGGCCCGAACGCCGCTGATCCTCCAGACGCTGCTCGGCTTCGGCGCCGCCGAAATCGGCTCCGCCTTCCTCGTCGCGCCGACGGCAATGAGCCAAAGGCTGGTCCGCGCCAAGCGGAAGATTCGCGATGCCGGGATTCCGTTCCGTGTTCCCGAGAAGCAAGATCTGAGGGAACGGCTCGAGACAGTGCTGGACGCAATCTATGCGGCCTTTGCGGAGGGCTGGAGCGATCCGACGGGAACGGTCTCGCGCGGCCGCGATCTGTCGGAGGAAGCGATCTGGCTCGGGCGCCTCGTCGTCAGCTTGCTGCCGGGAGAACCGGAAGCGCTAGGCCTGCTGGCGCTGATGCTGCATGTCGAGGCGCGCGCCGGCGCGCGCCGAGACTCTAGCGGAGACTATGTGCCGCTTGCCCGGCAGGACACCGGGCTCTGGCGGACGGAGCTCGCGAATGAGGCGGAAGAACTGCTGCGGCAAGCGGCTGCGATGAGACGCCCAGGTCGCTTTCAGCTCGAGGCGGCGGTGCAGTCCGCGCATGCCGCGCGGCGTCTGACCGGTCGAACCGATTGGGCGGCCATTGTCGCGCTCTACGACGCGCTTCTGGCCGAGACCAGCTCGCCGGTCGTCGCGATCAACCGCGCGGTGGCGCTGGCCGAGCTTCGCGGCGCGGAAGCCGGACTCGCGGCTCTCGATGCGGTCGCCGGTGACGGGAGACTTTTGGAATACCAGCCTTACTGGGCCGCGCGCGCCGGTCTGCTGGCGATGGCCGGCCGCAAGGGA
>DATGMP010000025.1:0-6422 GCA_035293565.1 Alphaproteobacteria bacterium | reverse complement strand
ATCGTCGACCTTCAGACCGCGATCAATCGATACCTCGCCGAGCACAACCAGGCCCCAAAGCCATTTACATGGACCAAAGATGCCGACACGATCATCGCCGCCGTCAAACGCGGACACCAAACGTTAGATTCGATCCACTAGCTCTACTTCTCGCCCGCTTTCTCTTTGTCCAATTCCGCAAAGAGCCTTTGCGTCATCAGGAGAATCTTGGAGGTGCGTGGGTAGCTGACATAGGCCGGCAGGAACATCACCATGTCTTCGACCTGCGCTTTGGTGAGCTCGCCCTTCTTCAATGCGGCGCGGAGCTGGATCTCGAACATCTCGATTTCGCCCATCGCGGCAACCGCGCCCAAGGCGACCAGCCGTTTGTCGCGTATGGACATGTTGGGCGTCGACCATGTCTCGGCGAAGAGCTGGTCGATCGTCTGAAAGAAAAACGGTCCCTGACGGTCCGGTGGCGGGACCGGCACGACGCCGCCATAGACTTCCTCGAACATTGCCAAGCCACGCTTGCGGCGCGCGGAATCCTGTTCGGCCATTGCTCCATCCTTTGTTGGAAAAGCCCGATTGAGCGAGACCAGCGCCCAATGGCACAATAACATTTCAGCCGAAATGTTATTCGTTGGCGCCGCTCCTGGCAATAGCGCGCTAATAAGGGACGCGATCAGCCCCAGAAGGGCTCGGCTTTGCGGAATCGCTTCCAAGCGCGGTCGAAGCCGGCCCGAGCCTCCTCGCGTCGGCCCGAGTTCCACTGCGCAAGCGCCCCGACTGCAACGGCCAGGTCCGGGCGGTCATGGCTTTCCAACGAGCCGGCAAGCCTATCGGTCGCGGCTGCATCGTTGATCGTGCCCAATATGTTCTGGAGCCTCTTGCATACCTTGCGATAGCGCTTGACCTGCTTCGCTCCGTAAAGGCCGGCGAGATAGTCGATCCCGTATCTCAATTTCTTCAGAGATTTTCTGAGCGCGTGCAGCCTTTCATCGCTGCCGTCGAGCTTGTCGCCACGTTTCGATACTTTCGCCGCAAGCCGCTCGAGCATGTCGTCGGCGCTGTCGCGCAGCGGCCGCCGCGCGATCTTTCGAGCATTCTTGCCGGGCGGGCACCAGACTTGGCCTTCCGCCCACGCGGTGAGTCCGAGCATGAAACCCGTGAAGGCCGGTTGGCGGGTCGCATCCCTCAGCCGCTGATTTTCGCGGTCGAGCTCGACATGCGCCGGTTTCTCCAACAGGGCGAGCCATTCGCGCGCGATGCCGGCCTCCTCCGCCCCGTGAAGCGCCTCGCACAGGAACACGCCCCAATCGCGCGCGTCGCCGAATATGTCGCCCAGACGGCGAAGCTCATTCTGGAACGCTTCCGCCGCCACCGGCTCGAGTTGGCGTGAAAAGAGGACCAGCGCCGAGCGGAGCTTGCGGATGGCGACGCGCATCTGATGCACGCCTTCGACCTGGCCGTCGCGTATGGCCGGCGTCTCGTTGCCCGCGAGATGAGCCAGCTCCGCGCCGATGATCGTGCGAAGCGCGTCATGGGTCGTGACGTCGCGAAAAAGCTCGATCTTCGGCGCTTTGCGAGGTTCGGAGATCGAGCCGTCCCGCAAGCGATAACCGCGATCCGCCTTGCTCTGGAACTCCATTGCGAGCGGCGCGTGCGCATGGAGCTCGAGCGCCAGGCGGCAGAGCGGCTCGACCCCGCCCTTCTTGATTTCCAATTCGAGCTCGCGGACGGGTTCGGCCGCATTCCCAGCCTTGATCTCGCCCAGATCGATCGCCATCTCCGCCAACCCGTCATTCTCTAGGCGCAGGTCGCGCGTCCGTCTCCGGACGTCGGTTACGAAGACCGGGCGGAGCCTGCCCCTGATCTTCGACAGCAACGAGCCGGCCGGCGTCTCTGCAAGCTTGGAGAGATCGACCTTGTTGTCGGCGGTCGCCCACTCGAATTCGTGCCGACTGGTCGCGCTGTGCGCGCAGACTGCTTTCAAGGTCTGCTTGAAGCGCCCCTCGGCACGCCGGACCCGCAGACTGAAGCCAGCCTTGTTCAGAAGACAGTCGGGCGTATCGAAATAGGTGGTGATCTCGTGGCGTTCGGTGGCAGCCCCGATGAAACGGGAAGCCAATGGCGCAATCGTCTCGATGCGCTGAAGCGCATCCTCGGGGAGGCTGAACTTCAGTTCGGTTTCCATCTCAAGAAAACGTCCCCATGGCGGCGATTGCTCCCGGGAGCCCGATGACCTTTCGGCTTCTTACTTTTTTGAGCCTACGCCGAAGGAGAAATCAGTGGCACAGACAAAATCATCGAACAGGTGGTCAGCCGAGGTCATGAAGCATAGCGACGCGTTGGACATCCGGAGCGGTCTATTCAAATCGTCCAACCCGCGCCGCATCGCAGCATCCTTGAAGCGGTCTGCCGAACGGAGCCGCCGCCGCAAGGGCACGCCCTACCAATCGGCGATGTCGATGCTGAACTTCTATATCAACCGCGGCGGCCGCAACCTACCGGCAGGTTGGAAGCGAGTTCTCGAGCGCGCGAAGGAGCAGCTCAGATTTCTGTTCGGCCGATCGGAGAGCCCGAAGAAAGGCAAGCGCCGCTCCGCTTCGTAGACGCTCTCCAGCCTTTGCGAGCGAGCGATACGAAGAGGCTGCTCAGGCGATCCAAACCCAAGCCGTCGACCGCCTCCGCCAATTCCGCTCTTTCGGCATATCGTGCGGCGAGGGTTGTAGCGGCATCGTTCCGCACGGACGCCACGTGAAGAGGCGAGCACGCCAGCGGCAGCCCACGCCTCATTCGTCGGCGCGGCACGTCGCTTCGCATCACACTTCGAGCTGTCGTTCGTTAAGGATTTGGTCACCGAAGCGTCGGAAGCGCGCCAATGTCCGCGGCAGGGCGATTGCAACAATCCGCTCGACCGACGGGTTTCCAACTTCGATTACGCAAAATCGGGAGGAACCAGATGCGCTCTCATTCAATCTTCTGCGCCTCGGTCATCGTCGGCGCGCTGGGCTGCATGTCGGGTCTTGCGGCCGATTTGACGCCCCAGCCCGTCGACCGAGTCGATGTGACCGCCCTGGCCGATGGCTATCGCGCGAGCAAGATCGTGGGGGCCACCGTCGCCAATGATTCGAACCAGAACATCGGCAAGATCGACGATCTGTTGGTCGGCCGTAACGACCAAGTCCTCTATGCGATCATCTCCGTCGGTGGCTTCCTCGGTGTCGGCGGAAAGCTCGTCGCGGTGCCCTATCGATCTCTGAAAATCGCTACTGACAAGCTGGTTTTGCCCGGTGCATCGCGCGACGCGCTGAAGGGCTTGCCGGAGTTCAAATACGCGCGCGGTTGAGTCACGATCACGCTTCGCCGACACCGAGCGACATCATCCATCACGCTTTCGTCGCGGCATCGGACGCGCGCCGCAGGAAAATTATTCCAATCAGATTGAAAGTGTGATCCAATACGCATTAGCGGGATGCGAGCCTCCATTGGTGCCGAATAGGCCGCTCCCGCACCCCTCTCTCAAAACGCAATGTGATGACGAGGTCAAAGAGAGCGAGCTGACGAAGTCGTCCGCTCGCTCTCGCGACCGGCGACGTGTCGATAAACCGCGATCGGGCAGATGGCTCGACGCATCCGCACTGAATGAGGGTGAGCGATGTCCGACGAGATCTCAGATCCGCCTATTCTCTTCCACGATCCGACCTCGGAGCCGAGCCGGGCCGTCCACTGGTTTTCATTGCAGGCGTCCATCCCACTCCGGCTGCGGTACATCTGGCTTACCCGGAACGAGCATCTCGGCCCGCAGCTCCTCGCCGTCAATCCGCGCCATCAGGTTCCCGCGCTCCAGCACGGCGGCTTCTGCCTCAGCGAAGCCACTGCAATCATCCGTTATCTCGCCGAGATAGCCGGCAATCCCGCTCGCTGGCTCGGCGATACGCCATGTGAGAGAGCGCGGATCAATCAGCTGCTCTCCTGGTATCATACGAACCTGCGCCTTCGCGGAACGCTGGAGTACTTCCTGCCCGTCTTGCTGGCGCCGAGTTACCTCGGCCAGAGCGCGCCGCAGCACGACCAGGTGGTCGTTCTGCGCGGCCGAGTGAGGGAAGTGCTCGACCAGATCGAGCAGTTTCTGGAACCCGGTCCGTTCCTCGCCGGCGATCGGATGACAGCGCCAGACTTCATGCTTGCCTCGGAGATCTTCGCGCTGGACTGCGACCCGGACCGCGAACACTATCTTACGGACCTGCCGCGCCTGTCATCCTGACTCGACCGGCTGCGCCGGCTAGGAAGCTACGGCATCAGCCACCGGCCGTGGAATGCCGTTGTTCCGATCGTTCGGCAGCGGCTAACGGACGGCGTTGCGCCCGGCAGCGACCCAGGATGGGTCGCCGAACTCTGCGAGCAGGTGCTGGGCAGCGAGACTACCTAGATGAGGACGGCCGCAAAATCGGCTCTAGTAAGGGCGATCGCCGGTGATCTGGATGCGATAGCCGGACCGGGTCTGCGGGAAATAATCCCAGATCGCCGAGTGCTGGAGCGCGCGGTTGTCCCAAAAGGCGACCGAATGAGGACGCCAACGAAAGCGGCACTGGAATTCCGGACGCTGGATATGCTGGAAGAAGAATGACAGCAACGCCGCGCTCTCTTCCTTGGGGATCCCGTCGATACGGGTCGTGAAACCCCTGTTGACGTACAGCGCCTTCCGGCCGGTCACCGGGTGAGTCCGTATCACCGGATGAGTCGATCGCGGGAGCTTCATGCCCTCGGGCGTGATGCCACCGAATCCGACGATCGCATCATGGGTGGCGGTCAGCCCTTCCAGATACTGCTTCATGCGAGGGGACAGCGCCTCGTAGGCGGCGTACATGCTGGAAAAGACCGTGTCGCCGCCGAACTCCGGAACCGTGTGGAGATAGAGTATCGACCCCATGGGCGGCTCGGGGTCGCAGCTCATATCCGAATGCCAATCCTCGCCCGCGACGAATTTCGAATCCTTGTCGGCATGGATGATCGTGATTTCCGGGTGGTCGGGCACGCGCCAGGGCGCCGTGCTCGGTGCGATGTGGATGCCGCCGAAATGCCGTGCCACCCTCTTGTGGCTCTCGAAATCGAGCGGCTGGTCGCGGAAGAAGATGACCAGATGCTCGGCGAGCGCCCGATGGAGATCGGCGACCGCGGCTTCGCTAAGGGGCTTTGTCAGATCGATGCCGTGCACCTCGGCGCCCAGCACGGGCGTCAGCGGCCGAACCTCGATTCTTTGGTATGTCATGACTGAGGCTGCCCAAGTCCAAAGTGGCGCGTATCGGCGACCCTACGGAATTGCTGATACTGCGCGAAGGATCGCCCGGATTATCCTATCTTGCAGCGCCCGGCCTTACTTGCGCCAGGGCGCTTGGTCTCTTGATTCATAGGATAGTCCTCCCGATCGGGCGCCTGCTAGGATATCCCACATGCACAAGATCCATCTTCCCGATTGGGCCGTCGAACGCGGCCGAAACCTCAACCAGTTCGATCGGATCGACCCGCGCCGCACGGCCTTCCTTGGGATCGACATGCAGAATGTCTTCCTGGAGGCGGGTGAAGTCTTCGGCAATCCGAACGCGCTCGACGTGATCGAGCCCGTCAACCGGGCGGCCAAGCTTCTGCGCGATTCGGGCGCGACGGTCGTCTGGACCCGCCAGACGGTCAGTCACGAGCCGCCGCTGGCGATGCCGGCCTGGCAATACGACATGTCGATTCCCAGCGTGGCGAGAGCCGTGAACACGATGGTTGCAGGCACGAGGTCGCACGCCATTCACGCCGCGATGGATGTCCAGGCGAAGGACCTCGTCCTGGATAAATACCGTTACAGCGCCTTCATGTGTCCGGCCGGCGCCCTGCAGCGGTTTCTGACGGGGACCGAGATCGACACGCTGGTCATCGGCGGTACCCTGACCAATTGCTGTTGCGAGAGCACGGCGCGCGACGCCAATATGCTTGGCTATAAGATCGTCCTTCTGAGCGATGCCACGGCCGCGCGCACCGACGAGGAGCAGAATGCCGCCTTGCTGAATATCCGCATCTCCTTCGGCGACGTGCGGACGACGCATGACCTGCCTGCGATGATCTCGCCCACGTGAGTCGCTCGACAGTTCCTCGCGCAAGACCCGGATGCAATCGGCTAAGACTTTAGAGAAAGGCCGCTGCGCCTCATATCGCGGCCGGGTTGCCGGCACCGCCTCCGCATCCGTTCACATCAGGCATAAGCGGTCGGCGCACCTTCCGGCCCGCCCCCGGCTTCGTCCCGCGAAGGGCCGGAGTCAGGGCAGTGAACTCGGGTTAACGGCGGTTTACGGATTGCGGCGGTTCTGATTCGGTGGGGGCGAACCGAATCGGGAGCCCCGCGATGAGTTTTGCCGACGCCGGAATTGGCGAGAAGTCGCGTCTTCGCGCGCTGT
>DATGMP010000024.1:0-17295 GCA_035293565.1 Alphaproteobacteria bacterium | reverse complement strand
CCGTGTCGGAGTCAAAACCCCAGCAGGCGAGTCGGAACTCGAGCGCGGTACGAAGGACGCCTAGGCCGTATGTCACGCTGCGCCGGAAATTGATCGATGAGGCTTCGGCGAAATAGGCCGTGGGACAGGAGATTTCGCCGACCCGAAAGCCGCGATAGATGATTTGGCTCAGCATCTGGTTGTCGAAAACGAAATCGTCGGAATTGCGCTCGATCGGAAGATCCTCCAGCACCGCGCGCGTGAAGCCGCGATATCCCGTGTGATACTCGGAGAGCTTATGCCCGACGAGCAGGTTCTGGATGAACGTCAACAAACGGTTGGAAATGTACTTATAGAGCGGCATTCCGCCCGCGAGGGCGCCCACGCCCAGAATGCGGGACCCCAGAACTACGTCGAAGAAGCCCGACTCCAGCAACAGCGCCATCGGGTGCAGCAGCTTCGGCGTATATTGGTAGTCGGGATGAAGCATGATGACGATGTCGGCACCGCGCTGCAAGGCCGTCCGGTAACAGGTTTTCTGATTGCCGCCATAGCCCCGGTTGTGGTCGTGAACGACGACGAAAAGCCCGAGCCGCCGCGCCAGAGCCACAGTGTCGTCCTTGCTGCCGTCATCGACGAGAATGAGGTCGTCGACCACATCCATGGGGATTTCCGCGAGCGTCTTTTCAAGAGTCATCGCCGCGTTGTACGCCGGCATCACGACGCAGATCTTCTTGCCTCGGATCAAAGGCGTCCCCCTTTTGCAGCGGCGTTGGACGAAGCGCGGGATTCGCTTGCCGCCTATCCGATACACGAACTATATCAGCCCTGTGATAGTTCCTCATTAACAAAGCGCGGAGCTGAAAAATGCGGTCACTGGCTGCGGATCCGGCAAAGCCCAGCCTGCCTGTAAGCTCCTCGCGAGTCTGGGGCGGCCCCGCGGTGCTTGCCGCGGTCATGTTATTCGCCTGGGTGGGGCTCGTCGCCTATGGCTTGCAGCATCATATCTATTGGCGAGACGAAGTCCGCGCGCTGACGCTGGCCTTGCAGGCGCCGAGCCTGTTGGCGGTTCCCGCCTGGATTCGTGGCGAAGGACATCCGGCGCTCTGGTACATGCTGCTGCGCGCGGCACATGATCTCGTCGGTACCGAACGGGTTCTGCCGGCAGTCGGCGTCACCGCGGCGAGTTTAGGAATTTTCTTCTTCGTCTGGAAAGCGCCATTTCCCCTCTGGTGGAAGGCGTGCTTTGTCTTTTCGGGCCTTTCGGTTTACGAATATTCGGTCATGGCGCGGAATTACGGCATCTCCATGCCGATCATGTTCGCCATCGCATTCCTGATTCCCCGCCGCCCCCGGATCTATTGGGCGCTCGCAGTCCTATTGTTTCTGCTCCCGCAAACGAATGCCAGCTCGGCGATCATGACGCCACTCTACGACCTGATCCTCCTGGCGGGATGGCGCCAGGAGTCAAGGCGGGACAGGATCGGCATCGTGATCTGCACCATCGCCGCCTTGGTCGGATTGGGCGCCTCCTTCGCGACGCTCTATCCTCCCCGCCACGACATGATCATGCAATCCGTCGGCCAAGTCTCGTTGCCGCATGCGATCCTTCTGGCCGTCGCCGATCCGGGCGCGCGATACGATACCCTCGTCCATCTGTTCCTGCCGAAGGCGATCTCCGGGCCACTGGCGACGATCATTCTCTACGCGTCGACTCTGGCCCTGCTTCCCGATCTGGCACTCTTCGGCAGCGCCCTGCTGGCTCTTTGGGGCACGGCCGCCTTCTATACGCTGATCTACCCTCAGGTCGGATACCGCCACGCCGGAATTCTGCTCGTCTTCCTCATCTCGCTTTATTGGATCCGCTTTGCTGCCGCGCGCTTCCCGCCATTGCGCGGCGCGACGCTGTCGACGCTGCGCTCGATCTCGGTCGCCCTGTTCACGTTCCTGCTCGTCATGAATGTGTTCTTCGGCGCTCTCGTCGTGTCCCGAGAGGCCAAGCGGGAATCCAGCCTCAGCTGGAGTCTCAGCCGGATGATCGCGGCCGACCCGGAACTCGGCCGTGCCATCCTGCTGCCCGAGCCGGAAGAGATCGGCGAATCGCTGCCCTATTACACCGACAACGACATGTATCTCGCCCGTGAAGGGAAATACGGCAAGGCGGCCACCTGGAGTCGCGAGGCGAAGCAGCAAATATCCCTTGGCGAGCTTCTGGCGATCGCCGAGCGGCTGAAGCGTGATACCGGCCGGCCGGTGCTCATCATGATCGGGCCCCACCTCACCGGCGCGGGCGGTACGTTCGCAGTCTCTTACGGCTGGAAGTTTTCCTACACGCCGGCCGAGTTCGCCGATCTCACCGAGCACGCATCGCCGCTACCGCTCGCCCGCGACGCGACCAACGAGAATTTCGACGCCTATCTGCTGAAATAGGGCAATCTAGATCGTCGGCGCACCTGCCGCGGGCACGAGCAATTTGGAGAGCTTGTCGAGTTTCGGGGCTGCGTCCTTGATCAGCAGCTGTGCCCGCGCCTCCAGCCGACGAATATTGTCGACCGATGCATCGTCGAAATCCTCATTGACCGCCGTTGGGTCATTCGGATCCCTGCCCAGCGTGATTTCGAAGCGGAAATGGTCGTCGCCCAGGAGTTCATCGCATTCGTAGCAAATCGTGTCGGCGCTGCCGTCCATCAGAATCGAAAGAATGGGATGAAGCCACTGGAGCTCGCCCCAATCTTTGGCTTCGGAATAGGGAATGTCGCGCTCCAGCGAGCCGGTCCCCAGCGACACCACAATGTATCGTTTGGCTTCGGGGAATATTTTGTAGGCGGATATCAGCGCGCACATCGCGGGATTGTTCGCAAAAACTCCGCCGTCGACCGCTCCAAATGTCTGCCCTTTGCGGTTGCTGATCTGCGCGGGCGGAAAGTAGGTCGGCGCCGCCGACGTCGCGCGGGCGATCGATTTGAGCTGAAAATCGAGTTCCTCGCGGACGTCGCCGGCAGAAAGCGCACTGCCTCTCGCCTTCCAGCTCTTGAAGAAGTAGGGCATCCGCGTCGTGACCATGTCGTAGCCGTCGCTGTCGGCCGGCTTCGGCAGCTCGATTACATAGGTCGGCACCAGGAGCTCGGGCCCGGTCGTCTCGCCGAGCCAAGTCTCGCCGACCGTCTCGGCGAGAATTTCGTCCAGCGCCGCTGCTTGGTACTTCGGTCCAGTCAGCTGCTGCGGATTGGTAATCCGTTGCCACATCGACCGAGCAAAGATCTCGCTGCCGCGCTGAGCATAAAGATCCCCCAGGGACTTTGCGCTCATGCCCTTAAGGAGGCCGCAGCAGATTATCCCTCCCGTCGAGGTTCCCGAGATCAAGTCGAAGAGTTGATTGGCCGGTTTGCCGGTCCGTCGCTCGATTTCCTGCAGAACCCGCGCGGGAATGATGCCCCTGATTCCGCCGCCGTCGATCGCGAGTATCCGTACTGTGTCCTGTGAGGCCCCTTCCTGCAGCATCGCCAATCCTCCACGCGACAAGCTTTCGGCTTTGAATCCGCGTTCGTACCGCTCGTTATAGCTGTAGAAGTGACTCTTTTCCTAGACGTCATGTTTGCGGGCTGAGATCGGCGGCCCGCCCTATCGTGCAGTGGACGAGGGTTGCTCGGGCTGGCCGAGCCGAGCCTCATGCACGGAGGGCAGACCATGGGAGAGTATAGCGGCACATTCGTCGCATTTGATGTCGCCAAAGCGAAGCATGCGGTTGCCATCGCCGAGGGCGGTCGGCGAGGCGAGATTCGTTTCTTAGGTGAGGTGGATAATACGCCGACGGTGATCGCGCGGACGATCAAGGGATTGGAGACGCGCTATGGCTGGCTGCATGTCTGTTTTGAAGCCGGCCCGACCGGCTATGGGCTTCATCGTCAGATCCAGGAACTGCCGGCCCTTGAAAAGTTAGTCCATTCGACGTACATTTCTCCAGAGGTGAATATCATGGTAACGACGAAGCGAGATCGGCGCCTACGGGAAGAACGATTGGGCTTTCGTGTCGATGAGCCTACAAAGGCGCTAATCGAGCGTGCCGCGCAACTTGAGCGGCGAAAGCTGACTGACTTCTGCATGACGGCGCTGACCGAGGCCGCGCGCAGAACGATCGCAAAGCATGAGACCCTCGTGTTGTCCGAGCGCGACCGCGCGGTCTTTTTCGACGCGCTCGTTAACCCGCCGGCTTCCAACGAGCGCCTTCGGCGGGCGTTCGCGGAACATAAGCGCCGGGTCGTGCGGTGAATGGCGAAACGCCCATCTGTCGACCTGCGCATCGTGCCGCTTGGCGAGTTGCACGACCGCGTCGGCTTTACCTGCGGTGTCGAAAGCCTGGATCGGTATCTCAAGACCCAGGCTGGACAGGACGTTCGTCGGAAGGTCAACGCCGTCTTCGTGCTGAGCTCAGAGGCGGAGCCCAAGCGCGTGCTCGGCTACTACACGCTCTGTGCCATGGCGATCTCCCAGGGAGAGGTTCCCATGGCGGCCCGGAAGCACGTTCCTCGATACCCACACGTCAGTTGCACTCTGATCGGACGCCTGGCGATCGCGAAGGACCAGCAAGGTCAGCGTCTTGGTTCGATTCTGCTCGCCGATGCGCTCCTGCGGGCGTTCGAGAGTGCCAGCTCCGTCGGTTCCTCCATGGTAGTGGTCGATGCGCTGGACGAGGTGGCAGCCAGCTTTTACGCGGCGCATGGCTTCGTGCGGCTACCGGACTCGCTGCGCCTCGTTATGCCGATGCGTCAGGCTGGTGCGGGAGCTGAACGATGACGTCTATGCGTCCGCTGGCAAAGCTGGGGAAGCAGCCGGGGAAGCAAATCCAAGGCGCTATTGGAATCTGGAGAGGCGTGCCGCCTATGCGGCGCATCGAGAAGCTATCCTGCGGTTTTGCGCCTTCGTTGGGCGCGGCCGATTTCCGGACATTCGAGGCCTTGCGTATGCCGAACATAGCCGCGCGCCCGCTACGATCTCCGTCCAACTGCTTCCCCATGCTTCCCCGATTTTGGAGAGCGGGGCGAGGAAGCAAAAAACGGCCCCGAATAGCCGTTCTAAGCAACTTATTTCCTTGAGGAAATCTGGAGCGGGCGAAGGGATTCGAACCCTCGACCCCAACCTTGGCAAGGTTGTGCTCTACCCCTGAGCTACGCCCGCGGCTCCTGACGAGGCCTCGTGGGGACCTCGGTCGTTTCGCGAGCGGCGAATATACGCGAAACCTTTTCGGGTGCAAGCGCCCCTCGGACTGCTCTCGGACTGCTCCGGGCGCGACCGCTACAGCGGGATCAATTCGGGTCTCCGCTTGCCCGGGGGCTCGCTACATCACATGTTAGGCGAAACGGAGGATCTAATGGAACTCGCGCTCGGCCGGCCCAACGCCAAAACCGAAGCCCCACCCATAAAAGACGTCTCAACCGCGACGTTCGAGGCCGATGTGATCCGGCTCTCGATGGAGGTGCCGATCATCGTCGATTTCTGGGCCGAATGGTGCGGGCCCTGTAAGCAGCTCGCCCCGGCGCTGGAGAAGGCCGTCACGGCTCAGAAGGGCAAGGTCCGCCTGGCAAAGGTCGATATCGATCGCAATCCAGAGCTGGCTCAGGCGCTGAGAATCCAGTCGATTCCAACGGTTTATGCCTTCTTTCAAGGACGCCCGGTCGATGCTTTCCAAGGCGCGCTGCCGGAAAGCCAGGTCAAGCAGTTCGTCGAGCGCCTCGTGCAGCAGGCGGGCGGCGCCGGCCCCGGCGACGGTATACAGGCCGTTCTCGACCAAGCGAAGGAAGCGCTGGAGGCCGGGCAGGTCGATGACGCCATCGCCCTCTATCGCGCCATATTGGGCGAAGAGCCCGAGACGCCGGGCGCCTTTGCCGGCCTGGCGCGGGCGCTGTTGGCGAAAGGGACGGTCGAGGATGCCGAGTCGGTCCTGAAGCAGGTGCCGGCCTCGCTCGGCAACAATGCCGAGATCGTCCAGGCCAAGAGCGCGCTCGACCTGGCGCTGCAGGCGCGTAGCGCTGGCCCGATCGGCCCGCTGACCGAAGCGGTCGCGCGCAATCCGGCCGACCACCAGGCGCGCTATGATCTTGCCATGGCGCTCTATGCCGCCGGTCGCCAGCAGGAGGCGATCGATCATCTGATCGAAAGCGTCAAGCGCGACCGCGCCTGGAACGAAGAGCAGGCGCGCAAGCAGCTCGTGAAGTTCTTCGAGGCTCTCGGCCCGATGGACCCGGTCACGGTGGCGGGCCGCCGCCGGCTTTCTTCGATTCTGTTTTCGTGACCGACCGGAGGGGGGAGGCCGGATCATGATCCGGTGTTATGCGAGCATAGAGGAGCTGCCGGCCACCTTGCCGGTGTTCCCCTTGCCCGGCGTGCTCCTCCTCCCTCGAGGCCGCCTGCCGCTCAACATCTTCGAGAAGCGCTATGTCGCAATGTTCGACGACGCGATCGCCGGCGACCGGCTGATCGGCATGATCCAACCCAGCGAATCGGAACCGGAGTCAACGCCGCCCCTCTACCCCATCGGTTGCGCCGGGCGCATCACGCAATTCAGCGAGACCGACGACGGCCGTTATCTGGTGACGCTCGCCGGGATCGCGCGCTTCCGGATCGTCGAGGAGCTGCCGCTCAAGCGCGGCTACCGTCGGGTAGCCGCCGACTGGACGCCTTATGCGCCGGATCTCAAAGCGCAGGGCTGCTCGATCGATCGTGCCAAGCTGATCGCGCTGCTACAGGAATATTTCCGCAAGCACGGCCTCTCGGCGAACTGGGAGGCGATCGAGAACGCCCCCGACGAACGACTCTTGACCTCGCTCGCCATGATCTGCCCCTTCGATCCGTGCGAAAAGCAGGCGCTGCTCGAAGCAGATTGCCTCGCCGACCGGGCGCAGATCATGATGACGCTTCTCGAAATCGCCATTGCGGGTCAGGGCGAAAGCGCCCGGCCCCGCCACTGACGCCACCGGACCTCGACCGATACCGCCGATGACAGACCCGAACCGCAAAGTGGACCCGAAGCTTCTCGAGATCCTCGTCTGTCCCCTGACGAAGGGGCCGCTGCGCTACGACGCCGAGGCGCAGGAGCTGATCAGCGATAAGGCGCAACTCGCCTATCCCATCCGCGACGGAATCCCGATCATGCTGGTCGAAGAAGCGCGGCCGCTCGACGATTCGGGCTGAGATTGCCGACCGACCGTCCTCAAACCGGACCGAACGAGGCGGGCCTGCCCTGGCCTCAGGAAATCGTGTTGATACGGCGTGATCGCGTGCTCCGGATCGGCTTCGACGACGGGTCGATCTTCACGCTGCCGGCCGAGTATCTTCGCGTCCTGTCGCCCTCGGCCGAGGTCCAAGGCCATGGGCCCGCGGACCGCAAAACCGTCGGCGGCAAGCGCCATGTGGCGATCGACCGGGTCGAGCCGGTCGGGAATTATGCGGTCCGGCTGGTCTTCGATGACGGCCATGCGACCGGCATCTACAGCTGGGCCTATCTTCACGAGCTGGGCCGAGAGCGCGAGGCGCGCTGGAAGGCCTATCTCGCCGAGCTTCAGGCCAAGGGGCTGAGCCGCGACCCGTAGTGGACGTTTTGCCGTAATTCCGCCATCTGAAGCGGATAAGGGGAGGGATGCGCAGAGGCTTGATTCTTTTGGCGGCCGCCGCCGCGATGACCTTTGCATCGATCGCCGGATGCGACGACGACAGTAGCGGCCCCAAACCCGTGAAAGCCGAGAAGCACGTCGCGGCGAGCCCGGCGGCACGGCTCGGCGCCGGCTGGCGCGCGACCGCAGACGCCAGGGTTTCTTCTTGGGGCTTTTCGACCGGAGCCCCCATCGCCGATCCGGTCGAAACGATTCGCGCAGCGATCGAATCGGGCTCGCTTCCTCCGCGATCAGCCGTCCGCATCACGCCCTTGATTCAGCATTTCGCGATCGGACTGCCCGCGCCGGAGGCCGGAGGGGCTCCATTTCGCGCGTCAGTGGCGCTGACCGTAACCCCCTGGAACGACGATACGCTGCTCCTCTGGGTCGGGGTTGTCGGCGACGGGGCATCGGGCGCGCTCATGCCGCGTGATCTGGCGCAATCATCCGAGCGTCCGGGGATTACGGTCGAGTTCGACCCCAAGATGATCGCAGCATATCGGCCCGCGGGCGAGCCCGACGCGATGCAGGCCGGCGACGGAGTTTCGGCTGTGGCGGCGCTCTACGAGCTGTCGCCGCTGCGCGACCTGGAGCGCGAGCCGCGCACGCAGCTGGCCGTTGTGCGCATTCGCTATCGCATGCCGGGCTCCTCCGATCCGGAAGTGCACGAGATCGATCGCCCGATTACCGGGGCCGATCTCGTCGAATCGATCGATGATGCGCCCGAGACGGCGCGCTTTGCGGCCGCCGTCGTCGGGTTTGGCGAGCTTCTGCGCGGCGACCCTGCCGTGCGCGATCTGTCCTGCAGCGAGGCGATCGCGCTGGCGCAAGGGGCGACTGGCGCCGACCCGGACGGGACGCGCGCACGCTTCGTCGCGCTGATGCGTCAGGCGGAGCCCTTGATCGACCAACCGCCTACCGAAGCAACGCAGGCCGGCGACTCTGCGCGCTGAGGCTTGTTGCGGTGCACCCGTGTCATTGACACTCTCTTCGCGCGCCGCTTACATCCGACCATCTTCCATTTCCTTTGACGGTGGTGCGCCTTGAAGAAGGTCTATCCCGACGCCGCAGCCGCGCTTGCCGGCCTCACCCATGACGGGATGACCGTAATGGCGGGCGGTTTTGGCCTTTGCGGCATTCCCGAGAATCTGATCGACGCGCTGGTCAAGACCGGCGCGAAGAACCTGACCGTGATCTCGAACAATTGCGGCATCGACAGCGTCGGCCTCGGCAAGCTGCTCGACGCGCGGCAGATCAAAAAAATGATCTCGTCCTATGTCGGCGAGAACAAGTTGTTTGCACAGCTCTATCTTTCGGGCGAGCTTGAGATCGAGTTCAACCCGCAAGGCACGCTCGCCGAACGCATCCGCGCCGGCGGCGCGGGCATCCCGGCCTTTTATACCAAGACGGGCGTCGGCACTCAGGTCGCGGAAGGCAAGGAAATCCGCGAGTTTGACGGCCAGAAATACGTCATGGAGCGCGGCCTCACCGCCGACCTCGCGATCGTCAAGGCCTGGAAGGGCGACACCGAAGGCAACCTCGTCTATCGGATGACCGCCAGGAACTTCAATCCGATGATGGCGACGGCTGCCAAGGTGACCGTGGCCGAGGTGGAGGAGCTGGTCGAGCCGGGACAGCTCGATCCCGATTCAATTCACACGCCCGGTATCTATGTGAAACGCATCATCAAGGGCGCGCAGTACGAGAAGCGGATCGAGCAACGCACGACTCGCCCGAAGGAGGCTGCATAATGGCCTGGTCTCGGGAACAGATCGCGCAGCGCGCCGCCAAAGAGCTGAAGGACGGCTTCTACGTCAATCTCGGCATCGGCATTCCGACGCTGGTCGCCAACAATGTGCCCAAGGGCATGGAAGTCACCTTCCAAAGCGAAAACGGCATGCTCGGCATCGGCCCCTTCCCGACCGACGATGAGGTCGACGCCGACCTGATCAACGCCGGCAAGCAGACCGTCACCAAGCTCGCCAAGACAAGCTTCTTCAGCTCCGCCGACAGCTTCGCGATGATCCGCGGCGGCCATATCGACCTGTCGATCCTGGGCGCCATGGAAGTGGCGCAGAATGGCGATCTCGCCAACTGGATGATCCCCGGCAAGATGATCAAGGGCATGGGCGGCGCCATGGATCTGGTCGCCGGCGTGAAAAAGATCGTCGTCGTGATGGAGCACAACGCCAAGGACGGCACGCCTAAGCTGCTCAAGAAATGCACTCTGCCGCTGACCGGCGCCGGCGTCGTCGACATGGTCATCACCGAGCTCGCGGTGTTCACCCTCGACCGCGGCAATCCCGCAGGCATGAAGCTTATTGAACTCGCGTCCGGCGTCACGCTGGATGAGGTCAAGGCGAAGACCGACGCGGAGTTTGGCGTCTCACTGAAATAGCGCGTTTTCATCCGGACGGGCCGTGGCGGCATCACCGCTAGCAAAGCTAAGCGGCCATCAGCTCCAAGAGCCCGCTAAGCTCGGCCGGGCGGGTGTTCATGCATTGATGGCCGGCGTCGATTTCGGCTCGGCGGCAGCCCGGTAGCAGCTCTAGGAACCCTCGGGCGACATGCGGCTCGATTGCCCGGTCCTGGGTCGCCAGGATGTAGCCGGTCGGCAGGCCGAGCGCGAGAAAAGCCGACAGGCGGCCAGGCTCCAGCAGCGCATGTTGCGGATAGGGTCGATGGTGCGTCCGGATGAAGTCGCGCTGCTCCGGCGTGCCGTCATGGATGTTGGCGTCGAGCAGCAGCTCTTCGTCGGTCTGCGCGATTCCCTCCGGCCCGAGGCGCACGGCTCGCGCGATCCAGGGACTTTGCGGCACGGCTTGAAGCAGGCTCTGGCCGTCTTTGGTCACCACGGCCGTGGCCCACACGACACGCCGGATGCGATCCGGCACAGCTTCGGCCACGCGCGGGATGATCACGCCGCCCATCGAATGGCCGACCAGCACCACGTCCCGGAGATTCTCGAAGACGATCTGGTTGGCGACATCGTCAACAAACGTCTGGAACGTCACATGCGGCCCGTCGAGATGGCGCCGCTCCGCGAAGCCTGTGAGGGTCGGGGCATAGACCTCATGGCCGCGCGCGACGAGCAGCCGCGACACTTGCCGCCATACCCAGCCGCCCTGCCCGCCGCCATGGACGAGAACGAAAACCGCCATACCGCCTCCCCCTGCTTTCCTGAAGCTTGCGCTATAAGGATCGCGGAACTTCACCACGAATCGGACCAACATGCGCGGCTATTTCGCGATCGGGGTCGAGGGGATGAGCAAGCCGCAGAATGCCGGCAATCTGATGCGCTCGGCCCATGCCTTCGGAGCCAGCTTCTTTTTTGCCATCGCGCCGGACGTCGATTTTCACGGACTGCGCCAATCCGACACGTCGGAGGCGGCTTTTCATATGCCCTTTTACGAATATTCCGATCCGGCAACGCTCAAGCTGCCGCGCGGATGCCGGTTGGTCGGCATTGAGCTCCTGCCCGAGGCCGAGGATTTACCAAGCTTCCGGCACCCGACCCAGGCGGCCTATGTCTTCGGCCCCGAGAAGGGAAACCTCTCCCCGGCCTTGCTGGCGCGCTGCGACAACGTCGTAAAGATCCCGACCAAATTCTGCGTCAATGTCGGCGTTGCCGGGGCGCTGGTCATGTATGACCGGATGATCGCCCTGGGCAGCTTCGCCGAGCGTCCCGTCGGCACGCGTGGTCGGGCCGCGCGCAAGCCGGCGCCGGCGGAGCGGTAGGGCCGATCGGTTGCAGGCAGCGGCAGATCGCCCACAGGTCCATCCGGCCCTATGATTACGGACTGGCTCTGTCTTATGTTCCGCCGATGATTCGCGGATCGAATTCCATAGGCGCCGGCCTTTTGTCCATGGGCTTGGCCCTGGCGCCTCATGCTGCGCTGGCAGACCCGCCCGGTCCCGCCCCGGCGGCTGCAACAGCGGCAGCCCCAACATCGGTGGCGCCGACGCCGCCCTCGGCGCCCACGCCCGAGGTGCAGGGCGCCTATGGCGACTGGTCGCTCTACGAGTTCGAGGAGGGCGGCTATCCCGTCTGTTACCTCGCCTCGCGGGTCTTGAAATCGTCGGAGTTCGTGTCCGGACGCGCCCCCTCCTTCGTCCTGATCACCAACCGGCCGGGCGAAGGAAAATGGCACGTCGTCAGCGTTGTCGGGGGCTATACCTATCAGGACGGCAGCAGCGTGACGGTTGCCGTCGGGCGGCACCAATTCCATCTATTCACCGATAACGATACGGCTTGGGCCGAGGATGCGATTGATCCGCTGATCGTGCAGGCGATCCATAGCGGCTCGTCTTTGACCGTGAACGGGAAAGTGAAAGACGGTCCAATTCTTACCGATAATTTCAGCCTCAAGGGCGCGGCAGAGGCGTTGAACGCACTCGACAAGGCCTGCCCTCCACCGGGCAAGCCGGCCAAAGCGGTGCACAAGAAGAGGAAGAAAGCTTAAAGTGGGTGTCGCGACGCATGCCTCCACCTTCGCGCCCCCGCCGGCGGGTGTCGACGGACGACCGAGCCTGATCGGGCTCGATCGGGCCGAGCTCGAGGCCGCGCTCGGAACTCTCGGCTTACCCGCCTTCCGGGCACGGCAGGTCTGGCATTGGCTCTATCATCGCGGCGTCACCTCCTTCGAGGCGATGACCACGCTCGCCAAGCCGGTGCGGGCGCTGCTCGCGGAGCGTTTCTCGATCGAACGGCCGAAAGTCACGCGCGACCAGGAATCGGCCGACGGCACGCGCAAATGGCTGATCCGCATGCCGGACGGGCAGGAGATCGAGGCCGTCCACATCCCGGAGGCAGATCGCGGCGCGCTTTGCGTCTCCAGCCAGGTCGGCTGTACGCTGACCTGCCGCTTCTGCCATACGGGCACGCAGCCGCTGGTTCGCAATCTGGGCGCCGCCGAGATCCTGGCCCAGATCCTGACGGCCCGCGATGCGCTCGGCGAATGGCCGCCGGTCGGCACCAACCCGAACGAGGAGACCAGCACGCTCACCAACATCGTCATGATGGGAATGGGCGAGCCGCTCTACAATTACGACAATGTTGCCAAGGCCTTGAAGATAGCAATGGACGGCGAGGGGATCGCGATCTCCAAGCGACGGATCACGCTGTCGACCTCGGGCGTCGTGCCAATGATGAAGCGTTGCGGCGAGGAGCTGGGCGTCAACTTGGCGGTCTCGCTGCATGCCGTGACGGACGAGCTCCGCGATGAGCTGATGCCGATCAATCGGAAATATCCGATCGCCGCGCTGATGGAGGCCTGCCGCACCTATCCCGGCGCCTCGAATGCGCGGCGGATCACCTTCGAATATGTCATGCTGAACGGGATCAACGATGAACTGGCCGACGCGCGGGAACTCGTGCGGCTGCTCCGCGGCATTCCGGCCAAGGTCAACCTGATCCCCTTCAATCCCTGGCCCGGCTCCGGCTTTGAATGCTCCTCGCGCGGCCGGATCGACCGCTTCGCAGAGGTGTTGCTCGATGCCGGCTACGCAAGTCCGATCCGGGAGCCTCGCGGACGGGACATCCTGGCCGCCTGCGGGCAGCTGCGCTCGGAGAGCCTGCGCCAGCGCAAGGCTGCTCCGGTCGATCCGGAATTGGCATGAACGAGCTGGTGGCTTGGCTCGACGATCCGTGGCGGCTGAGCTTCATCGTGAGCTTGGCTTGCCTGCATCCGCTCTGGCGTATTTTTCGCCGGGCCGGCTTGTCTCCGTGGCCGGCGCTCCTCGTGTTCGTGCCTGTGTTCGGCCTGACCATCGTCGGCAGCGTTCTCGCGTTCCGCCGTTGGCCGAACGTCGCACCGCGCAAGCCGAAGCAGCGATAGATGCCGTTCTGGGGGAGCCTGGTGGCGATGCTGGGCGGCGACCCGATCTGGGTCACCTACGGGATCGTCAGCGTTCTGATCGCCTACACGATGTGCATCTTCGGCGTCGTTTTCGGGAAAATGGGGCGGTCGCCGCTCTGGGGTCTTCCCTTTCCGCTCCCGTTCCTCGGCATCGCGATGCTCTGGACCTTCGGACTCGGCCGGTGGCCGCAAGTCGAAGGGGATGAGGCTATGGAGTCGGGCCTCTAGGTTGTTTCTGTTCGTTGGGATCGGTATGGAAATCGGCAGCGTCATCGTAGCCGCGCCGGGCGCTTAGGAAGATCAACGCCATCAGCCCCCCGCCCAGGATCAGGCTCCCGATCGCGCCGATGACGAGCGCTGCCATTCCGTTGCCGTTCATTTGCACGCCGCCCGCGGTCGGCACCGTCCATTCACGCCAGGCGAGGTAGATCGCGGCCCCCAAAAGGGTTACGAGCACCACGAAAATGGGGAGGAAGCGTCGCATCGCCTCCATATGAGGTCGAACCTTACCCGGCGCCAGACCATCGAATGACCGCGGCTTGCTCCCGCCCGTCCGGGCTCCTAAGTTCGCGCCCGCAACAGGGATCTGAGGTCATGGCGGAATCGAAGCGAGGCGCGGTCAAGAAGGTGGTGTTGGCCTATTCGGGTGGGCTCGACACGTCGGTCATCCTGCGCTGGCTCCAAGAGACCTATGGCTGCGAGGTCGTCACCTTCACCGCCGATATCGGCCAGGGCGAGGAGCTGGAGCCCGCCCGGGCCAAAGCCCGGCTGCTGGGCGTCAAACAGATCTATGTCGAGGATCTGAAAGAGGAATTCGTCCGCGACTACGTCTTCCCGATGTTCCGAGCGAATGCGCTCTATGAAGGGACCTACCTGCTCGGGACCTCTATCGCGCGACCCTTGATCGCCAAGCGCCAGATCGAGATCGCGCGTG
Organism: Alphaproteobacteria bacterium; assembly: GCA_035293565.1. GTDB lineage: Bacteria > Pseudomonadota > Alphaproteobacteria > BOG-932 > Roseiterribacteraceae > DATGMP01. The sequence continues at coordinate 2,878 of DATGMP010000024.1, read as the reverse complement.
AGACCGGTGCCGATGCCGTCGCCCATGGCGCCACCGGCAAGGGCAACGACCAGGTTCGATTCGAGCTCGCCTACTACGCGCTGGAGCCGGAAATTCGGGTGATCGCTCCGTGGCGCGAATGGGAGCTCAATTCACGCACGGTCCTCCTCGATTATGCCGAGAAGCATCAGATCCCGATCGCCAAGGGCAAGACAGGCGAGCCGCCCTACTCGACCGACGCCAACCTGCTGCACATCAGCTACGAAGGTCGCGCACTCGAGGACCCTTGGGTCGCGCCCGATGATGCGATGTTTACCCGCTCGGTCTCGCCCGAAAAGGCTCCGGACACGCCGACTTTCGTGGAGATCGACTTCGAGAAGGGCGATCCGGTCGCCATCGACGGGAGGCGGCTCTCCCCGGCCAACCTGCTGGCCGAGCTCAACCGCTTGGGGGGCGAGAACGGCATCGGTCGTCTGGACTTGGTCGAGAACCGCTTCGTCGGGATGAAGAGTCGCGGCGTCTATGAGACTCCGGGCGGCACGATCCTTCTGATCGCCCGGCGGGCAGTCGAGTCGCTGACGCTGGACCGGGGTGCGTCGCATCTCAAGGACGAGTTGATGCCGCGCTATGCCGAGCTGATCTATAACGGCTTTTGGTTTTCTCCCGAACGGCTGGCTATGCAGGCGCTCATCGACCAGACCCAGCAGCGGATGACCGGCACCGCGCGGCTCAAGCTTTACAAGGGTGCGGCCTCGGTGGTCGGACGGAAATCGCCCAACTCGTTGTATCGGCTTGATTATGTGACCTTCGAGGCGGATCAGGTCTACAGCCAGAAGGATGCCGAAGGCTTCATCAAGCTGAATGCGCTTCGGCTCAGGCTTGGGACCCTCGCGGAACGCGGCGGAAGCTGAGCCGGTTATCGGCGAAGCGATGGAGCGCCTGGACGCCTCGGGGTTGCGCTGTCCGCTCCCGGTATTGAGGGCGCGTAAACTTCTGGCAGCCATGGCCCCCGGCGAGCGGCTGGAAGTCACGACGACGGATCCGATGTCCGTGGTGGACATGCCCGTCTTTTGTGCTCAAGCGGGACACCGCATCGTCGATGAGCAGAAACGGGAACGCGATTTCCTATTCGTCATCGAGCGAGGGGCGGAAATGGGCTGAAATCGGCCGCCGCCGATAGAAATTCGTGCCCGTTTCATGCAGGTCCTGCTTGCAGAATGCGCGGCAATCCTGCAACACCTGTCGGCCAATGTTTCAATCTTGGGCCGGCAAGGGAGTAGGCGCTTGTAGCGTCCGGCGTTGTAACCATACTGTCCCCAAGAGACTCGTAAAATCGATGCCCGAAGAACACGCCATTCCCGCCGATATCGCCCAGATGAGCTTCGAAGACGCGCTGGCCGATCTCGAGCGGATCGTTCGGCTGATCGAGGATGGACGGGGCAAGCTCGACGAGGCGATCCTGGCCTATGAGCGGGGTGTTGCGCTCAAGCGGCATTGCGAATCGAAGCTCAAGGAAGCGCAGGCGAAGATCGAGCAGATCACAGTGACCGACTCGGGCGTCGGCACCCAGAATTTCGGGGGCTGACCTTATTATGCTGAGCCCCAGCACCACGAAACCGGCATCGCTCGCCGATGCGCTCGCCGAGACCGCGAGCCTTATCGAGGAGTCGATCACCGACTTGCTGCCGAAGAGCGATCGGGCCGAAGCGCGCCTGTTCGAGGCCATGCGCTACGGCTGCATCGGCGGCGGCAAGCGCATGCGGCCGCTTCTGGTCCTGCAAAGCGCTGCGCTTTTCGGCGTCGGCCGAAGCCATGCGCTGCGCGCTGCGACGGCGATCGAATTCGTCCATTGCTATTCCCTGATCCATGACGATCTGCCGGCGATGGACGATTCCGATCTCAGGCGCGGGCGTCCGACGGTTCACAAGCAATTCGACGAGGCGATCGCCGTCCTGGCCGGCGACGCGCTGCTCACGCTGGCCTTCGAGGTTCTGGCCGATCCGGCCACGCATGAGGACCCGCATGTGCGTTGCCAGCTGGTGACGGCGCTCGCCATGGCGGCCGGGCCCAGGGGTATGGTCGGCGGACAGATGCTGGACCTGATCGGCGAGACGCAACCGTTCGACGCCGCGGGCATAACGCGTCTCCAACGGCTCAAGACCGGCGAGCTGATCGCATTCTCCTGCGAGGCGGGCGCCATCCTCGGACGGGCCTCGCCGCCGCAGCGCCACGCGCTCCGCGCCTATGCGCATGATCTGGGGCTGGCCTTCCAGATGGCTGACGACATCCTCGATGCCACCGGCAGCGAGCAGGACACCGGAAAATCGGTCGGCCAGGACGCGGCCGCCGGCAAATCGACCTTCGTATCGATACTTGGCCTGGAACAAGCCCGCGCCCAGGCGCTGATGCTGGCGGATCAAGCTGCGCAGCACTTGGACATCTTTGAGGACCGCGCGGAAATCCTTCGTCAACTCGCCCGGTATGTGGTCGAGCGACGCGGGTGAGAAGCGAGAGGTAGAAAATTGGATACGAACCTACGCAACACGCCGACGCCGCTGCTCGACAGCGTCGAGACTCCCGCGGATCTGCGCAAGCTCGAGCGAGGCCAGCTCCGCCAGCTCGCGGATGAGCTTCGCAAGGAGACGATCGACGCGGTTTCGATCACTGGAGGCCATCTCGGCGCCGGCCTGGGCGTGGTCGAGCTCACCGTGGCCATCCATTACGTTTTTGACACGCCTCATGACCGCCTGATCTGGGATGTCGGGCATCAATGCTATCCGCACAAGATCCTGACCGGCCGGCGCGACCGGATCCGCACGCTCCGCATGGGCGGGGGCCTGTCAGGCTTCACCAAGCGCAGCGAGAGCGAGTACGACCCGTTCGGCGCCGCGCATAGCTC
>DATGMP010000023.1:0-124514 GCA_035293565.1 Alphaproteobacteria bacterium | reverse complement strand
GTCCCGAACCACATAGGACGAGGTGTTCTTGGCCAGGTGCGTGCCCATGTGCGGGCAATAGGCGTCGAGCATGACCACCCGGCCGCTCTTGCCCCGATAGAGCGCGAAATCGCGCCCGAAGAACCTCACCCCGATCGGGCCCTTGTCCAGCTCGCTCGCCTCCGCGACCATGAACCAGCCGCGTGGGAAGGTGAACTTGCCCAAACCATAGTCCGCAGTCTTCGCCATCGCACCCTCCGCCGCCTTTCAATAGCCGATTCTGGCCGAATGTTCATCCAGGGAAGGAATCAGGTGGGCGAAGCGTATAGGAGGTGCTTGTGCCACCCCGACATCGAGGCCGCCCATGATCGAGCTGTCAGCGACCATGCCCAAGAACGCGACCGAAGCTTCAACTTACATCTATACCGTCAAGAGCCCGACGCTCGAGGATTTCAAGGTCATGGTGCTGCTCGAAGCAGCCGGCCAGGGCTTCTATCGGGCGCTCTCGGATGCGGCGCCCACCGATGCGATCAAGACCCTTCTCGGCAAAAGCGGCCAGGAGGAGTTGGGTCACGCGCATCGCGTGAGCCGGGTGATCAAGCTGCTCTTCGGCGAGGAATTTCCGCCGCCGGAGCCGAGCGATAACCCTTACTACATGATGCCGCAGGGCCTCGTGCTATCGCAGGAGATGCTGGACGGCATCATCCAGGGCGAGATCGGCGGCGAAGCCCTCTATGAGGGTTGGGCTTCTTCGATCGGTGATGAGGAAGCGGCGAGGCTGCTCCGCCAGAACGGCAAGGAGGAGCGCGGGCACGGCGACCGCGCGCAGGAAGCCAAAAGGCTCCTCGCGTCCTAAACCTCCGTTTTCGATGCGAGGTTCGCACGCAGGCGAACGAGCGCGTCCGTAAGAGCCTCTTGCTCAGCCCTGGAGAATCCGTCCAAGGCCTCGGCGCGCACTGCGAGGCGAATAACCTCGATGCGATCCAGCATCGGGCGTGCGACCTTGGTCAGCCAAATCGTCCAGGAACGCCGATCATTGGGATGCGAGCGCCGCTCGATTAACCCCAACTCCTCAAGCCGGTCGAGGAGCCGGACCAGCGTTATGGGCTCGATATCGAGCTGAGCGGCGAGTTTTGCCTGCGTGACACCCTGGTCGTGCGCGACGTGCTGCAGGACCGACGTCTCGGAATGATTCAATGGAAGGTCGGCCTCTCGAGCACGCGCGATGAAGCGGCGACGGATCAGACGCGCCGAATCCTGCAGAAGGAATCCCAGCGTGCGCCGCACTTCCGCTCCTGGCGCCGTCGCAAGGCCCGCTCTCGCGCCCTGGCCCGTTCGACGCCCGATCATTCCGCAGCCTCGCGCGCTTCGGCTGGGGCGCGACTGAGTCCGGTCTTCAGACCGTGCCGCGACAGCCAATGGCTCACCCGATCGAGATAGAGATAAACGACCGGAGTGGTGTAGAGCGTCAGGACCTGCGAGACGAGCAAGCCGCCCACGATCGCGATCCCCATCGGCCGCCGAAGCTCCGATCCTGCGCCGGCGCCGAGCGCAAGCGGCAATCCGCCGAACAACGCCGACATCGTCGTCATCATGATCGGACGGAAGCGGAGAAGGCAGGCCTCGTGGATCGCGTCGAGCGGACTTTTGCCGTCGTTGCGTTCGGCCTCCAGCGCGAAATCGATCATCATGATCGCGTTCTTTTTGACGATGCCGATCAGAAGAATGATGCCGATGATGGCGATAACGCTGAGGTCATAACCGAACAATATCAGCATGATGAGCGCGCCCACCCCGGCCGAGGGCAGCGCCGACAGGATCGTGATCGGGTGGATATAGCTCTCATAGAGCATGCCGAGGATGATATAGACGACGAGAATCGCGGCCGCGATCAGCATCGGTGTCGACGCAAGCGACGACTGGAAGGCCTGCGCGTTGCCTTGAAATGAACCCTGCAAAGTCACCGGCGTGTGGAGCCGAGCCTGTAACGCCTGGATGTCGTCGACGGCCTGCCCGAGCGAGGCGCCGGGGCTGACGTTGAAGGACAAGGTGACGGCGGGGAACTGTCCCTGGTGATTCACCGTCAGCGGCTCGATCTTGTTCGTGAAGTGCGCGACGGCGCTCAACGGGACCTGCCCGCCGCCGCCATTCGGCACATAAATCCTCTCCAGCGCGGCAGGGTCGTTCTGGAATTGCGGCTCGACCTCGAGAATCACTTTGTACTGGCTGGCCGAGCTGTAAATGGTCGCGACCTCACGCTGACCAAAGGCGTCGTAGAGAGTCTGGTCGATCGACGCCAGCGACAGCCCCATCCGGTAGGCGGCATCGCGGTCGATGTCGACCGCGATATGCGGCGCCGCGATCTGCTGGTCGGTCGCGACATCCTGTAGCTCGGGCATCTTCTGCATGCCTTGCTGGATGATCGGCGCCCAGTGATTCAGCTCCTCGGTATCGGTGTCTGTGAGCGTGTACTGATATTCGGTCTGTGTCATCCGCGCGCCGACGGTGACGTCCTGGGCCGCCTGCAGAAAGTATTTTGCGCCCGGGATCTCGGCCACTTTGGGCCTCAGCCGCTGGATGATCTCCTGCGCTGTCTCGTGCCTATGGGCGAAATCCTTGAGCTGGATGAACATGCGCGCGGAGTTTTCCGCGGAGTTGCCGCCCGTCGCGCCGACGAAACCCACCACCGCCGCGACCGCGGGATCGGTCTGAATGACCTCCGCGAATCGCTGCTCCAGCGCCGCCATTGCCGTGAATGAGATGTCCTCGCGCGCTTCGGCCTGGCCGAAGATGAAGCCGGTGTCCTGCTCGGGGAAGAAGCCCTTCGGGATCGTCACGTAAAGGATGCCCGTAACGACGATGAGGGCGAGCGTGAAGAGCAACGTCGGCAGCTGGTGCCGAAAGACCCATTTAAGGCCGCGGTCATATGCGGCGAGGACGCGATCGAAGAAATTCTCCGCCGCCATATAGAAGCGGCTGTGTTTCCTGCCCTTCTCCGGCTTTAGGAATAGCGAGCACATGACAGGCGTGAGCGTGAGCGCCACGAATCCGGACACGATTACGGCCGCCGTGACCGTCATGGCGAATTCGCGAAAGAGGCGCCCTACGATGCCCGCCATAAAGAGCAACGGTATGAATACCGCCACCAGGGAGAGCGTGATCGAGATGATCGTGAAACCGATCTGTCCGGCGCCTTTGATCGCCGCTTCGAAAGGCTTCTCGCCATCCTCGATGTGGCGGACGATGTTCTCGATCATCACGATCGCATCGTCGACGACGAAACCGACGGCGATCGTCATTCCCATCAGCGACAGATTATCCAGGCTGTAGCCTAGCCCATACATGATGCCGAACGTCGCGACGAGCGACAGCGGGACCGTGATCGACGGAATGACCGTCGCCCACAGAGTTCTCAAGAAGAGGAAGATGACCATCACGACCAGGGAGATCGTGATCACGAGCGTGAATTGGACATCCGCCACCGATGCGCTGATCGACTGCGACCGGTCCGACACCAGCTCGACATTGATCGAAGGCGGTATCGAGGCGCGCAGCAGCGGCATCATCGCCTTGATGCGATCGACCGTCTCGATCGTATTGGCGCCGGCCTGCCTGCGGATCAGCAGCAGCTCGGCCTGAGTCTTTCCGTACCAGGCGCCGGTCCGCGGCAGCTGCGAGGAATCGATCACCCGGCCCACATCCCCCAGGCGCACCGGGGCGCCGTTGCGGTAGGCCACAATGACATTGCGAAATCCCTGCGCGTCGAAGAGCTGATCGTTGGTGTCGATCGTGAAGGCCTGATGCGGTCCCTCTAGATTCCCCTTGGGCTCGTCGAGCGTTGCGGCATTCAGCGCGTTTCGAACATCCTCGAGCGCGATGCCGCGCGACGCAAGCGCACCGGGATTGACTTGGATATGGGCCGCATAATGCTGCTGCCCGGCGACATCCACTTCCGCCACGCCTGGAACCGACGAGATCTTCTGTGCGAGAATCGTGAAGGCGTAGTCGTCGACCTTGTAGATCGGAACCGAGTCCGAATAGACGGCGTAGATCAGGATCGACCGCTCGGCAGGGTTGGTCTTCTTGTAGGTCGGCGGGTTGGGAAGATCTTTGGGCAACAGGCCGCCGGCGGCGTTGATCGCCGTCTGCACGTCCTGAGCCGCCCCGTCGATGTTCCGCGACAGCTCGAACTGTAGGTTGATCGTGGTCTGGCCCAGCCCGCTGGTCGAGGTCATCTGCGCCAGGCCCGGGATCGCGGCGAATTGCTGCTCGAGCGGCGTCGCGACCGAGGAAGCCATCGTGTCGGGACTCGCGCCGGGAAGCTGAGCCGTGACCATGATGGTCGGGAAGTCGACGCTCGGCAGCGCGGATACGGGCAGCAGAGGATAGCTGGCGGCGCCGAAGATCAGAATCCCCGCCATCAAGAGTGATGTCGCGATCGGACGGCGGATGAAGATTTCGGAGATGTTCATGGGCCGACGGCGCTCGCCTGCTTTTGCTGCGCCGGCGCGCTGTCGATCTTGATCTTGCTGCCGTTGGTGAGTCGGTATTGACCGTCGACCACCACCGCGTCGCCAGCCTTCAGGCCGCTGTCGATGACGGCAAGGCCATCCTGCGTGGCCGCCACCTTCACGTCGGTCTGCTGTACCGTGTCATCGGGCTTGATCACATAGGCGAACGTGCCATTCGGCCCTTGCATGACCGCTTGCGCCGGCACGGTGACTGCGTTCTTGCGGATCGACATTATCAGGTGCGCGTTGATGAAGGATCCGGGCCAGAGCCTCTCGTCGTCATTGGCGAAGGTCGCCTTGAGCTGGATCGTGCCGGTCGTCGTGTCGACCTGATTATTGATGAGCGTCAGCTTGCCGGTCCCAAGCAACGTCTTGTCGTCACCCGCATAGGCCTCCACCGTCAAAGGCCCCGCGGCTTCGGCTTGCCGGATCGAGTCGAGATTCTCCTGCGGCACCGTGAAGGTCACGAAGATCGGCTTCATCTGCGTCACTGTTACCAGATTCGTGCCCTGGCTCGCCTGCACGAAATTGCCGATATCCACGAGCCTCGCCCCGGTGCGGCCCGTAATGGGCGATTTGACGACGGCATAATCAAGATTGAGCCTGCTGGTCTCGATCGCCGCCTGATCCGCTTTGGTCGCCCCCTCCAGCTGACCGACCAAGGCCTTCTGATCGTCATAGCTCTGTCGCGTCTGGAACCCGGGTCCTACGAGCTTGCCGTAACGAGCGAGGTCCAGCCGCGCGCCATCGAGCTGCGCCTGATCTTTCTGGAGGTTGGCTTGGGCCTGGTCGAGCGCCGCCTGAAATGGACGCGGATCGATCTGGAAGAGCGGCTGATCGGCTTGCACTTCCTGGCCTTCATTGAACAGGACCTGCGTGATCTGCCCGTCGACGCGGCTTTTCACCATGACCGTGTTGTAGGCCTGGACCGTGCCAAGCCCGCGAATCAGGACCGGCATGTCCTTGGCGGAAGCCTTGCCCGCAACGACCGGTACCGCCGGCGGCGCTTGCTTGCCGTCACCCGAATGGTGCAGCAGGCGCCAACCCAAGAACCCTGCGACGCCCAAAATCAACACCGATCCGACGACGCGCCGGCTTACCATCCGATGCTCCCAAGCAGCTTTGGGCACGAGTGAAAGCCATTCAGGCTTTCATAAGTAATTCATATTATATGGACTGCCCTCTGTCTGAGACGCCCATAACGGCAAATCCCTGCGCTGGCGGGCGCCGCAGCCGATCCCTCGAAAACTCTATTGGTCTAGCGTGGCTCCACCGCCGGCCTTGCCGCTTGCTTGCCGGCCTGACGGCCGAAGAAGCTGGAGTCGCCGACCGACATGCCGGAGCTGTAGCCCGAACCCCAGCGTGGCAGTCCGCACACGGTTCGGCCGGCCGCGAACAGACCTGGAATGATCCGGCGATCTTCGGTCAGCACCTCGCCCGTCGGCAGTGTGTCGAGGCCGCCCAACGTGAAATAGGCGTAGAACGCCTTGCCGATGCTGCAATCGAGCGCCGCGAAGGGCGGCGCGTCGAGCGGCTTCAGATATTTCGCCTGTTTGTGAAAAAACGGATCCTCACCGCGCGCGGCGTGGCGGTTATAGGTCGCGACAGGAGTCGTGAGGGCGCCTCCCGGCAAGGCAAGCTCACGCTCGACCTCCTCCCAGCTTTCGCCCACCGCGGCGATCTCGATCCGCGAATATTCGAGCGGACGCTGGAAGATCTCGTTGTCCGCCAGGAGATAGATCCTGTCGCCGATCTGTTTCAGCGCCTCGCTGCCGATCCGGCCATGATAGCAATCCTCGTTGATGAAGCGCTGGCAGGCCTGGTTGATCAGAATGCCCTTCGCATGCGTTTCGGGCGGGCAGAACGGCAGTGTGCAGAAGCCTTCATCCATATGGATCGCTGCCGCGCCGACGCTCATGCCCAGGCGGATCCCCGTGCCGTCATCGCCCGGATTGCCGATCGGGTCGTTGGTGCGCAGAAGGCGCGGGGCGTGTCGGGCGATCATCTCGCGATTCATCGCGAAGCCGCCCATGCAAAGGATCACGCCGCGCCGCGCGTGGGCGAAGCGCGGCTGGTTGTCGATCCGCACGACGATTCCATGGACCCGATTCTCCTCGTCGGCGATCAGCGCGAGCGCCCGGCTGTCATAGCGGATATCGACGCCGAGGCTTTCGACCCGGCGGGTCAGTATGTCCATCAGGAAGCGGCCGTTGCTGCGGCCCATATTCTGCGGCAGGTGCCCGCGCGGGCAAGGTTTGGCGCTGTCGGCGAAGGGCCAGGCTTCCTCACTGCCGGACCAGATGAGGCAATCGTCGGTCTCGGGCTCGATGCGTTTGCCCGGGAGGTAGGATAGCTTGTACGGCACGCCCTGTGCCTTGAGCCATTCGAAATGACCGAGGCTGCTTTCGGCATAGAGGCGGATCTTGTCGGTGTCCGGCGCAGCGCCCCCCGCCATCGCAAGATAGCGGATCATATCCTCGGTCGAATCCGAAAAGCCGGCGTGCCGTTGGACCGGCGTTCCCCCATTGCCGCCCATATAGATATCGGCGCCGGAGAGCGCGGTCGTGCCGCCGCTTCCGGAGGCGCGCTCGAATAGCGTGACCCGCGCGCCGGCCGCCGCGGCTTCGATTGCGGCGCAGGCCCCCGCCGCGCCGAATCCGACCACGATCACATCGCATTCGAAGTCCCGGCGCGGAACCTGAGACAACCGGCAAGGATGGCTGGGCGAATAATCTTGCATCGCTCAGAAACAGCCATCCAGAGCGGTGCGGTGGCGGGCATATTCGTTGCCGAGTGGGCTGCGGAGATTGTGCACGAACGTGTCGAAGGCCGCGTCTTCGGCGGCTCTGTTGGCGCCGTCCCGATTTTGCCCGTCGGCGCTTGCCGCGTCGAACGCCTGGGCGCGCGCGCGGGCGAGATTGGTCTTGATCGCCTGAAGCTCGCGGTCCGACAGGCTCAAATGGATGTCGCACTTGCCGCCGGTCTGCACAGCCGTCGATTTGGCGGCGACGTATCCGATCAGGCCCGCGACGATCGCGACCGCCAGATAGGATCCGATCCGATTGAGCTCCATACCCCGTTTCGCTCCCCTCGCCCGGGCTGTGGATCCACCGGGCCGACACTAGCCTGACATGACGGGAAACGGAGATCAAATGGGATGAAACCCCGGCACAGGCCGAAAGATATGCTAGTTGAAATCGCGCGGGTTCGGGAGCGAGGGCAGCTTCGCGGCAAAACTCTTCGCGTTGTAGTTCAGCATGTTGATGGTGATGACGAGAACGATGTTGCCGCCCAGCTTCTTGACGCTCTTGGCGGCGTGGGCGGGCAGCGGAATCTTATGATTGATGCAGAAGAAGATGAGCGCCGCCGCGATGCTCTCGGTCGGCAGATCGATCGACAGGACGTCCCGGCCGTCATCCTTGCCGATCCTGATGCGAGCTTTGACGTCGGATTCATCCTCATCGAAATCGATGCCGAGGACGCTGCCCATCGGCAGGGGCTCGCCCCGGCGCATACGGTAGTCGCGGACCGCGCTGAAGAACTCGGTCTCTCGAAAGGCGATCTCGCGCATTTCGGTGGGCACTGCATCAACTCCGTTACTCAAAGGCCTCTGCAGCCGGTCCAATGGGCTCGAGATCGATCGTATTTTAGTAAACTTGCCGAAATCTTAAAGTTTCTTCTGTAAATTTCGACGCCCACCCGCCGAAAGGGCTTCGACGCGACGTTAACCACGATTTAGCGTTTCCGGTCGAGGTTTGGGCCACCTATCCGAGCGAGCCCAGGAGCCAGCCCTGTCCGCCCACTCTCAAGCCCGTGCCGAAATACAGGCCGGGGACCTCAGGTCCCTTATTGCCGACCTTTCCGCCGCCGACCCCGCGCTTGCGGATATGGCGGCCAATTCCTCGTCGCCGATCGTGGCGCTTACCCGCCATGGGCTCGCCTGCTATGGCGCCGGCGACTTCAAGCGCGCGCACGATATGTTCCGAGCTGTTGCGAAGGCCGCGCCCGGCGAGGCCCTGGCCTGGAACAATCTGGCGCTCGCCGCGTCCGCGCTCGGGAGCGTTGCCGAAGCTGCCGCCGCCTGGCGCGCTTCGCTCGAGATCGATCCGCGTCAGCAGCCGATCTGGACTAGTCTTGCGGGCGCGTTCCTCAACGCGGGCAAGACCGAGGAGGCGGAGGCCGCCGCCGTGCAGGCGATCGCGCTGGACGCCAACGATGCCGCCCCTTGGCAGATACGCGCGCTCGCACGGGCTGGGCGCGAGGATTTCGCCGGTGCCGCCGCGGCTTTCGCCCGCACGGTCGACATAGCGGGACCCAGCGCCACGCTCTGCGCCAACTTGGGAACGATGCTGTTCCAATGCGGCCGCTTTCACGAGGCGGCCGACAATTTCGCCGTCGCCGTAACGCTCGATCCGACGGCGCCGGCAACGATCGAGATGGATCAGCTGGCGCGTTTCGTGGTCGCCGTTCTGGAGGGTGACGCCGAACGCGGTCTCGCGCTCTATGGCGGCCGGCTATCGGAGCCTGGACCGCAGACGGACACGGTGTTCAAGACGGCGTTGCTCTATCTCGACCGCGCCGGCCAACGCAACGCCGCCGTCACCGTCGCCGAGGCCTGGGTCGCGGCAAGCCCCGACAATATGGAGGCGAAGCATCTGCGCGACGCCGCCCAGGCGAAACCGGTCGACCGCATGCCGGCCGAACTGGTGGCGCGGCATTTCGACGAGCTCGCCGACCGGTTCGACGAGCAGCTCGTCGGTCGCCTCGAATATAGCGGACCCGAGCAGATCTCTCGGTTGCTGTCTCGGCATTGCACGCCCACCGAAAGCTGGTCGGTGCTCGATGCGGGCTGCGGCACCGGCCTTTGCGCTCAGACCCTGCGGCCCTATGCGCGCCATCTCGAAGGGATCGATCTTGCCCACAAGATGATCGTGAAGGCGCGCGGCCGCGGTCTCTATGATCGCGTTGGAACGGTGGACCTTATGAATGTGCTGGGCCGCGACCGCGCGCGGTGGGATTTGATCGTCGCGGCCGACGCCCTGCCCTATTTCGGATCACTCGAGCCGATGTTTACAGCGGCGACAGTCGCGTTGAAGCCCGGCGGATGGTTCGCAATCTCGACGGAATCCGCCGAAGGCGACGGGTTCGTGCTGCGAGGCAGCGGCCGTCATGCCCACAGCCCGACCTATATCGCGCGGCTGGCGCAAGGCCGGTTCGAGATCGTCGAGCGCATCGATACGATGCTGCGCCGCGAGGGCGGCAGGCCGCTCGACGGGCATTATTTTCTGCTGAGACGCCTGCCGGACGCCGAATAGGGCTCGCTCCAGCCGATCGCCTTCCTACATGTAAGGATGCGATGGCCAAGCGCTCCAAACCTGTCGCCGACACAAAGCCGCCCGCGGTCCTGGGGCTGATTGGCAATACGCCGCTGATCGAGCTTACCCGCTTCGATACGGGCCGCTGCCATCTCTTCCTGAAGCTCGAGAATCAGAATCCCGCCGGATCGATCAAGGACCGGATCGGACTCGCGATGGTCGAGACCGCCGAGCGCGAGGGAAAGGTCGCGCCCGGCGGCACGCTGGTCGAAGCGACCGCCGGCAATACGGGCCTCGGCCTGGCGCTCGCGGCTGCCGCCAAGGGTTACCGGTTGATCCTCGTCATTCCCGACAAGATGGCCGTCGAAAAGATCAACCATCTTCGCTCACTGGGCGCGGAGATCCGCATCACGCGTTCCGACGTCGGCAAGGGGCATCCCGACTACTATCAGGACATGGCGGAGCGGATCGCGCGCGAGGTTGGCGGCTTCTATGTGAACCAGTTCGCGAACCCGGCCAACCCCGCGGCGCACGAACATACGACCGGCCCCGAGATCTGGCGGCAGATGAACCACGACGTGGACGCGGTCGTGGTCGGCGTCGGATCGGGCGGCACGCTGACCGGCCTCGGCCGATTCTTCGCACGCGTCTCGCCCAAGACGAAGATGGTTCTGGCCGACCCCAAGGGATCGGTGCTCGCCGATCTGGTGAAGACCGGCGACGCCGGCGAGCCGGGATCATGGGTGGTGGAGGGGATCGGCGAGGATTTCGTGCCGCCGAATTGCGACCTGGATCTGGTCGCCGCGGCTTACACGATCGACGACCGCGAGAGCCTGCTCACAGCGCGCGAGCTGCTGCGCCGCGAAGGTATATTGGGCGGTTCCTCGACCGGCACGCTGCTCGCCGGCGCGCTCCGTTATTGCCGCGAGCAGAAGGAATCGAAGCGTGTTGTGACTTTGGTTCCCGATAGTGGAAACAAATATCTCTCGAAGCAATACAACAATTTCTGGATGGAGGAGCAGGGGTTCCTCGCGCGCGGCGACGTCGGAGACTTGCGCGATATGATCGGTCGTCCGCACGACGAAGGCGGCACTGTGTTCGTCACGCCGGAGGACACGCTGCTCACCGCCTACAAGCGCATGCGCGTCAACGAAGTCTCGCAGCTGCCAGTCATGGACCGCGGCCGCGTCGTCGGGCTCATCGACGAATCCGATCTCCTGATGCGCGTGGTCGAAGACGAACGCCGCTTCACCGACAAAGCCTTAACCGCAATGACCGCGCGCGTGCAGACGGTCCCCTGCTCCGCCCCCATCCAGGCACTTCTCGACACCTTCGATCAGGGCCATGTCGCCGTCGTCATGGACGGCGATCGCTTCCTCGGGATCGTCACGCGCATCGATCTGCTGAATCACCTGCGCCGGCGGATGAAGTAAGGAGCCGGTGGATTCCCGCTTTCGCGAGAGTGACAAGGAGGCAAACCGAACGGTTACGGCCCCCGCTCGATCGCGTCGATGATATCTTGCCCGCTAGTAGTCTATTCGTTCTTTGACTCCAAACTTGCGCGCACGATGGCCTGCGCTTCAGAGTCGAGTTTAAGGCGTGCGGTGGATTGGTAGTCGACGATCCGGCCGTCTTTTTTGCTGATGGAAAACGCGATCGGATCCTCGACCATCGTCACTTGCCCGGTTACAGGATCCCTCCACTCACGGCCGTTAGCAGCGGCGACCCGCCAATTCTCCCCTTGATCGATGATACGTAAGGGTCCCTGACTCTGCGCAAGCTCCTGGCCGACCATCTCCTCGATTACGGCTTGCGCGATTCGTTCGGCCGTTTGTGGCTTTGTAACAAATCCCCCGGAGTAAAGGGCCGTCAGCATATGCTCAGCAGATGACTTATCGTCTGTCATAATGCGTCCTCACCTTTGTGGGTAGAAGAGCTATACGTCTCCTGGTATCTCCGGAACTGATCCATCTTGACGAATTCGGGAGATAGAAAGATCCACTTGCCAGGTACGTCCGGTGCGATCTTCCAGTAAACGGCAACGGGCACCGGCGGCATGCGCGCTCCAGGACTCAGACCAACCTTCGGCAGTCTTGGACTGGACGACCAAACGTTTCCGCCAGCCATGAGAATTGCGTAAACAATGCTTTGCTGTCGTGTGAGTATCGGGTCGAGTCCCGTTTTTACTTCGATCCCAAATGGAGTCGGTAGGACTTTAGGATCCAAGACCATCAAATCGATCCGACTTTTAACGCCATTGAATGCAGTCAAGGACACTTCGGTAATTGCTCGACCGCCAAGGGAATTGATCGCGGCCGCCAAGTCATCTCGCACAGCGTTATGATACTCATCATTGAAGCCAACCGGCATTGGAGGGAGCTGGCTCTCACTCCCGGCCTCAATATCTCCTGTCTGCGCGGGCGCATCAGGCGTAACCGCAGCGGCATTCATGGTAGTAGGCGGTGCCGTGGGCATATCGGTCGACGAACTCACTGACGCAGATGTCGTCCCGCCATCACTCGTCCACCTTCCATCCTCATCGCGCGGCTGATTCGGGTCGTACCCCTCCTTCACAAGCGTCGCGCCCACATCGAGGCGGCGAAGCTTATCATCATCCAGATCGTCGAAACCAAGTTGCAAGCCGAGGATTTGGGCCTTGGCGAGATCGCCGGCCTCGAGGGCGCGGGCGATGCGGTCGAGGCGCAGCGGCAGATCGGCGAAATCGTCGCGATTCCGTAATGCATAGCGCAGCACCGCCTCCGTCTCGACCGGGTTGGCGACACGATAACCGGCGTCGGTGCGTCGGATGAGGACGCAATCCGGGCCCAGCATCACGCCGTCCGGGTCAACCGTAAGGCCGCGCGATAGAGCTCCGCGCGCGTGCAGACGGCGCAGTGCCAGGAAACTCTGCATCAGAAACTCCTATGGAAATTATATAGAACATATCAGGAATATGTGCAATTGGAATCTGCATGTCGCCGCGCAGTGGCGCTCTGTCCGCGTTGCTGGCAGGCTGGCGCCCATCCGCCGCAAAATGAGCCCAGTCCGATGCCGAAATCAGCAAAGCCGCCCGCCCGTCCCAATCGCCTCGCCTTCGCGACGCGGACCATTCACGCGGGGCAGGAGCCGGATCCGTCGACCGGTGCGATCATGACGCCGATCTACGCGACGTCGACCTTCGTGCAGTCGAGCCCCGGCGTGCATAAGGGCTATGATTATGCGCGGACAAAGAATCCGACGCGGATCGCCTATGAGCGTTGCGTCGCCGATCTGGAGAGCGGCACGCAGGCCTTTGCATTTGCGTCGGGGCTTGCCGCGGCTTCGACGATCCTCGAGCTGCTCGATGTCGGTGCGCATGTGGTCGCGACCGACGACCTCTATGGCGGCTGCTATCGTCTGTTCGAGCGTGTACGCAAGCGCTCCATGGGGCTCGACGTCACCTATGTCGATATGAGCGACGCACGCGCGCTCGAAGAGGCGATCCGGCCCGAGACGAAGATGATCTGGGTGGAGACTCCGACAAACCCGCTTCTGAAACTGGTCGATCTCGCCGCTGTCGCCGAGATCGCGAAAAAGCGCGGCATCATCACCGTTGCCGACAACACATTCGCGAGCCCTTGGATTCAGCGGCCGATCGAATTGGGCTTCGACATCGTCTTCCATTCGGCGACAAAATATCTGAACGGCCATTCCGACATGGTGGGCGGAATCGCGATCGTGGGAGAGAACGCGGAGCTGGCCGAGCGCCTGGGATTCCTGCAGAACGCGATCGGCGGCATCCAAGGGCCGTTCGACAGCTTCCTTGCGCTGCGCGGCCTGAAGACTTTGGCGCTCCGCATGGAGCGCCATTCGGCGAATGCGCTGGAGCTCGCACAGTGGCTCGAAGTCCACCCGAGGGTCGAAAACGTCCGCTATCCCGGGCTGAAATCGCATGCGCAGCATGCGCTCGCTCGCCGGCAAATGTCGGCTTTCGGCGGCATGATATCAATCGTTGTGAAGGAAGGAGAGGAAGCCGCAAAGCGCATGCTCGAGCGCACGCGTCTGTTCGCGCTGGCCGAAAGCCTGGGCGGCGTGGAAAGCCTGATCGAATATCCGCCGATCATGACTCACGCCACCATTCCGGTCGCCGAGCGCATCGCGCGCGGCATCGTCGACGGCTTCGTGCGGCTGTCGGTCGGAATCGAGGATGTCGAGGATCTGCGCGCCGACCTCGCGCAGGCCTTGGCGGGATAGCGCATGGCGCTGCGCATTCGCGCGGAATGCCGAGCGGATCATGATGCGATCCGCGCAGCGCATCGATCCGCCTTCGACGGAGATGCCGAAGTCCGCCTCGTCGACGCGCTTCGTCAGACCGGCGTGGCGGTGATCTCGCTCGTCGCGGAACGAGACAACCGCGTCGTGGGCCATGTTCTCTTCAGCGCGCTCGAAGCGCCGATTCGAGCGCTCGCGCTTGCGCCCGTCGGCGTGGTTCCGGCGTGCCGGAATTCCGGGATCGGCTCGGCGCTCATCCGAGAAGGATTGAAGCGCGCGACGGAGGGAGGATGGGAGGCGGTGTTCGTTCTCGGCGCGCCGGCCTATTATGTACGCTTCGGCTTCAGCGTCGACGCTGCGAAGAATTATGCATGTCCCTATGCAGGCGAACACTTCATGATGCGGACTCTCGGAGACAGCATGGTCGCGCGCGAAGGCCAACTTGTCTATCCGCCACCTTTCGCGGATTTGGATTAAGCTGTCGCGCCGGCTCTCATTATTTCCCGATCGCGGTCGCGTAGCCGAGGGGAAAATCCCAGAAGATTCAGCTTGACTCTCCCGTAAACCGAGGCGCGCCGGGGCTTTCGGAATGCGCTCCACAGCGCCTGTGGATAACTCGGTTGATGACTCGGCGTGACCGGCGGAGTCCCAGGCGAATCGCCCCCTGCACAAAATTTGTGCAGACTCGTTAACTTATTGATATAGAGGGAAATATAATTCTGAAGTTTGGTAAAATTCCATGGAACAAATATCAAGGTCACGATTTTGCCACGATTGCCCCCTTGTGCACGACCGAATCGCGCCAGGGGATCGGAATGCAAGAAAACAGACGCGACCGTCAGTTTTCAGCGCGAGGCATGCCGAGATCGCCCGCGGCATCCCAACCATCCCAATTGAGAACGCCGGCTCTACTCTTCCGGTGCGCAAATCAGCGCCCACGAGCTGTGGTGCAATTTAGACCCGACGATGCTAGTCTTTAGGCGGCGCGACCGTAGCTCTTTCCTGCATGCTCCTCTTTCCGATGAGATTCATGGACACGGCGAAACCCATTAAACAAGCTAACCACAATCCCACCGGTCAGGAGTAAAATCATGCCCCTGCCGAGGAGCACCACAATGTCGCTCGTTAGGAGGTTCATGAGCTAAAGTCCCTTGCCTGCTACGTGAAATGCCTCACCGGCGCACCCCGTACAGTGACATATCCATGGAGGATTAGACCCTAATGGTCAACTGCCTAAGAGGATATGGTCTGTTGTGTCGCGTGTTACCACACCCCTAGACAACGCCGCCGCCTGGCCCATTGTTCAGACCTTGCCGCTCTCGTTCGATTGGACATGTAACACCGATCCACACTTCAACGACTGTGCCAAAGTAGATTGTAGTCAGCACGACGCTCATCGCGGCCGCTTGCGTCGGGGGTGGGATATTGTCATGCAATTTCAGCAGTTTCTCAAATTCATGCGTTCCGTACACGAAGAGCACCAGATAGTACGCGAGGGAACCGAACACCCCGACCGTTTCTAGAGGTCCTAGTTTCTTCAGCCGCCGGAGCTTCGAATCCAAAAGACTCGTCACAGATATGGCGGCAGCGGTTATCGCGACGTAAAAAAGGTCAGGGAAAGCACCGTGTTCGGTAATTTTCTCCGTCAGATCTGAAATATGGAATGACTGTGCGCCATCGCTCGCCGCAAGAGCGGGAAAGGATGCGAACGCCAGAGCCAACGCCCAAAAGATCATGCGAAGACCAACGGTTTCGACGCGACATGAGAGATACCACCACATGTCGGGAAGCTCATCGAGCATCTCAGTAATCGAGGGCATATGCCAGCTCTTAACAGGTTGAGATTGCCCGGACGCCGCGTGCACCTGTGATGCGACCGGCGCTGCCAGCCCGCCGTTCAGCGCTCCCTCGTCGGTTCCCATGAATTCCATTCATACTTTCTCGTCCGTCCGGCGTAGCAATAAACATACACGTATAAATTGTCTATTCTGATTGTCGTCGGTCAACCTAGGACCATTTCCGCATTCCGTCCCACGAGCGCGCCGGATTCATATTCCCGGAGGCTCTCAAATGGGCCTCCGTCTTATCGGTAAGTTTCGTTCGAGCTGCGAACTCATCCCCGTGTTGCTGCAGCACGCCGCTTAATCTCGGCGATGAATTGCTGCTTGTTGCCTCCGGGCAAGCCGCTGTGTTCGGGCATCCAATGATCTTCTCGGATCAACTCACAGTCGGCGAGCGCTTCATTAAGGCGCCCCAACCTCGCGAGCGTGTCGGCACGAAAATGGGGACCGAAGGAGGTCAGCCAATCTTGGTAATTCAAATCACGTGCATGATTGAAATCAGCAAGCGCGCGGGCATGATCGCCCAGCGCGCGATGTAGTACACCTCGACACATGTATGTGCCGTGATGCGGCCCAAGTTCCATCGAGCGATCACAATCTGCAAGAGCTCTCTTGTATTCGCCGAGGTGCCTCAAGGTCAGATGCCGAGAGAAATAACCGAGCGGATCGTGAGGGTTCTTGGTAATATATCGATTAGCGATCTCAAGTGCTCGCTGTGGATCATCCGAACGACATTTCATTGCCTTATCCAAATCGGCAGTGCGACGGGTCATTATCACTCCTATGCGTTCGCCATTATGTCGTACCTTGAACGTGGTGGCCCACGTCTACCGAGGGGGCTTCCTCCACACCGTTCCGACACTTGGCCCCGAACACATTGCTCGTAACTCGGAGCAATGTTTCTTTGGTCTCCCCTTCCGATCAGCCCCCGACGTTTCAAGCCATCACAATAGGCGAAAGCATCCTCCCATTCCTTTCTGCACTTCGGATCTCGGGGAAATGGGTTTTCCAAGGTCCGCGGAAGTGCATTGCCGGGAGTATCTGTAAGAGGAGGCACAATGTCCCCCGAAAAAGGCGGCGTGGCGGGAAGCGGCGGAAATTCTGGAAACACCTCGAGCGGAGGAATCGCGATTTCCTGCGCCGGTCGCACATACGCGGGATTGAAGCCGTCGTCGGTGTTGTCGACGCGCACGGATAAAGGACGCGTGGGCTGTCCGCGGACACGCACTTGCGACGCGCTATCCGCCGTCCACCTACCGCGCTCGTCACGCGGCTCAGCGGGATTGAAGCCGGCTTTCGCGAGCATATCTGCATGGACTGCGCGATGGAAGGCAGCCTCGTCCGGCAAGGTCGGCAGATGAGTCAGTTGCGTCGCGATCATCGCCTTAGCGAGGTCACCTGCATCGAGCGCTCGCGCAACCACCGTCAGGCCCGTCATCTTCGCTGCGAAATTTATCGGGCAGCCGAAGACCTCGCCGAATATGAAATCGAGTTCGTCAACCGGCCGAGGCGCGAGTCCATCGGCCGTCATCTCAAACAGACGTACCGGTCCGATGCTAGGACCCTCCTCGTCGCAACTGACCCCATACCGATCACCCGCAGACGCGAGTTTTTGCCAACGCGTTTCCCAAAACGGGCGAGGGATCATCCGCCCACCTTTGTTCTGTTTATGTTCTAGACAGCGGCAGCGCTTTTTGCAAGTCATTTCTTACCCCCTCACTCCACCGCGAGATTGTAGAAGGCGTGCTTGCCGATGGTGACGAGCGGGGTGCGGAAATGGCCCCAGCTGTAGGGCCAGGGGAGCGAGGCCAGCTTGTAGCTGGTGGCGCCGAAGGTCGGATCGTCGAGATTGCCCGCGATCGCGTCTTCCGCAACCTTCCGCGCGAGGCGGAACTCGGCATCGGAGAGGTCGACCGAAAGCAGCTTCGCACGATTCGGATCGCCGGGATTCCAGCAAGAAAATTGCGCGCGGGCGCGGCACACCGAGACGATGTCGTGCCCCCACCAGTGCCTTCCGTCGATCTCCCGACTCTCACGCACGCGGTTCAGCACCACGCAGGCGACTGCGATCATGCCAGCTTCGCCTTCGCTGCGGCCTCGCCCCAAATCGTGCGCGCGAGTATGTCGACAGCGTCCGCCGTCGGCTGAATGTCGGTCATGGAAAGACTCCGGTGGAGAGAAAAGACGGCGCGCTCAGGCGGCGCGATGCCGGTTCCGTTTGCCGGGCGCCCGGATCCGTGGGGTTCGCCGACCCTCGCTTAAGCGTCCCGCCGGCTCGCGCCTGCGGCGCAGATCACGGTGCCGCGCTCGGCGCCGAGTTCAGCAAGTCGGCCGGATTGCCCTTGTCGGCGTTCGGCACGCAGAGCGCGGACAGCGCCGGCACGAGGCCCGGCACCGTCTGCGCATTCCGCACCACCGCCGAAAAAGGCGTGCCGCAGGCGTCGGTCTTCCAGATGAGGATGTTGTTGTCCTCCGCCGACTGCGCTCCTTTGAGCGCGCTCGCCTCGAAGCCCGAGACGGTTGCCTGCTGCGATGCCGTGCAGCCTGTGAGGAACAGCAGCGCCGCAGCCGCTATGGCGGGCGGCGTGGTCCTCCCCGCCTTGACGAAATTGAGCGCCACGGCGTCGATGATGGCGACGACGGCCGGCGGCAGGCGGTTGCGCAGATTGGCAAGGATGGAGGCGATGACGGGAACGGCCACTGCGCTCAGCGCCCATTTCAGCATGGCGACGTCGCCGCACACGACATCGGCGATCGGCGGGATCTGCGAAAGCTCCGGCGGCGCGGCCCATGCCGGAGCGGAGACGCAAAGGATCAGACCGGCCAGCGAAAGCCGGCCGGCGTCAAAACGCTTCATGACGAGGCTCCTATGGTTTGGAGGAATGCGTCGAGCGGCGCGTGCGGAAGAGCCGCATCACGCCGGCGACGCCGACGATCGCACCGCAGAGCGCGGTGACGAAGGCAAGGATCGCATTGAGCTCGCCCAAGAGCTGCACCCACCAGGGCGCTGCGATCAGAACGCCGCCGACGACAGTCTCCGCGACGGCGCTCGCCTGGGCAGGCGCGAGGGACGGATCGCTCATGGAAGAGCCTCCGGGTGATAATGGTACTGGAAGTGCCTAGGCGCTGGCGGCCGGATAGCCGGCGGTCACGTCGATCGCCTGGATCGCCGCTATGCTCGTCGCGGCACGGATGCCGTCTTTGATCGACGCGCAGCGCAGGATGCACGCGCTCACATAGTTGGCGATCGTGACGGCAAAGGTCAGCATCTGCGCCGCCGTCATCGGCTGGTGATTGTTTTTGGCGTCGCGCCAGTAGAAGGCGCCCGGCCACGGGATCGTCGCCGGATTGGCGACCGAGGCGCTCGCCAGCGAGCCCATTGCAGCGATGTTCTGTTGGCTCGCCGGATCAATCTGATACGGATTGGTCCGATAGGTGAATACGGACGGAACGAGGAATAGACCTTGGAAGTAATCGGCCGCCCGCTGCAGCGCCGCCGTCTGCGCGTCCTGCAGAGTTTGAATATAGGGGACCAACGCCGCGTCGGGAGTGCCGGGATTGGCGATCTGGTGCGTCAGAAAGCCGATCACGGTCCCGTCGGTGACCTGGAGATAGCTCTGGCCCGAAGGCGGTGCAGACAGATCGGTAAGCGCCATCGGCGTTTGCATGACGCTTTTGATCTGGCCTGTCGCCGTAACGTAGATCGCATAGACATTCATCGCTGTAGCGCCGACACGTACATGACGGCTCCCGTCAGATTCGACAAAGTGTCACCGCATTCCCAATCGAGGTAGAAGTTATGAAGGCTCGCCGCGTAGGCGCTGATTGATGCCCATGTAATCGATACCGTTTGCGATGAATCCGCGACGAACAGGTTGCCGACGGTTTGCAGCACGCCGCCATCGTCGCGGATCCGTAGCGACCATCCAGCTCCTGATCGAAGATTTTGCGTGATGGTGGCTGCAATAACGACATTCGTGCCGATGTTTGGCGTGATCTGGATTTGCGCAATCTGCTGCCAGCTCGTCGGAGAGTTACCTGAATATGAGCTGGTGACGTGCGCCTGGCCCAGCATGGTCGCCGCGTTCGCCGCGAGCGTGTTGGTGTTGGCACCCAAGGGGACGGCAAGCAGGCCGCTTCCGGAGCCGGTCGCGTTGAAGTTGCTCACGACGCCGGACGTATTGACGGCCTTGACCCAGAAATAGAGTCCGGTGTTGTTGTTGGCGAGGATGTTGATCGCATCGCCGGTCATATTCCAGCGCCCGACTGCGCCGGGTTTGCCGGGCACGCCGTCGTAAAGCAGATTCGCCTGCGCCGAATCATTGGGGATTATGGCGAGCGCGGCCACACCCCAAATCTGCACACGATCGAAGTCGATATCGGTTGGATTGGTCCAACTGATATCGACGGAAAGGATTCCCCCGCTGGCGGAAAGTCCGGTTGGCGCGCTTGGGGCAGCGGTCTGCGGATTGACCGTGAAGCCGCTCGGATACGCTGCCATCGAGTCGAGCCAGGTCGAATAGAATGTCTGCTGCGGCGTCACGTAGACCGTCCGCACGCGGACATCGTAGGCCTGGCCCGAGCTTCCGGCGTAAAGATTGGTCAGCGAGAAATCGATCGTCCCCGTCTGCGCGCTATTGGGGCTGGCGCCCCATGCGTTCGCATGTCGCTGCCACTGCACCTCGTAGTAGCTGTACACAGCGCTCGCCGTTGCGGTCCAAGCTGCGATCAGGTAGGGCTGGATCGTGCCGTCCTGCTGCTTATTGATACCGGTCGAGAGGTTGAGCGAGGTCGGTGGTCCTACGGCCGGGGTCGTTCCGCTTCCGGCTGCGCTCCAGGTGCCGACCTGGGACGTCGACTGAACAGCGCGAACGAACACGTAGTAGGTCGTGTTCGCCTGAATGCCGTTGCTGATGGTGACGCTTGTCGCGAGCGGGTTGGAGGTCAGATTCGCCAAGATGGCGCCCGTGAGCGTATTCACCGTGTTGTAGGCGACTTCGTATCCAGCGAGGTAGGGATCGGCCGACGCGGTCCAGCTAACGGTCAGGAAGAACGCCCCGGTCGCGACGCTCGGCGCCGACATGGCGGCGGGCGCGCTTGGATATTGGGCCAGCACGTTGGTGTCCGTCACCCAAGTCGAATATTGGGTCGTAAAGCTGCCGACGCCAACGCGCACCGAGCGGACCTGAAAATCGTAACGCGTGTTCGCCTGCAGTCCCGTCAGGAAATAAAGGTCGGCTTGCGCCGAGACCATGATCGACGTCCAGTTGGATACGCCGTGGGGCGTCCATTGTATCTCCTGGCTCGTGCAATTCAGGTCGGTCGTGGGCGTCCAGCTAATCTGCATACCCGGCTGCACGGTTCCGTCGATCTGCACGTCATAAGCCGCCGTGACGCTGAGGCCGGAGGGCGCGCCGACCGAGCCGCCGAATCCCGTCGCCCCGCCACCGCCACTGACGACCGGCGTGTACGAATAGGCGGTCGCAGAGGCCAGATCGGTCGGCGCGCCGCCCCAGAGATTGTAAGAGACGAATTTGAAGGACAGCGAGATGCCGCTGAGGCTCGCGGGCAGGTCCATGACGAAGACGCTCTTGCTCATCGCCAGGACCATGGAGCCCGTAGCGTGCGCCGAGATCGGCGTGGCGAGCTGTCCTCGCCTGAGATAGATCGAGCCGCCACCGGAATCGGAGAGTTTGTAGGTTCCGGTGCCGGTCAGGGTCTCGATGCCGTAGCCGATGAGCTCGCCGTTGCTGTAATCGCTGTTACAGATCCAGAGCGAGGTTTGATAATTGTCGGCCGTGCCGTGGCTGGCTGAGGCCAGCTGCGCGCCGTAGCTCCGGCTGATGTCGATCGTCAGCAGATCCGTGCTGTCGGGGTCGACGCCCGCGGGCAGCGCCGTGGTCGTGACGCCGACGGCGGCGCCTTTCACCGCGCGGCCGATGAGCTCGTAATTGTTGCCGCCGTCCGCCGACATGTAGATGTCGGCCGAGCCCCAATAGGGCGAGCTGCCCGAGACGCCGATCATCAGCTGCGGCGTTCCGGCGATGAAGCTGACCGGCGGCTCGACGATAACCGGCGTGTTCACCACGCCGGGCGAAGCGTTCAGGTTGCCGACCGCTGAAGGCGCGCCCGACTGGAAGGCGTAGAGCGGCGCGCCGCCCGTCCCGCCCAGATATTCCTCGGCGGTGATCTTGAGATTGCCGTTGTCGTCTTCCTCGATCGAGAGAATGCGGACCCATTGCTGGACGAGCCCGAGATTGGCGTCGGTGATCTCGACGATATCCATCGGATCCAGCAGGCAGTATTTCCAGCCGAGGGTGAATGTGTACTGATTGCGCACGGCCTGACGCTGCAGCTGCAGCGTCGCCGACATCGTGGCGGCGGAAAGCGTGCAGAACTGGTGCGATTGCTTCGGCTGATCCGAACGCAGGCCGTAAGTCTCGATCGCGGCCTGATCCTTCGCTTCGACGATCTCCGCGGCATATTGGTTGGACCGGTTGAGCCATTCGAGCTTGACGGAATTCATACGGTCCGATGGCCTGGCGCGCGACAGCTGCACCGGATCGCCTGAACCCATGTCGATATAATCGTCATCGGTCAGGCTGTAGAGCGCCGCGGTCGGTGCGGTATAGGTTGCGCCGTTGGCCGAAACATTCTGGTCGCCATAGGGGACGATGGTGAGCTGACCGCCCGACCAGACGAATTCCGCGTTGCACTGCTGGACGATATCGTTGAGCGTGCTCGCCGCGTCCTGCTGCGTGTTCAGGAACAGCGAGATCACCATGCCGGTCGCCTGGCAGTATTGCGAGAAGACCGACAGGCTGCCGAGGCGTGCGGATGGAAAGCCGACCCCGTAGGATGGGTTGGTCAGCATGTCGGTAACGACGAAAGCCGGGTCGGCATCGGGCGTGCCATAGATGCCATTCCCAACACCCTGGATCTCGAAGGCGAAGTTCTGCATCTGCGGCGATGACCCGAACAGGCCCGGCTGCCAATAGACATAGGCGGTGCCGCCGTAACCCAGATCCTGACCCGGATGCTTCGAGGTCAGATAGCCCCACGGCGCCTGGCCCGACGCCCCGCTTTCAAAGCCGATATTGTGCGCGGAGCAATAGGCCCAGCTATAAATCGTGCCATTCGCCCAGACATTAGCGACGCCCCCGACCGGCCCCTCGCACAGCGCGAAAGCGAAATAGGCGCTGTAGGTGTAGGCCTGCCCGCCGTTCTTCCCCTTGCTTGCGCTGCCTGCCGACGTCGCTTGGAAATCGCCATACCAGATGAGATTTCCGGAGCCGCGGATCGTCCCATAGGCGAGCGGAACGACATTACCGTAGCAGGAGCTATTGATCGGCACGCCGGACGCGACGGTCTTCGCCTGGGCGTTCGTGGTGCTGGAGCCGAAGAGACTCATCAAATTCTTCCTTCAGTCGCCGGGCGCGGGCGTCCGCCCGCTTGGCTCGCGCTTAAGCGCAGTCCTTTCCCTCTTCACCCTGGCCGCGACTGCGGCCCCGGCGATTGAGGGAACAACGAGAACAGCTTCCGCTCCCTGCCGCGCAGCTGAGCGCCGTCGACCTTGTCGAGGATCACGCCCGCGCGCTGCACGGCATGAATGATGACGGGCCATTCCACGACGATGGCGCCATGGGCGAAAGCGCGACCGAAGCGATAGACGAGAAGATCGCCCGGCGCGCCAGGCTCTTGCGCGGGCCAGGTGCGCGTCTCGATCACCGCGAGCAGCCGCTCCGCATCGCGATGAAGCATCCAGCCCGGAGAATAGCGCTCGAACGCTATGGGTGAGACCAGGCCGGCCTCTTCATAGGCAGCAGCCAGCAGCATCGCGCAATCGACGCCGACGCCCTTCACGCGCGCGGCGTGATGATAGGGAGTGCCGATCCAGGATCGCGCCGCGCGCACGACGGCCATCCGTCCTTCGGCCTCGGTCATCGAACGACGAACCCTACGCGGCGAATGACCAGCCGGCCATCCACGGTTTCGCCACGCTCCCATTCTCCGCGACTGAAATGATGCGCCTTGAGGCAATCATTGATTGCGCGTCGATGCGCATGATGGAATCCCGCGGCCGTGGCGAGCCCCTTCAGGATTGCTCTGTCTTGGTCACCCACCAGACAGAGGGACATATCGAATGGCGCTCTCTCCTCGTGGCTTCCCTCGGAATAGAGGCGGATGATGCCGGTCGTGATCTCGAGATGCGCTTGAATGCGGTTCATACCGCCGTCTCCGGAACCGGCACGTACGGGAAGCCGCCGAAATGGGCGAGGTTGTTGAACTTGGTTTGGCAGGTCGATTGCTGCTTGTCGCAGCCCGGATAGACGATGCAGCTGTCGCCGGCTGCCGGAGGAACCGGGAACGGCACGACCGGCTTCAGCACGCCGCCGACGTCATGCTCCCGAATCGTGAAGGATTTGTTCGCGAGCGCGCCCGAGGTAAACGTCATGGTTCCGAGCGATGCCCATCCGACAGTCTGTGCCAGATTGGTGTTTGCGACAAAGTCGGTCGAACCTGCATTGATCATCGCGGCAACGCCGAAGGATGCTTTGCTTAGCGTGCAGCGACCGTCATAGAGCGTGAAGGCGCAGCCCGGCTGGAACAGGCGCCAGGGCATCTGCAGCGTCAGCAGCTCGAGATGCGTGTTGGCCTTGATGGTCGCCTGCGTCCGTCCCGCGTCGACCTCGGCGATACGGCCGGCAAAGATAGTCAGCAACCCCGCGGACGTGTCGCCGAAATTCGCCATAAAGGCTCGATCGAGCTGAATCTCCGCGCCGTCGAGCGCGCCGCCGCGCAGGGCCGACATCCAGGGCACGCCGTCGATCATGTCGTTCGGACCGGCGGTCAGCGTGATGTCGAGCTCATCGACCTGCACGCCGACCTGGAACTTGACCTTGGAGCGCTCGAAGAACGGTCCCTTTGACGAGAAGACATGGCTGGTCGCCGCGTCGACGATATCCTGATCGGCCGTCGTGTAACGCGCGACCGTGCCGTCCACGAGCGTGAAGCTATAGCAATCGGCCATAAAGAATTGCGGCCCTGCGAGGATGGCTCGCAGGGCCGGGGATGCAGGCTTCATGATACAGTTCTCTTTCTTCTCGATTGTCATTCCGGACGCGAAGCGATCCGCGATCCATTCGTCCATCCGCACCGGCGACGATGTGGATCCCGGATCGTGCAACCCGGTGGGGTGCTTGTCAGGGATGACGAGGAAGTGAATAGCGACGGGAGCTAGTTCTTCACGCTCTCGAATTCGAGCTTCTTCTGCTCCCAGAGCTTGTTCATGAACTTCGTGAAGTCATTGTCGTCGGCCGTGAAGCGGACCGGCCAGTAGTAATTGAAGGTCGCGGTCACCGAGGCGCCGTTCCCTGGCGCATTCCCGGGAGTGAAGGCGATTCCGTAAGGCCCATAAGCGCCGAACAGCCAACCCCACTGGGACGTGAAGGCCTGGAGCACGCCGTTCACTTTGACGGTTGCGACAACATTCGTGTTGACGGCCAGGATCGGCTCGACGAAGCCGCCGAGGGTGCGCACGAGCGGAAAATTCAGATTGGAGCCATCGCCGACGCCGACCGGTTGGTCGGTCACGCCGTCATCGTCGACATCGTCAAAGAGGAACGAGTCATACGCACCCTGCCGCGCCAGAAAAAATCCGAGCAGCGTACGAAACTCGTTGTTGGAATCGTCGCGCAGGAAATTGAAGCTGAGACTCCATTTCCAACGCGGATAGACTTGCAGCGCGGCACGATTCTCTTTGCCCGAAACGGATTCTTGCACGAGCGTCTTGAAGACGGGCGTGCGCGTGACCGGATATTCGAGCCCGGCCAACGCGGGAAAAACCGCTGTACTCATGTCACCTCAAGGCCGGATGAAAATTGCGCGCCTGTTGCCGAAGCGAGCGCGCGAGGGTTGAGCCGTTGTTCATCAGCTGGCGCTGGAAGCTTTGCGCGTCGGTGGCGTGGATGTGAATGTGCGTGTCGCCGCCACCGATTCCGGAGCCGCCGCCAGAGACCGCGCTACGGAAATCATCGGCGAAGGCTCTGGGCAGGATCGCCTCGCCCTGATGCACCATGGCCAGCATGTCGCCGGGCAAACTCCAGGCGCCCTGATCGAAGGACGGTATCAACGCCTCCTTGGCGACAACGAGAGCGGCAGCGGCTGTCGCCGGCACGACCGCGAAGGGACCGAGCGCCGGCGCGGCCCAAGCGAAGACGGAGCTGTAGACCCGCGCGGCGTTCGATTCGATTTCCTCCAACGCATGGGCGAAGCTGAAGCCCGAGCTCGCGGTCGCCGCGGCCTGATTCGACGCGGTCCGCGCGGCATTCCCGGCAACCGTGGATTCCGTCATCGTCAGTTCGGACGTCAGCCAATTGTTGACGCGTTGGACGCCCATATGGATAAAATCGGAGAGAATCGATTGACCGATCTTGGCCAGCGCCTGATGCATGTTCTGCGTACCGGTGATCATGCCCTCGATCGCATTGCCGAAGCTTTGCGTGATCGGTTGAACCATCGATTTCCATGAGGCTTCGGATTCTTTCACGGCCTGTAGATCGAGCTGGCGGATACGGGCATGGTGCTGCGCTTCCTGAGCATAGGCCTTGTCCTGGATCTGCTGGGCGAGCTTGCTGCCCTCGACAGCACACTCCTCATCCATCTCGAGCTCGGCGCGCGTCGCGGCGAAGCGCACATTCTCCAACCGCTCCCGTTCGGCGATTGCCTGGTCGGTCGACATCTGATCGAGCGCGGACAGCATCGCGACCCGCTGCGTACCCGCCGCGTAGTCCTCCTGCGCCTTCTTCGTTGCATCGGCCGACGCGTCGCTGAGGCTCTTGAGATGACCGGAAGCTGCCGTGGCCGATGATGCGATCGCCCCGAAATCCTGCTCCAGCATCGGCGGCATCTGCGCCAAGCTATCCAGCGCCGCGCCAATGCCGGCTTGCAGCTCGCCTGTATCGACCGAGAAGCCGATCGAGATCGTGTCGTCGGACATTGGAGATCCTTATGTGCGGTACAAGCCGGTCGCCCGACAAGTTAGGTTGGCGTTTCTTACGTGCTCAGCCGATCATGAGCTGACGATTTTGAAATGCGACCAGTTGGACGCCATCGTCGCAATTAGATCCGATCGGAATCCTTCGGGATCTGACGTCAGCTTCGAAAGATCCACCTGCGCCTCGGAGATTAGATTTGCATACGCGGCCGGATTCTCGTTCTTAGCCAAATCGATCGACTTCTGCAGCAGCGACTGAGCTTCTTCGTCTCGCGCCAGGTACGCACTGCACACAGCAAGATGGAAGATAAGCCACGGTATCGGATGCCTCGGTTGCTCCGTCAAAATTCGCTCGATCGAACCTGCAGCAATTACTCCAGCAAAATCGATCTTTTTGATCGCCTGGTGGACGTCGCGCGCTATCGCATCTGGCCCTGAATCAAGTCGGGAGAAAACGCTGATGTTTTTGTCAACCCAGAATGCCGGAAATTGTCTCTGATCTTCGAGCATGGACAAATAATACATATGCGCGACAGCATGCGTATTATATTTGCTCGAAGACAGACTGAGTACGGGTACGATTGGTCCGCTGCCTGCAAAGCAAATCTGGATAGGCGGAGTGACGCCAAAGAGAAGATACTCAGATCGTCTCGGAGTGCACTTACCGAGTAACGTCGCGAGCAACAGCGTCGCGCGATCGACGATCTCGTTGGCGGTGCGATCGTCGAAGGATTTGGGATCCGAATTCGCAGAGGTGGGGTCGTTCATGTCAGGGCCCGTAAACCTGAATGTATTCGTAGAATGGCGATCCGCGAACATTCTCAAGCGTTTCCTCTTTCTGCTTTTGGGTATCAGCAGCGCTGATATCGCGAGCAGAGCGCCCGGTCTTTAGGTCCCATACTATCTTGGGATTCCATATCGAGCCGTAGAGAACGTCGGGAACAGAAGAGAAGGGGAGTCTTATCGGTACGGGAAAGCCTTTGAAGTAGGCTTGTTCCGCATGGAGTTCCGGGTCACCGAGCAGTCTGACTTCTACGGCCAACGCATTATGAAGAGCTATTCCGTAACCCTTGGTTCCGGGCGTGAAACCAGGTTTGGTTATCGTGAGGATCGCCATCCACACCAGATCCGTGACCAGCGCATGCGCGATGTCGATATCCTTTCCATAGACGCCGGGTACATAGGTGGAGGTCATACTCACGCCTAGGGTCGCAGCAACCTGTTCAAATCCAGGCGGGGGCGCGACCGGCGTGCCGGCGACTCCACTGCCGGGGAGCCCGACATGCATATTAAACGAGGCAGTCTCAAGTCCTGATGGAGCCGTAGCCGCGGCGCCCGCCTCGGGACCAGATGCGAATTGCCCACCCCCTGGGCCGGGCGGCTTATGGAAGTGATTGAATTTCGCGAGAGCCGGATCGGGATCGATCTGAAGCTGGAGAAGCAGAATCGGCGCACGGACCAGATCGTTATTGTCGAGCGCGCGTGCAAGCGCTTCGACCCCGCTCTGCCGATCAGCGAGACTCAGGACGCCGCCCGAGCAGATTTTCTCGTCAGAGACTAACGCTTGGCGCGAAGGTACAATTCGGCCGTCCTCATCGACATCGGTGAGAGGCGTGCCATCCCCGAGATACGCATGCCCATCCTGAAGGAACGGCCATCCTTCCGGGTTAGCGCCCTCGTCTACGCGATACATCCGCATCAACGCTCCTCAAAAAGCCGAATGGCTGGTCGCTCGAGCCTATTTCCGGGATCGCTGGATATCGACCAGCTCGCCGTTCTGGAACACCAGCAAATTGTCCTCGGGATAGATCCACCATTCGACCGATCCGTGCCGATACGACTCCCGCTCGACGACGCGGTCGGGCTTGCCCCAAGCGCCGGCGAGCACTTGCGCTTGGGTCATGTGCAGAAGCGCGCCTGGAAGCTTGCGGCGCTGCAGGACGGCCTTTCCAGCCTTGAGATTGTCGAGGAAGGAGGGATAGATCCCGGGCTCCTTCATCGGGTCGTGATCGACGACGTCGAATTTCAGATCGCCAAGGTAGAAATGAGTGAACCCTGACCGCCCGTCAGCGAAGGTGACATGCATGAACACCTCGCCGTCCGTCAGCGGGTACAGCCCTTCGAAGGAATCGAAGGTGAACCGGCCGCGTCCCGTGAAGCATCCCTCCGGACCCAGCATCATCGCCTTGCTGGGGCAGACGAAGTAGTTTGCGATGCCCACGGTCCAGAGCGGGCGCCCGATATACTCGGCCATCAATGCCCGGTCCGTGGCCTCCTGCTGCTGCCGCGCGATATCCTCCGGATAGGGCTGCGGCGTGCAGGCCCCGGCCGAAATCAGCACCGCGGCAAGCCAGACATCCCGTCTCCTATCCACGCAAGATTCCCTCCGGTCCGGCAGCAGCCAACAGCTCGGCCAAGTCCGACGTTCTGGTTTTGTCCCCGCCCTTATAATCAAGAAAAGCGCGGATGAGAAGATGCAAGGGCGGATTCTTTTTCCAATAGGCGGCGAGCTCCAGATATTCGGGTAACGTCATCTCGTCGATCTCGGCCCGGCGCCACCCGCAGGCCGTCGCGATCAGCCCGTAGATGTCGCCCCAAGGGAAGGCCTCGCCGCCGGCGCTTCCCCCGGCTGGGGCGCTCCCGGCTTCAATCCCGAGAGGCGCGCGACCGCCGACACCGCGACGCGAAGCTCCTCCACATCCGGCGTCAACTCATCGAACTGGGCGCGCGTGAAAGCGGGATCGGCCGTCGCGATCGCGGCCGTCAGTATCTCGCCCTGCGCGTCCACCTTCGCTTCGCTATCCATACCGAGCTGGAGGAACAACGGCAGCACGCGCTTCAGGTCGCGAAACTTCAGTGGGGCGATCGGATAGTCCTTGCCGCCAAGTCTGATCGAAATCGTCATACGCGCCTACTCCGAAAGCCACACATTGCCGATGTTTCCGGCCGCATCGGCCGCGGCTTGGAAGTCGAACTCGGGGATGAGGAAATCCTCGTTCTTGAACTGAAGGGACAGCTTGGGGGAGATCACCCAGTTGAGCTGCAGGTTCAGCAGCTTGCCCTGATACTGCTCGCTCAAAACCAGCCTGAAGCTCGGCTGCGAGCCCATGAGCTGGTTCGACAGGGCGATCGCGGTGCCGCTCGTCGTGGTGTAGCTATAGGTCACGAGAATGGCGGCGTTCGCATCGCCGGATGAGAAGGTGTAGGTTCCGGTCGCCGAATTGACTGAATATTTCCCTGTCGCTTCGGATCCCGGCGCAACGGTCGTCAGCATCACACCGCTCGCGGCGTAGGCGACGCCCAGATCGGCGGCGAACGTCGCATGGTTTGCGACTTGCACGGTATAGGCGGCGCTGCCCGGAACCGCCTGAGCTTCACCGATCTGCGTCACGGTATTTCCGTTGCCGACCGTCTGACCGAAGAACAGATTGTTGAAATTGGCCGCGGTGATTCGCGCGGCCTTGGCCTTGCCGGTGATCTTCAGCCCACCGCGCGCGAGCGCGGTCGGCGCCTGGAACTGACCGGTCAGCTCCTTGATGGTGAAGCTCATATCGAGCTGCACCTCCTGCAGCGTGCCGAACTGAGCCGGCGTCGCGTTCGCAATATCGGTGCGCAAGCCGATCAGCGCGCCCAAGCCAAAAGCATATTGAGTCATGGATCAGGTCTCCTTCGTAAGTGTCGCAGCGATCTCGACCTCGAGCGCATCGAGGGAGGCGCGCAGATGATTGATCGCCTCGACCGATCGCGAGACCGGCGAATTGGCGAAATTGTCGTGGAACCAGCGCTCGATCGCGGCGCGGACCGCCGCTGACTGATGGCTTGTCTCTGTCATGCGATGTCCTTTCAGGGGATCAGAATTTCGACCGGCACGATCGCGTAGGCATATTCGCCGAGCAGGCCTTCGTCCGTGGCTATGTGACCGTTGATCGTCACTCGCTTGGCGAGACCGCCCAGCGTTTGCACATTGGCGGGATCGCCCGCGCCAAAGGCCTGGTCGATCGCGTCCAGCATCGGATTGAGGAGCGACGAGGTCGGAAAGCTCTTATCGCCGGAATGAACAAAGAGGACGATCTCCAGATGCATGATTCGCTTCAGCGGGCGCGTGCCCGACCATTCGACTGTCTCGCCGCGATAGATCTGGAACAGCGCCGGGCAGTTGCCCGGTCCGACGTCCTGCGGCGCTTTGAGCCTGCGACTTGCAAGTACGAGACCGTCGATACCGGCGCGTTCGTCGGTCAGAAGCGCGAACAGCGCAGACTGGATGGCTTCGCGGCTCATGATTTCAGAACCTCCGCCATTGCGCTGGACAACACATCGTGGATCGTCGGCGCAAATTGGGCGAGCGCGGAGCGCAGATAGGACCGGCCCGGATAATCGATTTGCCGATCATGCGCGCGCACGGTCACTTCCTTCGGCGCTATCGTTCGCCCGAAGACCATCGACTGGCGCCGTAGAAATTCGCGCACGCTTTCGGTGCCCGAGAAGCCGAATTCCTGGAAGGCGGCATAGGGCGTGATCGCCTGGACCGAGAAGCCGATCGCTGTGCCTGATGTCGAGGTCGCGACGGCAAGGCTGTCGCGCAGCTTGCCCGAGCGCGCCTGAAGCAGGCCGCCGGATACGTTGTTTTCTGCAGCCGACCGGATTTGACAGGCCAGCTCCGCACCGGCGGCGCGAAGCGTGATCGCCGTATCGGCAGGGATCGCGGCGAGTCTCGCGCGGACCGCATCGATCGAGTCGAGTTCGATAGCGATCATGCGAGATTCGCCCGCATGTAGCGCGTGATCACGCTCTGCACGAACGGGCTCACATCCTTCTGGGTGTAGGATGTCGTAGCGATGCCGCCCATGCTCTCGGAGGCCTTGCCCAACCGGTCCTTGCCGCGATAGCGCAGGCCCACCAATTCGATCACCGCCTCGGCGACGTCGGCCGGCACCATCGCGTAGCCGGCTTCGTAGGTTACGGCGACATTCGCATAGCCGCGCTTGAACCAGTAACCGAAGAGGATGATCACATTGCCATTTTGGACCCATCCCGGATCGGCAACGGCGATCGAGGCCGGGATCGGGATGTCGTCGATCGCGACCGAGGTGACGGCGAGGACCGGAGTGTTGCGGAGGTAAAGTCGCGTGCTGCCCTTGCCGTCATAGAGCTCGTCATGGTTCTGAATCAAAATCGGATTGCCGCAAGCGGTCGTGAAGAATGCGCTCGCGGCGGTGATGAGCCGGGTGAGCACCGAATCGTCGTTCGATTGCAGATCGCCGCCGAGATAGGCTTTCACATCGTCGATCGAAACCAAGTCGCCCGCGCTCATTCGTCGTCTCCGTCGACCCAGAGGGTGAAGCCGCCCTGGCGAAGCAGCGGCGGCGCAGCGTGTTCCGGCACGTCGACGGTGCCGTCGGGCTGGATTGGGTATTGATCGCCGCCATAGGTCGGACCCTCCCAGGATCCGGAAGGCGCGATCAGGCGCACGAAACCAGGGGCCGGTCGGTCCATGGAAATCTCCCAGCAAACGGGCCGACCCGAAGGCCGGCCCGCGCTTCGTCAACCATTCGCGATATTGCTGATCACGCCCATGGCGAAAGGAGCGTAAACCGCCAGCACCTCTTCGGCGTAAACGCCAAACTCGTAGGATCGGGTCTTGAGCGGCCAATCGGTGCGATAATAGTCGCGACGGGTCTTGACTTCGGCGACATTCGGCACGTTGGAGGACTGATATTGCGCCGGCAGATTCTCCGACCAGCCGATGATCGTGCCGGGTGGCACGAACGGATGGATCTTGACCGGGATCTTGTAACCACCGTCGAGCGCGAACGGATTGTAGTAGTATTCGACGACGCCGTTGGCCACGATCGCGAACGGATCCTTGCCGTCGGTGTTGAACCGCAGCAGCGGCGCCGATGCGCTCGACAGGACCTTCGACGTGATGTTCCGCTGCTCTTGACTATTGACATAGAGCACCGTCGGGCTGACCTCGAACAGGTCCCACATTTTCTGCAACATCAGATCGATCTCGTTGACCGAGCCGCGGCCGGACGCCGAGAGCGCAGTGCCGGCTCCTGCCGTGCCGGTCGCGAGATAGTTCACATAGGCGCCGGACCCGGCCTTGAGCGCCGAGGTCAAGAGACCGTCGAAAGCCAGGCCCGGATTGGCGGAGTAATCAGCAGCAATCGCCGACGCGGCCTGGGTCGAGCTCGAGAGCGGCGCGGAGAATGCGGCGCTGCTGATCGTGGTGATCGCCTGCAGCTTCTCCGATCCGACGGCGCCCACGAACCAGGCATAACCGACCGCACCGGCGACCGGCGCCACCGAGGCGAACAGGGTCTGGCCGAGCGTGACGGCCTGGGTCGCATTGGCGGATGGCGCGGACGCGCCGCCATTCACGGTGAAGGTCGCGCCGTCCGCCCCGGTCACCGACTTGGTAGTAGCGATACCGCCCGAGACGCTGGAGTTGCGATAGCCTTCATAGGTGAGCGCCACGACGATCACCGAGTAGGTCGCGGCCGGCAGCGTCGCGCCCGAGCCGCTCGCAGACAAGCTCGGCGCCGGCGCGGTGCCGAGCTGAAGCGATCCATTGCCGCCAAGCAACGCGTTCTCTTCCTTCAACATCATCTTCTGCAAGAGACGCATCGTGGCGGTCGCCTGGACATCCTCGAAGCCCTGCGCCGACGACACCGCTTCGAAGGTCACCGAATCCTCTTCGCCGATGGTGGCGTAGCTCGCCGACCGCGTGGAGGTGCTGTAGCTCATGCGGCCGGAGCGCTGGCCTTCCGGCACCCATCCGATCGCGTCCCAGCCGGAGCCGATGATCGCGTTCACCTGCCGCCAGTTTGTCGCCGTGCCGGTGCCTCCGCCGACGCGGGGCAGCACGTTGCGGATCGGCGTCGCGGCGGGATAGAGATTCTTCGCCGAGGGCTGCAGGTCGTAGGCGAGCAGGCCGCTCGCGGTCGTGATGGTCTTGGCGAGCGTCTCGCCGCTGGCCAGCGACTCCTTGATCAGCGCCAGCGTGTCGTCGGTCACATTTCCATTCATGCGAATAGCTCCATCATGTCCTTGCCCAAGGGCGCGAGGGGACATTGCCGGCGCGAGGGGCGAGCCGCGCCGGGATTTCTCGTTCAGTGATGTCGAAAGGGGCGGCCCGCGCCCCGCGCGTCAGCGGTTGGCGATCTTCTCGATCTGCGCCAGGCTCAGCGGACGGCGCAGTGCTCGTTTGGTAAGCTCGATCGGGTCGTTGGTCGGAGTTTCGCGGGCAAATGCAGCGGAACGCGAATCCGCCGCCTTGTCGATGGGCGCCACGCGGAGCGCGGCACGCCGTTCCGCCGGCTTGGCGGCGAGCGTCTTCACCAGAAGGTCGCGCTCGGCTTCGAGCTCGGCGATTCGCGACCTCGCGGCGCCGAGCTCGCCCGCAAGCTTGGCGAGGTCGCGCGGGCGATGCGTCTTATCCGTATCATCCAGTCCGTCATCGGCCTGGTCGTCGTCATCGTCATCGTCGCTGCAAGCCGCTCCGAGCGCCGCGGCGCGATCATGGATCTCCTGAATCAGCGCCAGATCGGCTTGCGAGTTGCGCGCGCCGAGCTTCTCGAGATCCTTGCACTCATTGGATTTGTACATGGTGAACACCGCCTCCGGATTGGCTGGACGATCGACCAGGCTGATCTCGCTCAGCCTCAGGCCGGTGATGACGTGCTTCTCCGTGTCGTCGCGCTGCGTCACGCGACCGCCGATCGAGAAGCCTTTGTAAACGCCCTGGATCACTTTCTCCCAAGCCGTCGGGTCGACGATCTTGGCGCCGAGGAAGAGACCCTTGCCGTCGATCTGCGCCTCGGTTGCGACGCCGACCGCCGAGGGCTGGTGCATCTCGCGGATATTGGCGAAGCGCATATAGTCCGGCAGCGCCGCCTCCAAAGCCTCGCGCTTCACGATCTCGCCCTGGCTGTCGAGCGCTTCGGTGGAGGCATAGCCGAACACGAGCTGCTCGGCCTCGTCGATCTTGGTGATTTCGGCATAGAGCCGCATCGCGTCACTCCTGTTGGGATGGTTGCTGCGCGGCACCGGAGAGCACGCTCGAAAGCGTCACTGCGCCGGCGCCGGTGTAGATGAGCGGCGTGTCGCCGCCTTCGATCGGATCGAGCCCGGATTCCGCCCGCGCCTCGTTGATCGTCTTGAGGCCCGCGCGCAGCTTCATGTCCGTAAGCTGCGCCTGCTTCAGCGGATCGACCGCTTCCTCGTCGGCCCATTCGAATTCGAGATCGTCCCAGCCGAAATCCTCTTCGATGACCCGATCGATCAAATCCTTGACCCAAAGCATGATCGGACCGAGGCCCTCCGAGAGCGCCATCTCCTGCGCATTGTCAGCGGTCGCGCGGTTCATCTGCCGGGTGAAGGGCGCGGCCGAGGCGGAGAAGGCATAGCAAACGACCCGCGCCAGCCATTCGTCGAAATCATCCTTGAGCGGCGCATCGCGCGTCGCCTGATAGCGGAAATCGGACGGCACGAAGCGCGCATGGCGCCGCTCAGCGATGTTGCCCGCCATGATCGTGTCCCAATATTCCTGGAACTCGCGGATTTGCTCCATCGTCCAGCCCTGGGGCACGCCGACCAGCGCCTCCGGCATATTGCCCTCGGTGAAATACTGGAGCTGGACCTGCTGGCGACGGAGCGCGATGTTGACGGTGGTGACGATCTGCTCGACCGGCGAGAAGCCGTAGACCTTGGCCGTACGCGGATTGCGCGGCAGGTAGAGGAGCTCGTCGCGCGAGAAGTCCGCCTTGGGCACGCCGTGCAGAATCTGTTGATAGGCGGGATCCGGCGGCTCGGGCGCGCGGCCCTGATCGTCGATCAGCACTTTGATCGTCGCGCCGTCGACAGGCTCCAGCGCGATGAGCGCGCCGCCGGCATTGCGCGCCCGATAGAGCGTCGGCGCATCGATGACGAAGAGGTCCTCGAGCAGCATGCGGAGCCAAGGACCCCAACGATGCACCCCGTCCGGCTTGCGGAAGAAAGTCTTCAGAGCCTTGATCCGCGGATCCGCATTTCCCGGCGACAAGCTGGCCGGCACTTCGCCCTGCGCGGGCTTCGGCCGGATGTTCCAGCGCAGCCGCTCGACCTGGTCCTTGCGCGTCTCGATGACGAGCCGCAGCAGATCCCAGCTGTCGGCCAGCGCCCGCATCTGCGCGAAGGAGATCCCCTCCTCGCCGCGCGGCCGGAACTGGATGTTGAGCCCGGTGAGATAATCGAACTGACGCGGTTCGGGCAGCGCCGGCGTCACGGGCTCGATCGGCTGCAGCGGGCCGAACCAATTGTCGGGCGCCACGCCGCGGATTGCGTAGCGCATGCCGGCGGCGAGGCGGCCGAAAAAGCCGGGCTCCAGCGGTGTCATTCGTCCGTCAGACGGAGGCATTTGGCAAGCTCGTCGCGTTGAAGAAGGAATGGATCTCGATCGTGCGGCCCGCCGCTGTTTGGCAGGT
Organism: Alphaproteobacteria bacterium; assembly: GCA_035293565.1. GTDB lineage: Bacteria > Pseudomonadota > Alphaproteobacteria > BOG-932 > Roseiterribacteraceae > DATGMP01. The sequence continues at coordinate 88,157 of DATGMP010000023.1, read as the reverse complement.
AAAGCCCAGAAGGTACCGGCCGGGCGGCGGTCGCCCGATCGCCTGCACCGCGACCGTGCCGATCAGCGCGGCGGTACCGTCGATCGCGCTCGCATAGTTCGTCTGGCCCGCCTCGACCGGATAGAAGAGGAGCGCGAGGCTCGCGGCGACCAGCGTGTCGCCCGGATCGAGCGCGGGGCCGAGATCGATGCCGAGAATCTCGTCGGCATCGATCGAAAGCGGCGGGAAATCGCGCCCGGCATAGCCCGAGAGATGGATCGGCATCAGCGTGCGAAGCGGCGTCATGACAGGCGACCCCGAAGGCGGTGGAGGTGGTGGAGGCGGCGGCGGGCTGGTCGCGCCCGAGCCGGCGCCCAATCCCGCGAGCAGCAGCGACTGCGCTCCGCCCGCGCCCAGCGCGTCGGTGACCGGCCACAACGCCATGGTCCAGCTCCTTGATATTCAATGCTCTTTGCTTGCGAAGATCCTGGTTGAAATGGCCGGCCGCTAAGCCGCGCGCTTTCGGCTAGTCGGTGCGGTGGCGCTGTCCAGCGTGAAGCTCATTGCCGTCGTCGCGCCGTCGAGCTTGGTCGCGGTGATCGTCGTGCCGGACTGCGAGACGTTGGCGAGGATCGCCAGGATCGCATAGAGGAGCTGCGCGAGCGTCGCCGGTGTCCCGTTCGCGGCGTAGCTCTCGGCCAACGCATTCACCAGATTGCCCAGAGCGGCCCCCGGCGTTCCCCCGGTCGTGTGCCCCGAAAGCGCGACATCGAGCAGCGACGCGAGATTGTTTGCGCTGACCGCGCCGCTTGCGTCGGTCGCGAGCCTGTTGGCGGGGTTGCCGAGCACATAGGCGGCCGGATCCTTGCCGCTCTCATACGCGCCCACGGTGATGCCACCCGCCCCGTCGATCGCGAGTCCGGCAAAATTCGCTGGCAGCGCCGCATAGGGACTCATCGCGACGACCTGGCAATCGACATCGGCCGGATCGCCGCCGGTCGCCGTCGCATGCAGCAGCAGCGGCCCGTTGGTCCCGGTGTCGGCCGCGGTCGGTGTCAGCTTGTACCAGCCATTGCCGATCTCCGCGACGGTTCCCGCCGGCGCTGCAAAGGCGGCCCCGTTCTTCGAGACCGTCACTGTCGGCACGGCACCGGTGAGTCCGGTGATGTGATCCGTCGATTGCACGATCAAGAACGGAATCGGCCGCGTGTCGGCATTGAGAATGAGCTGCATGAAATTCGTCTCCGGGATTCCTCACATGAAGGCACGAAGGATCTCACCCATCATCCCGCGAAGGCGGGGATGATGAATTGATCGAGCCGTTCGTGCCTTCGTGGTGAAAGGCTTCAGTTCGAATGCCGCGATCCGGCTCTCAGGCCGGGCTCGCTGCGGCGGCGGAAGAGAGGCAGATAGTTGGACGGGTTGTCGTTCGCGACCAGTGCATTCTGGTTGTTGATGACGCCGTCGCTGGCGGTCCGCGTGATGAAGTTGAAGCCCGACTGCGGCGTAGGCGACCAGCTGTCGTCACCGGCGGACGGCGTGTTCATCGTCATGGTGCCGTTGTTGCCGCCCCACATCGCCCAGAGCTGGCGCCCGCTGCCGTTCGGATTGATGCCGGCCTGCATCGCGTACATGAGGAGCGGCGTCCAGGAGAGCCGGCACCAATAGAAGGACGGCGTCGCGCTCTGACAGGCGGAGGTCGCGGTGCTGTTGTTGATAAAAGCGACGATCGCCGGATTGTCCCAGCCATTGGTGAACATGGTCTCGCTGCCGCTGCCCGGTATCGTGCCGAGCGTGCGGTTCAGCTGCCACGAAAGGCCGCTGCCCGAGACGATTTTGACGCCGCCCGGCACGCTGATGCCGTAGACATAATCGCCGATCGCGACGCTGCCCGACGCGACGGAGCCCAAGGTAAGCGTCGAGCCCGAGATCACGGCGCCGTTCAGCACCGATTTCGGATTCTCGCCCATATAGACCCATTGGTTATTGCCCGAGCCGTTCACCTCCGTGTTCTCGACGCCGTAGGAGATCACCGGCACGGGCGTGCCGCAGGCCGCGAGCGCGGAATAGAAAGCGGCCCATTCCGATCCGGTGTTCTGCGAATTGAATTCCGAGCCGGCGCCATACATCGCGTTGTTCGGGTTCCAGCCCTGCATCACGCCGACCGCGCTGAGCCCGCACAAGCCCGAGAGATGGTCCTGCGCCATCGCGTAATCGAGATGCGACTGGCCGCCATTGATCAGCGTCACGCCGCCCGGGTGGGCATTGATCAGGTCGAAGAGCGCCCACTCGGCATTGCCGTAATTGCCCTTGCCGGCCGCCGTCGTGATGGCGCCGGTGAGCCCCGTGCCGCTGCCGGTGAGCGCGGCCGTCGTCACCGTTCCGGAAGGCGGGACCGTGTAGCTTCCCGATTCCTTGATCCGCGCGCTCGTCACCGAGCCCCCCGTCCCGGTGGTCAGCACCACATATCGGGCCGCGCCGAAGCCGCCGGCGAGCGTGCCGCCGTTGATCTGGAAGACGTCGCCGACCGCGTAGCCCGCGCCGGCGCCGCCGCCCGAGGACGGCGTGAAGGACTGGATCCCGACATCGGTCGAATCCTGCGGCCGGTAGTTGGTCTCGATGGCATTGGTGAAGCCGTTGTCCGGCCCGCCCGTCTGCCCGCCGGAGCCCTGATAATTATAGACGGGCACCGACTGCAGCCCCCACGCATCCAACAGCGCCCGCGTCGCCGACGCGGCGTTGGGCGGATAGGCGCTGTTCACCATCACCGCGCACAGCGTCCAATTATGCTTGAACATAAGCCAGACCGCGGTGTTGATGTCGTTGATCACATCGACATCGGAATAATCCTTCTCAAACACCACGCACCCGGTCGCCGGATTGGCGAAGGGCGGCTGATTGTTTTGAGCGAGGGATTGTCCGTGGAAGAAATCGAGTGCATCACGTGGCGTATTACCGCTGAAGAGTACGTGCGGCGTCATACCAGCAGGATGTGCACTGTTGTAAACCGCAATGTCGGAAAGCGTGTCTGGTGTTGAATTGCTATACCAGCTAACAGCACCTCCAATCTTTGGAGCCATTCCATTCGTAATGTCGCCCGTACCGATGGGCGAGCTACCTGAAACAACGTTCACAGTCTGAGGAACACCATCCACATAAACGTGGAGAGAGGCTACGTTCCCAGTGCCGTCGCCCTCCCAGGTTATCCCGACATGATGGCTTGTTCCTTGTGACCAAGTATTCGCCGTTTCGGCAAACCAATAATGCCCAGAGATCCCCGTTTGGAATTGGATCGCGATCCCGGTCTGCCCCGCGCTTGACGGCGTGTAGTCCCCGACCCACCAACCGGCTGCTCCGGCGTTCGGCGCCACATCGTTCTTGCCAATGATTGTATTCGCCGCTCCGGTGCCAAGCGTGCCGAATTTGTCGACGAATTCAATCGCAAACGGAGTGGCGAGTGAAAATGCGAGCGGCCCCGAGCTCGTATACGGAAGGATGCAAGTGCTTGTCGTTCCATTAAACGCGGACGAGGGAGTTGTCAGGGCAAGGATCGGAGCCTGGTTGTACGAAATGTTGCTCGCCGTGCCGTGATTGCCGTTGCTACTCGAATCCAAACATCTTGAAGAACCACTCGTGTCGGCCAGCTTATAGAACGCCAGCAACGAGGGATACGAGGTAACGTCAGCAGCGAAGTTGTCGCTCGCTGCGGCTATGGGCGCCCATAACAACGCTAGCACGAGGGAGGTTCGGGCTATCATATTCTCACCCTAGGCTGTTAATATGCGTTGGCGTCCGATGGACGCACGGCCCTTTCCACCGTCCCAGCCTCCGCTGAAACGTACGACAGCCTGGTTTTCAGCACGGCAGCACGCCCCCTCGGCAAGCCATCATTGTTGTCGTCCGAATGCTCTATGACGCGGGCCATTTTCCTGCTAATCCGCATCGACCGACCGAGTAGCCGTACCCTCGCGGAATGCGGCTAGTAGGCGCTTCAAGACTGATGATTGGAGCCTCGTTTACCGAAGGCGTGCTCATGGGCCGTCGGTTTGGTCAGCTACGCAGGTGGGACCTATGCTGAGAAACGTGGACGCGAATCAGAGGTCAATCCAAGCCACTCAGATGGTCTTGGTCATCGCTTTGGGCTTAAGTGCCATCTTGCTAAGGATCTTGGCTCTTCCATACGAAAGCCATGACTGGATAGTATATCTTCAAGATTGGTATTCTCACTTCCTCACTCACGGCCGATTCCATTCCCTAGCGGATCAATTCTCTAATTACCCGCCGCCATATTTGTATCTAATCTCGTTTATCTCACTGTTTGACGGCCTAGCACCAGCGTTGGTTTTGATAAAGCTGACCTCAATCACATTCGACGCACTGTGCTCGATCTTTATGTTTAAGATTGTCTTCAACACAACGCGTGAGAAAATCAAGGCGACTATCCTGGCGCTGGCATTCCTGAATTTGCCCACTGTTATCCTGAACGGTTCATTCTGGGGTCAGTGCGACATCATCTATGTAAGCATGCTTCTTCTGACGATATATTCCATCCTTGTAGGACGACAGTATTTAGCTATGTCGGCGTTTGGCATCGCCCTGTCGTTTAAACTTCAGTCGATCTTCTTCGTTCCGATTTTGTTATATCTCATCTACCGAGGAGCAATCCGAATTCGGGCTTTGCCGCTTATACCTATTGTCTATGTTTTCTTATTGTTGCCCGCGGCGATCGCGGGGCGACCTTGGCAGCAGTTAGTAGGGATATACCACGGCCAGGTTACCGCAAATGAGCCCATCGTGATGTCAGCGCCCAATCTCCTCTTATTTGTAAATAAAATAATTCCTCATATTCCTTTCGATGTCGGCATGGCGATCGGGCTTAGTTCCGCAATCTTCGCGACATGTCTTTTCCTTATTAGTGCTCTACGACGAAATTTACTGGACAGCCCGGCTTACTTGATTTGCGCGTCAGCACTATGTCTTGCTCTTGAGCCATATTTTCTGCCTAAAATGCATGACAGGTACTTCTTTGGCGCAGACATATTTGCCTTCGCCCTATTCGCAATTAAACCCCAGACTTGGGTGTTGCCGACGCTGTTTCAAATCGCATCGGGATTGGCCTACGTGGCTTATTTTGCGTCCTACGATGCCCATCTAATGGCTATCGCCGGTCCATGTCGGTACCTTGGTGCCCTCACTATGACCGTGGCGCTGTTGGCTCTAGCGCGCGAGTATCTTCGTATTCCTCCGAAGCCTGGTGCGTGGCGGCTGCAGTTGGCAATGTGAATAGCAGTCTATCAAGTTGCCGCGTGGCGGGTTCGTTCAGCACCTATCAACCGTCCAAGCCTAAGGTGCGTGCCATCTAAGGCACGGCGGTCCACGATCCGTCAATTCACCTCTCAAGCCTCTCGGTGATCGAGATGCCAGATATAGATCAAGCCACTGTTTCCGATCGACGCACCATGGCGCAAATGGAAGGAGCGCGACTACCCGTTTGTATACGCATCGGCGTTTGCGCGGTTGTCATCCTCGCTGTCGCGAGCTTTGGCCTGGCGTTTTTTCTGCCAGTCTATACCGACGAGATCGTTTGGAAGATGACCCAAGGGCGCTTGGGATACGATGGTTTCCAGACATTGCTTCTGACAGCGCTTCCGAGTTGTGGCGACTACGGTGTTTCTCCCCCGTTAGCCCTTGTCCCTTTCCGCGCGTTGGATACCGCCCTATTCGAATGGGTTTCCAATCCAATGCCGATTCGCCTAACCGGCGAGATTTACCTTCTCCTGTGGCTCGGGATCACCGGGTACATGCTCCGACGTACGTTCCCTCGTACGATCAGTTCGTGGGTGATCGCAGGAGCTTTGCTGAGTTTCGTCACTCTCGGTGTAATGCCGTTCTTGCTCGCGATAAGCCGTCCTGAACAACCTCTCCTCATCGGGGCGACAATTTTGCTGCTCCTTTGCGTGGGATCCGCATCCCCGCGACCGAAACCTTTGGCAAGGGAGATCGGCGCCGCAATAGCCTTGGTGCTGGTCTCAGGATTGATCCTCGCCGCGCATCCGAGGGCGATTTTTGTCCTGCCTCTCGTAGTTCTTGCGATCATCAAGACGTGCCGACGCCGGGGCTTGGCCGTCGTCGCTACACTGGCTGTGGGCTTCCTTGCGTTCGTCGTCTACGGTGATTGGTCCGCGAGGTGGGCTTGTCCCGCAGATCCAATCGACCGACGCATGCTCGAGTTTGCGAACGTCGGCTTGGCTGCAACCGCCGGAGACCTGGGAGCCTTCTTTAGCCAATTAGTTGATAAACTTCTCTTCGATCCCGGACATTTTTTCTACCTTTCACAATACGGTTTCTACAGCGACCACACATCAGGGATAGTGCCTCCATATCCATATCGCGGCATTGCTCTGATATTAACGCTCCTAATAGCAGCGCTTTCAGCCGCGTTCGTATCCGTAGGGTTCTTTGCATTCCTGACGAGCTTAAATCGATTCCGTAAGGACCTACGGGATCCTTTTGTAGTGCTAGGGATTGGATTTTCCTGGGTATTCTTGGGGTTAGCCTTGTTTAGCCGAATATATAAGAACGATTACGAGGTCGAGCTGATTGAACCCTTGGCAATGCTTGTTTCAGTGCTTTCGATTTGGAAGGCGTACTCTGGAATCCCAAATAATTCTCATCGCCGCCCCCAAATCATAAAGCTGTCATGGATTGCCTTTATAACTCTCTTGGCCACCTCCGCTGTCAGCCAATTCGCTCTGTTGGCGGGCTATGCACCACTGATCGGTGGCCCTTGGACCACGCCCGGCTATCTTGCCAATCAGAAGTTCTCAGTGCCAGAGTTCGGGTACGATCGAGTCCGGGATGAGATCCTCGCCACGGCTCAGATGTGCGGGATAGATCCGTTGCGCCATCCGCGTCATCTCGTCGTCGATGAGCTAACCTATTTTGCATTGAGGCAATCGTATCAGCCCTTTGTCATGACTTATCTTGTCGGCGCCTGGGGCAAAGACATTCCAAACTTGAAGACCTTCCTCAAAGAGAAGGGCTCCGCCGGCGTGGTGGTCGGGTGTCAGGCGATGCCGGAGAGCTTGAAGGACGGCGCCGTTCAGAACGGCGCCTTTTGCTGCCTTCCGCTCGGCTCAGGATGATGCCGGCTGGGAAGGCGCGCCGCGGTGACCCGCGCCCGCCAGGCGGCCATCAGGTCTTCCACAGAGCCTAGATGCGCACAGGCTTCGTCCACCTTGCGGATCGCTTCGGGCGCGGAGAGCCGCTCGGGCGAGATCCAGTCGACGATTCTCAAGCCCGTCGGCGTGTGGACCAGCGGATAGTCCGCCATCAGCACCCGGTCGAGCGCCGCGAGCTTGCGACGCAGCCGCTCGAGCTCCGCGAAGGCGCGCCAATAATGCGCGACGAGCCGCGCGCCCTCCGCGCGCAGCGTCTCGGCCGGCGTGGCGGGGCGCGGTGCGGGTATAGGCCGTGAAGCCACGTGCTTCGTCATGTCTGCCTTCGATGTTGATGGCCCCTTCCCTCGAGAGGGGCAATGTGCTCGACCTCGTCGAGCCGTGGCCGTCGAAGAAATTTGCAGCCTGCCTCGAAATGCGTCCCATCCCCGCGCCGTTCACCCCATGCCCGCCTCGACCCGGTAGAAGTCGAGGAAGCCGGTGTTTTGGTTCGTCAGCATCAGCTCGGTCAGGGCCCAGACCAGCGCGTCGAGCCGATCGGGCGAGGGCTCGGGGCCGCCGGCGACCCAGTTGCACATTTGGTCTTCCAGATCCGGGAACCCACCCGCATGGCGGACCCGCTGCTGCTCATAGAGGACGGCGACCGGCTCGGCGCGGGCGCGCTTGCCGCTGGTGGCATGGACCGGTCGGTACGGGATCGACGGCCGGAGCGTGCGGATCACCGTCTCGATCAACGCCCCGCCATTGTTGGCCTCGCCGATCAGGCGATCGGCGCGGCGCAGATCGTAAAGCCCGATCGCGCGCTTCGCCCATTCGGCGGGCGTAAAGCGGCCCGACGCGTCGTCCAGCACATAGGCGAGCCCGTCGATGCCGAGCCCCGCCGCCACGATTCCGGTCTCGTCCGAGCCCGGCAGCGACGTCACCGCCGGGTCGATCGCGACCACGATGCGCTTCAGCTCGGGCACGCGGTCCGGGGCAACGCGGGCATTCTCGATCCAGCCGCGCTTCCACAGCGCGCCCTCCGCCTGCTCCAGGAGTTCGGCATGGATCTCCTGCCGGCCGAGCGCGGTGCCTTCATATTTGGCGAGGATGGCGCTCATGAAGCCCGGCGCCAGGTTGGCGCGGTTGTCATAGGTCGAGCCGCGGGTCACCACGGTGCCCGGCGCGGCTGCGAGGTCGCGGATGAGGCGGATCGGCTTGGGCGTGGTGGTGACGATCGCCCGCGCCCGGCCGAGGCGAAGGCCGAACAGCAGCATGTCCCACGTCTCGGGATAGCGCCACGCCGCGAGCTCGTCGCACCATGCCATGTCGTGCTGCGGCCCGCGCAGCCTTTCGGGACGATCTGCCGAGTAGCAGGTGGCGATCGCGCCGTTCTTCCAGGTGAGCCGCCGCTTCGACGGCTCGTAAAGCGGGACCGACCAAGGCGACGAAACGGCGAGAATGCCGCTGTCGCCCTCCACCATCACATTGCGCGCGTCGGCGGCCGTCGCCGCCACCAGCGCAATCCGCTTCGCCCGCCCGGCCTCCACCTCGGCCCTGATGGTCTCGGCGCCGGTGCGCGTCTTGCCGAAGCCGCGGCCGGCCATCAGAAGCCAGACCAGCCAATCGCCCTCAGGCGGCAGCTGCTCAGGCCGCGCGTTCCAACCCTGCCATGTCCAGTGCAGCTCGTTGCTCAGCTTCAAATTGGGCTTGATCCGCCTGAGCGAACGCGACCGGACCGCCGGCGGAAGCGATGCGATCCAGCTCTTCAGCGAGAAGGCGGTCAAGTTCCTGCCCGTCCATGAGTTGAGACAAATCGGATGCGGCGGCGAGGCCGTGCGCCTCGCGCTCCTTCTCGATCACGCGCAGCGCGATCTGGGCCGCGATGTTGAAAGCGTCGATCAGGCCGTCATTCTTGGCGATCGCGCCTTGCGGAATCTCGTTCCTTGCGGCGCCGTCGGCGCCGGGACCGAGCGTCTCGATCCATGCCATCGCCTTTTCGCGCAGGGTCTTGAGCGCGGCGCGATGCGCGTCGGCGATCGTGTCTTCGCCCGAAGACTCGCTCATGTCGGCCTCATTGATGGGTGAAAAGAGAGGAGCGCCAGCCGCGATCCAAGACCGCCATGGCTGCGCTTCGAACCGATCAACCGGGCCGCCTCAGCAGCCCGAAACGTCGATCATGCATTTCGTGTACACCAGCCGATTGCGCCTGTCAAGTGAAAAATCACACCATCTTCAGCGAGCGTTGTACTTGCCGACGATGGTCTGAACCTCGGTCCACTCGGCGCGCGGCAGCTCGAATTCGGCGGCCGGGTTGTACTGGCGGAGCCTCCAGGACTCCTCGGTCCAGCCGATCAGACGCTTCACCAGCACATGGCGGGTGCCGTCCGGCTCCTGTCGGATCAGGATGACATCGGCGCCGCGCCGGGGCGGCAGGCCCGGATGGACTAGCGCCACATCGCCCTGCTCATAGGCCGGGCTCATCGACTCGCCGACGATATAGACGCCATAGCCGCCGCGCACGGTCGCCAGAGGCTGAGAAATCCGCTGAATTGGCTCCGAGGAGACGAGCATCGCCCCATCGCTGCCCCCCTGGGCCGCGCCATAGACCGGCAGGTCGCGCGGCGAATCGCTGTCGGGGCGCATGTCGTTCGGCGCATCCGGCGTCCCGTTGGCCAGCAATCCGACACCCACCCCCAGCACCCGGGCCAGCGCTTCGAGCGTCTGGTAGCGCGGGCTTGCGATCCGCCCGTCGACGATGTCGCGCACCGCCGTAATACCAAGCCCGGCGCGCAGCGAGAGGCTGCGGGGATTGTACCCCGCCTCGCGCATCAGCCGGTCCAGCCGATCGGGCAATGTCTCGGTCATGCCGCCGGTATCGCATGAAATCACCCCACATGCAAGTGATTTTTCCCATTGACCAGGCGCCGGAGTCGTGCAACTTAGAGATGTTCACATTTCGTTCTTATGGAGGGACCATGGCAAGAGCAGGGCGCAAGCCTTCGGCCAATGCGAAGCGGCGACAGACCACGCGGGCGGGACAGGGCAGGATTGCCGAGGATAAGGGCACCGAGGAGCTATGCGGCCATAAACGCGCCGCGACGGGGCGGACCGACCTGCCGATCGAGCCGCTGGGGGTGCTCTATGGCCGCGGCAAGATCGAGGAGGCCGAATACCGCGCGGGACAGAGGCTCGAAGCCGCCCGGCGCGCCACATTCGGCCATGACACCGCCGCGCCGCGTACGATCTATGGCGACCGGCTGGCGCGCGGCGTCGCCGGTCAATGGGCCGCTCAGCAGATCGCCGCGGCGGACGTATCGGAGGAGACGCAGCGGCGCGAGGCGCGGGCCGAGGCCGAATATGAGCGGCTGCTGCAGACGCTGCATCGCTGCGGCGATGCGGTTGCCAACGCCACGCTCGGCATCGCGACCAGGCCCTATGCCGGCGCCTGGATCGCCGCGGCGGCGGCGAATCGCGGCCGCCCCTGGACAGCGCGACATGACACGCGCCTCGCGCTCATCCGCGAGGGCTTGGCGGCAATCGCCGCGATTGGATCGCGCGAGCTTTAGGCGGCGCAGGAGGCCGCAGTCGGGTCGGCGAAAGCCGCGGGCCAGGCCGCTTTGAGCGCGGCGTCCAGATCGGCCATCGTCGCCTGGACGCCGAGCGCCTTCAGCGACGTCACGCCGTGATCGCGGATTCCGCAGGGCACGATGCCGGCATAGTGAGAGAGGTCGGGATCGAGATTGATGGCGACGCCGTGATAAGCGACCCAGCGGCGCACGCGCACGCCGAGCGCCGCAATCTTCGCCTCCTCTCCCGGCCGGCCGCCATAGGGCTCCATCGGGACCCAGAGCCCGACACGCCCCTCGCGATCCTCGGCCTTGATGCCGAAGCTCAACAGCGCGGCCTTCATCCAACGCTCCAGCGCGCAGACATAGGCGCGGACATCCGGGTTCCAGCGCTTCAGATCCATCATCACATAGGCCACGCGCTGGCCCGGTCCGTGATAGGTGAACTGCCCGCCTCTGCCCGATTTGAAAACCGGGAAACGCGGATCGAGCAGATCCGACGAGTTGGCGCTGGTGCCGGCGGTGTACAGCGGCGGATGCTCGAGCAGCCAGACCAGATCCCCTGCCCGGCCGGCCTGGATCGCCTCGACACGCTCCTCCATCGCCGCCACTGCCTGTTCGTAGGGCACGGGCGCGGCTGCCGTCCGCCACTCGATGTCGCCGGTTTCCATATCACCGATGTGCGCGGCGGGACCGCCCACGTCAAGCTGGGGCCTGCCTTGCGGCGCAGGGACCGATTTGCTATTCCCCTCCGACCTCGCGAGAGCCCGGTGCGGTCGTGGCGGAACTGGTAGACGCGCAGCGTTGAGGTCGCTGTGGGCTAACCCCCGTGGAAGTTCGAGTCTTCTCGACCGCACCAACTTCCTTCCCAATCTCGATATTTCCTTGAAGCCGAGACGGCCTGTCGCGTTACCCTGCCGCGTACCTTTTTGCACCGCCAGACGGTAGTTATTGGCCCATGGAAGACAGCCTGAAAGATGCGGCGCTCGCCTATCACGCGGCCACGCCGCCGGGAAAGATCGAGATTACGCCGACCAAGCCGCTGATGACTCAGCGCGACCTGGCGCTCGCCTATTCGCCGGGCGTGGCCGCCGCCTCGCGGGCGATCGCGGCCGATCCGGCGGAGGTGAGCCGCCTCACCTCGCGCGGCAATCTGGTGGCGGTCATCACCAACGGCACAGCCGTGCTGGGCTTGGGCGCGATCGGGCCGCTCGCGGCCAAGCCGGTGATGGAGGGCAAGGCCGTCCTCTTCAAGAAATTTTCCGGACTGGACGCCATCGATATAGAGATCGCCGAGAACGACCCGGCGAAGCTGGTCGACATCATCGCCGCGCTCGAGCCCTCCTTCGGCGCCATCAATCTCGAGGACATCAAGGCGCCGGAGTGCTTCGAGGTCGAAAGCGCGCTCAAGGCGCGGATGAAGATCCCGGTCTTCCATGACGACCAGCACGGGACCTCCATCATCGTCGCCGCGGCGGTGGTGAACTGGCTGCGCATCACAGGGCGCAAGATGGCCGATGTGAAGCTGGTGGCCTCGGGCGCGGGCGCCGCGGCGCTCACCTGCCTCGACCTTCTGGTCAGCCTGGGGCTGCCGGTCGAGAATGTCTGGGTTACCGACATTGCCGGCGTGGTCTATGCCGGCCGGGCGGAGCTCATGGATCCGCGCAAAGCGCGCTACGCGAAGGAGACGAACGCGCGCACGCTGGTCGAGATCGTACCGGGCGCCGACCTGTTCCTGGGCCTGTCCGCCGGCAATGTCCTGAAGCCCGAGATGCTGGCGACGATGGCCGAGCGGCCGCTGGTGATGGCGCTCGCCAATCCCGACCCGGAGATCATGCCCGAGCTGGCGAAGGCGACCCGGCCCGACGCGATCGTCGCCACCGGCCGCTCGGACTATCCCAACCAGGTCAACAACGTCCTCTGCTTCCCGTTCATTTTCCGCGGCGCGCTGGATGTCGGAGCGACCGCGATCAACGAGGCGATGAAGATCGCCTGTGTCCATGCGTTGGCCGAGCTGGCTCTGGCCGAGGGCAGCGACATCGTCGCGACCGCCTATGGTGAGGAGGCACCGGCATTCGGCCCCGAATATCTGATCCCGAAGCCCTTCGATCCGCGCCTCATCCTGAAGCTCGCCCCGGCTGTCGCCAAAGCCGCGATGGAGAGCGGCGTGGCGACCCGCCCGATTACCGATTTCAATGCCTATCGGGAACGGCTGGTCCAGTTCGTCTATCGCTCGGGCCTCGTGATGCGGCCGCTCTTCGCGCACGCCAAGCGCGCGCCCAAGCGCATCATCTATGCCGAGGGCGAGGAAGAGCGCGTCCTGCGCGCCGTCCAGGTCGTGGTCGACGAGGGCATCGGACGGCCGGTGCTGGTCGGTCGCGCCGACGTGGTGAAGGGCCGGATCGAGCGGCTGGGCCTGCGCATCAGGCCGAACGAGCATTTCGTGCTGGTCGACCCCGACTATGATCCGCGCTACGGCGAATATTGGCGCGACTATCACCGCCTCATGGAGCGGCGCGGCACGTCGCCGGCGCAGGCGCGCACGGTGCTCCGCACCTCAAACACGGTCATTGCCGCCATGTTGCTCCGCAGGGGCGAGGGCGACGCCATGGTTTGCGGCACCATCGGCCAATATCAGCGCCATCTCCGCCATGTGCTTAGCGTGATCGGGCTGAAGCCGGATGTCCGCACGGCGGCGGCGCTCAGCGTGCTGGTGCTGCCGACCGGCCCGATCTTCGTCTGCGATACTTACGTGTCCTACGACCCTGACCCGGGCGAGATCGCCGGCATGACGATCATGGCGGCCGAGCATGTGCGGCGCTTTGGGCTGACGCCCAAGGTGGCCGTCCTGTCGCACTCGAATTTCGGCACCCACGAGGATCCGCCGGCGGCCAAGATGCGCCAGGCGATGGCGATGATCGAGGCGTCGGAGCCCGACCTCGAGATCGAGGGTGAGATGCATGCCGACGCGGCGCTGTCGGAGGAGATCCGGACGGCGATCTTCCCCCATTCGCGCCTCAAGGGCGCGGCCAACTTGCTGGTCATGCCGACCCTCGACGCCGCCAACATCGCCTTCAACATGCTGAAGGTGCTGGGCGAGGCCCAGCCGATCGGCCCGATCCTCCTGGGCGCCGCCAAGCCCGCCCATATCGTGACGCCGTCGGTCACCGCCCGCGGCATCGTCAACATCTCAGCGGTCGCGGTCGTCGACGCTCAGGTCGCGGCAGAGGGAGAGAGCGCCGCTCACTCCGGCGCGTAGCGCGCCAGCGACACCGGAGCGATATCGGCCGCCGACAGGTCGGCGACCATCTTTTGCACGAAGCGGATGATTCCGTCGTTGGTCGCCACCTCGATCCGATGCTTGTTGTCGGGCTGGTGAAAGAACCAATCCCGATCGAGCACCAGAAGCCCGTCCAGATGCCCGTCATCGAGCTTCTGCAGCACGTCCTTCATGGCCTTGGCCGCCGGATCGGGCTTCTCCCAGCCCAGACTGTCGGCGACGATGTAGGTGCGAGGCGGCTCGTCGCTGCGGCGCTCGCGCAGATTGGCAATGACCTTGCCGTTGGGTTTGGTGATCACGTCATAGGATTGAAAGAACTTCCCACGCGCCGCCATCTGTCGAAGCGGGGCGATCCGGGAGACCATGTCGCCCAAATGGACATCATCCAGCAGGTGAATCCGCGACGCGGTCGCCAGCACCGTCTCGATCGGAAAGAGATCGTCGCCGACCCCCTGGAACAGCGGCGAATTGCGGGCCTGGTCATGGATCAACGCGTCGGAGACCGCAACGGGCTTCAGTTTGCGGCTGGAGGAAATCACCGTCCCGCTGGCGACGCCATATTGGGCCGGCAGCGCGTTGGCCAGGACGACGCGGAGCCTGTTGCCGCCTTCCTGAGCGCCAACCGGCTTGGCGGTTCGCAATGACTGCAAAAGCGCGGCTGCGCGATGGCGCGCCTCGTCGTAATAGCGCTCTGCCGGCGTCGGCTCGTTCGTCACGGCTCGGGCTCCGCCAAACCCGGGTTGCAGGCCGCGCCGCGGTTCTTTTGCGAGTCGGCAAGCCCGCCCGACTCATACGTTTTACGGCGGAACATGCAAGCGCAAACTGGAGTTCGGGCCTGGATGGCAAAGACCGCCCGGACGGTTTAGGAAGTGCCCGTCATGATCCATGTCATCAAGCTCGCCGTCGGCGTCCGCGATCCCGAACATCTGGTCGAAGTCCAGACCATGTGGGCGAAGCGGCGCGGAAAGCCGTCGGCCCGGCGTGCCTACACGCGCCGCAAGCCCACGCGCGAGGACGTCGTCGGCGGCTCGCTCTACTGGGTGATCCAGGGCCTGATCCGGTGCCGCCAGGAGATATTGGGTTTCGACTCCGCGGTCGACGACGAGGGGCAGCCCTACTGCCTGATAAAGCTCGCCCCCAAGCCAGTCCTGACCGTGCCCACACCGCGCCGGCCCTTCCAGGGCTGGCGCTACCTCGACCCCAAGGAAGCCCCCGCCGACCTCGCCCCGGGCGCCTCCGCGGAGCCGCCGCCCGAAGAGATGCTGAAGGAGTTGCGAAACCTGGGTCTGCTATAGCGGCCGCGGAACCGGAACCCGATTTCACTTTCCGACTTGACGCTTCGACCTTTCGGCCCATCCTCCTCGGAAGACATGAAGGGGGAAGGAACCATGGCCGAAACGAGCGACACAGCTCACGCGTTCAGCTTCAAGAGCCTTGAGGGCAAGCCGTTGCCGCTCTCCGCGTTCAAAGGCAAGCCGCTCCTTATCGTGAACACTGCCTCCAAATGCGGTTTCACGCCGCAATATCAGGGGCTCGAAGAGCTGTGGCGCGCCACCCGCGACCGCGGGCTGGTCGTGCTGGGTGTCCCCTGCAACGATTTCGGCGGCCAGGAGCCCGGCAGCGCCCAGGAGATCGCGACTTTCTGCGAGGTCCGCTTCGGAGTCGACTTCCCGCTAACCGAGAAGGTCCATGTCAAAGGCGACGAGGCGCACCCGCTCTTCCGCTGGCTGGTCGCCAAGGGCGCCGGCCGGCCGCGCTGGAACTTCTACAAATACCTGATCGACCGCGACGGCAATTTCGTCGACTGGTTTTCGTCGATGACGTCGCCCAAATCCGGCCGCTTCCAGAAGGCGGTCGAGAAGCTGCTGGCGGGATAATCCCGTCTGTTACAGCCCGAACACTTCGCTCGCATGCGCCGTATCGCAATATTCTTTGAGCGTTGCGATGCGACCGTTCTCGATCTCGAAGAGGAAGTGGTAGCGGTTGTTGTAGGTCTTGCCGTTGGGCTTGAGCACGCCCAGGGACTCGGCCTCCACGGCCACGCGGTTGTCCTGGGCGGTGATGCTCTTCAGCGTCAGCTCGAAACGCTCGAACATCTGGGCAACCCCGCCCATTTGGGCCAGGGTCTCGGCCTTTCCCTTGGGCGTCGAGAATTTCGGGTTCGGCGAGGGGACGAACTGGCTGAAATTATCCGCGAGCAGCCCTTCGGCGCCCGCGCCGTCGAAGCTCCGCATACAGGCGAAATAGCGCTTCACCAGGTCGATATTGCTCTCGACGGACATCTGATCCTCCACCTGCTCCGCGCCCGCCATCCAGGCGCGGAAGGGAAGATAGCTCAGATGTAATAGGCCTCCAAAGGCTGAAAGCCGTTGAAGGCGACCGAGGAGTAGGTGGTCGTGTAGGCGCCGGTGGCCCGGATCTCGAGCTTGTCACCGATCTCGAGCGACAGCGGCAGCCGGTAGTCAGCCTTGTCGTACATCACGTCGGCGCTGTCGCAGGTCGGGCCGGCCAGGATCACAGCCTCGGTCTTGCCCTTTCGCTCCGACACGATCGGATACTGGATCGCCTCGTCCATCGTCTCGGCCAGCCCGCCGAACTTGCCGATGTCGAGATAGACCCAGCGGCGATTGTCGTTCGCCGACTTGCGCGAGATCAGCACGACCTCGGTCTGGATGATGCCGGCATTGCCCACCATGCCGCGGCCCGGCTCGATGATGGTCTCGGGCAGACGATTGCCAAAATGACGAGCCAGCGCATGGCGGATTTTCATGCCGTACTCGGCCGCGGCCGGGATCTCGCGACGATACTTGGTCGGGAAGCCGCCGCCCAGATTGACCAGTGATAGCGGCACGCCGGCAGCCTCGAGCCGCCGGAACAGGCCGGCCGTCTCGGCCAGCGCCAGGTCCCATTGCTCCGGGTCGCGCTGCTGCGAGCCCACATGGAAGGAGACGCCGATCGGGTTGAGACCTTTCTCGGGCGCAAGCTTCAGAAGGTCTTCCGCCATGGCGACGCTGCAACCGAATTTGAGCGAGAGCGGCCAATCGGCACCCTTCCCCGAAGTCAGGATGCGGCAGAAGACGTTCGAGCCCGGCGCGGCGACGGCGAGCTTGTTCAGCTCCGCTTCGCTGTCGAACGCATAGAGCCGGACCCCCAGCGCATGGGCTCGGGCGATGTCAGACTGCTTCTTGATCGTGTTGCCATAGGAGATGTGCTCGGGCTTGGCGCCGGCGGCGAGCACCATCTGGATCTCCGCCACCGAGGCAGTGTCGAAGCGGGAGCCGAGCTGGACCAGGAGGGACAGGATCTCGGGGGCGGGGTTCGCCTTGACCGCATAGTAGATCTGAGCATCCGGGAGGGCGCGCCGCATATCGTTGTAGTTCTGCTCGACGACGTCCAGATCGACCACCAGGCAGGGCGTGGCGGGACGTCGCTCGGCGAGGAACTGGGCGATTTTCTGAGTCATCTTTACTCCCTGCCGCCCTTCCGGGCGAACGAGTTACTATGAGCCTTGAATTGTTGCGGGACTGTGACGGCGATCAGGCGCGCTTGGGGGCGCGGTTCTTCCGGCGCGATGGCCAACGCGGCCATTTCACCGGTTTAGGCTCGAGCGGATGCTCGGGCGCTTTACGGACAGCAGGGCGAGGACGGGTGATGGGCGCCGGCCCACCGACAACAACATCCAACATCGTAACCTCCAAGACGCCGCCTTGCTTAAGGGACGGTCAGAAGATACGCGTTACGTCGTTGCATAAACCGCAGGTCCCGACTCGGGACGAGGGCCAGGGGCACGTGCGCGTGCGAGTGGAGGGCGATATAAGGCCAACCGCCCTTGATGAAAAGAGGAAAATATCAACGCTGCCCCAAAATTTTTGCATGGGGCTGTTAACCTGAAATTTTAATATCCGTCGCAGAGGTGGGCGGCATATTGCCCAGCGGGTGCCCATCGGGCACGGTCCTTTGGAAACCGACCGACTCGGGCCCGCTTTCCAGGATGGCCTATTTCCTCCAGCAGCTCATCAATGGACTGACGCTCGGCGCCATTTATGGGCTGATCGCCATCGGCTACACGATGGTCTACGGCGTCATCGGGATGATTAATTTCGCCCATGGCGAGCTCTATATGATCGGCGCCTTCGTGGGGCTGATCGGGATCCTGGCGCTGGGCTCGATCGGTATCGTCGCGGTTCCGGTGGTCCTGCTACTGGCTTTGCTCCTCGCCACGGTCACAGCGGGCTTATATGGCTGGGCGGTCGAGCGGCTCGTCTATCGGCCGCTCCGGTCGGCGCCCCGGCTGGCGCCGCTCATCTCGGCCATCGGGCTCTCGATCACGCTGCAGCAATATGTGCAGCTTACCCAGGGCGGCCGCGTGAAAACGCTGGCGCCGATGATCTCGGGAGAGATCACGCTCATGCGGGACGCAAGCGGCTTCGCCGTCAGCCTCAGCCTTCTCCAGATCGTCGTCTTCGTTCTGACCATCCTTCTGATGACGGCGCTGACGCTCGTCATTCGCGGCACCGACCTCGGCCGGGCGCAGCGC
This sequence comes from Alphaproteobacteria bacterium, assembly GCA_035293565.1. Taxonomy (GTDB): domain Bacteria; phylum Pseudomonadota; class Alphaproteobacteria; order BOG-932; family Roseiterribacteraceae; genus DATGMP01. The sequence continues at coordinate 69,635 of DATGMP010000023.1, read as the reverse complement.
GCGGCGGCCTCCGATCCAGTGATGGCGGCGCTCTGCGGCATCGATGTCGACCGCACCATCTCGACCACCTTCATCATTGGCGCCGCGCTGGCGGCCGTCGCCGGCGTGATGGTCGTGCTCTATTACGGCGTCATCGATTTCTTCATCGGCTTCCTGGCGGGCCTGAAAGCCTTCACGGCAGCCGTCTTGGGCGGCATCGGCTCCATACCGGGGGCTCTCTTGGGCGGGTTGTTTCTCGGTCTCGTGGAGTCGCTTTGGGCCGGATACGCCGACGCCGCCTACAAGGATGTCGGGGCCTATGCGATCCTGATGCTCGTGCTGATCATCCGCCCCAGCGGCATCCTGGGCCGGCCCGAAATCGAGAAGGTCTAAGTGGCTGCGCAGCGCCTGATCGACGCCGCCAAAGCGGCCGGCATCACCGCAATCATGGGCTTCGCGCTGATCGGCCTCGAGCTGATCGATCAGCCGGGCGGCGAGACTCTGGCAAGCCGCTGGCAGACGTTGGCCGCCGCCGTCGCAATCGTCTTTCTGGGGTGTCTGGCGCTGAGCGCGATTCCGGCGATCCGCGTCCGGCCGCTGCACCGCGCCTCTCCCATCTTCGCGAGCGCCGGCCGCGCTTTACCCTGGACGCTCGTCGCCTTCGCGCTGCTGCTCCCGGCATTGCCCATCGCCAATCGCGGCGTGATCGATGCGGCGACCGAGATCCTCATCTATGTGATGCTGGGCTGGGGCCTCAATATCGTGACCGGCTTGGCCGGTCTGCTCGATCTCGGCTATGTCGCCTTCTTCGCGATCGGCGCCTACACCTACGCGATCCTCGCCACGCAAATCGGCCTCTCCTTCTGGGCCTGCGTGCCGATCGCGGCGGCGATGGCCTCGGCCGCAGGATTGCTGATCGGCTTTCCCGTGCTGCGGCTCCGCGGCGATTATTTCGCAATCGTCACGCTGGGCTTCGGCCAGATCGTCCGGATCGTCATCAATAATTGGCGGTCGCTGACCAACGGATCGCAGGGCATCGCGGGCGTGCCGAGACCGAGCTTCTTCGGTCTGGCCGATTTCACCGCAAGCCCGACATCCGGGCATCGCACGTTCCATGAGCTGTTCGGAATCGCATACAGCCCGATGCAGCGTGTGATCTTCCTTTATTACGTGGCGCTGGCGCTGGCGCTGGCCGTGAACCTCTTCACGCTCCGCATCCGGCGCTTGCCGATCGGACACGCTTGGGAGGCGCTGCGGGAGGACGAGATCGCCTGCCAGGCGCTCGGCATCGATCGGCGGCGCGTGAAGCTCGCGGCCTTCGCCATCGGCGCTGCCTGGGGCGGCGTCGCGGGCGCGCTCTTTCCGGCCAAGCAGCAGGGCTTCGTGAGCCCGGAAAGCTTCGGCTTCATGGAATCGGCGATGATCACCGCGATTGTCGTGCTGGGCGGGATGGGATCGCAGCTCGGGATCGTGCTCGCTGCGCTGATCCTCGTGGGCCTGCCTGAATTATTTCGCGAGTTCGAGCAGTACAGGATGCTGGCGTTCGGCCTTTCCATGATCCTCATCATGCGTTTCCGGCCACGTGGCCTCGTCTCAACCCGCCGGCCCTCGGTCGTGCTCGAGTGATGTCGGCGCCGCTGCTCGCGATCCGCGATCTCACCATGCGCTTCGGTGGGCTGCTCGCCATTGACTGCGTGTCGTTTGACGTCGCGCCGGGAGCCGTCACGGCGCTCATCGGCCCGAACGGCGCCGGCAAGACGACGCTCTTCAACTGCTTGACGGGATTCTACCGCCCCACAGCCGGCAACCTCATTCTGGATACGGGTGGTGCGCGTCGCGAGCTGGCAGGCCTCACGGGACACAGGATCGCGCGGCTCGGAATTGCCCGCACCTTCCAGAACATCCGTCTCTTCCCGCGTATGACGGTGCTCGAGAATCTGATGGTCGCTCAGCATACGGCCCTGATGCGGGCTTCGGTCTTCTCGATCGCCGGCCTGTTGTCGCTGGCATCGTACCGTCGAGCGGAAAAGGAGGCGATCGATCGCGCCCGCTATTGGCTCGACCGCGTCGGCCTGCTGAGCCGCGCGAACGCCGAGGCCGGATCGCTCGCTTACGGCCAGCAAAGACGGCTGGAGATCGTTCGCGCGCTCTGCACGGAGCCGCGTCTGCTTTGTCTGGACGAGCCTGCGGCCGGGCTCAACGCGACCGAGAGCGGCGAGCTCGCGCGCTTCCTGCGCGGCCTCACGACCGAGCTCGGCATCGCGGTGCTTTTGATCGAGCACGACATGAGCGTCGTCATGGGCGTATCGGACCGGATCGTCGTGCTCGATTACGGCCGCAAGATCGCCGAAGGAACGCCTGCGGAGATCCGCGCAGACAAGGCAGTTATCGCAGCCTATCTGGGCGAGCCGGCGGCAGCGGTCGCGTGATGCTGGCGGTTGCGGACGTATCGGCTGCTTATGGCGCGGTCCTGGCGCTCGATCGTGTGGATTTGACGGTTGGCGCGGGCGAGATCGTAACCCTGATCGGCTCGAACGGCGCCGGCAAGAGCACATTGCTGATGACCCTCTGCGGCCGTCCGCGTTCCGAGCTGCGATTAATTGAAGGACGGATTCGCTTCAAGAATCGCGACATTTCCCGCCTGAAGCCGCACGAGATCGCGCGGCTCGGCGTCGCCCATGCGCCAGAGGGACGGCGGATCTTCCCGCGCATGACTGTGCGCGAGAATCTCATGCTGGGCGCCAGGCTCGCCGATCCGGCGCGATTCGATGCCAATCTTGGCGATGTCGTGACGTTGTTTCCGCGGCTCGGCGAACGCATGGATCAGCGCGGCGGCACACTGTCGGGCGGGGAGCAGCAGATGCTCGCGATCGCACGCGCGCTGATGGGCGAGCCCGAGCTGCTATTGCTCGACGAACCTTCGCTTGGGCTGGCGCCGCTGATCGTGAAGCAGATCTTCGCTGCAATTGGCGAGATCAATCGCGCCCGCGGCACCGCCATCCTGCTGGTGGAGCAGAATGCGCATCATGCGCTGGCGCTGGCGCATCGTGCCTATGTGCTCGTGACCGGCCGCATCGCCCTGTCGGGCCCCGCCTCGGAGTTGGCGCAAAATCCCGAGGTGCGGGCGGCGTATTTGGGGTTGTGACGAAGAAGATCAGCCGTCCAAATACCGGACGCCCGTCGCCTCTTCCGCAACCGCCCAAAGCCGCGCAGCCGTCCCAGCGTCGCGCGCCGTGGCCGCGCAACCGACCTTCGCCGGATAGCCGCGCAGCTCGGCGACGCCGCCCGGCCCGTAATGGGCACCGCTTTCGACATCGGCTGCCGTCGCGGCATAGAGCGCGGGGAGCGCGCCCATCTGGGCCGGCTGTGCGATCAGCGCTGTCGCGACGCGAAGCGCGAACCCGCCCTTGTCGGGATTGGTATTCGAGTAACCTGGATGAGCAGCGACCGCGATGACGCGTTGACCGGCTTTGCGGAGTCGGCGGTCGAGCTCGAACGTGAAGATCAGAGTCGCGAGCTTGCTCCGCGCATAGGCCTCCATCGGCTTGTAGGCCGTGCGCGCGAAATGGAGGTCATCGAAATCCAGCCCCTTCGTCATCCGGTGCGCGTTGCTCGTCGTGTTGACGATCCGCGCCGCAGGCGCAGCACGCAACCTGTCGAGCAACAAACCGGTCAGCGCGAAGGTGCCAAGCACGTTCGTGCCGAAGTGAGTCTCGAAACCATCCGCGGTCTTTCCCTGCGGCACGAGAATCGCCGACGCATTGTTGACGAGCAGGTCGATCTCAGGAAAGCGCCGCGCGAACGCCTCGGCGAAGCGGCGGATCGAACCGAGATCGGCGATGTCGAGGTTCATCACCTCGATTTCGCCGCGCGGCGCATTGCGCCGGATCGAGGCCGCGGCCCCTTCCCCTTTCGCGATGTCGCGGCAGGCCATGACGACGCGTGCGCCGCTGGCCGCGAGCGCTCCGGCAATCTCCAAACCGAGCCCGCGATTGGCCCCCGTGACGAGAGCAGTCTTACCGACCTGAGGCGGGATATCCGCAACGGTCCATTTCCGCGCCATCGTGCATCCTCCGTCGGGCAGGCCGGACGACCTTACTGCGATTCGACGGAAAGCTCCTGCAGATCGTCAATCAATCTGACGAGGGTGATCGCATTTTCCGGGCAGGCGACGGCGCAGAGGCCGCAGGCCATGCAGGAATCAGCCTTCGGCGTATAGGCGACCTGGCCGCCATGGAAGGCGAGCTTCGCCTTATTGATCCAGGAGAGTGCGCGATGGTCGGCGGCGGCGATCGGGCGAATCTCGAACACGCCGTAGGGACAGACTTGCTCGCAATCACCCTTGCCCTCGCAACGGCGGAAATCGACATGCGGAGCCCAGCTCTTTGGTGCTGCCTTGCAGGCTTCGCCGGGCCGATCGGCACGTGCCGCGGCCCGGCGAACCTTTTCGGGATCGGTGCGCTTGCTCAGGATCAGGCCTCCGTCGGGGGCAATTTCGTTCTCAGGCTCGATGGTCAGACGGTCGGCTTCAATGCGCCTCGCGGTACTGAAGCTTGGCCGCCTTCATGCAGGTGTAGCCGCCATTGCCACTCTTCCCGTAGCTGTCCTGGGTCTTGTGATAGAAGCGGCCGTGATCGAGATCGACCCAGACCACCTCATCAGTTCCGCAGGATTGCGACGCCGCGTCCTCGCTCGCGAAGAGCCCCGTCGCCGCCGCGGCCGGCAAGGCCGCGGCCAGAAGCGCAAATGCGCCCAATATGACGCCGGTCTTCATGACGGCTGCTGGGGCGCCGGCGAATCCGGCGTCTCGGGCCGGTTGCGCCGCTCTCTCAGGAACTCGTCGAACTCGGCCTTGTCTTTCGCGAAACGCAGACGGTCGAGGAATTCGCGGAACTCGCGCTCTTCCTCCTCGAGCCGTCGAATCGTCTCGGCCCGATATTCGTCGAACGCCCGGTTGCCGCTCGTGCGATAGCCGCAATGACCCCAACGATGGCGATGGCGCTCAGCGTGGCGCTCCATCCTTTCCATCATTCTCTGCCGCCAGTAATGCGCGCCCTCATGACTCCAACAAGACATGCGTCCACTCCATATGAGAAGGGCCAGAACGGCCAATCCGATCGGCCAACAGAGGATGAAACCGAGGACCATGAGGCCGATTAGGGCGGGCCTCGGCACTCCACCAAGCATCGCCGGATACATGCTCCAAGCTCCTGCGAATGTAAATAACATTTACATCAATGGGCGCTCGCAGCCGGCCTGTCAAGAGCCGACGGCTGTCATTTTCGGCCCAACCCGGCACCCTGCAGATAGACGAGGAAGCCGGCCTCCAGGAGATCCTCCTGGCTCATCGGCAGCTTGCCGGCCGCGCCCTGCCGGCGGCTGAACAAGGTAGCGATGCCATGCGCCATGGACCATGCGTGGAGCGCGATCATCAGCGCTGGCGGCCGCGTGTCCTTCGGCAGCTTGGCCTGAACGACTTCCGCCGCCTGCCTGAGCACCCCGAAGGCGCGATCGCTCGCGAGCCGCAGGTCGGGATGATCGTGATCGGCGATCGCGCCTTCAAACATCGCGGCGTAATAACCGGGCTGCGTGCGGGCGAAATGCAGATAGGCGCGGCCGACATTCTCGAAGGCGCCGATCGGCTCCGGCCGCCCACCGTCCCAGGCACGCTCCAGCTCGGCCGCGAACAGCTCGAAGCCGCGCCGCGCCATTTCGGCCAGCATGTCCTCCCGGTCCCGGAAATGGCGATAGGGCGCCGCCGGGCTGACGCCCGCCGCGCGCGCCGCCTCGGCAAAGGTGAAGCCCAGATGGCCGTGCTGGGCGATAAGCTGCAAGGCGGAGTCGATCAGGGCCTCCCTGAGGTTGCCGTGATGATACCCGGCGCGTTCGTGCCCATGTCCACGTCTCCAGCTCATGTGAATGGTCTTTACATGAAATGATCGTGCAGCGCACCGGGGCCTGAAGCAAAGAGGCCATTCCGGCGAAAGCCGGAATCCCTGGCGCCCGCGCCGGCGGAAAGATGGATCCCGGCTTTCGCCGGGATGACCATGAACGTATGTTGGCCGCCACCTCCGGTGGGAATCTCCATGCGAATCCTTTTCCTTGCTCTCCTTCTTTTCGCCGCGCCCCTGGCACATGCGGACATCGAGATCGCGATGGTCGCGCCCTTGACTGGATCGGCGGCGGCCGCCGGTGAGCAGATCCGCGACGGCTCGCTCCAGGCGATCGAGGATCTGAATGCCGCGGGCGGCGTGCTCGGCCAGAAGCTGCACCTCTCCTTATATGACGATGTCTGCGACCCCAAGCAGGCCGTCTCGATTGCCAATCAGCTCGCCTCCAACCCGCCGGCGGTGGTGATCGGCCATTACTGCTCCGGCTCCTCGATCCCCGCCTCGGATGTCTATTTCGACGAGGGAATCCTCATGATCTCGCCGGGCTCGACCAACCCGAAGCTGACCGAAGCCGGGCGCTGGGACATTTTTCGAGTCTGCGGCCGCGACGATCAGCAAGGCCAAGTCGGCGGTCAGGCGCTTGCCAAGCTCTTCCCCGGCAAGAAGATCGCAATCGTCGACGATCGCCAGACCTACAGCCAGGGACTGGCCGACGAGACGCGGAAAGCGCTCAACGCCGCGGGCGTCAAGGAAGCGCTCGACGACACGGTGACGCCGGGCGAGAAGGATTACTCGGCGCTCGTCGCCAAGCTGAAGCAGGCCGGAATCGACGTGCTCTATTACGCAGGCTATCCGATCGAGGCCGGCTCGATCGTTCGCCAGATGCGCGGGCAAGGCATGAATACCGTGATGGTGGCGGGCGACGCGCTGGTCTCGCGCGATTTCTGGGCGATCACCGGGCCCGCCGGCGAGGGCACCCTCGTCACCTTCTCACCCGATCCGACGCATGATCCGAAGAACGCCGCCATCGTCGCCAAGCTCAAGGCGGCGGGTCGCCTCACCGAGGGCTATTCGCTCTTCGCTTACGCCGCGATCCAGGCCTGGGCCGAGGCCGCTACCAAGGCTGGATCGACCGATCCGCACAAGGTGGCCGACATCCTGCACAGCGGAACTTTCGACACCGTCCGTGGTCAGATCCGGTTCGACCGGAAGGGGGATGTGGTGGGGTCCAACTATGTCCTTTATCGCTGGCATGACGGCGCATACAGCGAGCTCGGGCGCTAGCGCCGGCCTCAGGCCAGCATCAGCAGCGTGGCTTTGAGAAACCGCTTCAGCTCGTCAACGACGCGTTCTTCGTCGAAGGCCCTCTGTGTGAAGGCATAGCGGAGCAGCTGGCTCGAAGCCTCACCGGCCATCGCCAAGCGAAGATCGAGCTCAGGCGAGGACGCCATGCCCAATCGGGTCGTGGCGAAGGCCATCGCCAGCTCGACGATCTTCTTATTGTTCTGGTGAAAGCGCGCCACGATCGCCGGGGTCGGTTGCCAGCCCAGCCACAGGGCCTTGAAGCCCGGCTCCCGCCGGACGAACGCGATATAGATGTCGATCGCCCCGTCGATCAGATGCGCGGCGCCGGCTTCGGGACGCATCCGGGCGAAGAACTGCTCATATTCCTGCTCCAGCTGGTCGAGATAGCCGAGCACCACATCCTCGAGGATGGCCTCCTTGCTGGGAAAGAAGCGGTAAATCGAGCTGAAGGAAGCGCCGGCCTCCTTGGCAATGACCGCCATCGTGATCTCGTCCAATGGCATCCGGTCGACCAGCTCGGCCGCGGCCCGCAGGATTCGCTGCACGCGATCTTGGCTGCGTCCCTGGATCGGCTGGCGACGCGGCAGCGCCAGGTCCGGTGCTTGGTTCTTGGGCAGGGCGGCTGAGACTCCAGCTTTCATTGAAATAATTACCAGGATCGAATCGAATGCGGATTGACTTTGCACTGCAACTCGCGTCGAGGAAAGAGCGTTGGCCCGTCGGTCAGCCGACCGGCGGCAGACGGCGCGAGTTCGAGACACTTTGGAGGAACAGCAGATGAACACAGATGCCAAAAAGGCGGTCCTTCGGATGATCCCTTACGGGATCTATGTGCTGACGGCAGATGACGGGAAGGGCAATATCGCAGCCGCCACGGTCAATTGGGCGACCCAGACGGCCTTCGCCCCGCCGCTCGTCGCGGTCGGCGTGAAGACCGATTCCAACGGCTACGCGATCCTCAAATCGACCAAGAGCTTCACCCTCAACATGCTGGGCAAGGACGCCAAGGGTCTGGCCTTCACGTTCTTCAAGCCGGCGAAGCTCGAGGACGGCAAGTTGAGCGGCCAGAGCTTCCACAAGGGCGCGAATGGCGCGGCGATCCTGGATGCCGCGATCGGCGCGCTGGAATGCGCCGTGAAGACGATCGTCGAGGAGGGCGACCATCACATCGTCGTCGCCGAAGTCGTCGAGGCGCATCTGCCGAAGCCGATCGAAGGCCGGCCCGATGCGGCCATCCTGGAGATGAAGGATCTGGGCGACACGGTCTTCTACGGCGGATAGTTTCGCGGGAACAGCGGCGCCCCTCGCGTAAAGAGACGGAACGAAACGTCCGAGGGCGCCGCCGGCCGCCGCCCGACAAGGCCAAGGCACACGCCCATCGCGAAGGGAGGGCGATTATGGGGAAGCGTTCGCGCGCCTGGCTCTCGACCGCCGGCCTTTGTGTGCTTCTCGCGATGCCGGCGGCCGCCGCGCCCTCCGACGGCATCGAGATCGTCCCCGACGACATCGGGGGCATGGTCAAAAGCGCCAGGGGTCCCGAAGCTGGCGTCTGGGTGATCGCGGAGACGACCAACCTTCCGACCAAATTCGTCAAGATCGTCGTGACCGATGACCATGGCCGCTACGTCCTGCCGGAGCTGCCGAAAGCCAAATACCAAATCTGGGTCAGGGGCTATGGCCTCGTCGATTCCAAGCCGCTCGAGGCCCAGCCTGGCGTGCGGCTCGATCTGACGGCGGTCGTCGCGCCCGATGCGAAGGCCGCAGCCGAGTATTATCCCGCAAACTACTGGCTTGCGTTGATGCGCCCGCCCGCGGCCGACGAGTTCCCCGGCACCGGCAGCCAGGGAAACGGCATCTCGCCGGCCCTCACGACCCAGCAGCAATGGCTTGCGCATTTCAAGGAAAATTGCACCCCCTGCCATCAGTTCGGCGACAAGGCCACGCGCGAGCTGGCCGGCAACGGCGGTATCGAAGGCTGGGCCGAGCGGATCAAGATGGCGCGCGCCAAGGGCGACATCACCGAAGGCAATCGCGCCGACGAATTCTCGGCCAACATGCAGAACGACATGGCGCGGTTCGGACGCCAGCGCGGCTTGAAGATGTTCGCCGACTGGAGCGACCGGATCGCCAAAGGCGAGGTCCCGCCCGAAGCGCCGCCGCGCCCGGCAGGTGTCGAGCGCAACCTCGTGATCTCCGAATGGGACTGGGCCGGCGGCCATTTCGTCCACGACCTGATCGCCAGCGACAAGCGCGACCCGAATGTGAGCGCCGGCGGCACTATCTTCGGAATCGACAACATCAACCACAACCTCATCTTTCTCGACCCGAAGACCGCGCAGATCTCTGAAATGCATGTGCCCGACGACGCCCAAGGCGTGCCCTTCGCGGTCCACACGCCGACTGAGGACAAGAAGGGCCGCGTCTGGATTTCGATCACGGAGTTCGGCGAAGGCGATGACCCCGCCTACTGCACCGACGGAGCCTTGAGCAAATACGCCAAATACTTCCCCAACGGCCGCAAGCTCGGGCGCCACATCGCGCTGTTCGAGCCCGACACCAAGAAGCTGACCATGATCCCGGTCTGCTGGGGCAACCTCCATCTCAAATTCACCACCGACAAGGACAACACGCTTTATTTCAGCGGCGACGCCAACGTCATGGGCTGGATCAACACGCGGATCTGGGACGAGACCCACGACGCGGCGAAGGCCGTCGGCTGGTGCCCGATGGTGCTCGACACCAATGGCGACGGAAAGATCACGCCCGACAGCGCGCAATGGAACCAGCCGGGCGATTGGATGGCGGCCGTTCAGGGCGAACAGGGCGGAGTCAAGAAGGACGCTCAGAAGAACAGTGCCGCTCCCGGCCCCGATCCGACCAAGGATACGCGGATCAGCGGCTTCCTCTACGGCATGAGCGTCGATCCCAAAACCGACATCAGCTGGTATGCGAAATTCACGCCCTATGTGCCGAGCGGTCTCATCCGCCTCGACCCCGGCTCCAACCCGCCCGAGACCTGCCGCACGGAATATTATGAGCCGCCCAAGCTGCCGAACGGCGAATACGCGGCTTTCAATGCGCGCGCGGTCGACGTCGATGATGACGGCGTCGCCTGGGTCGATTTCGGCTCCGGCCACCTCGGCCGCTTCGACCGCCGTAAATGCAAGGTGCTGAATGGCCCGACCGCAACGGGGCAGCATTGTCCCGAGGGTTGGACGATCTACCTTTCGCCGGGCCCCAAGATCACAGGCACCAACGCTGGCGCCGACTGGCACTATCTGATGTTCGTGGATCAGTTCGACGTGCTCGGCCTCGGCAAGGACATCCCGATCATGCCCGGGACCAATTCCGATTCGCTTCTGGCGCTCATGCCCGACACCGGCAAATGGGTGGTGATGCGCGTGCCCTATCCCATGGGCTTCTACAGCCGCGGCATGGACGAGCGGGTCGATGATCCCAAGGCGGGTTGGAAGGGCCGTGGCCTCTGGTCGAATTACGCCGAGGTGCCGCTCTGGCACATCGAGGGCGGCGAGGGCACGATGGGCAAGGCAGTCAAGTTCCAGCTCCGGCCCGACCCGCTCGCGCACTAGGAAAAAATTTCCGAGAACTTACTTTCCTTTAATTCCCGGGTGTTACTGTAGAAAAATCAGACTTCCCGGGCAGAAAAGATGGGCCTCTTCCAAGCCGCGACCGGCATCGCAGCAGCGACTCCCAAAATCCTCGAAGCCGACTCGATTTCTCTCCCTCGAGAGATACTGCGCAGCTTTCCGGGAGCGGTTCTGTTGATGGAGCGGAACGGCCGCGTCGAAAATCTCGACAACGGCTCAGCTCTGGCCGCCGGTCTGGGTGCGGAAGCGTCCTGGCCGGATCTCAAGAGCCGGGCGGTCGCCGCGATCGAACGCGCCGCCGCCTCTGTTGAAATATTGACCGTGCGCGGCGACGTCCCGGTCGAAGCCACGTTCCTGCCGGTCGGCGACGGCGCGCGCGCGCTCGTGCTGCTGCGCCCACTCGAATTCGCCAACGCGCTCCATCGATCGCTGGTGGAGAGCCGTCAGCGCTACAAGAATTTCGTCGAAGCGATTTGCGACTTCTGCTGGGAGACCGATACGGAGGGCAATTTCACCTTCGTCTCCCTCGAGGGCGCGCTTGGCTGGTCGCCACGCGAAATGGTCGGGCGCCTGGTCGGCGATTTTCTGGTCATGCCGGAGGGCGAAGGGCCGCTTCCGGAGGTGTTTCAGGCGCGAAGCTTCCTTCAGAATGACGACATCTGGTTTCGCGCGGCCGACGGCTCGACCGAATGCCTCAGCGTTTCGGCCGCTCCCCTTCGCGATCCTGACGGTTCCTGGCGCGGCAGCCGCGGCCTCTGTCGCAGGGTGACGGAAGAGCGCCGGCGCGATCGCGAAACGGCGCAGACGCGGCTCAACGGTCAGCTCAGCAACCGACTCGCCTCGGCGACCGAGGAGGAAACCGACCCTAAAGCCGCGCTCATGCAGGCGGCATCGACGGTGGGACTCGCCATCTGCGCCACCGGCGGCGCCGTCCTGCGGCAATCGGAGGCTGGCGACCTGATCGAGATCGCGCGCTGGGGCGAGGGTTTCAGCGACGAAATCGGCGCTCAGGGTTTGGCGCTGATCGGCGAAGGCCTCCCCATCGACGATCTTTGCGGCGATCTGCATCTGGTTGGCGTCCGCACCAGCTTCCGCGGATCGCCCAATGGCGTGGCGCTCTTCTGGCGGGCGCTCGAGCGCGGACTGTTCACTGACGAGGATCGACCGATTCTCGACGCGGCCGAACGTCCGATGGGCGCCTCCATCGCGCGCCTTGTGAGCCTCGAGACGGCGCTTTCGCAATCGCGGCTCGATGCTCTGACCGGTCTCTTCAACCGCCGCGCCTTCCACGAGGAGGTCGGTCGGCGGATCGAGCGTCTTGATCACGACCGCGAGCAGGGCTGTCTGTTCTTCATTGACCTCAACAACTTCAAGCTGGTCAACGACGTTCGCGGACATCGCGAAGGCGACGCCATTCTGAATGAAGTCGCCGCCATTCTCCGCGACAGCACCCGGCCCAGCGATGTCGCCGGACGTATTGGCGGCGATGAGTTCGTGCTCTGGCTCGATGGCGCCGATCGCGGAACCGCGCAGGATCGCGCCGCGGCCATTCTGGCTAAGTTCCGCGCGCTTGCGGACCGAACCGGCGATCCCGTGCGGCCCTTCGGAGCCTCCATCGGGGTTGCTCTCTATGACCCTGCGCTGCCCGAGACGATCGACCAGATCTCGATGCGCGCCGACATCGCCATGTATCGCGCCAAGCGCCAGAAGACCGGCTTCGCGATCGCCGAGGCGGCGGAGGCGACGCAATGAAGGGGCTGCTGTCGCGCGTCTTCGGGCGGCCTACATTGAATCCCCTCTCTTACGAGGACGCGAAGAAGCTTTCCGCCAGCCCGCTTGCGGCTGATCGGCGGCGAGCTGCCGGTCATACCGGCGTCAAGCCGGAATTCCTCTATCTGCTGGCCCAGGATCCGGATTCCACCGTCCGCGCGGCGGTCGCTCTCAACGAAGCGACACCAGTGCAGGCGGATCTTCTGTTGGCACGCGACCGAGACTCGCATGTGCGCGAGGACCTGGCGCAAAAGATCGCGCGTCTGGCGCCGGGTCTCACGCCGGACGAGCAGGACCGCGTGCGCCGCGCGACCTATGAAGTGCTCGAGATCCTGGTGCAGGATCAGATCGCCCGCGTGCGCGAGATCCTGGCCGAGGTGTTGAAGGATCGCGCCGATGCGCCGGCGGAGATCGTCCGGCGCCTGGCCCATGATTGCGAGATCAGCGTCGCCGGGCCGATCCTGCAATATTCGCCTGTTCTGACCGATAACGATCTTCTGGCCATCATCAACGGTGATCCGATCGCGGGCGCGCGGTCGGCAATCGCTCGACGCGAGCGCGTCACGGAATGTGTGACCGACGCGATCGAGAGCTCCAACGACGTCGACGCCATCACCGCGCTGCTCTCGAATCCCAGTGCGCAAATTCGCGAAGAAACCCTGGAGAAGCTCGTTGATCGCGCGCCGGGAGTCGTCGCTTGGCACGACCCTCTCGCGCGGCGCCCGCGGCTGCCCCTTGCGGCGATTCGCCGATTGGCGGAATTCGTTGCATCCAATCTGCTGGCGGTGCTCGAAGCACGGCCGGATCTCGATCCGGAGCTGAAGCGCGAGCTGTCGCACGTTATTGCCACGCGTCTCACCGACGAGGCGAAGACGTCCGGCACCGAGGGCGAAGATCCGATTCGCGCGGCGCTGAAGCGCGCTCGCAAGCTTCACGACGAAGGCAAGCTCGGCGACGATCCCCTGGCGGAAGCGATTACCGCAAGGGACAGAAATTTCGTTCGTGCCGCGCTTTCGATTCGCAGCGGCCTGCCGCTCGGCGCAATCGATCGCGTGCTGACCGCTCACAGCGCGAAAGGAATCGTGTCTCTCGCCTGGAAGGCGGGACTGAAGACCTCGCTCGCAGTAAGGCTCCAGACCGAATTCGCGCACCTCAACCGCGCCTCGATCATGCGTGCGCTGCCGGACGGCGCCTATCCGATGACGCCCGACGCCATGCGCTGGCACCTCGAATTCCTGACCGGCATCGCCGAAAGCGCGGCCTGAATCAAAACGCCGAGTTTGCTTGCGCATTTGGCGAAGATTTGAGACCCGCGGCGCGACCGGTCTGCCGACCCGCAAGCAAGCTGATCCGGCCAGCCGGCGATTCACACGTCGAGATTGCTCACCGCCAGCGCGTTCCGCTGGATGAAATCCTTGCGCGGCTCGACGACATCGCCCATCAGAGTCGAGAAGATTTCCTCCGCCTCATCAGTGTGCGCGACCTTCACCTGAAGCAGCGAGCGCGCATTGGGATCGAGGGTCGTGTCCCAGAGCTGATCGGCATTCATTTCACCCAGCCCTTTGTAACGCTGGATCGTGAGGCCTTTGCGGCCCTGATCGAGCACCGCCTCGAACAGCGAGCAGGGACCATTGATCGTCGCGATTGGCTTGTCCTTGTGCAGGAAGGCGCCCGGCTTCTCGTAGCGCTGCCGAAGCAGCGCGGCATTCTGATCGAGGCGCCGAGCCTCGGCGCTCCGCAATACGTCGATGCCGAGCGTATGCGTCTCGGTCACGCCTCGAAGCGTCCGCGACAGCGTGATGCCGCTCTCGCTCGCCACGCCGCGCCAGCCGCGATCGGATTCGAGCGCCAATGAATCGAGACGGCGAGCGAGATACGCCGCGACTTCGCCCGCACGCGCCGGATCGGACAGCGTCGTCGGATTGAGAGCTCCAGCGATGGCCGCTTGCTCCACCAGCGCCTGATTACCGACGCGCCGCACGATCTGTTGGATTTGCTGACGGCCGGCGCGCGCCTCGCGCACCATGGACTCAAGATCGGCGCCGGTCGAGACCGATCCGTCATGAAGTCGGAATGCGCAATCTTCGACACCGGCCTGAATCAGATATTCGTCGAGCTCGCGGTCATCCTTGCGATAGATCGCGGAGTTGCCGCGCTTCACGCGGTAGAGCGGCGGTTGCGCGATGTAAAGATAACCCTTGTCGATCAGGTCCGGCATCTGGCGATAAAAGAAAGTGAGAAGCAGCGTGCGGATGTGGCTGCCGTCGACATCGGCGTCGGTCATGATGATGACCTTGTGGTAACGCGCCTTCCCGATATCGAATTCTTCGCGCCCGATGCCAGTGCCCATCGCGGCGATCAGCGTGCCGATCTCCGCCGATGACAACATCTTGTCGAAGCGTGCGCGCTCCACATTCAGGATCTTGCCGCGCAGCGGCAGAATCGCCTGGAAGCGCCGGTCGCGTCCCTGCTTTGCCGTGCCGCCGGCCGAATCGCCCTCGACCAGGAAGAGCTCGCTCATCGCCGGATCGCGCTCCTGGCAGTCAGCGAGCTTGCCGGGAAGCGACGCCATGTCGAGCGCGCCCTTGCGACGCGTGAGATCGCGCGCCTTGCGCGCCGCCTCACGAGCGATCGCAGCCTCGACCACCTTCTGCACGATCTTGCGGGCGTCGGCGGGATGCTCCTCGAACCAGGTGGAGAGCGTATCGGCGACGACTTGCTCAACGACAGGCCGCACTTCGGACGAGACCAGCTTGTCCTTCGTCTGACTCGAGAATTTCGGATCGGGCACCTTGACGGAGAGCACGCAGGTAAGCCCCTCGCGCATGTCGTCGCCCGACAGTGTCACCTTCTCCTTCTTGGCGATCCCGCTCTCCACCGCATAGGCGTTCACAGTACGCGTCAGCGCCGCCCGAAAGCCCGCGAGATGAGTTCCGCCGTCGCGCTGCGGGATGTTGTTGGTGAAGCAGAGCATCGTCTCGTGATAGGAGTCGGTCCATTCGAGCGCCGCCTCGACGACGATGTCGGCGCCATACTCGCCCGTGCGCGTCCCCTTGACCGCGATCGCAGGCTTCTGGAGCGCGACCTTCGAGCGATCGAGCCAGCTGACAAAGGCTTCGAGACCACCGGAATAGGCCAGCTCCACCCTGTGGGGTTCGACGCCCCGATTGTCGGTGAGCACGATGCGCACGCCGGAATTGAGGAAAGCGAGCTCACGCAGCCGGTGCTCGATGGTGGCAAAGTCGAACTCTGTCTTGGAGAAGGTCTCGGAGGACGGCAGGAAGGTGACCTCGGTTCCCTTCTTCCCGCCATCAGGTCCCAGCCGCGCCAGGGGCGCCTCGGCGTCGCCATGACGGAAGCGCATGAACCATTCCGCCTCGTCGCGCCAAATCCTGAGGTCGAGCCACTCCGACAGCGCATTGACGACCGAGACGCCGACGCCGTGCAGGCCGCCCGAAACCTTGTAGGCGTTCTGGTCGAACTTACCGCCGGCATGGAGCTGGGTCATGATGACCTCGGCGGCGGAGACCCCCTCCTCATCATGGATCCCGGTCGGAATGCCCCGGCCGTTGTCGGAGACAGTCACCGAGCCGTCGGGGTTCAGCGTGACCTGCACCAAATCGGCGTAGCCGCCCAGTGCCTCGTCGATCGCATTGTCGACGACCTCGTACACCATGTGGTGTAGGCCCGAGCCGTCGTCGGTATCGCCGATATACATGCCCGGCCGCTTGCGGACGGCATCCAAGCCGCGCAGCACCTTGATGGACTGCGCGTTGTACTCCTCGTCGCCGCCCGCGCCGTTCAATGATTCATCGGTCATTTCGTCTCAAGCTTTCTCGAATTCGGACGGAGCGAATCAGGCTCCCATGTTAACCGATCAGAGGCAGGGGAACCCAGCCCGGCAGGTGCGCTAGATCCCCAAAACACGGGCCTCGCGGACCGCAAAATGCTGGGCGCGACCGCCCAGCGGATCGAACAGGGCACGGTCGGTTCCGGTGAGCCAGGCCTGCGTACGCATGGCCAAAATCTCCTCGAACAGCGCGCCGCGGCGATTCTCGTCCAGATGCGCCGCAACCTCGTCCAGAAGCAGGATCGGCGCCCTGCCCCGCTCCGCTGCGGCCAGCCGCGCCGCCGCCAACACGATCGCCACCAGAAGCGCCTTCTGCTCGCCGGTCGAGGCGAGCGCCGCCGGCACCCCCTTCTCAGCGTGAGTGACCGCAAGATCGCCGCGATGGGCGCCCATGCGGGTCTCGCCCGACGCGGCGTCTATCCCTCGGCTCCTCGCCAGCTCCGCCTTGAGCCAATCCTCGACCGCCAGCGCCGGCTCCTCTGCGAGTCGCGCCTCCACCGGCCCCGCGGCGGCCAGGACAGGGCGCGGGAACGGACCGACTGCTGCCGCCAGCGCCGCCGTGAGGCGCGCCACCATATCGACACGCGCAGCTGCCAGCGCCACGCCCGTCTGGGCAAGCTCGGCCTCGAGCGCATCGAGCCATGCGCCCTCGCCGGGGCGCTCGGCCAACAGCTTCGCGCGTTGCCTGAGAGCCGTGTCGTGTCGCGTCACCCGCCCCGCATGAGCCGGGTCGAGGCCGAAGACCAGCCGATCGAGGAATTTGCGTCGGCCGCGCGCGCCTTCCGCGAACAGTCGATCCATCTGCGGCGTCAGCCAGACGACCGACAGCAGATCGGCCAGCGCGGCCTGGCTCTTTACCGGTTTCCCTTCGATCTGGACCGTGCGCCGTTCGGTACCCGGCTCGCGCCCGGTGCCGATGCGGACCTCGCTGCCCCCGCCTTCGATTGACGCGGCGATTCCCCAAGCCGCCTCTTCGGGGCTGCCGATCCTCTGCAAATCGCCGAGCTTCGCGCTTCTGAGCCCTCGGCCGGGAGACAACAGGCTCAGGGCTTCCAACAGGTTGGTCTTGCCGGCGCCGTTGGGACCGGTCAGTACGACCGGCCCGGGATGCGCATCCAGACGTACGCGCTGGTAGCAGCGGAAATCGGTCAGGGTCAGCCGCGCGACCCAGGCCGATATGGCCGGCGCCGCTTGCCTTGAAAGAGACGATGCGTCGAGGGCGGCTGGAATGCGCGCTGCGATCAATGAAAACCCAATCCTCAAACCCGCATCGGCATCAAAACGTAGAGCGCGCTCGCATCGGACGTGTCACGAATGACGGTCGGCGATGCGGCGTCGGCGATGGTGAGCCGGCAGCCATCGCCTTCAATCTGCTGGGTAATGTCCAACAGATAGCGAGAGTTGAAGCCGATTTCGAGGGGCGTCGCGTCGTAACGGACCTCGAGCTCCTCATTGGCGCTGCCGCTTTCCGGGCTGCTCGCTGAAACGGTCAGCGCGCCGCGGTCGATACTGAGCTTGACGGCCCGAGTCTTCTCGGTGGCGATCGTTGCCACCCGATCGACCGCGCTTGCGAATTGCCGCGGATTGACTTCCAGCACCTTATCATTCCCAGACGGGATCACCCGTTCATAATCGGGAAAAGTGCCGTCGATCAGCTTGGACGTGAGCACGACGCTATCGAAGGCGAAGCGGAGCTTGGTGTCGGAAAGCGAGATCGCGATCGGGTTCGTAACATCCTCGAGCAGCTTGCGGACCTCGGCCACGGTTTTGCGGGGAACGATCACGCCCGGCATCTCGGCCGCGCCGACCGGCAACGGCATCTCGACCCGTGCCAGCCGATGGCCGTCGGTCGCCACGGCTCGCAGGACCGGCACGTCGCCAGCCTTGGCGGCATGGAGATAGATACCGTTCAGATAATAGCGAGTCTCCTCGGTCGAGATCGCGAAGCGGGCCCGGTCGATCAGCGTCCGCAGATCGGCTGCGCCCAGCATAAAGCTGATCGGCATTGCGGTGCCGGCCATTTGCGGGAAATCCTCGGTCGGCAGGCAACCCAGGCGGAAATTGGAACGCCCGGCCCGCACCGAAAGGGATCCGTTCTCGGGGTTGGTCTCGAATTCGATGCGGCTGTCGTCCGGCAGCTTGCGAACGATGTCATAGAGCGTATGCGCGGGCGCGGTAGTCGCGCCAGGTCGCGTGATGTCGGCCGGCACCGACTCGGCGATTTCCAGGTCCATGTCGGTCGCCGAAAGAGCCAGCGCGCCGTCCGCCGCCTTCAGGAGAACGTTCGACAGTATGGGGATCGTATTCCGACGCTCGACCACGCTTTGAATATGGGCAAGGGACGGGAGGAGCCGGGCGCGTTCGATAATGAATTTCATGACCGACGGGGATTGCGATGCGGGGTCGATATTTGTACGCGAGGGCCGGGCGGTAGGCAATGATCGCGCCATTCTCTGGGCAAATGGCGGCCGGAGGGTTCGGCAGCGCCGGCCGATGCCCGCTGCGCGGGGCGGAACTCGGTGTAATTAATCGCATTTTGACGAAACGTCTTTAGGTCTTGGTTGCGAGGCAGCTCGGCATCCCAAACACTTCCAGGGTCTCGATGCCGAGTTGCCCGCCCCGAGAAACGCGCTATAAGGGCCCGGCCGGAGCGCCTCGGCCCGGGCGGGCCATCGTTCCATCCCTACTGAGGTCGATGCGTGTCCTCTAGTCCCGGCATCTCTCACGCACCGTCCGAGTCATTCGCAGACCGGCATCTCGGCCGCCGAGTCGCCAAGAGCGCCGCCTGGATGGTGCTGAAGCGCTTCTTCTTCAAATCCGTCGGCCTGATCAGCACCCTGATCCTGGTCCGGATCCTGGCTCCGGACGCCTTCGGACTGGCGGTCATGGGCAGCGTCGCCTTCAACGTGCTCGACTCGATGACCGAGTTTTCCTTCTCACTCGCGCTCATCAAGATGAAGCAGCCTCAGCGGGTCCATTTCGATACCGCGTGGACCCTTCTGGTCATTCGAGGGCTGGTTGTCGGTGCGCTGATGTTCTTTTCGGCGCCGCTGGTGGCCGAGACCATGCACGAGCCGCGCCTGCTCGACATCACCCGCGCCCTTGCCCTTCTCCCGGTGATTCAGGGATTCGAGAGTGTGGGACTCATTCAGTTCCGGCGTGAGCTCCAATTCGAGCGGATCTTCTGGTACGAGATTTTCGGCAAGATCGTGGGGTTCCTGCTCGTAATCCCGGCGGCGCTGATCCTCCACAATGCCTGGGCCCTCGTGATCGGCTATGTCGGGCCAAAATTGATCCAGACCCCTGCCAGCTACCTTCTGCACCCATACCGTCCACGCTTTTCGTTCAAGGCAGCCGGGGAACTGCTCGATTTCTCGAAATGGCTCTTCGCCACCAACCTTCTCTATTTGGTGCGTGACTACACGATGGTGATGCTGTTGGGGCGTGTCGGCGGAGCGGCCGCCGCCGGCCTCTTTCAGCAGTCCTATCAGATCGCCGAGCTGCCAGCGAGCGAGATCGCCGCTCCGATTCGCCAGCCCATGTACTCGGGCTATGCCAAGGTCCTCGAGGACCGTGAAAGGTTGGGGCGGCAGTTCGTCGAAGGATTGTCGCTGATGCTGATGATGATCGCCCCGGCCTCGGTCGGAATTGCGCTGGTGGCCGGGCTCGTCGAACCCCTCGCGCTCGGGCCCAAATGGGTCGGCGCTGCGCCATTGATCCAAATCTGCGCGATCTATTTCCTCTCCGAAGCCGTCGGCGACCTCACTCACAACCTCTATGTCGTGCTCGACCGCCAGCGCAGATTCGTTGGCATCATGGTCATCAACATCACGATCCGCACGGCTTTGGTGATCTGGGCGGGCATCACGCATGGAGTCATCTGGGCGGCGATCGCGATGGCGACGACGAGTTTCGTCGGCACCGCGATCTGGTACGGGCAGGTCACGCATATCGTCGGCGATCTGCTCGGCATCACGTTCCGTGCGACCTGGCGAATCATGGTGGCGGTGCTGATAATGGCCGCGGGGGTGCTGCTGATGCAGACGGTTTGGCCGCAAGCCGGCACACTTCCCGTAATGGGAGCCCAGCTCGCCTCGGAGTCTCTGGCGGGCGCACTGATCTATGTCGGCGTGGTGCTCGGCCTTTGGCGCGCTTGCGGCCGACCGCCGGGGCCCGAGAGCCATGCTGTGACGGCGAGCCTTCAGGTCTGGGCGAGGCTAAGAAGCGCGTTCCCCGTCGGACGATCCGCGTCCCCGGCGGCGGAATAGCTCGCCCAGCAAATGGCGGCCGGCCATGATAGGCCGCCGGACGAGACTCGTCCAAAGCACCCCGATATGCGGCGTGCGGCGCGTGGTCCAGCTGCGCTTGTACGGGTCGTCCCCCCGTCCGAAATCGAGGGCCGTAATACGATCCCGCTCCATGAGCGCGCGAATTGCGAAGGATGTCAGCAGCGTCCCCGGCGAAAGCCGATCGAACGCCTTGTCGTGCGCGAGCTTGAGCACGGTCGCGCGTCCGGCCACAACGACCCAGAGCTGCGCCGCGATCGGCCGTCCCTCCACGGCGCAGATGGCGAGCCTCAGCCAACCCGCGCGAGCAAGCGCGCGCATCAGCATCGGCTGAAAGTCGGGAAAGGGCTCCGGCTCCTTCCAGCTTCGCGCATAGACGGCCTCATAATCCGCGATACCCTTTTCAACCTCGTCAGAGGCGACCAGCGTAAGACTGCCATTCTCGCGGGCGAGCCGATTCCCTTTCCGGCGGACGACCTCGCGGAGCGCGCCGTCGCGCGCGGCCAGATAGGCGTCGAAGCCGATCCCCTCCAGCGGCTCCCACCAGCGACCGAAATGCTCGTATCGCAGCAGCGCGCGACCGGGCCGCTTCAGCCCATCGAGAAGAGGGCCCAATGTGCCGAGGGTGCTGTCCAGGGAATCGATGCGGATAACGGGCTCTCGCGCCAATCGCATCGCGAGCGCACGTCCCAGCGCAAAGGCCGTCGCGTCCGGATCGAGCGCCGGCGCGATGAGCGGACGGAAGTCGCAGCTATAGAAGCTGGTGAGGCTCGCGACCGCCGGATGACCGAGCCCGCTCTCGGCGCCGGCGCCCTGGCATGGCAGGAGCGCCTGCGCGCGACCCGCCTCGTCTTCGAGAACGAAGAAGATCGGCCGGGCACCCGCGCTCAAGCCCCCCGAGACAAATGTCTCGAACCAGGGGCGGCTCGCGAATAGATCCTGCGATCCCGGCCCGTCCAGGATCGCCTGGGCCGAGGACGGCAGAGCCTCCAGCGACGGATAGCTTGCGAGCGACAGAGTCATGAGCTCGAGTGCGGACAGGCGCCCATCCGGTAGGCGAACAAGCCGATCCATTCATGAAACGCGTAATAGCTGCGAACCCAGCCGGTCATGTGTGGCAGCAAGTCCGAGAATCCCTCGAACTCGTAAAATTCGACGGCTAGCGGCGCCGGACGGACCGGATAGCCTGCGCGCTGAAACGACAGCAGCGCGCGTTTCATATGCCAAGGGTGGGTGACGACCCAGGCCGAAGCGATACCGGCATGGCGCAGAATCGGCGCCGAAAGCGACGCATTCTCGCAGGTGTTCTCGGAGCGTTCTTCGCGCCATTTCGCAGCGAGGCCGAAATCATGCTCGAAGCTTGCAGCCATGAGATCGGAGACCGGCGGCTGTCCGTGTCCTACCGAACCGCCGGTGATGAGGACCGGAAGGCCGGTCTCGCGCGCAAGCGCGGCGCCTCCAGCCAGCCGCTCGATCGACACCGGGCCGGGAACCGCGCCCTCGGGATTGTCCTTTGCCAGATGGCCGTCGCCGCCGAGGACAATAATTGCGGAAGGCGGCGGCGTTTCGAGATGGGAAGGCTCGGTCGCCTCCAAGCCCGACATCAGCGCATGGCTTGCGATGGGGGTCCCCGTGATGTAGAGGCCGGCCAATCCGACGCCCCCCAGCAGCCGGCCCGACCTGGTCAGAATCCGGCCGAGCAACACACCCAGCAGTGCGAGCCAGAGAAATCCGGCAGGCGGAGTGACCACCGCCGTAACGATGGCCCTAAGCAATCCCACGAAACCGTCGAGAACCTGTGTCATCGGAGGGACAGATTAGTGAAATACTTGTTGGGATTACTCATCAAGCATCCGTTTATATGCTCAATTGGTCTGCCAGCTCTAAATGATTTGACCAAATCCGACTTACCGGAAAGTTGGTCATTCCTTTCGAATGTCATTGGTTATAGGGCACGAATAATGTGGTTCGGATTTTAGTATAATTGTATGTCATTTATTGATTTCTTAATTGAGTTTCGGCCTAAACTCCAGTAGGCTTATCGCTCGAGAGGCTGTCTTCCGTCTGGTACCCTTTGCCGAGCCCGTCGCGAAAGCGGCGGACACGGGATTGGTTGACGGCTGACGGGCGGTGTATGCACCGGTCGGTCGTGAAGCGCTGGAGTTTGGCATGCTGAGACTCTTCGGGCATTTCGTCCCGATCAAAATGCTGGCGCTCGGTTTATTGGAAGTGCTCGTGCTGGGCGCGAGTGTCTACTACCTTTTGTCGACCGGCATCCATTCTCCCCAGATACTGGGCGAGCTGCGCGGGCAGCTCGGGCAGTTCTCTTTCCTTTTCGCGGGCATAGCGGGCGTGGCCATGTTGGCCATGGGCCTCTACGATTCCTCCGTCATCGCCGATTATCGCGGCATGGCGATCAAGGTGCTGGTGGCTCTCGCCCTGGTGGTTCCGGCCAACATCGCCTGCACCGCGCTCTTCCATGAGCAGCTCTACGAGAGCGCCAACGCCAGCACTTTCTGGTCGATCAAAGCGCCGCTGGTCTGGCTCGTGGTCATCCTCTTCACCCGCGTCGCCTTCGGCTTCGCCAACCGCCAGGAATTTCTGAAGCGGCGCGTTTTCCTGCTGGGCGCCGGAACGCAAGCCGCCATGATCCGGCAAATGGTCGCCAAGGGCGCAAACCATTATTTCACTGTCGTCGGCTCGTTCGATCCGGGCGGATCGGGACGCGGCCGCGATCGTCGCGCCACCGAACAGGAGCTTCAGCAGGCATCCACGGCTCAGCCCACGGCCGACTGGCTCGACATCGTGCGGCGCGCCCGCGCGTCGGAGATCGTCGTCGCCCTCGAGGATCGCCGCGGCCTGCCGGTCAGCCAGCTTCTCATGTGTAAAATCGACGGCATCCAGGTGCTCGACTATCAGACCTTCTGGGAGCGCGAGACCGGCCGCCTCGACCTCGACGAGTTGAGGCCAAGCTGGCTGATCTTCGGCAGCGGCTTCGCGCGCGGGATCGTCAGCGACGGGCTGAAGCGTCTGTTCGACGTCGGCGTGTCGGCTTTTTTCCTGCTGATCACGCTGCCGATCACGCTGGCGGCCGCGGTGCTGGTCAAGCTGGAGAGCCCCGGCCCGATCCTCTATCGCCAGCAGCGCGTTGGCCTTCAGGGCAAGCCCTTCGAGGTTTTGAAGTTCCGCAGCATGCGGCAGGACGCGGAAAATGCCGGCGCGCCCCAATGGGCCAAACTTCGCGATCCGCGCGTCACTCGCGTCGGCGCCTTTATCCGCAAGACCCGAATCGACGAGCTGCCACAGCTGATCAACGTGCTCCGCGGCGATATGAGCTTTGTGGGACCGCGTCCTGAGCGTCCCTTCTTCGTCGATCAGCTGAGCGAGGCGATCCCCTTCTATCGCGAGCGGCATTGCGTGAAGCCGGGCATCACCGGCTGGGCGCAGATCAACTATCCCTACGGGGCATCGCTTGAGGACGCGCGGCAGAAGCTGTCCTACGATCTCTACTACGTAAAGAATCGCAGCCTGTTCCTCGATCTCGTGATCTTGCTGTCGACCGTGCGTGTCATTCTTCTGCAGGAGGGCGCGCGTTAGCAGCAACGCGCCGCAGCGATGACCTACGCGTCCGCATCCGGAGTTCTGCACGGCGCCTGCGCGGCCGTCTTCCTCGTTCTCGCGACTCTCGTTCTCGTGCGGGGCAAAGTCAGCCGCACCGGCCTCTATTTGGCGGCGGCATCGCTCGCGACGGCGGCTTGGTCTGGAACGATCAGCGTCGGTGGTGGATACGATCGCACGGTCGCCGCCATCGAGACGATTCGAGTCGCCGCGTGGGCGCTGTTCACCGCGCATCTGCTAGGCGGCGTGCTCGCGGAACGCCGCCGCGTGCCCATCTGGACGCTGTTCGGGCCGATCTTCGCCTTCACGGTCGCCTGCCTGGCTATCGAGCTCCCGATCGTTCCAGAGCTGTCGCAGGCCTGGCTTGGAATGGGCGACTGGGTACTCAAGATGCTGCTCGGCATCTGGGGGTTCCTGCTGCTGGAAAACCTCTATCGCAACGCGATTCCCGAATCCCGCTGGCATATCAATCTATTATGCATCGGGATCGGCGCTCTCTTCGTGTTCGATATCGCCCTCTATGCCGACGCGGCCCTGTTCCACCGACTGTCGCCGGATCTGTTTGTCGCTCGCGCGCCGGTCGACGCCATCACCGCGCCCTTGATCGCCCTGGCGGCCGCCCGGAACCGTCGCTGGTTGGTGGATATCCACGTGTCGCGCAGCGTCGTGTTCTACAGCTCCACCCTCGTCATCAGCGGCCTTTTCCTGCTGTCTATCGGGATCGCCGGCGAGATTCTGCGGGACATTGGCGTGACCTGGGGTCCGGTGCTCGAGATCACGCTGATCTTCGGCGGCATTCTGCTGGTGGCCGTGCTGTTTACCTCGGGTGGCGCCCGATCGCGGCTCCGCGCGTTCATTTTCCACAATTTCTTCACCTACCGGTATGATTATCGCCATGTCTGGCTCACCTTCATCGACACGCTGTCGAACCCTTCCTTCTCGGGGGAGCAGCTTGGTGTGAGGGTGATTCGGGCGGTCGCCGACACGGTCGACAGCCCGGCCGGCATGCTGTGGCTTCACGATCGGGACAACACCGCCTTCGCGCCCGTCGCGTCCTGGAACGTGCCGATCGGCGCCGCCCCGGTCGGACCCGAATTCGCCGAATCGTTCCGCGGCGGAGCCTGGATCGTCGAATTTGCAAAAGCCGGCGAGAAGCAACCCATCCCCGAAACGCTGACGGCTCTGCCGAGAGCCTGGCTCGCCGTTCCGTTGAGCCATCTCGGACGGCTGCTCGGATTCATTCTTCTGAACGAGCCCCGGGCGCCCATCCGTCTCAACTGGGAGAATTACGACCTGCTCCGCATCGTCGGACGCCAGGTCGCGAGCTATCTGGCCGAAGAGCAGGCGGCACGCGCGCTCGTCGAAGCGCGCCAGCTTCATGATTACGGCCAGCGCTTCGCCTTCGTCGTCCACGACATCAAGAACCTGGTCAGCCAATTGTCGCTCGTCCTCTCCAATGGCGAGCGGCACGCCGACGATCCCGAGTTTCAGAAGGACGTCCTCGAAACCGTGCGACATTCGGTCGGGAGCATGAACAAGCTCTTGGCGCAGCTCCGCGCCAACCGCGAGGCGGGGGCCGTCGAAACGCTCGTTCCCGCCGTCGCCGTCGAGGAGATCATTCGCGCCTGGCGGCCCAGAAAGCCTGTGGACGCGCGCTTCACGACCGACGGGGCTACAGAGCGGGTCCGCATGAGCCGCGACCAGCTCGATTCGGCGCTCCGCCAGCTTCTCGACAACGCCGCCGAAGTCTCTCCCGAGGGCTCCGCGATCTGGGTCGAGGTGCGGCACGAGGCCGACAAAATCTTGGTGGATGTGCGCGATTGCGGCGACGGCATGCCAGCCGATTTCATCGCCAACCAGCTCTTCAAGCCGTTCCGCTCCACCAAGTCGGAGGGCTATGGAATCGGCGCCTATCAGACGCGCGAGATCATCCGCGCCGCACGCGGAGATCTGCTGGTGCTGAGCGAACCCGGCAAGGGAACGACGATGAGGATCGTCTTGCCGATCGATCCGGGCGCCGCGCTTTCTTCCCCGCCAGCGAAGATGCTAAGAGTGATCTCGTGAGCGAAGACAAGCCAAAGCTATTGATTCTCGAAGACGACGATGGTCTGCGCCGGCAGTATCGCTGGGCGTTGTCGGACTATGTCCTCTTCCTCTCCGGCACGCGCGAAGAGGCGCTGGAGATCATGCGGCTCGAGCGGCCGCCGATCGCCGTCGTCGATCTGGGGCTTCCCCCGGATCCGGACGGCGCCAGCGAGGGGCTGGCGGCGCTCGAGGCGATCCTGTCGATGGCGCCCGAAACCAAGATCATCGTCGCCAGCGGAAACGAGAGCCGCGCACATGCGCTGAAAGCCGTGTCGCTGGGAGCCTATGATTTCTACCAGAAGCCGATCGAGATCGACGTCCTCAGAACGATCCTCGATCGCGCGCTCCGTCTCTCGAGGCTCGAGGACGAGAACCGCCGCCTTTCGGCGCTCAACATTCCGAAATCCCCGATTGACGGCATCATTACGGCGTCGGCCGAGATGCTCAAGGTCTGCCGGACCATCGAGAAGATCGCGCCGACGGACGTTGCCGTCCTGATCCTGGGCGAAAGCGGCACCGGCAAGGAGCTCGTCGCCAAAGCGGTCCATCAGCTCTCGGCGCGCCGCTCGCGGCCCTTCGTCGCGATCAATTGCGGCGCCATTCCCGAGAATCTGCTCGAAAGCGAGCTGTTCGGGCATGAAAAGGGCGCCTTCACTGGCGCAGTCAAGCAGACGATCGGCAAGATCGAGAGCGCCCATACCGGGACGCTCTTCCTCGATGAAATCGGCGATCTGCCGCAACCGCTCCAGGTAAAGCTGCTGCGCTTCCTGTCGAACCAGATCATCGAACGGATCGGCGGCCGGCAGCAAATCCAGGTCGATGTCCGGATCGTCTGCGCGACCAACCAGAATCTCGACACGCAGATGGCGGATGGTCGCTTTCGCGAGGACCTCTATTACCGGCTGAACGAAGTCATCATCCGCATACCGGCACTTCGCGCGCGCGGCGAGGACTCCGTTCTGCTGGCGAGCTATTTCCTCAAGCGCTTCAACGTCCAGTTCGACAGGAAACTGCGCGGTTTTTCGGCCGATGCCATAGCTGCGATCGCCGCCGATCCGTGGCGCGGCAATGTCCGCGAACTCGAAAATCGGATCAAGCGCGCCGTGGTGATGGCCGATGGAACACACCTGACCGCCGCCGATCTCGAATTGGCGCCGCCCACGGGCGAGTCCGAAGAACTCGACCTTCGCGTCGCGCGAAACCGGGCGGAGCGCACGGTCATCCAGCGTGCTCTCGCGCAGAGCAATGGCAATCTGTCGATCGCCGCCAAGCTGCTTGGCGTCAGCCGGCCGACTTTGTATAGCCTGCTCGAAAGCCTTGGCATGGAAGTCAGCCACTTTGCTTCGTCGGATTCACCATCATAGCTGTAAGGCCGCCCGACGCGATCGTGCGAGGCGGCCCGGGATCTTTCTGGGAGGCATTTGATGAATCGCTCTCATCGATTCGTGACTCGGCTTTTGGCCACCGCTGCCCTTTGCATCATTCCAGCGCTCACGGGAGCCCCGAGCTGGGCAGCCGATAGCGACCCTGCGCAGGCCGGCAAGTACAAGGCCGAAGCCGATAAAATGATCGCGAACGGCGACCTGAAGGGCGCCGAGATCGAGATGAAGAACGCAGTCAAGGCCGCCCCCGACGATCCGAAGCTGAGGCTCGAGCTCGCCAAGCTGGAATTGCGCCTCAACGACATCGACGGCGCCGAGATCGAGCTGAAGTCCGCGCGCGAGCACGGCGCGGACGAGGCCAAGCTCATCCCGCTGCTGGGTCGCACCTATCTCATGCAAGGCAAGTACGATCAGCTCTTGCAGGATTTGCCGGTCCGCGACGAAGATTCGCCCGAGGCTCGCGCGGCGACGCTCTCGGTCCGCGCCGAGGCGCAGATCCAGCTGAAGAAGATCGACGACGCCCGCTCCTCGCTGGTGGCGGCGGAACAGCTCGAACCGCAAAGCATCGAGCCGAAGCTCGGACTGGCGAAGATTGCTTACGCGCAAGGTCAGCTGGACGACGCGCTGAAGAAGGCCGACGAGATCATCCAGATCAACCCGAGCGCCGACGCTTACATCCTCAAGGGCGAGATCCTCAATCGCAAGGGCGACCACGCCGGCGCCCTCGGCCAGTTCGACCTGGCGGTCAAGACCGAGCCCAATAATATCGCGGGCTACATCGATCGGGCGCAAACGCTGATCGGCCAGAAGGAGGACGCCAAGGCGGAAGCCGACGTCAAGACTCTCCTCGGAATCAACAACCGGTCGGTTCCGGGGAACTATCTCGAGGCGCTCATTCTCGCTCGCCGGAAGGATTTCACCGGAGCGGACACGATCCTGACCAAGATCGCCCCCGCCTTTCCCAATTTTCCGCGCGGCTACTACCTGCAGGCGGTCGTCAAAACCAGCTTGAAGCAGCTCGAGCAGGCCGAAGCGGCAATCACGGCCTATCTGGCGGCGGTGCCGGACGATGTCATCGGCGAGAAAGTCCAGGCCGACATCATGCTGCGCAAGGGCAATTCGACGGGAGCCGCCGAGGTGCTGGAGAAGGTCACGGCCCAGTCTCCGGACGATTTTGCCGCCCTCACCATGCTCGGGCAAGCCTATATGGGGGCCCGCAAGCCGCAGCAGGCGGTCGAGGCTTTTGAAAAGGCGCAGAAGCTCGCACCCGACAATCCGGCGGTTCTGCGTGGCCTCGCCCTCAACCATCTGGCGACCGGCGACAGCGCCGAAGGTACGAGCGAACTCGAAAAGGCGGTGCAGCTCGCGCCGGACGACGCGCCGTCCACTGAGGCGCTTATCCTCGTCTATATGCGCGCCAAGGATTGGGACAAGGCCAAAAGCCTGATTGCCGACCTCAAGAAGCGCAGACCCGATGATCCGCTTGCCGGAAACATGAGCGGCATGCTCGAGCTGGCGCAGAATCACCTGCCGGAGGCGCAGGCCGCCTATCAGGCGGTCGAAAAGCAGTTTCCCGATTTCGCTCCCGCCAAACTACAGCTCGGCTATATCGCCACGCTGCAGGGTCATCCTGACGACGCCAAGGCGAAGTATCGCGAAATCCTCGACAAGGATCCGAACAACGCACAGGCGCTCCAGCGGCTGAGCCAGCTGCTCGAGGCCGACAAGAAGCCCGACGACGTGGTCGATCTGTGGCTCAAAGCTCACCATGCCCAGCCGGACAGCATTCCTGCGGCCCTCGGCCTGGTCCAGGCCTACATGGTGAAAAAGGACATGGATTCGGCTCTGGCGATCGTCCGCGACATGCAGATCCGGCAGCCGAACGAGCCGCGGCTTTTCGCGATGCGCGCGGAGCTCGAATTGCAGAAGAAGGACGCCAAGGACGCGGTCGTCAGCCTTCAGCGCCTATCGGAGCTTCGACCGCAGGATCCGGCGGTGCGCAGCGACCTGGCCAAAGCCCAGGCCTTGTCCGGCGACACCGCCGGGGCAATCGCCACGATCGGCGAGGCCCGAAAACTGGATCCCAACAACATCGGCTTGGCGATTCAGGAAATCGCCTATCTGGGCCAACGTAATCCCGACGACGCCATCCAGGCTGCGCAACGCCTTGCGGCGCAGATGCCCGACCAGCCGCGGGCGCAAGTGGTGGAGGGCGATTATCTGCAGTCGCAGAAGCGCCCGGCCGAAGCGGTCGCGGCATACAATAAGGCCTTGCAAGTGC
Source organism: Alphaproteobacteria bacterium (assembly GCA_035293565.1). Lineage (GTDB taxonomy): Bacteria > Pseudomonadota > Alphaproteobacteria > BOG-932 > Roseiterribacteraceae > DATGMP01. Next base: position 39,580 of record DATGMP010000023.1, on the reverse strand, counting down.
ATCCGTCGTTGCTGCTCGTGAGCCGCCTCGCCGGTATAGCGATGAGGGACGGAAAGCCGGCCCAGGCGGGCAAGCTCCTGAAGGACTGGGTCAACGCGCATCCGAACGATCTCGCAGCCCAGGTGGACCTGGCCAACTTCTCGCTGCAGCAGAAGGACTATGCGGACGCCAGGACGCGCTTCGAAACCGCGCTCAAGAGCCGTCCGAACGATCCGCTGATCCTGAACAATCTGGCCTACATCTATCAACTCGACGGCGATTCCCGCGCGCTGGATTTCGCTCAGAAGGCTCATGAGGCCGCGCCGCAGAGCCCGGCGATCGATGATACGCTGGGCTGGATCATGCTTCAGAAGGATGACACGGCGAACGGCCTCAAATACCTGGAACAGGCCCATACAGGCGCGCCAGACGATCTGGACATCTCGTACCATCTGGCGGTCGCGCTCGACAAAACCGGCAAGAAGCCGGAGGCCGCCGACCTTCTCAAGAAGGCGATCGCCGTCGGGCGCGACTTCGACAGCAAGAAGGACGCCGAGGCGCTGCTGGCCCAGCTTTCGAAGAGCTAGATTCCCTCGTCTAGCTTTCGTCGAATTCGCGCAGAAGGCTGCGGAGGGCGTCGGCTACCTCCGCGTTGGGCACTGAATCCATCCTCGGCTCGCTCCGGCCCGCCGGCGCGTGAGAAGGCGTTGCGCCTATCCTCTCGAGAACCTGCAGCAATTCGGACATGAGCTCGACATGGCGCCGTTCGGTCGCCTCTATCGACCCGAGGGTCGCGTGGAGCGGGCCGGCAACAGCCTCGACGCCGCCGCGAACCTCGGCGCCGGCCTGACGAAGCACGTCACCCTGGTCGGCAATGGCGCGGCGCAGCGATTCGGCGATCTCCTCTGCCTGTCCCTTGGCCGCCGGCGCGGCGAGCAGCTCTTCGATTCCGGCCCGAATCTCCGCAAGAACCGCCTCGACCCCGCCGGCGGTCGGCACGAGCGGCGCGATCGCCGGCTCTTCAACCTTCTCCCTGGCGGAAAAGGCCTCATCGCGGTTGACCGTCAGCGCGCCGCCGGCACGGGGAGGCTCCAGCGCCAAAGGCGGTCCAGCGGCCCGCCGCCGCTCGTCGCCGGCTCGCCAAGCAATGAGCTCGATCGAGAGGGCCGAGGTCAACGGCCGCACCGCCGCCGTCGCCGCGCCTACCGCCAACTCCACGACAATTCCCAGAACGAGCCGCACGGCGTAGTGCACGGCTCTGATCGCGAGCCAGCCGGCCGCGCCCGCCACGAGCGCGATCTCCCAGCCGGGCTCGCCCGAGGCGTAGCGCAGGAGCGCCGTGACGGCGCCCAGCGCCAAAAGCAGGTTCGGCAGAGGAAGAACGACTCGGTCCAACGCAAGGCGCTCGAGCCAGAAACGATCGAGATCGACCAAGATCGCAGGATCGGCAATGACTCGCCGCTCGCCGACCTCGCTGGGCGCGCCCGCGACCGGCAACAGGGCGGCGATCGCGGCCTCCGCGCGTTCGCGGATCGCCGTATGGGCGAACGCGGCCCGCCAATCGGCGGCGTTCCATCGCCCAGCCATCGCCGGATCGTGACGCAGCGCGTCGATCCGAGCCCGGGCGACCAGCACTTCGGCGAAGCCGGCGACCAGCGCGATCAGAAGGGCAACGACCGCGAAAGCCGATATTGCGACCGACAGGGTCCAGGCGACCCGCGGCGCCGGGTCGGCCAAAACCGCAAGGACCGCGGGCTTTCCGATGCCGACAAGCGTTACGGCGGAATCCCAGTCCTGGGCTAGAACCAGTAGGGCGGCGATACCGGCGACAGCGCCTAGCACGACCGCCGCGACACGCGGCACCATCGCAATCTCCTCCAGCCAGCCTCGAGCGGGCGGACGCGCACTGCATATCAACGGCCGGCTGGGCTGCCAATGGCCGACTGGCGTCGACCAATCGGTCGGGTTGCGAGCTTTTGTCGTGACCAAAGCGCGGTATTTTTTTACGCTTGGGGTCAATTTGCGGATTTCGCTCTGGGAAATGGGAACTTACATATTTATCGAGCATTAAGGTGCAGCGGCCAAAATCGCACCGGCGTGAGACTGATTTTGCGGCTACCCACCCGGGCGGCCGCGGTCGGCGTTTTGCGTCCCGGTTAACGAGCAAGGGAGCAAGGAATGAAGGATCTGTCAGGTCGAGGCAACGGGTCCGCAAGCACCGGTTTGGCCTCAGGCGACCTTTGCCACCCAAGGGGCTTCCTGCTATACGAAACGCTAAACAGCCTAATGGGACGACGCATGCCACTGAAGCGCCTAGTCCTCGCCGCCGCCGTGCTCATGATCGCCGGCTGCGCGGCCAACGAGCCCTCGGAAGTCCTTACTCAGCCAGCGACGCCGACCGCGATGTATATCATCGGGCCGTTGGACGGGATCGAGATATTCGTCTGGCGCTCTCCGGAATTGTCCCGCGCCGTAACGGTCCGACCGGACGGGCGCCTTTCGGTGCCTCTCATCGACGACCTGGTCGCGACCGGCAAGACGCCGACGCAACTGGCAAGGGATATCGAGACCCAGCTCAAGAAATATGTGCAGGATCCGACCGTTACCGTCATCGTGACGGCGTTCCACGGTCCCTATGATCAGCAGATTCGCATCGTCGGCGAAGCGACCGATCCCCAGGCCATCGCCTATCAGGCGAACATGACGGCGCTGGACGCGATGATCACGGTGCATGGGCTGACCCGTTTCGCGGCCGGCAACCGGGCAAAGATCGTCCGCATTGTCGACGGCAAGGAGACGGAGATCCCGTTGCGGCTGGACGATCTGATCAAGGACGGCGACATCTCCGCCAATGTCGCGATGCAGCCCGGCGACATTCTGATCATCCCGCAGGCATGGTTCTAACCGGACTCTAAGTCATGGGCTCCTTGCGTATCATCATTCTCCAGTATGCGCGGTCGATGTGGCGGCGCAAATGGTATGCCATCGGCGTCGCCTGGGCGGTGTGCGTCGTCGGCTGGATCATCGTCTCCCGCATGCCCGACCTCTACGAGTCCGAGGCGCGCCTTTATATGAGCGCCGACGAGGCTTTGACGCCCCTTCTGGCGGGGCTGGCGGTCAACAACGACATCGACAACAGACTCGAGCGGATGCAGCGGACGCTCCTCAGCGGTCCGAACATGAAGAAGCTCATCCGCATGACCGACCTGGACATGCGGGTCCACGACAACACCGACATGGAGAGAATGGTTCGCCAGCTGCAGACCTCGATCATCATCCGGCCGCAGACGCGCAACCTCTTCATGGTCAGCTACCGCGACACCGACCCGCAGCTGGCGCAGAGCGTGGTGTCGAACGTCCTTTCGATCTTCATGGAGTCGAGCGCCGGCGACACGCGGAGCGACATGGATAGCGCCCAGCGCTTTCTGCAGACCCAGATCGACAGCTACGAGACGCAGCTGCGCGAGGCCGAGCGCAAAAAAGCCGAATTCCAGACGCGCTATTTCGACCTGCTGCCGAACGCCGCGTCGGGTTCGTCGAACTTGATCGCGGCGCGCAGCACGGTCCAGCACATCACCGAAGATCTGAACGACGCGATTGCGGAGCGCGATAATCTCCAGAAGGAGCTCGATTCGCTGCCGCCCTATCAAACGCTGATGACGGCGACGACTCCGAAGGGAGAGGACGGGCTCGCCATTTCGCCCGAGGCTCGCCTCCAGCAGTTGAACACGCAGCTCGAAACCGCGCTTTCGACGATGACGGAGCAGCATCCGGTCGTGATCGCCCTAAAACACCAGATCCAGGCCGTCGAGGCGAAGATCAAGGAAAACCCGGCCAAGAAGGGCGGCATGAGCTCGCAGCAGGTCGAAAATCCGGTCTATCGCGATATCAAGGCCAAACTGGTGGACTCGGAAACCAAGATCGCCGCGCTCCGCCGGCATCTGGCCTCGGCCGAAGAGGATCGCGACAAGCTCGAGGACGAGGCGCGGCGGGCGCCCTCCGTTGGCGCGGAGTATCTGAACCTCGACCGCGACTACGAGGTCATCAAGCGGAATTACGAAGAGCTGCTGGCGCGGCGTGAATCGGCGCACATCGCCGAAGAGGCCGACAAGAAGGGCGACAAGGTCGACATCAAGACCATCGATCCGCCCGAGGTTCCGACCCTCCCCGTCGCTCCGAACCGGCCGCTATATCTTTCGATGGCGCTGATCGCGGGCGTCGGCGCGGGCCTCGGCGTGGCGCTGCTGCTGACCCAGATCGACAGCTCGTTCAGCACGACCACAGGGCTGCAATCGCTCGGATTGCCGATCCTGGGCAGCATCTCGGTCATTCCGACCTTCGACAAACGGCCGCAATACTGGTTCACCGGCGCCAAGGGCTTCGCGGCTGCTTGCCTGGTGCTCGTAATCGTCTATGGCGGGCTTCTGCTCGTCTTCGTCGGCCGCCAACACAAGCTGGTATAAATGGCCGACAAGCGCATGGATCTGATCGAGCGGGCTGCCGCTAGGCTTCGCCGCGGGACGCAACAGGAGCCGGCTGACGCCGCCTCCAAGCCTCTGCCGCCGCTGGACGCGCAGCCCGCTTACAGCGGAGCGCCGCTCCCCGAGACCATCTCGGATACCATCTCCGAAGCGGGCTCCCAGGCCCGGCGGGAGATCGGCGGCAAGCGCAGCCGCGAGGTCGTCCTGGACATGAACAGGCTGGCGCTCGCCGGCGCCATCGACTGGACGGCCGATCGCACGCCCGTGATGGAGGAGATTCGCCTGATCAAGCGGCGTTTGCTCCGGCGCGCTTTCGACAAGAGCGTGGAAGGCGGCATGTCCCATCTGGTCATGGTGACCAGCGCCAAGCCCCGCGAGGGCAAGACCTTCACTTCCACCAACCTCGCGATCAGCATCTCGCAGGAGGAGGACTATAACGTCCTCCTGGTCGACGCCGACATTCGTCGCCAGGCGCTTCGCCAGAATCTCGGCCTGGAAGCCAATCGCGGCTTCGTCGACCTTCTGCTCGATCCGACGATCGATCTGGCCGACGTGCTGCTGCGAACGAACATCCCGAGGCTCAGCGTTTTGCCGGCTGGAACGATGAGCGACCGCGCGCCGGAATTGCTGGCCAGCAGCCGTATGCGCGACCTGATCGAGGATATGGCTTATCGCTATCGCGACCGCATCATCATCTTCGACACCGCACCCTGCCTGGTCAGCAGTGACGCTGCGACGCTCGCGGCGCATGTCGGTCAAACGGTGTTCGTCGTCGAGGCTGAACAGACACAGCAGCATGAGATCGTGGCGGCTCTCAATCTAATCAGCGCGTGCCCCGACATCTCGCTCGTGCTCAACAAGGCTCAGCCGATCGCCTCGACATCCTATGGGGGTTATGGGGCTTACTGAACCCGTCCGGCGCGGCGCGTGGAGCCGGCGCTGAGCGCCGGCCCGGTGTCAGCCGAAGAGAGGCTTGGAATGCGGCGAAGGCTGATTATCGGCGCGATCGGAGCGAGCGTTGCGGGCACCGCCTCCGCGGCGCAATGGACCATTACGCCGTCACTGGGGTTCCAGGAGCTCCTCACGGATAATCTCGGCGCTACCGAGACGCACAAGCAAAGCGATGCCATTTCGCAGCTGATGCCAGGCCTGGACGTCGCCGCACAGGGGGCGCGCACCAACCTGAACCTGTCGTACCGGCCGATCATCAGCGCCTATATCGCCACGCCCGGCCAGGACCGCATCGACCAGAATCTCATCGGCGAAGGCACGTTCACGCCGTTCGAAAACCGGCTGAACATCGACGCGCAGATCTACGCCAACGAGAATTCGGGCAACGGCAACTACATTACACCGGCTGCGAGCGGCCTCGTGCCCCGCAACCAGCGAGTCCTCGATTTCGGCGGAACCATCACGCCGCATTATCAGGAGCGGTTCGGCGACGTCGCGACGCTCGACGCCTATTATCGCGTCAACTCGACCAATTCGAGCGCACAGTATGGCGGCTCGAACTCCAACACGAGCGGCCTGTCGAACAGCCAGCTCTCGCGCGAAGGCAACTTGATCTTTGGGTCGGGCGATTCGTTCGGACAGCTGGTCACGCGCATCAATCTCGATCACGAGGACGCCTCCGGCTCGGGCATCAATACCGCCTGGCACAGCGATCGGGACGTGTTGGAGACCGATTACCATATCAACTTTAAGTATACGATCTCCGCATGGGCAGGATACCAGGCGACCCGATACGACAGCACCGAATCGCTTCTGGGCTATCACCAATCCGGTCTGACCTGGAATGTCGCGTTTCGCGGCGCGCCGAACGACACGACCAACTACTCGGTCGGCTACGGCAGGCAGCAAGGCTCCTACAACGCAAATGCGCAGATTAATTACGCGCTGGCGCCGCGCACCACGGTCACCGCGTACTACACGGTTCAGGTCGAAAACAATCTGCAGACCATATCTGCCAATTTTCCCTTCCTGACCTTTAACGCGCTCGGACAGCCCATCGATCTCCGCACGGGGCTACCCTACAACCCCGCCAATCAACCTTTCGGCCAGCAAAACAACCTGTTCCGCGACAAGCATGCGGACATTACAATCTCACACCAATTCATTCGCTCCACACTGGCGCTGGAGGTCTATAATGACTCGCGCGACCAGCTGGGCGGCGCCGTCGGCAACAACCCGGTGAGCGGAGTCGTGGGGACCAACGGCACGCAGAGCTCCACAGGGGTGACGCTCCTCTATACACGGGAGATCACCCCCGTCGTCACCGGCCGCGCCGATGTGGGCTACGTGACCAACCAGTTCAGCAATACTGGCTTTCAGGCAACAGGACAGCACGACCAGTATCTCAACTTCGATGCCGGTCTGACGTTCAATATAAACGCGACGTTAAGCGCAAATATGACCTATTCGCACTTCCGTCGCATTTCGACGTTCGAGAACAACAGCGTTGTCATAAACGAGCTAGCGGTCGGCATCACGAAGAGCTTCTGACATGTATGCCGAATTCTTCAAACTGACCGGGCTGCCATTCCAGCTCACCCCGGACTCGCGCTTCTTTTTCGAAAGCAGCGTGCATTCCAAGGCAATGGCCCATCTGACCTACGGTCTCAATCAGGGCGAAGGATTCATCGTCATCACAGGTGACGTCGGCGCCGGCAAGACAACCCTCGTCGAGCATCTCTGCTCCAGCCTCGACCCGCACCGTTACACGATCGCCAGGATCTCCACCACCCAGACCTCGGCCGACGATACGCTTCGGCTCGTGGCGGCTGGCTTCGGTATCAAGACCGAAGGGGTGGAGAAGGCCAACCTGCTTCAGCGCCTGGAGGCTACGCTCGTCACCGCCTATCGCAGCGGTCGCCGCTCGCTCCTCGTCGTCGACGAGGCGCAAAACCTTACCGTCCCGGCGCTCGAAGAGCTCCGAATGCTCTCCAATTTCGTCGTCGGCAACGTGCCGCCGCTGCAAAGCTTCCTCTTGGGTCAGCCGCAGTTCCGGCCAGTCATGGCGCTGCCGGAACTCGAGCAGCTGCGACAGCGCGTGCTCGCATCGTATCATCTGGGTCCGCTTTCGGCCGAGGAGACGCAGGCCTATATCGAGCATCGGTTGAAGCGCGTCGGCTGGATGGACGACCCGCATTTTGCCGACGACGTGTTCGCGGCCGTCTATGACGCGACCGGCGGTGTGCCGCGCAAGATCAACACGCTTTGCTCGCGTATTCTTCTGTTCGCGTTCCTCGAAGAGATGCATGCGGTCGATCGCGACATGACGGTCCAGGTCGCCGAGGAGCTGAAGTCGGAACTCGGGGCTGGCGCAGGCGGCGATGCGACCGTGCGTCCAGCGCCGGTACCGATGAACAGCCCGCTCGATGTCGGACTTCGTCTGAGCCGCATCGAGGAGCGGATCGACAAGCACGATCACGCCATCAAGCGCGCGCTCGCGATCGCAGCCAACTATATTCAGGGCAATGTCGCATGAGCTTAGCCGCGCGCGCGTCGGACGCCGGGACGGCGACAGCCCGCGGAACCACCGAAGCGAGGCATGCTACCCGTAGCAGGGTCAGGCCGACCAATGCCATGTCGGTCGATGTCGAGGATTATTTCCAAGTCCAGGCATTGTCGCCCGTAGTCGAGCGGAGTGATTGGGACAAGCTGCCGAGCCGCGTCGAGGCGAACGTCGATCGGCTGCTCGCAATCTTCGGCGACGCCGGCGTACGGGCGACATTCTTCACGCTGGGCTGGATCGCCGAACGCAATAAGTCTCTCGTGCGCCGGATCGTCGAAGGTGGTCACGAGCTTGCGAGCCATGGCTGGGACCACACGCGCGCCGATCATCAGGATGAAGCGACGTTTCGCGCCGACATCCGGCGCGCCAAGCAGCTCCTCGAGGATATTGGCGGCGTTCCGGTCAAAGGTTACCGCGCGGCCACCTTCTCGATCGGCCCCAAGAATCGCTGGGCCTTCCGCGTGCTGGCCGAGGAAGGCTACCGCTACAGCTCGAGCCTCTATCCGATCCGGCACGACCTTTACGGCGATACGGCCGCGCCACGATCGCCCTTCACACCCGAAGGGACGAGCTTGCTCGAGATACCGATGACGACCGTCCAATGGCTCGGGCGCAATTTCCCGTGCTCCGGCGGCGGTTATTTCCGCTTGCTGCCCTATTGGGTCTCTCGTTTCAACATGCGCCGCGTAAACCGAGCCGAGCGCCGCGCCTGCGTTTTCTATTTCCATCCTTGGGAGATCGACCCGGGCCAGCCGCGCCAGGCGGGCTTGAGCGCCAAGGCCCGGTTTCGCCATTACACCAATCTCGGTCACATGGAGGGTCGCTTGCGCCGGCTACTGGCCGATTTTTCCTGGGATCGCATGGATCGGATCTTCCTCGATCAGGCCTGACGGCAGCCGTCATGAACCATATCGCCGCCAAATCCCAGCTCGTGATCAAGCCGCTGACGGACGCCGACCGCCCGCGCTGGGACGCGTTCGTCCTGGAGCATCCGGACGCGACCTTCTGCCATCGCGCCGGCTGGCGCCGTGTGATCGAGCGGGCGTTCGGCCACCGCACGCATTATGCTTTCGCCGAGCGCAACGGCGAGATTACCGGAATTGTCCCCCTCACCGAGACCAAGTCTCGCCTGTTCGGCCACGCGCTCGTCTCGAATGCCTTCTGTGTCTATGGCGGCCCGGTCGCATCCGATGACGAAAGCCTCACGGCACTGACCGACCACGCGGCCGAGATGCTGCAGAAGACCGGGGCAGAGCATCTCGAATTCCGCACGGTCAACGCCGAGCCCTCGCCCGGCTGGCTGCTCAAGGATTCGCTTTACGTCACGTTCCGACGTGATATCTCGCCCGATCACGAGAAGAACCTGAACGCGGTGCCGCGCAAGCAGCGCGCCGAGATTCGCAAGGGCATCGCCAACAATCTCACGACGCGTGTCGGACACGATGCGCGCGCACTGCACCGCGTCTATGGCGAAAGCGTGCGCAATCTCGGAACGCCGGTATTCCCGCGGCGCTATTTCGAGCTGCTCTGCGAGGAGTTCGGCGAGGATGCCGAGATCCTCGTCGTCGAGGATTCCGGCACGCCAGTCTCGGCGGTCCTCAGCTTCTATTTCCGCGACGAGGTGCTGCCCTATTACGGCGGCGGCACGGTCGCGGCCCGCGAGCGTCGCGGCAACGAGATCATGTATTGGGAAGTCATGAAGCGCGCCGCCGACCGCGGTTGCCGAATCTTCGATTTCGGTCGCAGCAAGGTCGATACCGGGGCTTACAATTTCAAGAAATATTGGGGCTTCACGCCGACGCCGCTCAAATACAAATTCAAGCTCGGCGTCGGCGACACAATTCCCGATATCAATCCGCTCAATCCGAAATACCGGCTCTTCATCGAGGCCTGGAAGCGGCTGCCGCTCCCCGTCGCCAACCTCGTCGGACCGCATCTGGTCCGCAACTTGGGGTGAAAGCGGTCATGGAGGAGCTGCTTTTCCTAGCTCATCGGATCCCTTACCCGCCCAACAAGGGCGACAAGATCCGCGCCTGGCACATATTGAAGCATCTGACCGATCGCTATCGCGTCCGCCTCGGCTGTCTTGTCGACGACCCGCACGATCGAATCTATATCGCTGATCTGGAGCGGCATTGCGCCGAGGTAAAAGCGGTGTCGGTGAGCCCCCTGCGGCAGCGCGTGCGGATGCTCACGGATTTCAGGCCGGGCCAACCGCTGTCGACTTCGTATTTCCATTCACCGGAATTGGCCTCCTGGGTGGACCGGACCATCGGCGCGCACGCCATCCGGCATGCCTTCGTCTTCTCCTCGCCGATGATGACCTATGTGCCGCCCCGCCATGGTCTCAAGACAATTCTCGACCTGGTCGATGTCGATTCCGAGAAATGGCGCGATATGGCGGAGCATGCGCCGGCGCCACAGCGCTGGATATATGCCCGCGAGGCCGAGACGCTGCTCGCCTTCGAGCGCCGCATGGCCGGCGAGGCCGAGCATACGCTCGTCTGTTCAGAGCCCGAAGCCGAGCTGTTCCGCCTCCGCGCGCCGGAAGCATCGGCGACGACGATCTGGATGCGCAACGGGATCGATTTCGACTATTTCGCCCCCGATCAAAGCGGGACCAATCCCTATCCCGATGATGGACGACCGGTGATCGTCTTCACCGGCGACATGGGGTACTGGCCGAATATCGACGCGGTCCTCTGGTTCGCGCGCGAGGTCTTTCCGGAGATCGCATCCCGGAGACCGAGGCCGCGCCTTGCGATCGTCGGTGCGCACCCGGCCGGCTCGGTGCTGAGGCTCGCGAGCGAGGACGTTGTGGTGACCGGGCGGGTTGAGGATATCCGGCCCTACCTCGCGCATGCCGCCGTCGTTGTGGCGCCGCTGCAGGTCGCCCGCGGCATCCAGAACAAAGTGCTGGAGGGCATGGCCATGGCGAGGCCCGTGGTCGCGACCTCTGCTGCCGAGCAAGGCCTGGGAGTGCGCGATTCGGGAGCCATCCTCATCGCGGACACCGCTCGCGATACCGCGCTCCGGGTCGCCGAGGTTCTGGACGGCGAGCATACCAGCCTCGCGACGTCGGCGCGGCGGATCATCGAAGCGCGCTTCAGCTGGAACGCCACGCTGGGCAAGCTCGATCGCTTGCTTGCCAACGGCACGCAATTGGCAGAGGAAAGGGTGGCATGAGCACGATTTCCCTCCTCACCGAGACCGTTCAGGATCGCGAGTCCGTCAAGCGCCTTTGGATTTCAACCGGGGCGGTCCTGTTCCTGGGCGCGGTCGCCTTCGGCGCGGCCTTCTGGTCCGAGGTCGTGCATGCCGTGGGCGTGTGGGAAGCATCGACCGCCTATAATCACTGCTTCCTGATCGTGCCGATCTCGCTCTACCTTCTCTGGGAACGACGCGAAGCCGCACTGGCGCGCCTGCCGGCCGCCAATTTTTGGCCGCTGCTTGCGATGCTGCCGGTCGCGCTGGTCTGGCTCGTCGCCTACAAGGTCGACGTCATGGAAGGGCGGCAGCTCGCAGCAATGACGCTGTTCGAGCTTTTTCTTCTGTCCGTACTCGGGTTCCAGCTTTGGCGGGTCATCGCCTTCGCGCTGCTCTACCTGTTCTTCCTTGTTCCGACCGGCGCCTTCCTGACACCCTGGCTGCAGAATTTCGCCGCCCACTTCGCCGTCCGCGGGCTGGAGATCGTTGGCATTCCGGTTTACTTCCAGCAAGAAGGCATGCTGATTGAAGTGCCGGGGGCGACCTTCACCGTAGCAGAGGCCTGCGCCGGACTGCGCTTCCTCATCGCGTCGGTCGCGCTCGGCGCGCTCTACGGCTACCTTATGTATCGAAGCTGGACGCGGCGCGTAATCTTCCTCGTCGTGTCGATCATCGTTCCGATCATCGCCAACGGCTTGCGGGTGATGGGGATCTCGGTTCTGGGGTATTTGTTGAGCAGCGCCCAGGCGGCCACAGCCGATCATATCATCTATGGCTGGCTCTTCTTCTCGTTCGTAAGCTTGGTGCTCATTCTGCTCGGTCTGCCCTTCCGGCAGCCGATGGCTCAGTTCGTGTCCGGCCCTGTCGACCGCATTCCTGCTCGCCATGCGCAGGTCCAGGCGATCGTGGCCGGAGCGCTGTTCGCCTTTCTGGTCCTGGGGCTGACCAGCCCGATCATGACCAAGGGACCGATGGCGTCCGCCCTCGACAGCTCCGTGGCGGGGCTGAAGCACGCGCTCGGCCGTTGACGGCAGATGTATCCGTCGAGATCCGACCGGTCGACGACCTGTCGGCCCTGGCGGCAGTCTGGCGCGATCTCGAATCTCGGTCCGACGGATCCTTCTTCCAGTCCTGGGCATGGACCGGCTGTCTCGCGGAGGAACGGTTCGACGAGCCTTGGCTCATGACCGCGCATCGAGGCGATCGGCCGATCGCGCTGGCGCTGCTCAACCGCGGACCCCGCCGCCGGCTGAGGCGTCCTCGCTCACTGCTGCTCGGCGAAAGCGGCGACTCTCGCCGCGATTCGATTTTCATCGAGCATAACGGGCTCCTGATCGATCGCAGCGAGGCGGCAGGGCTCGCGCGACGATGCTGGGAGGCGCTGGCCGACGCCGCGGAGTCGGGGCTGAGGCGCGCGACCTGGGTGTTGAGCGGCGTGCCGCACCTCATGCTTCCCGAGCTTCCGCTCGCGCGCCGCCAGCGAATCATCGCACGCAGGCCTGCCCCGTATCTCACATTCGCCAAATTGACGTCGGGCGCATCCGCGCTCGATGCGATGAGCCCGAACACGCGCCAGCAGCTTCGTCGGTCGCTGCGCAGCTGGGAGGCGATCGGCGCTCCTCGCCTCGAGGTCGCGCGAAATGGCGACGAGGCCGATATCTTCCTGAGCGAGCTGAAGTCCCTGCACCAGCGTTACTGGATCGGACGCGGCAAGCCTGGCGCCTTCGCCGAGCCCTTCTTCGAGCGCTTCCATCGCGCGCTCATCCGGCGACCCGGACCGGGCCAACGACTCGACCTGATCCGTTTTTCCGCAGGCGGACGGATCATGGGCTATCTCTATAATCTGGTCCATCGCGGGTGGATCGCCGCCTATCAAAGCGGCTTCGATTTCAGCGCCGATTCCGACCGCCTCCGTCCGGGCCTCGTCTGCCATCTGCTGGCGATCGAGCATTACCGGACGGCCGGTGCGCGCCTCTACGATTTCCTGGGGGGCGAGGCCCGCTACAAGCGCAGCCTGGCTAACGACGAGATCGAGCTCGTCTGGCTCGAGGCCCGTCCGCGGCTGCTACCGCGGCTCGCAACGGGGCGAGGATGAATTGGCGCGCAATCTGAAGCCGATCCGGCTCGTCACCTTCACGACGCTGTACCCAAACGCGATCAAACCGACGCACGGAGTCTTTGTCGAGAACCGGTTGCGCCATCTGGTAGCGAGCGGCCAGGTGGTGAGCCGCGTCGTGGCGCCGGTGCCCTATTTTCCGTTTCGCGGCCCGCGATTCGGCCGCTATGCCGAGTTTGCTGAGATTCCGGCCTGGGAAGAGCGTCATGGGCTGACGGTGCACCACCCGCGCTATCTGCTGATCCCCAAGATCGGAATGAATGTGACGCCGACATTGTTGGCTTTGGCGGCTCTGCCTGCGGTCATGGCCGCGATCAAGGCTCAGGGCGGCGCCGACATCATCGACGCCCATTATCTGTACCCCGACGGCGTCGCCGCGACGATCATCGGACGGCTGCTGGGGTTGCCGGTCGTGATGACGGCGCGCGGGACGGATGTGAGCCTGATCCCGCGTTACGCATTTCCGCGCGCCATGATCCGCCGCGCCGCCCGACGCGCGGCCGGAATCATCACGGTCAGCGCGGCGCTGAAGGATGCGCTGGTCGCGCTGGGCGTGGAGTCGAGCCGCATTACCGTCTTGAGGAATGGCGTTGATCTGCGCCTGTTCCGGCCCCTCGACCGAGAAGCGACCCGCACACGGCTGGGCCTCAGCGGCCCGACACTGATCTCGGTGGGCCACCTGATCGAGCGGAAGGGCCATCACCTGATCATCGAAGCAATGCCTTCGCTTCCCGGCTTTACGCTGCTGATCGCGGGCGATGGGCCTGAGCGAGCGGATCTCGAGGCCCGGATCGCACGCCTTGGCCTGGCCGACCGCGTTCGCCTGCTGGGCGCGCGACCGCATGAGGAGCTACCGGAGCTCTACGGTGCGGCTGATGCGCTGATCCTGGCCTCGAGCCGCGAAGGCTGGGCCAATGTGCTGTTGGAAGCGATGGCCTGCGGCACACCCGCGATCGGCACCGAAATCTGGGGCAACCCCGAAGTGATCGCGCGCCCGGAAGCCGGCATCCTCATGACCGAGCGCAGCGCCAAAGGCGTGGCCGACGCGGTCAAAGGCCTCTTCGGCGCCCGCCTCCCCACCCGCGAAGCCACCCGCGCCTACGCCTCCGCCTTCTCCTGGGATGCCACCACGCAGGGCCAGATCGAACTGTTTCGGGAGATCGTGGCAAGGCGGCGATAATTGGATTCCCGCGAAGGCGCGATCGCGGGAACTGAATGACGGAGTGCGCTCCGCCTTTCCGCTCTACTCGGCCGACGCGCTCGCCCGTACTTCAGCCTTCCCCGCGATGGCCACGGCCGCCGGCGCAAGATGCACCGCGCGGTGCCAGGCTTCGAGCATCAAGAGGGACCAGATCGCCTGGTTGTGATCGAAGACGCCGGACGCGTGCTGGTCGATCATCGAACGAATCGCCGCGGGTTCAACCAGCCCCGACTCCAGAAAGGACGCGCCGGTCAGCCGCGAGCGTACGCGCTCGGCGCCGGGGCCGCGGAATTGCGGGGCGAGCGACATCGCGAAGCCCTGCTTGGTCCGGTAGAGATTCTCGTGCGGCACGTAAGGCTCGAGCGCCTTCTTCAGGATGTATTTGCCGCCGGTCGAGCGGATCTTGAGATCGGCCGGAACGGTCGCTGCCCATTCGACCAGCTCGTGATCCAGGAGCGGCGCGCGCACCTCGAGCGAATGCGCCATGCTGGCCCGGTCTACCTTGGTCAGGATGTCGCCGATCAGGAAAGTCTGGATGTCGGCTGACTGCGCCCGGGCGAGCGGGTCGTCGGTGCCCGCCATATCCATGCCGGCGCGGATCAGATCGGCCGGGCGGAAGCCGTCGATCCCGCCGCGGATGCCAGGCGCCAGCAGCCGCGCGCGCACCCAGTCGGGAATTTTGCAGACGGTTCGGTAGAAGCCCTCGGCAGCTTCCACCGACAGCTCCTGAAAGGTCGTCTTGGCGCGCAGCCATTTGGGCGCGCGGTCGAGTTTGGGATAGACCGCGCCCAACAAACCGAACAGCGGCCGCCGAAGCGCGCCCGGCAGCAATCCGCGCATACGCTCCGCCGCCATATGGAAGCGGTAGCGGCGATAGCCGGCGAAGAGCTCGTCGCCTGCGTCGCCCGAGAGCGCCACGGTTACCGCGCGACGCGCCAGTTCGGAGACTCGGCCGGTCGGCACCGAGGAGCTGTCGGCGAAAGGCTCTCCGAAAATACGGGCCTGTTCGTCGATCGTGTCCAGATAATGAACGGTCGAGCGCTCGGCCGTGTGATGGGTGCGGTAGCGATCGGCGACCGCCTTCGCATAATCCAGCTCGTCCTCAGCGCCGCCGAAGCCGATGGCGAAGGTGCGCACCGGCTCGGGATCAAGGCCCGCCATCATCGCGACCACGGCGCTCGAATCGACGCCGCCGGAGAGGAACGCCCCCAGCGGCACATCGGAGACCAGCCGGAGCTTCGTCGCCTCCCGCAGCCGGTCGATCATCTCATGCGTCGCGTCCGCCTCGGTCATTGGCGTCGGCTGGAAACGGAGATTCCAATAACGTACCGGCTTCGGCATCGGCTTGCCGCGCTCGATCAGCAGGTAATGCGCGGCCGGAAGCTTCTCGATCCCCTGATAGATCGATCCGGGCTCAGGCACATAGCCTAGCGCCAGGTACCCCTCGACAGCGACCGGGTCGATGCGGCGCTTGATGCCGGGATGGCAGAGCATCGCGCGCATTTCCGATCCAAAGACAAGATGACCGTCAGGCAACAGGGCATAATGGAGCGGCTTCTTGCCCAACCGATCGCGCGCGAGGAACAGCGTTTGGCGCTTCCGATCCCAGAGGGCCAGGGCGAACATGCCGCGGAAGCGATCGAGGCAGGCCGGGCCCCATTCCTCCCAGCCATGGACGATCACCTCGGTATCGCTCACGGTCGAGAAGCGATGGCCGAGCCGTATCAGCTCCGCCATCGTCTCGCGGTAATTGTAGATCTCGCCGTTGAAGACGATTCCGACGTCGCCGGTTTCATTATAAAGCGGCTGCTTGCCGCCCTCGAGGTCGATGATCGCCAGCCGACGATGGCCGAGGCCGATACCGGGCTCGATCAGGAAGCCGTCGCCGTCCGGCCCGCGATGCGCGATCGAATCGTTCATCGCGGCCAGCACGTCGGTATCGATCGGCCGCTCGCCTCTGGTGTCGAAAATGCCGGTCAGGCCGCACATAGGCCCTTTGTACCGTCAAATGATTGAAATCTGAAATTTAAACGGGAATTCTTCTCCGCCCATAAGATCCTGGGCCGACCGACCGGGCGAAGGCTTATGCCTGCCGACGCCGGTCCTGGGCTGCCACCAGACGGGCCATCACGCGGAGATCACGCTCCGACAACTGCAGGGCGAGGTCGACCCAGCTGGCGGCGATATCCTCGAGCTCCTTGCGCGTGATCGGGTTGATCCGGCGCCGGGCGGCGTAAACGGCCCGCTGCATCCGGTGGCGCTGCTCGTTGCGGCTCATGAAGGCATAGAGCGCTTCGTGCCCGCCGCCATCCTCGCAGAGTATGTCCACCACGCCCATCTCGTAGAGCTCGACCGCGCTGTAGATGCGGCCCGAGAGAATCATCCGCTCCGCGATGCCCGGCGTGATGCGGCGGGACAGGTAGGTATAGGCGCCCATGCCCGGGAAGAGATTGAACAGAACTTCGGGCAAACCGAAGCGGGCCCGGCGCTCGGCGATGATCACGTTACTCGAGAGCGCGGCCTCGAAGCCGCCGCCCAGCGCGTCGCCCTGCACCAGCGATACGGTCACGAGCGGCAGGTCGAAGGCGAGGTGGTTGCGATAGCCTTCGCCGACGACGGTGAAGGCGTAGCGAAGCAGCGTGTCGCGATCCTGAGCCCGGATGAGCTGGGCAAACAGGTCGAGGTCGCCGCCGAGATTCCAGATTCCAGGCGTCTTGGACGCCCAGGCGACGTAGCGGACCTCGCCGGACCGTCCCTCGGCCTCGTTGGCGATGACGATGTCCTGGATAGTGCCGATATCCTCGAGGAGCTGGCGCGTGAAGCTTGGCCGACTGGCGAATTTGAAGTTGCAGAGAACCAGGCCCGCGATCGGATCGAAGCTCGCTTCCAACTCGCGGAAGCGCGCGTTGGCGATGGCGCGCTCGACGGCGGGGGGCGAAGCGGCCCGGTGCTCCTCAGTCGAATCGACCTGCTTCGGCGCGATCAGGCTGGAGAGGCGACCGAAGCCGGTACGCTCGCCATCCTGCCGGTTCAGATCCGGCCGCAAGATCGATATCGGCGCCTTCATCCCTTACCTCCACCCGCAGGCTCAGCCCTGCCGAGAGAGACGTTAACCATATTTACCAAAGCGATTGAGACATATTTTTTATGCTATAGCAACGATTTCCGAGCAATTGTTACAAAATGACCGGAAATCACTTGTTAAGCTACTCTATCGGCCGGCAGTTCCAACCAGCCTTTAGAGCATCGGCCCCGGCCCGCGGGCGACTCAAGGATCACAAGCGCTTGCCTCGAGGCCGGGACTCTGGCACGGGGGTTCGATGGACAGCCCCATTCTGCTCGACGTCGCGCCGCCCTTTGCGCGGCTTATCCTCAACCGGCCCGAGAAGCGCAACGCCATCAGCCAGGCGATGTGGAGCGCGCTCCCGGGGCTGATCGACCGGATCGAAGCCGACCCGAATATTCGGGTGGTGATGGTCTCAGGCGCAGGCGGCAGCTTCGCAGCCGGCGCGGATATCGGCGAGTTCGAGAGTCTGATGCGCCACCCGGAAAGAGCCGGAGCCCTCGCCGACGGCCTTGGTCAGGCAATGCGCCGACTGGCCGGCCTGACTCGGCCGACGATCGCGGTGATCCAGGGCGCCTGTGTCGGTGGCGGCTGCGGAATCGCACTTTGCTGCGACTTCCGCTTCGCCGATACGGGCGCTGAGTTCGGCATCACGCCGAGCCGGCTCGGCATCACCTATCTTCTGGAGGATACGAAGCGGCTGATCGATACGGTCGGAGTCGCGCATGCGCGCGATCTCTTGATGACCGGACATTTGATCGATGCGGAACGGGCGTTGGCAATCGGGCTCGTCGATCGCGTCCTGTCGCCCGAGTCGCTGTGGCCGGAAGCTCAGCGCTACGCAACGGTGATCGCGGAGCGCTCCCAATATTCCGTGCGCGCGGTCAAGGCGACGATCGGCGAGATTCTGGCCGGAGCCCTGGCCGAGAGCGAACGCACGCGGCGGCTTTTCGTCGACAGCTTCACGGGCGAGGATCTCGAGGAAGGCGCTCGCGCCTTTCTCGAAAAGCGGCCACCCCGCTTCACTTATTCCTAAGCGAGCATCGTGGCCTGCGCGCCGGCCCGTCCTCGCCGCAAGGGCCGGCCGTCCAGTATCGTCACCGGCCTGATGCCGAGGCTCGACGTCAGAAATAGCTCCTCGGCGCCAGCAAGATCGCTCGGCGTGAGCGACTGCTCCCTGGCCCCCATGCCCTCGATCACCGCGCCGCGCATGATTCCGGGAAGCGCGCCATCCGCGATCGGCGGCGTCAACAAGGCGCCGTCGACGACAGCAAAGAGATTGGCGATAGTGGCCTCGGCGACGCGGCCCGCCGTGTTCAGCAGCAGAGCTTCGCCGGCGCCTCGATCGCTCGCCTCGATCCTGGCCAATATCGCATCCAGGCAATTGGTCGACTTGACGCGCGATAGTGGCGAATGCTCGTTGCGCCGCGTCACGGTGGCGGTGATCAGTGAGACCGGAGCGGGCGCGAGATAGGGCGAGACCCCGATCACGATCGTCGGTCTCGGATCCGGCTCGGGCGCGATACCGCGCGCGGCCGGTCCCCGGCTGACCGTGATGCGGACCGCAGCTTCCTCGAGCGCGTTCGCGGTCAGAACGGCGCGAATCGAATCGCCGATCGAAGCCGGATCGACCGGCGGGAGACCGAGAAGCGCCAAGCCCCGCGCGAGTCGATCGAAATGACGCTCGAGACGCAGCGGCGCTCCGTTCCGCACGCGAATGGTTTCGTAGAGGCCATCGCCCAACGTGAAGCCACGGTCGCCGGGATCGATCCGCGCCTCATCGGGCGCGACCAGTTTTCCATTGACCGAGAAGATCATCCCGCACCCGCTCGGAAGGCCGAATCCAACGTGCCGAGCAGAGGCCGCGCCTTCGTCAGCGCCTCCTGATACTCGGCGCCAGGGTCGCTATCCGCGACGATGCCGCCGCCGGCTTGCGCGACGACTCGATCCGCGGTCACGGTCAGGGTTCGGATTGCGATCGACAGCTCCATGGCGCCGTCGAGCCCGATCCAACCGATCGCGCCGCAATAGGGTCCTCGGCGACCAGCCTCCAACTCGTCGATGATCTCCATCGCGCGAATCTTGGGCGCGCCGGTGACCGAACCGCCGGGGAAGCACGCGCGGAGCAGATCGATGGGACCGAGCCCGCGCCGAAGGCGCGCCGTCACGGTCGAGACCAGATGATGCACGCTGGCGAAGCTGTGCAGGCTGTTCAGCTCCGGAACCGCAACGCTCCCGATTTCCGCAACGCGCCCGAGATCGTTTCGCAGCAGATCGACGATCATCAGATTTTCAGCCCGGTCCTTGGCGCTGGAGCGCAAACTCTCTGCGTTCGCGCGATCTTCCGCCGGATCAAGGGCGCGGGGCCGCGTGCCCTTGATGGGCTTGGTATCGATCCGCCGATCGGCGGCCAGCGAAAGAAATCGCTCCGGCGACGCCGACAGGATGGCGTTACCCGCTCCGTCCTGAATGAAGGCCCCATAGGGCGCCGGCGAAAGCGCCCGCAGCCGCCGGTAGAGATCGAACGGCTCGATGTCCGCAGGTCGGCGGGCGACCCAGCGCTGCGTAAAGTTCGCCTGATAGATATCGCCCGCTCTTATATAGTCCAAAACGCGCCGTACGCAGGCTTCGTACGCCTCAGGCGTACGGTCTGAATTCCACTGGCAGTCGGGTATATAAGATAAATCGATCAGCGGCTTGGAGTTCACGATCCGCTGCGCCGTATCGCGGCAACGGAAAGTCGGTTGAGGCCGTCGACGATCGAGGTCATACGCCAAAACGGCCGCCCGCCGATCAATCACGTCGAAGACGATCACCGTGTCGAACAGGCCAAAAACGAGATCCGCCGGGCCGACCTCATCGCGATGCCGCGATGGTACATGCTCGAGCGCACGCCGCAGCTCATAGCCCAACGAGCCCATCAGGGCCGGCGCAAAGGGCCAGCCGGCCGGGGCGCGGGTTCGAGGCAGACCCGCCGTCAGGGCCCGGAGCCGCTCGAAGGCGTCCGACCAGCCCGTCCGGATCCACTCGATCGGATCGACCCCGATAATTGTATAGCGCCCGGTGTCCGGTCCGGGCGCAGCGCTATCCAGCAGCACCGACAGCCCGTCCCCGCGCAGGGCCACGAAGGCCGCGATCGGATCGGTGAAAGGGATCTCCGCAGCGTGCGCGGACGCGGCGCCACGCGCCGCAAGGACCAGCGGAGCCGCGGCGACCATGCGGTTCGGCCTCTCAGACCCGCTTGAAGGGATGAACCCTGACGCGTGTCTGGTGGTCCGGCACGCCTCCCGGCGTGCCGTCGGCATGGGCGCCGCGGAAATAGCTCCGCTCCCATCGCGCCTCGTTCGCATCGGTCCCAGGAACCTGAAGCTGATCGATGAACTTGCTCCGTTGCTCGCGCCAACGGGCATAGCCGTCGTAGGTCTCGCGGTCCGCCCGGCTTATCGACAGGATCTCGGGCTGGATCTCGTCGAGCGCGCCGCGGCGAAGCGGAAAGATGAAACAGAAAGGCTCGTCGCGATCGAAACGCACGCGCACGCCCGGTGCGGTGAATTTCCAGTTCATGGTGAAACTGGCGTAGGTCCAGTCGGTCTCGACGATGCCGGTCAAGGGGGCAATGCCGTGCTTGGGCCGGTTGGGCGGGCCGCCGACCCATAGATTGACGCCCGGATCCGTTCGAAAGAGCGCGCCGACATGGAAGGTGAGAACGCCTTCGCCGAAATGGCTCATCACCGGCGGATAATCGCCGAAACGGTCAAGCGGCGTTATGCGGACGCCGTCGATCTGGTTGCTGCCGGTCCATTCGGCCTCGAAGGCCGCCGGAGAGAGAATCTCCCAGCCATGAGCGTTGGCGATCGCCAGCGGCAGGCAGCGATAGGCGTATTGAACGTTCGTCGCATCCATCCAGTCGCGATCGGGCGGCGCGGGACGCAGACGGATCGGATCCGTCGTCGTCTCGTAGCAGGTGAGTTTCGTGCGCGGCGGAGCGCCAGCCTCCTGTCTGCGCTTCGCTTCACCCATCTATGCCGCCGCCCGGTTCGCCCATGCTCAGTGGCCGGCGCCAGTGGATTTCTTCAGCTTGTCGACCGCCGCCTTCGATTCCTCGTTCATCGCGTTCAGCGCATCGTTGATCTTGCCGATCGCCCCGTTGGCGCCGGTAATGACCGCCTGCTGGTCGGCCTTGGCCTCGCCGTTGATGCAGTCCGCATAGACTTTCGCCTTGCCCTGCCAGTCCGCGGCGGCCTTGGCGCTCTTATTGTAGGCTTCCGGGCTCTTGGAGGTGAAATGCGGGACTTCGCCCGGGTCCGTACAGCCGCTCGGCGTCCAGGTTCCGTTCTGAATCGTGCCGGCTTGTGCGGTCGCGGCAGCAAAGGTCGCCAGGGCCGCAGCGGCGAACGTCCGTCTCAACATTGGGGCAAATCCTCCTTAGAACATGTTTGGCGGCATCTTTGCGGATGCCGGCGGCCAAGTCCACCCTTGCCGCGGGAAAGCTTGGTCCCGGGAGGAACCTGAAGACATTCCATCATGTTCCGCATGGTATCTCTGTGGAAGGAAGCCATCATGGCCAATGCGCACTCTCTCGCCTTCATCGCCGCCCTCGGGCTTTTCGCTTCCCGTTCCGCCGTCGCCAGCGCCGAGCTTCCGCAGCCGGTCGCCGATTGGCTGGCCCAGGCCAAGAGCGACTGCCCGGGCGGCTTTGCCGATCACGGAGCCGTCAAGGAGGTCGATCTCACAGGCGATGGCAGGCCCGCCTATGTCGCCGATCCCCATGCGCTGTCCTGCGCCGGATCGCCCCACATGTTCGGGGGCAGCGCGCCCGCCTCGATCGAGCTCTTCGTTACGGGGCCGTCGGGGAACGTGGTCCATACCGGCGGCGTGCTGGCGCTCGGATATCGTATCGATCCGACGCCCGGCGGCCCGCCGACGATCATCTTCGACACCCACGACACGAAGGATGAGGCGGGATCCTTCGACGCCTATCGCTGGGACGGCCACAATTTCCAGATGATCCACCACACATCGATGGCGGCGCCGCCGGTCCAATAGTAGGGCTGTCGGGCACGAAGCGGACGCTGCACCAGCATGTCGCGCGAACGCGCCGCGGCGGCGATATGCGGCGAATGCTTGCATCAGGGGCTGGCGAGGCTTAATCCGCCATGCACAACAGGCGCTTGGACATGACAGCCGATTCGGAAAAAAAGCAGCTTCTTCATTTGGTCCTCGGCGGCGAGCTGAAGCCCGGCACCAAGGCCGAATTCGTCGATCCGTCGAAAGTTCATGTCGTCGGCGTTTTTCCGAGTTACGCCGAAGCTCTAAAGGCATGGACCTCGGCCGCGCGCGCGACTATCGACGACGCTTCCGTACGCTATTTCATCGTTCACCTGCACAGACTTCTCGATCCCGACACCGGTCAGCATCACGAGTGAGCGCGCGTCGATGCGACTGATCGCCGGCGCGACGCCTTAGCGCTGACGGCCGCCTTATTTGTGGTGGAGCTTGGCGCTGCGGAACGATATGGTTTTCTTGACCGAGGCGGAGATCCGAGGGAGCCATGAGCGGACACGGGCGCGTTGCGATCGTTACCGGTGGAACACGCGGCATCGGCGAGGCCATCTCACTCATGCTGCGGGACAATGGCTACCGCGTTGCGGCGGGCTATGGCGGGGACGAGGTAAAGGCGCGGAAATTCTCCGAAGCCACGGGTATTCCCGCCCTGAAATGGGACGTCAGCGATTATGACGCCTGCCAGGAGGCGGTGAAGCATATCGAGCGGGAGATCGGCCCCACCGATGTGCTGATCAACAATGCCGGCATCACGCGTGATGCGACGATGCACAAGATGACTCACAAGCAGTGGCTCGACGTCATCGAGACCAATCTCAGCTCGTGCTTCAACATGTGTCACGCCGTGCTGGAGGGCATGAGGTCGCGCGATTTCGGGCGCATCGTCAATATCGGCTCGATCAACGGACAGGCCGGCCAATATGGTCAGGTGAACTATGCCGCCGCCAAGTCCGGCATCCATGGATTCACCAAGGCGTTAGCCCAGGAGAGCGCCGCGAAGGGCATCACCGTCAACGCCATCGCGCCGGGCTATATCGACACGGACATGGTGCGCGCCGTGCCGGAGAACGTGCTCGAGAAGATCGTCGCGCGCATCCCGGTCGGCCGGCTGGGTCAGGCGCACGAGATCGCGCGCGGCGTGCTTTTCCTGGTCGCCGACGAAGCGGGCTTCATCACCGGATCGACGCTCTCGATCAACGGTGGGCAGCACATGTATTGAATTGACCGCCTCGCGCGATCCGCGGGTTTATCCCGATCGTCCCTGGGTCGGCGTCGGTGTCGTGGTCTGGCGCGGCGATCGGGTGCTGCTCGTCCGCCGCGGCAATCCTCCGCGGCTCGGCCAATGGGGGCTGCCGGGAGGCGCGCAAGAGATCGGCGAAACCCTCTTCGAAGCAGCCCGGCGCGAAGTGTTCGAGGAAACCGGAGTCAAGATTCGACCGACCGCGATCATAACGGCCGTCGACGGTATCGTTCACGATAAACAGGATCGGGTCGAATATCACTACACGCTGGTCGAGGTCCTGGCCGAATGGGTTACAGGCGAAGCCGTGCCGCAAAGCGACATTGGCGACACGCGTTGGGCGAACGCCGATGAAGCGGCCGTTCTGGTCGAATGGAGCGAGACCCTGCGCGTCATCCAGCTCGCGGCCGTAATGCGTGACCGTGGCTAAGTCTCGTCCCGCTTCGCCTGATCGAGCAGTTTACGCGCCTGCTCCGTTCGCGCTTCGCCGAGCTTGCGTTCGGCCTTGCTGATGCCGTGCTTGGCTCGGTTGGATGCCGCGTCGGCTTCCTTCCGGGCCCGATTCGCGCGCTTGCGGGCCTGCCGCAGATTGACGATCTCGCTCACGACAAGCGCGCCTCCAGATCGGCCAGCACGAAAAGCCTGATCGCGCTCGACAGGTTGCCGTCGCGCGCCGCGTCGATCTCGCCGATCAGGCGGCTGGCGCTCGTTCCCCGCCGTGCGGCGATCGCAGCAAAGGCTTTCCAGAATTCCGGCTCCAGGCTGATGGACGTCGGGTGACCCGCAATGCGGACCGAATATTTTCGCATCAGCTCGGCCCGATCATATCCTCGGGTCGAATCCATTGATCGAACTGTTCGGCGGTCAGAAGGCCGAGCGCAATCGCGGCCTCCTTCAGGGTCGTGCCCTCGGCATGCGCCTTCTTCGCGACCTTGGCGGCGTTGTCGTAGCCGATATGGGGGTTGAGCGCGGTGACCAGCATCAGGCTGTCATAGAGCAGCTTCTCGATCCGGTCCGTATTGGCCTCGATTCCGACGACGCAATTGCGCGTGAAGCTGTCGGCCGCGTCGGCCAAGAGCCGGATCGACTGGAGCACGTTGAATATGATGACCGGCTTGAAGACGTTGAGCTCGAAATGACCGGTGGCGCCCGCGACCGTCACCGTCACGTGATTGCCCATCACCTGCGCCGCCACCATCGTCATCGCCTCGGACTGGGTCGGGTTTACCTTTCCCGGCATGATCGAGGAGCCGGGCTCGTTCTCCGGCAGGTGAATCTCGCCGATGCCGCAGCGCGGCCCGGAGCCCAGCAAACGGATGTCGTTGGCGATCTTCATGAAGGAGGCGGCAAGCGTGTTGAGGGCACCCGAGGCTTCGACCAGCGCGTCATGCGCCGCCAGAGCCTCGAACTTGTTCTCCGCGGTGACGAAGGGCAGGCCGGTGATCGCCGCGACTTCCTCGGCGAATTTTTCGGCGAAGCCTTTGCGGGCATTGAGGCCGGTCCCCACCGCCGTGCCGCCTTGGGCCAGCTGATAGAGCCGCGGCAGGGCGCTCTTCACCCGCGCGATTCCGTACTCGACCTGCTTGGCGTAGCCCGAGAATTCTTGGCCGAGCGTCACCGGCGTCGCATCCTGGAGATGGGTGCGGCCGATCTTGATGATCTTGGCGAATTCGGCCGATTTGGCAGCGAGCGCATCGTGAAGGGCGGCGAGCGCCGGAATCAGCCGGCGCTCGATCTCCTCGACTGCGGCAATGTGCATTGCCGTCGGAAAGCTGTCGTTCGAGGATTGCCCCATATTGACGTGATCGTTGGGATGGACCGGCTTCTTGGAGCCGATTTCGCCGCCCAGAATTTCGATCGCGCGATTCGAGATGACCTCGTTGGCGTTCATGTTGGTCTGAGTGCCCGATCCGGTCTGCCACACGACCAGGGGGAACTCATCGGCCAGCTTGCCGCTCACGACCTCTTCCGCGGCTTGGACGATCGCCTGGCCGAGCTTGGCATCCAGCGCGCCCAGAGCCATGTTGGCGCGGGCCGAAGCTTGTTTCTGGATCCCGAGCGCACGAACGAGGGCGGGCGGCATGCGCTCGCCGCCGATTTTGAAATTCTGCAAAGAGCGCTGGGTCTGGGCGCCCCAATAGCGGTCGGCAGGCACCTCCACCTGGCCCATGGAATCGCTTTCGATGCGGAAGGCGCCTTTGCTCATGGCGGTTCATCTCGTATGTGGATTGGGGACGCCGGGCGTTGTAGCGAGTGACGAGCCGAACGGCAATTCGCTCCGATCCCAGTCACCCACGGCGGAATGGCCCCATGACCAGTGACCCTCCCAAGGCTTTCATTTCCTGGAGCTCCGGCAAGGACAGCGCCTTCGCGCTCTACGAGGCGCGCCGGCTGGGTCTTGCCGATATCGCGGGCGTACTGACGACCGTAAACGAGGTTCATGACCGGGTCGCCATGCATGGCGTCCGGTCCGTCCTGCTCGACCTGCAGGTCGCCGCGCTCGGCCTGCCTGTCATCAAGGTCCCGTTGCCCAGCCCGTGCCCCAACGAAATCTATGAGGCGCGGATGGCGGACGCGTCCCGCAGGATTGTCGCACAGGGCATCCGGCACATGGTGTTCGGGGATTTGTTTCTTGAGGACATCCGCGCTTACCGCGAAGAGAAGCTGACTGCGGCCGGAATGGAGGGAATTTTCCCCTTGTGGAAGCGGGACACCGCAATCCTCGCCCGCGAGATGATCGGGGGCGGGGTCGTGGCCCATCTGGTCTGCGTCGATCCCAGGCAACTCGACCGCCGCTTCGCCGGCCGGAAATTCGATCGAGAGCTCCTGTCCGAATTGCCCGGAAACGTCGATCCATGCGGCGAGAATGGCGAGTTCCACACCTTCGTCTCCGCCGGGCCGATGTTCAAATCGCCGATCCCGGTACGCTCGGGCGAAGTGGTCGAGCGCGACGGCTTCGTCTTCGCCGACCTCTTGCCGGACTAGCCCGAGAGGGGCCTGAGGAAGGTGACATGGCCCATCTTGCGGCCTGGGCGAACCTCCTCTTTTCCGTAGAGGTGCAGATGGGCGCTCGGGTCGGCGAAATAGTCCCGCCACCGCAGGACGTCGTCGCCGATCAGGTTGAGCATGGTTGCGTCGGAATGGCGTTCGGACGAGCCCAGCGGCAACCCGCAGACGGCGCGGACATGCTGCTCGAATTGGCTCCTGGGGCAGGCGTCGATCGTCCAATGGCCGGAATTGTGGGGTCGCGGCGCGAGCTCGTTCACCAGCAGCCGGCCGTCGCCAGTCACGAACATCTCGACCGCGAGCACGCCGACATAATCCAGCGCCCGCGCGATCTCGCCGGCAATCCGGACGGCTTCGGCAGAGAGCTCGACGCCAACAGCCGCGGGCGCGATCGTCTCGGCCAGAATGCCGGCAACGTGGCGGTTCGCCACTGGCGTGTAGCATGCCACCTGACCATCCTGGCCGCGGGCCAAAACGACTGAGATCTCCAAGGCGAAATCGACAAAACCCTCCAGCACTGAAGGCACCCTGCCGATTCGCGTCCACGCGTCCTCGGCGGCAATCTCGACGCCACCCGAAGCCACGATGCGGACCTGGCCCTTGCCGTCATAGCCAAAGCGATCCGATTTGAGGATCGCCGGCTGACCGATCTGCTCGAGCGCCGCGGCAAGCGATGCTTCATCGCTGACCGGCGCCCAGGGCGCCGTGCCGAAACCCAGCCGGTTGACCAAGGTCTTTTCAGCGCTCCGCACCTGGGTCACGGCGAGGACATCAGGCGATGGATGGAACGGACGCTTCGCCGCCACGCGGCGCGCGGCCTCCAACGGCACATTCTCGAATTCGATCGTCACGACATCCACCGCGTCGGCGAAGCGATCGAGCGCGGCCGTGTCCTCGTACTGCGCAACGGTTTCGGCGGCGCAGACTTGAGCGCACGGGCTATTCGCTTCCGGCGTGAAGACATGGGTGCGGTAGCCGAGCTCGGCGGCCGCGAGCGCCGTCATGCGGCCGAGTTGCCCGCCGCCCATGATTCCGATCGTGGCCCCGGGAGCAATCGCCTGCCCGGGCTTCGTCTCGCTTTCGACGGTCATGGATTTTGATCGGCCGGCGTCTCGGCGACCGAGTCGGTCTGTTCGCGCCGCCACCGCTCGAGCCGACCGGCAAGCGCCTGGTCCTTCAGCGCCACAATGGACGCCGCAAGAATCCCCGCATTTTTGGCGCCGGCCGTGCCAATGGCGAGCGTGCCGACCGGAATGCCTCCCGGCATCTGCACGATCGACAGAAGCGAATCCAAGCCGGACAGGCTCTTCGATTCGATAGGGACGCCGAGAACGGGGATGGTTGTCAGCGATGCGACCATTCCGGGCAGATGGGCCGCCCCGCCCGCGCCCGCGACGATCACCTGAAGCCCGCGCTCACGCGCCGATTTGGCGTAGGAGAAGAGCCGCTCGGGCGTTCGGTGGGCGGAGACGATCCGCCGCTCATGGTGAACGCCCAGCGCATCGAGCATCTCGGCCGCGTGGCGCATCGTCGCCCAATCGGACTGGCTGCCCATGATGATGCCGACCAGCGGCATGTTGTTCGATTTGGTCATCGGGCCGGTCTCTCACGCGATGATGTCGGGGAGGAGCTGGGCCTCGACTTTTGCGATTAGATCCTTGAGCACGAGCTTCCGTTTCTTGAGCCGCTGTAGCTTGATCTGATCGAAGGGGACCTGGTGGGCGAGCCGGTCGATGACGTCATCGAGGTCGCGGTGCTCCGTCTTCAGCTCATCGAGCTTTCGACGCAGCACATCCTCTTCGCTCATGGGATAGGTGGCCGTCTTGCGGGCATCGAGGCGCGGACCCTACCACAGTGCCGCTCCGGTTAGAAGCCAATGGCGCTCTCAGGCGGCCTTGCCGGGCTCCGCGCCTTGCGCGACGAAGCGGCTGTTCTCGACCTTTACCGAGCCGCCGCAGCTCGGGCAATCGACCTTCTCCTGGTAGTGCATGGCCGACATCAGGGCGCTGCAATGGGGGCACCGGCCGGAATAGATCCCGCGCTTGTATTTTGGCTGCACGAAGAGGCCGCTATAGAGCGCGCCCAGCGCAATCGGGATGCCGAACACCATGCCGATCTTGCCGATCGAGCAAAGCGCGACTCCGACGACGACGGCCATGATCTCGACCGCATTCAGCTTGGCCAAACCCCAATGCTTTTCAGGAATGAATTCGGCCTCTGTCGATTTGGGCCCGGTCATGACTTCTGTCCTTCCCCGCTCGTCTTGATGACGGTCCTGCTTGCCCGCCAAGGTTTTGCACTCGCTTCGCCATTACTATATTGAAGCCGGGCGCCATGAGATGCGCGATGTAAAGGTTTGGAGACGGGCAAGATGGGTGGCGGCGTTACGGTGGACAAAAGCGCAAATTCCTCGATTTCGTCGCTGCGCACGACCAAGCATTTCGCCTTGGCCTTGAGCCTCATCACCTTCGCCCTGCTCGCCTACTCCTTCTTCGCGTCCATGAAGCCCTGGTACCAAGTGCCGGCGGGGCTGGCTTGCTACGCGTCCTATATGTGGCATCGCAGCCTGGCGCGGCGTCTGGCCGAAGCCGAGACGGCGAAATAAGGCCTTAGGCCGCCTTGCCGGGACCGTGCTTGGGCAAGGCGACGAAACGGCTATCGCGAACCGCGATGTCGCCGGCACAGCTCGGGCAATCGATCTGGTCTTGATAATGCGTCGCCGAGATGTCGGCGCCGCAGTGCGGGCATTTGCCGAGATAGAGACCGCGATTGATCTTGGGCGGGATGAAGAAGGCGCTATAGATCGACAGCAGGGCCAGCGGCGCGCCGAAGACCGCGCCGATCGTCCCGGTGGAGCAGAGCGACAGGCCAGCCAGCACCCCGCCGATCTCGATCGCGTTGAAGGCGCCCAGCCATTTCCGGCTGTTGGGCTGGAAACGGGCCTCGGTGGTTTTGAGCTCAGCGGACAAGGCGGTCATCCTCCGGCGGTAACCGCCTTGTAGATCACGACCGCGCCTACAAGCAGGTTCACGAGGTAATAGAATTTATGCATCGCCTTCGGGATCGGGTCGTAGATCGTCGCGAGCGGATGCGTGAAGCAGATAAGGGCTGCGGCAGTCGTCCAGAACAGCCACAGATCGATAATCGCGGCCGCAAGCGCGGCCGATACACCCGCCCAGAGGCCGTGTGCCGCAGCGACCTCGAAGGCGGCAGGAGGCCAGGGCGACATCCTTCCCGATACATAGGCGCCGCAGACATAAGGCACGAGGGCGACGAGCGGGGCCAACCAGACCGGATGGAAGATCAGTGGCGGCTTGGATCCCTTTGCGATGCCGAGCCGCCCGGTGAGGGAGAGTTTGAGGGTCACGACGAGAGTCATCGCCAGAATCGCAGCGACAGCCGTCCAGATATCGAAATTCACGGGGCTCGTCCGATCTGAAAGGATGCGATCAGGCTGCCGCCGCGGCGGGGATCAGACCGGGATCGCCGTGCCCGGCCTTGGCCGGCGCCTCGAAAGTCTCGCCCGGCCGGCCGAACAGCACGACCAGCTTGTCCTTCAAGGTCGGCGCATGAATGAAATCGCGCCACAGGAATGTATATTCCCAGAACAGCACCTTGATCACATTGGTCGAATTCACCGCATGAGTGACGCCGAACACCATCTTCTCGTCCGTCGCCGCCTGATAGGTCTGGAAAATGTGGTCCCAGATATTGAGCCCGCCGCCCAAATTGCGATCCATGTAGATCGGGTTGCGCGAGTGGTGGACGCCATGGATCGTGGGCGAAACGAAATACTTGTCCCACCAGCCCCAGCGCCCGAACCGCGCCGTGTGGCAGATGAGCTGGAT
Source organism: Alphaproteobacteria bacterium (assembly GCA_035293565.1). GTDB lineage: Bacteria > Pseudomonadota > Alphaproteobacteria > BOG-932 > Roseiterribacteraceae > DATGMP01. The sequence continues at coordinate 8,860 of DATGMP010000023.1, read as the reverse complement.
GCCGGCGAGGCTGGTGAACAGGAACAGCACCAGCGGATGGAATCCGATCATCGCCAGCGGCAGCATGACGATCACCTTCGGCACCCACTCGAAGATGTGGAAGCGCTGAGCCGTCGTGAAATCAAACTCGGTCGCGCTGTGGTGCACAGAGTGATCCGCCCAGAACAGCCGCACCTCATGCATCAGCCGGTGGAAATAATAGGACCAGAATTCGGCAGCGAGAATGTAGGCCGGAAGGGTCCACCAGTTCAGCGGGATACGCCAATGGCTGTGGTTATAGCCCCACAGCGCCAAGCCGAACATCGCGACGAAGCCAAAGCCCCGGAGCGTCAGATTGTAGACTGACGTCGTCAGCATATTGACGATCGCGTTGTCGGGCAGAAGGTTGCGATGCTGCCCCGCTTGACGAGCCGTCCACCATTCGAAGGTCCGCAGCAGGAACTCGACGCCGATCAGCGCGAAGACGAAGACGATTAGCCCGGATTGCCAGGCCTTGAAGACCTCCTGGACGTCCGGCAGGCCCAAATACCCTGTATCGAATGTCTTCATCTCGACCCTTTTGCCTCCGCTCGTCCGCCGCCCTGGTTGCCGCCCGACAGACGCGTTCCCTCTTTCTACCTTAGCATATCTCCAATTAGATATGCTGCGACACACCGTTGCGTCAAGCTGAACGACGATTTTTTCCAAGCCGATATTCCAATCCCGCCCAAGGCCAAATCAGATTAAGAAAGTGTCGCGAATCGAGGGCGCGTGCATGACGGCGAAGACGATCGGCATACTCACCAGCGGCGGCGACTGCGGCGGCCTGAATGCCGTCATCCGGGCCGTCGTTCACCGCGCCGCCGCCTATGGCTGGCGGGTTCTGGGCATCCGCGACGGGACGATGGGCCTCCTGGAGCGGCCGCTGCGATACAGCGAGCTCAGCCTTTCGTCGGTCGACATCACGACGATGCGGTTGGGCGGGACGGTGCTGGGAACGACCAACAAGGGGAACCCTTTCGCTTTTCCCATGCCGAACAAGACGGTCAAGGACCGGTCGTCAGAGATCATTGCGGGGGTGCGCGAGCTCGGCCTGGACGCGGTCATCGGCATCGGCGGCGACGGGTCCTTCGCCATACTGCGCAAGCTCGCCCAGCGCGGGAAATTCCCGCTGGTCGGCATCCCCAAGACAATCGACAACGATGTCGGTCTGACTGAGACCTCTGTCGGGTTCGACACGGCAGTGGCGATCGCGACGGAAGCGCTGGACAGGCTCCAGCCGACCGCGGCCAGCCATGCGCGCGTGATGGTGCTCGAGGTCATGGGGCGCGATGCCGGTCATATAGCGCTGCACGCCGGCATTTCCGGCGGCGCGGATGTGATTCTCATCCCCGAGATCCCCTACGATCTCGACAAGGTCGCGGCCAAGATCAATGCGCTCAAGGAGCAGGGGCGCAATTTCGCGCTCGTCGTCGTATCGGAAGCCGTCCGCACGATCGAGGGCAACACGATCAAGGTGGAATATCGCGGCGGCGCCCGCCGGTTCGGCGGCATCGGCCACTATCTAGGGGCCGTGATCGCGGAGGCGACCGGCGCCGAGACACGGGTCACCGTCCTGGGTCACGTGCAGCGCGGCGCCCCGCCCTCTGCTCAGGACCGCCTGCTCGGCACTGCTTTCGGAGTCCATGCGGTCGACCTCATCGCCGAAGGCAAGTTCGACCGTATGGTCGCGTGGCGCAATCGTCAGGTCATCGATGTTCCCCTGGCCGACGCCGTCGCCAAGAACCAGGCGGTCGACGTCAACAGCCATCTCGTGAAAACCGCGCGGGCGCTGGGGATCTGTTTGGGGGACGAATAAGAATTAACGCCGCGTTGGTGTGCGCTCCTGCGTTTTCAAGTCTGACCAGGATGCCTCGAAGGTGTTAACATCATTGGCGCGATGGTACCCGGTACCGTCCAGGACACACGTCAACTCCACGAGGTGTCACAATGTCCCTTGATGATCGCGTCGCCTCCTTGCGCACCAAGCATGCCGATCTCGATCGCGAGATCGATCGTGAGCAGCACCGCGCGGCACCAGACGATCTGACGATCAAGAAATTGAAGCTCGAAAAACTCAGGCTGAAAGAAGAGATCGACCGCCTCCACCCGCACTGAGGCGCGGTCCCGCTTTACTTTAGGTTGAGGCTCCGAGCCGGAGCCTCAACTCTCCGCCTCGTAGACCGCCGGCTCCGGATCGGGCTTGCCGGTGCGCTTGCGGGCTTTTGCCATGGCATCGTCCAGCTCGGCTTGCGTACAGAGGCCAAGAAGGACCGGGCTGCGCGGCTTGATGGTCTGCGTGGCTTCGTGAGTCCGGTTGCGCACCGAGGCGATCGTGGTCTTCGTGGTGCCAATCAGCTTACCGATCTGCGTGTCCGATAGGTTGGGCGCATTCTTGATCAGCCAGGCGATGGCGTCGGGCTTTTCGCCGCGCTTGGTCACCGGCGTGTAGCGCGGGCCCTTGGCGCGCCGAGTCGGCGCCGGGAGATCCTTGACCACGAGCTGCAACCGGGCGCTGGGGTCAGCCTCGCACCGCGCAACCTCTTCCTGGGTCAGCTGGCCGCCCGCGACCGGGTCCAGCCCGACCATGCCGATCGCGACCTCGCCATCGGCGATGCCCTGCACCTCGAGCTTATGCAAGCCGCAGAATTCGGCGATCTGATCGAAGGTCAGGCTCGTATTCTCGACCAGCCACACTGCGGTTGCCTTGGGCATCAATGGGTAAGTCATCATAATTCCTTTCGGCCGGGCGGTCTCGCCTGGCCCGACGAATGCAAATTTCGGGCGTCGGGTAGCTCCGTCCCGGCCATTTGGGCGGAGATACGTCACATCTGGCGGGTCTTGAAGCTTTTTTCCAGTGCTTTCTACGAAACCCTGTCGGTCATTCGATTGTCAGCACGATCTTGCCGATATGGTTGCCGGCCTCGAGCGTCCGATGGGCATCGGCGGCCCGCGCCAGCGGGAAAGTGGCGTGGATTTGCGGCCTGAGGCGGCCCGATTCGATCAAAGGCCAGACATTGAGCCGGAGCGCGGCCGCGATCGCCCCCTTTTCGGCCGCCGGGCGCGCGCGGAGGGTCGAGCCGGTCAAGATCAGGCGCTTCATCATGATACGGAAGATCGGGATCGTCGCCTCGGCGCCGCGCTGAGTCGCGATGCTCACATGTCGCCCGCCCGGGGCCATGGCCTCGATGTTCCGCCGAACATAATCGCCCCCGACCATGTCGAGCACGACATCCACCCCCTTGCCGCCGGTAGCCTGCTTCACGGCCGCGACGAAATCCTCGGTCCTATAGTTGATCGCCAAGGCGGCGCCCAAACGGCGGCAAGCCTCGCATTTCTCGTCGCTTCCAGCGGTGGCGAACACCCGCGCGCCGAGCGCGGCGGCGAGTTGGATCGCGATTGTCCCGATGCCCGAGGCGCCGCCATGGACCAGAAGCGTCTCGCCCTCCTCGAGCCGTCCGCCATCGATCAGGTTGGTCCAGCAGGTAAAGACCGTCTCGGGCAGCGCCGCCGCCTCGACCATGGTGAGGCCGGCGGGGATCGGCAGGCATTGCACGGCCGGAACCGCCGCATAGTCCGCATAGCCTCCCCCCGCCACGAGCGCGCAAACCGAGTCGCCCTCGCGCAAACCCTCGACGGCCTCGCCAAGCTTCACGACTCGACCGGCCAGCTCCAGCCCCGGTATGTCGCTGGCGCCCGGCGGAGGCGGATAATTGCCCTCGCGTTGCAGCAGATCGGGCCGGTTGACCCCTGCCGCATGGGCACGGACCAGCACTTCGCCCGGTCCGGGTCCCGGCGTCGGCCGCTCGACGAGCGTCAGGACCTCGGGACCGCCCGGTTTGGTGATCTCGATCGCGCGCATCGTCGGCGGAATCGGGTCGCTCATAGGGCTTCCTCGGCGGTTGGTTCGAATGGCACTCTACGCGCGATCGACAGCTCGACAACCGGGAGGCGGCGGATGTTCAAGGAGAAATACGGGCCCTGGGCGCTTCTGGTGGGCGGGTCGGAGGGGGTCGGCGCGGCGATGGCCCGCAAGCTTGCCGGGCGCGGGCTCAATCTCGTGCTGGTCGCGCGCAAGCCCGAACCGCTCGAAACCGTAACCGCTGAGGTCCGCGCGCGCGGCGTCGATGTGCGAAGCCTGTCGGCCGATATCTCCCAACCGCTGGAAGCGCTGGCCGCGATTCGCAAACTCACCGACGATGTCGAGATCGGCCTCATGATCTACATGGCCGGAGCCAATCTCGGCCGCGGCGAGTTCGTCGACCTGTCGATGGAGATGGTGCGCAAGGTGATTGCGATGAACGTCACCGGCCAGACCGAGTTCACGCACCATTACGGCAGCCTGATGAAGGCGCGGCGAAAGGGCGGAATCCTGTTGGTCGGCTCTCTCGCAGGCTATGTCGGTTCACCTCTCATCGCCCCCTATTCGGCCGCCAAGGCGTTCAGCCGCATCTTCAGCGAGGCCGTCTGGTTCGAGCTCAAGCAGCATGGGGTCGACCTCATGCATCTCAACCTCAATTTCACCGCGACGCCCGCGATGGAGCGACTCGGCTACGACCTGTCGGCCGGCGCCGATCCGGAGGAGGTTGCCGAGGAGGGACTCCGCCATATCGCCGACGGCCCGGTCTGGGTCGTGGGCGGCGCGGAGAATCAGAAGGAAGCGCTTCGGCGGATGAGCTGGATGCCGCGCGCGGAGGCCGTAGCGAGCGTCGTCCTGCCGGCGCGCAAATAGCCGGCGACCCGTTGCGATCCGACGCTCGGCGACGCACATTCGATCGATGCGCGTCACCTGAGAGGGAGCATGGGCCATGCTGATGGACGATGATCTCGAACCCAGGACCGGACCAAAGAAGCCGAAGCCCTTGGATGGCATGTCGGTCGAGGAGCTCAGGACCTATATCGACGACCTGAGGGCCGAGATCGCGCGGGCAGAAAGCGCGCTCGCGAGCAAGTCGGCGCATTTGGCGGCCGCCGCGGCATTATTCAAACAATAGGCTGCGTATAAGAAAACGGCGCCCCCATATGGGGGCGCCGCATCTTGCCGCTTGCAGCGGGCGGATCAGGCCGCTTGCTTCTGCTCGAGCGTCGGGCGCGCCGCGCCGGTAGCGATCTCGATCTTGCGGGGCTTCAGAGCCTCCGGAATGCGCCGGACGAGCTCGACATGAAGCAGCCCATTCTCGAGATGCGCTCGCTCAACCTCGACATGCTCGGCGAGCTGGAAGCGCCGCTCGAAGGCACGGCCGGCGATGCCGCGATAGAGATACTGGGCGCCCTCGGTCTCGGCCTGAGCCTTGCCGCGGATCGTGAGGGTGTTGTCCTGGGACGTGATATCCAGATCGCCCTCGCCGAAGCCAGCGACCGCCATCGTGATTCTGTAGGCGTTCTCGCCCAACTTCTCGATGTTATAGGGCGGGTAGGCGACCGGGTCGGCGCTCAACGACGCCTCGAGCAATCTGCCGAGACGGTCAAAGCCGATGGTCGAACGGAAAAGAGGTGAAAGGTCGTACGTAGCCATTGATATCCTCCTTCGAAGCGATATCCAGAGCGGTCCGCCGCAATGGCCGGACCGCGGTTGCGATGATGGACGGCCCCGATCGGGCGCCGTCACGGATTTGCAGATGGCAATGACCGACGGTATTTCAAGGGTTCTTCCGACTCGTGAAATAGGTCATTCATTAACGTTTCGATCCTACGGTCCAACCTCGCCTTATCGTTCACGAATCCCAGGGAGCAGAGTGTCAACCGCAGCCCCGGCGGCGTCCGCCACGGTCACCTTCATCGAGCGTAATTTCGAGGATGTGCTCAACCTGATGGTCGAGGCGCGGAACTACATCGCGTACGGCCAGCCGGCGGAGAAGACGGGACTGGCGCCTGAGGCCCAGCTCCAGATCAGCTACGAGACGATGCGGGTGACGGCGCGGCTGGTCCGGGCCGCCGCGTGGCTTTCGATCGAAAAGGCGGTCCGCAAGGGCGAGATCACCCGCGAGGATGCTCTGGGCGAAGAGTTCGCGCTTACGACGGTAGAGGCGTGCGCCGACCCTTCCGGGCCGGAGGACGAGGCATTGCCGAAGGCGCTCAGAAGCCTTCTGGACCGGTCCTACAAGCTGTATATGCGAATTTCGCGCCTGGAGGCGTTAACGCGCGAGAGCGCCTGAGCGATCAGCTCTGGCCTTTAATTCCGAAACCCTGGAAGCGCTTGTTGAAGCGCGCCAACTGGCCGCCCGTGTCGAGCAACCGGCTGGCGCCACCGGTCCAGGCCGGATGAGTCCGGGGATCGACATCCAGCCGTATCGTGTCGCCTTCCTTGCCGTAGGTGCTCCGGGTCTGGAAAGTGGTCCCGTCGGTCATCACCACGTTGATCACGTGGTACTCGGGGTGGATGTCCTTCTTCATGGCGGCCGCTCTCGATTAGAAGGGCGCCCATATACGCGCTCTGGGCAGGAAGCGCAACTGCACGCCGGTGCCGTGGCAGGCCTGCGGCGCCGCGCGCGGTTGACAGCCCGGCGGTTCCAGCCGAACTACCCGCGAGGGACCGGCAGGCCAAAAGGGAAGCGTTCCTCCCATGTTCAATCCGCGGCGCCGCGGCAGCAATCAATCCGACGCTGAGGTCGATCCGGCCTCGGGCCTTGCGGTCGATTCCGGCCGACGCAATTTGCGCCCTCTGGCGCGCTTGTGGCCTTTCCTCACGCCTCATGGTTCCCGCGTCGCCATAGCGGGCGTCGCGCTCGTCCTGGGTGCGGCAAGCACCTTGATCTTGGGCTTCGTGCTCAAATTGCTCGTCGACCGCGGCTTCGCTCGTGGCAACCCGGCCTTTCTCGACCAGGCGCTGCTCTTCATGCTGGGCGCCGTGACTCTGATGGCCGCTGCGAGCTATGCGCGCTTCTACATGGTCAACTGGCTGGGCGAGCGGCTGGTGGCGGACCTCCGCAAGGCGCTTTTCAAGCATATGCTGAGCTTGGACCTGGCCTTCTACGAGGCGGCCAAGACCGGCGCCGTCGTCTCGCGGATCACGGCCGATACGACGCTGCTGCAATCGGTGGTCGCAACATCCGCGCCGATCGCGCTCCGCCAATTCCTCACACTCGCGGGCGGGTTGGCGCTTCTTTTCTATACGAGCCTCAAGCTGACCGCGCTTGTGATGGTCGTCGTGCCGATCGTCGTCGGCTCGATCATCATCTTTGGACGGCGAGTTCGCGCGCTGTCCCGCGCAACGCGCGACCGCGTGGCCGATGTCGGCGCCTTCGTGTCGGAAATGCTGAACGCGATCGCGACCGTCCAGGCCTTCGGTCGCGAGCGAAGCGCGCGCCGCGAATTCGCAGGTACGGTCGAGCGCACGTTCACCGCCTCGATCGATTACGCGCGCGTGCGGGCGGCGATGACCGCTTTCGTCATGCTGGTCGTCTTCGCCGCCATCGGAATCATCCTATGGGTCGGCGGGCGCGCGGTCTTTGCCGGCGAAATGTCGGGCGGCGATCTCGCGGCCTTCGTGTTCTATTCGACAGTCGTGGCCGGCGCGGTCGGTTCGCTCTCCGAAATCATGGCGGACCTGCAGCGCGGCGCTGCGGCCGTGGATCGTATCCAGGCGCTGCTCGACACCACGCCGACGATCGCCGCGCCTGCCGATCCGCTGCCGCTCCCGCCGGCCAAAGGCGCGGTGCTGTTCGACAATGTCGAGTTCCGCTACCCGACCCGTCTCGATACGCCCGCGCTCGACAGCTTCAGCCTATCGGTCGAGCCGGGCGAGACTGTCGCGCTGGTGGGCCCGAGCGGCGCCGGCAAGACGACCGTGTTCCAGCTGCTGCTGCGCTTCTATGATCCACAGAAGGGAGCAATCCGTTTCGACGGAGTGGATATTCGCGCCTGCGACCCGGCGGCGCTGCGCGCGCGCATCGCGATCGTGCCGCAGGATCCGATCATCTTCTCGACCAGCGCCCTCGACAATATTCGATATGGCCGCCCGGAGGCTTCCGACCTGGAGGTGCGGGCGGCGGCGGCGGCGGCCAATGCGTCGGAGTTCATCGAAGCGCTGCCTGCCGGCTACGATACGCATCTCGGCGAACGCGGAGTCAGGCTCTCGGGCGGCCAACGTCAGCGGATCGCGATCGCGCGCGCGATCCTGCGCAACCCCGCCCTGCTGCTTCTCGACGAGGCGACGTCCGCCCTCGACGCCGAAAGCGAGCGCGCCGTGCAGCAGGCGCTCCGGCCGCTGATGCGCGGTCGCTCGACAATCGTGATCGCGCATCGCCTCGCCACGGTGCAAAGCGCCCAGCGGATCGTCGTGATGGAGCAGGGCCGTATCGTCGCTGCGGGCACGCATGCCGAACTGGTCCGCAACGGCGGCCTTTATTCGAGGCTCGCCGCGCTGCAGTTCGATCTCGGGCGCGACGACTCCGAGCCGCCACCGTTACCGCGCCAAGCAAGCGCAAGCTGATCCGATGTCGAAAGAACCGCTCCCAGAGCGGGTCGCGCGGCTTGAAAAGCTGGCGGCTAAGCTGCGTACCGGAACAGGTCCCAATTATCCTGCTCGCGCCCGCATTCAGGGCGAGATCGAATCGCTCGCAGCCGACCCACCGGATCCGATCTCGCCATTGGCGATGGCGGTCATCGGCTCGCTATCCCGCATCATGAACCGCCTGATGCATGACCATCCCAAATTCACCGATCTCGTCGAGACTCATATTGCGGCACTCAATCTCGCGACTAATACCAGGAGCCTTATCCATTGACTCTCTGGGCGGTTTGGCTGGTGCCTGCGGCCTCGGTCCGCGCCCGCGCCCTCACAGAAGCCTGCCGATTTCCCCTCGCGACGATGATGTGATTCGATGAGCCCCGCCGATTCGCG
>DATGMP010000022.1:0-16332 GCA_035293565.1 Alphaproteobacteria bacterium | reverse complement strand
CATGGATGCACTCCGGGGTTCGTTGAGTCCGCAAACCCACGGTAACCCACTTCCAACGGAGTGCATCCGCCCCGCCAAAGCGATCATCAAAACCGCTCCGCCCTCTCAATGGAGACGTCGTCCGCTTTCATACCGCCTCCCCTCGCGGGAGGAGCGAGAGGAGGGGGCGGCGCCATCCCGCACGGCTGGTCGCGAATGGGGTGCTAACGGAGACACCCCCTCCCCTAAACCCCTCCCGCGAGGGGAGGGGATATGAAGAAGGAAAGCCGATACGGATCAGCTCCGTTTGGTTTCGCCTCCTCGCCATCGCCGCCGCGGCGAGCGCGGTTGGCTTCGCGATTCATGTGGCGGATCAGTCGGTCGTGCCGGCCTGGGTGCAGCGGCAGATGCGGGGGGTGCTAGCCCGGATTTCCCGCATGGACAGGTGCTGCGACAGCGAGTCTTTGAGCCAGGGCAGGAGCCAGATGCGCGGCGATGCCGCGCATCGTAAGCATCGCAGCGACGAACCCTGGCTCAAAGAATCGCTGTCCCGTAGGGTTGCTCACTGTTGGCGCGCTGCCGCGTCGCTCGGGACTTGACGATGTCCCGCATCGCCTTCGCCCTCGCTCCTAACATCACACCAACAGTGAGCAACGCAGCGCCCGTCCATGCGGGAAATCCGGGCTTACGCCGGTCCGCCCGCCGGCTGGACGCTCGCCGCGGCCGCGCTCTCCTCGATCGAGATCGGCGCCGCCTACGCGGCCCTTTATGCGTTGCTGCGCCCCGCGACACCGACCCTCCGCCCGATGCCGCGCGGCCTCCTCTTGGGGCGCGCTAACCCTCGCCCTCGGCGGCTGACTGATCCGCCAGCCGCTGATGAACGGGATCATCGGCAACCCGCCGCGCGTGGTCCTCGCGATGGCGGTTGGGCCGTGGCTCACATCGCTTGCCATGGGCGTGGTGACCGCAGTGCTGTGGGAGGCGGTTGTCGAGCAGAGAAATTAAGCAGAGGATTGTGCTTCGTTGACCCGATCTACGTCCGCTCAAAGACTGGTTGTGAAGTTTCTGCCCCATTCGAGTCCAGCAAGGTCGGCAGCGCGGCGGAGCCACACGTTTGTCTCATCAGCCGAATTGTTGGTTCCGTACCACCAACCATCGATCAGCTTTTCGGCATATTTCTTCGCAAGTTCCGACCGGTCAAACAGACGCTGCGCGTCTCGCGCGACAATTCGCTTCGTACGCGGCTTAATGGCCGATAGCTTATCAAGGGTGCCGGGTTGATGCTTTTCGAGCACTCTGAGACCTTCCGCGAGCAAGTCCTTCAGTGATCCGCACTCGATGGTGTTCCCCTTAATATCGAGAAGGTAATTGCCGCTTTTTCGTGAGGCACGAGGCGTTGCCGGTGGGCCAGGCGCCCGTTTCTCCGTCCGGTCTTCTTGTGAAGAAATCGGCCGGACCGCCTCCTCAGTAAAATCGATGATGCTCGTCGGATTAAAAGGATCGGCGCCCAAGCCGAGCTGGTTCGCCCCGATGACCCTTACATGTTCGGCCCCGCTCGTACTGGCAGTCTTCAGGAGTTCGATGAGCTTCGTAGCGGCGATGAAGGATATGTGCGCCATGGCAGCCTTTCCCGTGATCGACTGAGCACGATGTAGTTAGTTACCTTATAAGTGTCAACCTTCCTTATAAGGTATTGCTGAACGTGATGCGCGTGACTTGCGCAAATTGCGCATATGCTTACATTAAGCGTAAGGGAGTGCCCCCATGGATACGACCAAGACCGTCCCGGCCTCTGAGTTCACCCGAAATTTCGGGCGTTACCGAATGCGCGCCCAGCGGGAAGCTGTCGCGGTGTCGAGCCATGGCCAGATTACCGGCTACTTTGTTGGACCTGACGAATACGAGGAGTTCAAGCGCTTTCAGCAAAGCCGACGCAGCTTCTCCACAGCGGAGCTCCCGGAGAACAAGGTCAAAGCGATCGGTGCGTCCCGTATGGATTCGCGCCACAAGCATCTCGATCGCATGCTTGATTCGAAATAGCGGAACGACGTGCCGATCCCCAGCCCGGAACCGGGCCTGGTCATCTCCTACGCCTATCTTTGGCATCACGAACATGAGGCCGGACAGGAGGAGGGGCGCAAGGACCGACCGAGCGTCATCGTGCTCGCTGTCGAGCGCGAGTTAGACGGCGCGCTCGTGGTTACGGTCCTGCCGATTACGCACAGCGCTCCGGCCGAGCCGACCTCGGCCGTCGAGATACCGACCCCGGTTAAACACTATCTCGGGTTGGACGACGAGCGCTCATGGATCGTCGTCTCCGAAGGCAACGAGTTTCTCTGGCCGGGTCATGATTTGCGAAAACGTCCGAACAGCGACCGCTACGACTACGGCTTCCTTCCACCACGCTTATTCAATCAGGTGCTCAAGGCATTCATAGCCTGGTACAATGCCAATAGGCGAGTTGCACCGCGTGATTGATTGGTGCCCGAATTAAGCCGCCTCCACCCGCTCCCTGGCCTCCTCAAACGCCTTCACCAGCTGCGCTTCGTGCGTGCGAGCTTCGGCCAGGTGGCGCATCTTCACATAGCCGTAGCCGCGGATGCCTTCGGGTACCGAGGCGATGCGGACGGCGAGGTCGTAATTCGCCGGATTCAGCCGCGTCAAGACATCCCGAATGCGCGCCTCGTATTCGACGATCAGCTTGCGTTCGGTGCGGCGGTCCTCGGTGCGGCCGAACGGGTCCCAGCGCGTGCCGCGCAGGCGCTTCATGCTGGCCAGCAGCCGGAACACATGCACCATCCAGCCGCCGAAGCGGCGCTTGCGGGGCTCGCCGGAGACGGGGTCGGGCTTGGCCATGATCGGCGGGGCCAGATGGTATGAGAGCTTGAAGCCGGGCTCGAACTCGGCGGCGAGCTTTTTCGCGAAGGCCGAGTCGGTGTGCAGGCGCGCGACCTCGTACTCGTCCTTATAGGCCATCAGCTTGAAGTAATAGCGCGCGACCGCCTTCGACAGCAGGTTGGTCCCGGGCAGGCGCTCGCGCTCGACGCGGGCGGTGTCGTCGACCAGCGCCTTATAGCGCTGCGCGTAGGCCGCGTCCTGATAGTCCGTGAGGAACGCAACCCTGCGCGCGACCATCTCGTCGAGCGTTTCGGCGGGCGGCGGCGCCTTGTCGACGGCGAGGCCGGCGATCTCCTCCACCATCGCGCGGTCGTGCACATAGAGCCGGCCCCAGGCGAAGGCCTCGCGATTCATGCGGACCGAGACGCCGTTCATCTCGATCGCCTTGTCGATCGCCTCCAGCCCCACCGGCAGCAGGCCCATCTGATAGGCCATGCCCATCATCATCACATTCTGCCCGATGCCGTCGCCCAAGAGGCGGATCGACAGATCCTGCGCGGCGACGAAATCGATCGCGTCGGCGCCGACCGTGCGGGTGAGGCGGGTGGTGAGCTCGGTCGTGTCGAGATCGAGATCATGGTCGAGCACGAAATTCGCCGGCGGCGACACGTTCGTGTTGACCACGCCCCTGGTGCGGCCCTTGGCCATCCAGGACAAACTCTCCGCGCTCGCCGCCACTACCATGTCGCAGGCGATCAGCGTGTCGGCGCTGTCGAGCGGGATGCGCACGGTGTGCAGATCGTCGGGCGTCGCCGCGACCCGCACATGGCTCGTCACCGAGCCGTTCTTCTGCGCGAGGCCGATCGAGTCCAGCACCGAGCTGCCCTTGCCCTCGATATGCGCCGCCATGCCGAGCAGCGCGCCCACCGTGATCACGCCGGTGCCGCCGATGCCGGTGATCAGCACATTGGCCGGCCGGTCGAGCGGCATGGGCGCGGGGCGGGGGAGCGCGGCCACCAGCTCGTCGGGCTTGTTGGGCGCCTTGCGCTTGCGCAAGACGCCGCCCTCGACCGAGACGAAGGAGGGGCAGAAGCCCTTCACGCAGGAGAAATCCTTGTTGCAGCTGGACTGGTTGATGTGGCGCTTGCGGCCGAACTCGGTCTCCAGGGGCTCGACCGAGATGCAGTTCGACTGGTCGCCGCAATCGCCGCAGCCTTCGCAGACCAGGTCGTTGATGAAGAGCCGCTCGTTGGGGTCGGGGAAGGTGCCGCGCTTGCGGCGGCGGCGCTTCTCGGCGGCGCAGGTCTGGTCGTAGACGAGCGCGGAGACGCCCTTCACCTTGCGGAGCTCGATCTGCAGCGCCTCCATGTCCTCGCGCTCATGGAAGGTGACGCCGGGCGCCCATTCGGTCTGGGGTCCGTATTTCTCGGGCTCGTCGGTCACCACCGCGATGCGGCGCACGCCCTCGGCATAGAGCTGCAGCGTGATCATCGGCACCGAGGGGTGGCCCTCGATCGGCTGGCCGCCGGTCATCGCCGACGCGTCGTTGTAGAGGATCTTGTAGGTGATGTTGGCGCCCGACGCGATCGCCCAGCGGATCGCGAGGCTGCCGGAATGATAGTAGGTGCCGTCGCCGAGATTCTGGAACATGTGCTCCGTCTCGGTGAAGTGCGATTGCCCGACCCAATTGGCGCCCTCGCCGCCCATCTGGGTCGAGGGCTCGTAGTCGAACTCGGGATGCCAGATCGCCATCCAGTGGCAGCCGATGCCGCCCATCGCGCGGCTGCCCTCGGGCCGCTTGATCGAGCTGTTGTGCGGGCAGCCGGAGCAGAAATAGGGGATGCGCTTCAGCCGCGTGGCGCCGAGGCTCTCGCGCGCCGCGCGCTTGTCGAGTTGCGCGAGGCGACCCCGCAGCTCGCCGTCGTCGGTGACGCGCAAGACGCGGCTCGCGATCACGCGCGCGACCTGCAGCGGGTCATGATCCATCTTGGAGGAAAGCAGCTCGCGACCCTCCTCGTCGGTGCGGCCCATCACGCGCGGGCGCTTGGATTCCGGCCAGTCATAGAGCAGCGTGCGCAGCTGATCCTGGATGATCGGCTGCTTCTCCTCCACCACCAGCAGCTCCTCGCGGCCTTCAGCGAATGCGCGCGCGCCCACCGGGTCGATCGGCCAGGTGAGGCCGAGCTTCAAGACGCCGATGCCGAGCTGACGGGCGCGGCGCTCGTCGATGCCGAGCTCGCTGAAGGCCTCCAGCACGTCCAGGTACGATTTGCCGGCGGTCACGATGCCGAAACGGCCGTCGGGGGAAAACTCCGTGCGATTGATGCGGTTGGCGCGCGCGAAGGCCTGGGCGGCCGGATGCTTGAAGTCGAGCAGCCGCGCCTCGGGCGTGAAACGGTCGTCGGGCCAGCGGATGTTGACGCCGTCGGGCGGAAAGTCGAACTCGGGGATGACGATCTCCACGCGCTCGGGATCGACCGAGACCGACGCCGACGCGTCCATCAAATTGGGCAGCACCTTGAAGCCCAGCCAGCAGCCCGAGAAGCGAGACATGGCGAAGCCCCACAGGCCGAAATCGATCACCTCCTGCACGTTGGAGGGATAGATCACCGGCATCAGGTTCGACATGAAGGCGAAGTCGCCCTGGTTCGGCATCGTGGCCGACTTGGCGGCATGGTCGTCGCCGACCACCGCCAGCACGCCGCCATAGCGCGACGAGCCCGCGAAATTGCCGTGCTTCAGCGCGTCGCCGCAGCGGTCGAGGCCGGGATTCTTGCCGTACCAGATGCCGAACACGCCGTCGAATTTGGGCTTGCCGAACAGGCCGATCTGCTGAGAGCCCCAGACCGCGGTGGCGCCCAGCTCCTCATTGAGGCCGGGCTCGAAATGCACGTTGTGGCGCTGCAGATGCCGCGCGGCCTTGATCAGCTCGGAATCGTAGCCGGACAACGGCGAGCCGCGATAACCCGACACCAGCCCGCCGGTGTTGAGACCCGCCCGCAGGTCCCGCATATGCTGGCTGATCGGCAGCCTGACCAGCGCCTGGATCCCGGTCAGGTAAACCCGCCCGGATTCCGCGGTGTATTTGTCGTCGAGCGTGATTACGAGACCGTCCAAAGCCGCCTCTCCCCATCGGCCAAGATTGATACGCCGATTAGATACGTCTGCAAAGCTGTCCCTTCTTGGAACCCTCTCCGCCCTCCCAGGTCGTCATGCCCGGGCTTGACCCGGGCATCCACGTGGCCCCGCCGCCGTGCCGCATGACGTGGATGGCCGGGTCAAGCCCGGCCATGACGGGTGAGGGGTGTTAGGGTCATCGCGCTTTGCCCCGCCTCTTCCCCACCGGCGCCAGGGCTTTGGCCGGCTTGGCCGACACCATGCGGTCCAGAAGGTCGGTCAGCGCGTCGCTCACCTCCGCGGCGGACCAGGGGCCGTCATGGCGGAACCATTTGGGCACCCAATGGATGGCGCCCAGGATCGCGAAGACTGCGAGCTTGGGGTCGCAGGGGGCGATCGAGCCGTCCTCGATGCCCTCGCGGATCAGCGCGCGGAGCGCCTGCTCGAACCGGTCGCGATCCTTCAAGAGGCGCGCATGGTCGTCGGGCAGCAGCGCGTGCTCCTCCATCAGCACGACGCAGCAGGAGAGCTCGTCGATCATCTCCTTGAGATAGTGGCGGAGCGCGTGATGCAGCTTCTCGCGCCCGGTGCCGCCGGCTTGCCGCGCCTCGTCCAACCCGTCGAACCCGACCTCGAAGGCGCGCGCGAAGCATTCGGCTAAGAGCGCGTGCTTGCTCGGGAAGTAGTGATAGAGTGCCGCCTTTGTGACGCCCAGCCGCTGCGCGATGTCGTCGAGCGACGCGGCATGGAAGCCCTTGCGCGTGAAGGCCGACGCCGCCTCGCGCAGCAGCGCCCGCCGCTTCGCCTCGTGCAGTTCGTCCCGGCTCGGGACCAGCTCGCTCCAGGCCATGTCAGAATTTCGCCATCAGAACTTTGGGGGTCGTTTGGCGTGGAAGGCATCCATGCCTTCCTGCCAGTCGGACGAGCCGATCAGCATCGACAGCTGCTCCAGCCCGAAGCGTCGCGCCGTGGCGAGATCGACATCCTCCGCGACATAGACCGACGATTTCGCCTGCGCGATCGCGAGCGGCGACAGCGCCTTGATCTCGTCGGCGAGCTTCAGCGCCGCCGGCATCAGCTCGTCGGGCTCGGCGACGGCGAACAGCAGCCCCGCGCGGTCCGCCTCTTCGGCGCTGTAGTGGCGGCCGAGCAGGCACCATTCGATCGCGCGGGTGCGGCCGATATGGCGGCCGAGCTTCTGCACGCCGCCCGCGCCCGGGAAGGCGCCGAGCTTCACCTCCGGCACGCCGATCTTCGCGGTCCTGGACATGAGGCGGAAATCCGACGAGATCGCCATCTCGCAGCCGCCGCCGAGCGCGTAGCCGTTGACCGCGGCGATGATCGGGAATGCCATCGTCTCGAACCGGTCGAACAGCGCCGCGATTTTCGCGAGGTAATGGTCGCGCAGCTCGAAGCGACCTTGGCCGACCGGCGACTTCGGATCGGTGAAGTAATCCAGATGCGCGCCGCAGCAGAAGGCCCGGCCCGATCCGGTGATGATCAGCGCCCGCGCTTTCGCCTCCGCCGCGATGTCGAGCGCGCGGCCGAGCTCGCCGATCAAGTCGAGCGTCAGCGTGTTCATCTCTCTCGCCCGCGTCAGTGTCGCCAGCGCCACCTCCTCCGCCGGCCAAGCGAGGGAGACGGCTTTGCCGGTGAAAGTCTCGCTCATGAGAACGACACGTCCAAACCCAATTCGCGCGCGATCAGCAGCGACTGGATCTGGCTCGATCCGTCGCCGATGGTGCAGACGCGGTTGTCGCGCAGATAGCGCGAGGCCGGGCAGTCATCCATGAAGCCCCAGCCGCCATGCACCTGGATCGCGAGGTTGGCGCACTCGCTGCCGATCTCGGTCGCGTAATATTTGGCGACCGCCAGATCCTTGCCCGACGCCTTGCCCTGATCGGCGAGCCAGGCCGCCTTGTAGACCACCATCCGCGCGGTCTCGACCTTGACCGCGATGTCGGCGATCATTTTCTGCACCAGCTGCAGCTTGCCGATCGGTCCGCCGAAGGCCTGCCGCTCTTTCGCATAGCCCACCGCCAGATCGAGGCTCGCCTGCGCAAGGCCGAGCGAGCAGGTGGCGAGAAACACGCGCGCCTGCTGATAGCCCTTGTGCAACAGCAGGCGTCCGCGATCGACCTCGCCCACGACATGCTCGGGCCCGAGCACGCAATCCTCGAAATAGAGCGGCCGCGTGTCGGAGGAGCGCCAGCCCATCTTCTTGTAAGGCGCGCCCTGCTTGTAGCCCGGCGTGCCGACCGGCACGAGAAACAGCGTGAAGCTCTTCTTCGCCGCGTCCGGCGGGCTCGTCACCACCAGCACCAGCGCGAAGGACGAGATGTCGGTGCCCGGATTGGTGATGTAGGCCTTCTCGCCGTTGATCACCCATTTGCCGTCGGCGACCCGCCCGCGAGTCTTGAAGCCCGCAGTGTCGGAACCGGCATTGGGCTCGGTGCCGGCGATCGAGCAGATCTTCTTCCCCGCGACGATATCGGGCAGATACTTCTCCTTCTGCGCGTCTGTGCCGAAGCGCGCGAGCGTCAGCCCCGTCGCGATCGAGACCATCGTCGTCACCGCGAGCGACTGGTCGGCGCGCGCGACCTGCTCCAGCGCCAGCGCGGTCTCGAAGGTGCCGAGCCCCATGCCGCCCCATTTCTCCTCGAACGGGATGCGCGTGACGCCGATCTCGGCGAGCTGATGGAACAGCGAGGTCGGAAACGTGGCCTCGCGGTCGAGCTGCTCGGCCACCGGCGCGATCTTTTCGCGCGCGAATTCCTCGACACTTGCCTGGAGATTTCGTTGATCGTCTGTGAGAAGGAAGTTCATCGCGCTGTTCCGACTGATTTCGTCATGCCCGGGCTTGACCCGGGCATCCACGTCATGCGTTGCACCGGCGGCTCCACGTGGATGGCCGGGTCAAGCCCGGCCATGACGAATGGAAGGAGAGGCGAGGTCATCACTTCTTCCCCGCCAGCTCGTAGTGGAAGTCCGTGATCCGGCCGACCGGCTTGTCGGCGAACTTCACCTTGACGCGCGTGCCGGGCTTGAGCTTCGCGGCCGCCGCGGGGACATCGGATAGGTCGAGCCCGCGGACGAAATTCACGAGCGCGGTGCCGGCGCCGTCCAGCTTCACATAGGCGATGGCGTAGGGCGGCGGCGGCAGATTTTCGAATTGCGCGGTGACGATCGTCGCGGCCTCGATCACGCCTTCGTGGCCGACTTCCTTCCAGCCGTCGCAAGGCTCGAAGCTCTTCTCGCAATAGGCGCGCGGCGGCAGATAGGCGATGCCGGACTTCGAGCAATGGGCCGCGAGAATCTTCTTCTGCTTGAGGCCGGCGAAGAAATGTCCGGCTACCTTGCCGACCGCGTAATTATAGCGGACATGCCATTCGCCTTGAATGACATTCTCGTCGAGAGCGTCAGTCTTGCTCATGCGTTCCTCCCGGCGACAGGCTCGTCGCCCAAAATCGAACAAGTGAAGAATTGGGTCGAGCCGCCAATTGCGGTGGCGACGGCGTTCTTGACGCCCTTGACCTGGATGTCGCCCGACTTGCCCATGACCTGGTTGGCCGCGTCGATCGCGCGGACGAGCCCGGTGACGCCGATCGGATTGGTGCAGAGCGTGCCGCCCGACGGGCACACCGCGATCTCGCCGTCCAGATTCCACGCGCCCTCGTCGCTCTTCGACGCGCCTTCGCCACGGCCGCAGAAGCCCAGCGATTCCATCTGCGGGAATTGGAAGGTGGAGAAGGGATCGTAGAGCTCGGCCACCTGGATCTGCTTCACCGGATCGGTGATCCCGGCCTGACGGTAGCAGTCGCGCGCGGCGAGATAGAAGCCGTCATGATCCTCGAAATCGGTTTCCGACCACAGGCCCATGCGGTCGCCCATGAAGACCGAATGGGTGATCGACGAGACGCCGTTGACGAAGGCCGGCCGCGTGCATTTCTCCTCGGCGACCGCGAGATTCGACAGCACGACCGCGGCGGCGCCGGACGAGCGCGGGCAGATGTCGAAGCGCTTGTAAGGGTAGGACACGCGCGGCGAGTTCATCACGTCGTCGACCGTGATCTTTCCCTTCAGATGCGCATAGGGGTTGCCCATCGCATTCCCGCGCGAGCGCACGACAACGCGCGCGAACTGCTCCTCGGTCGTGCCGTAGCGATGCATGTAGCGCTGCGCCGCGAGCGCCGTCATGGTCACCGTGTTCAGCGCGAAATCATGCTCGTAGAAGCGGTCCCAGATCAGGTTCAGCACATGCTGCGCGTCGGGCGTCTCCGCGACGCGATCGGCGCCGACGACGAGCACCGTGCGATAGACGCCCGACGCGACATGGAAATATCCGGCCTGGAAGGCGGAGCCGCCGGTGGCGCCGCCGGTATGCACCCGCATGAAGGGTTTGCCCGTTCCCCACACATGCGAGGTCGCCCAGCGGTCGCAATCATTGACGCCCATGAACTGCGTCGGCGCCATCGAGAAGACGATCGCATCGATGTCATCCGGCGTGACACCGGCATCGTCCATCGCGAGCTTGGCCGCATCCTGCGTCAGCTCGACATAATTCTTGTCGGGGAAGTGAGTCTTGAACTTGGTTTGCCCCGTGCCGATGACGGCGACTTGATGTTTCGCCATATTCAGACTCGCTCGAAGATGGCGGCCACATGCGCCTGCTGGGCGAAACCGTGGCTGCCATGCGCGCCAGCGAGCGACGCGCCGGCGATCTGGAGCGGGCCGGCGCGGTCGGAGACCTGCAGCACCGCCTCCGCGGCATTGATCAGGCCCATGCAGAAATAGGGGTTCTGCGCGAAGGCGCCGCCCGACGGCGTCAACAGCGGCACGTCATGGCCCAGCGCGGCCTCGTACGCGGCAGCGTGCCAGCCGGTCTGACAATCGAGCTCCAAGAGATCGAGATCGCCGGCGCTTTCCAGCCCCGCCATCTCGACGGCGTCCTCGATCGCGGCACGGAAGCCGGCCAGCGCCGTCAGCCGATCGCGGCCGAGATCGAATTCCTCGTTGCGCCAGCCGATGCCCGCGACCCGTGCCAGCGGGCGCGCATTCGGATTGGCTGAAAGCCATTTGGCCGAGGCCAGCACCATCGCGACCGCGCCATCGGTAATGGGCGCCTGATGGCCTTTGCGCAGCGGCGCCGCGAGATAGGGGGATGCGGCGATCTGCGAAGCGGGCGGCGCGGCGCGTCCCATGCCGCGCGGATTGCGGACCGCGCGGCCGCAGGCCTCGATCACGGCTTGTGTCGCGTCCGTCTCGTCGATGCCATAGGCCTCGGCAAGGCCTTGCGCGAACAGTCCGTCGGCGATCGACATGTTGATGCCGATGGGCCGCGTGAAAAAAGGCTCGCAGCGCATCCGCATCACATCCTCGACCGGCGCCGTGGACGGTTTGCTCCAGCTCACCACGAGCCCCAGATCGAGCACCTCGGATTCGACCTTCATCGCGCCCAGGCAAAACGCCGTGAGGCCCGAATCCGTGCATTTCACTTCGTCTTTGAGCAGCGCGCCCGAGGGCGCCGCCAGCAGCATCGACGAAATGCTGCGGCCGTCCAGCTCGTCGCAACCGGCGATCGTCACATGGTCGATCTGGGAGCGGTGCACGCCGGCATCGTCGAGCGCGGCGCGCGCCGTGTCGAACACCATCTCCTCCAACCGCTTATCCGCTATACGGCTCGCCGGCGGATGCACCGCCAGCCCCATCACGAACACGTCCATGAAGGCTCCTTACCCGCCGGTTACCTACCCAACTGATTGGGTAGGAGAGTAGCCAAGGGGTTGAGCGGGGGCAAGATGTCTGCCGCCCTCTGCTATCGTCATGGCCGGACTTGATCCGGCCATCCACGTGGAGCCGCCGCTGCAATGTATGACGTGGATGCCCGGGTCAAGCCCGGGCATGACGACTAAGAAAAGGGGGAAGAGCGAGCCCCTCAGGGCACCGGCACCACCATGTCGCGCCTTATCTCGCCGACATTGCGGGCGCCCAACAGCGCCATGTCGCGGGTTACCTCGTCCTTCAGCAGCTTGAGCGCCCGGTCGACGCCGGCTTCGCCCGCGGCGGCGAGGCCGAAGAGGTAGGGGCGGCCGATCATGCAGGCCTTGGCGCCCAAGGCGAGAGCCTTCAGCACATGCGTGCCGCGACGGATGCCGCCGTCGAGGATCAGCTCCAAATCGTTCCCCACCGCGTCGGCGATGCGGGGCAGCGCGTCCATCGCGGCGGCGGCGCCGTCGAGTTGGCGGCCGCCATGGTTGGAGATGATGACGGCCTTGGCGCCGATCGACTTGGCGCGCTTGGCGTCCTCGGGCGACAGGATGCCCTTGATCATCACCGGGCCGCCCCATTCGCCGACCATCCATTCCAGATCCTTCCAGGTGATGGAAGGATCGAACTGGCGGTTGATGTAGGCGCTGACGGTCGAAAGATCGACCGAGCCTTCCTTGATCTTGTGGATGACGTTGGCGAGAATCGGCCGCTCGCTCGTGAAATAGGCGCGGCACCAGAGGGGCCGCATCGCGAATTGCAGCGCGCTCGCCACCGTGAGCCGGACGGGGATCGTGATGCCGGAGCGCTTGTCGCGCTCGCGATTGGCCGCGACCTGGACGTCGACGGTGATGCAGATCGCCTTGTAACCGGTCGACTTGGCGCGCTGCAGGAATTCGCGGGTCAGCTCACGGTCCTTGAAGCAATAGACCTGGAACCATTTCGGGCCTTGGGTCAACCCCGCAATCTCCTCGATCGAGACCGAGGACATGGTGGAGAGCGTGTAAATCGTGTCGGCCCGGGCAGCCGCCGGCGCCACGGCCCGCTCGCCTTCGGTGTGGAACATGCGGGTGATCCCGGTCGGCGCCAGCACCACCGGCCAGCCGATGGACTCGCCCAGCACCGTCGTCCGCGTGTCGATCGACGAGACATCGACCCCGGTGCTCGGCAGCAGCGCCCAACGGTCGAAAGCGCTCATATTGCGCTGGAGGGTGCGCTCATCCTCCGCCCCGCCATCCATGAAGTCGAACAGAGGCAGCGGCAGCGCCCGCTTGGCAGCCAGCCTCAGCTCATGGATGTTGCAAATCCTGTCCAGGCGCGCATTGGGCATTTGTGCTTCCCTCTTCTCCCATCGGAGGCGTAGCCCATGCGAACAGCCGATGACAATGCACTTCAGATCCTCCTCCCCTCGCGGGAGGAGATAGAGGAGGGGTGGCGCCGCTGGCACAAGCCTGTGGCGAATCCCCTTGTGGAGCGACCCCCTCCCCTAGCCCCTCCCGCGTTGGGGCGGGGAATTTGAAACACTAAGCACTTGCTTGGTCGGCTGACCGCCTTGCGCTACAGTCTCCCCGGCCGCAAAGCACAATCCAAGCGGCCCGAGGGAGCGAGCCGGGGGCGGGCGATGCCGGACAGGCTGGATTTGGTGGTGCGCGGGGGCACGATCGTCGACGGGAGCGGTGGCGATCCTTACGAGGCGGATGTGCTGGTTGCACACGGCCGCATCGCGGCGATCGAGCCGAAATCGACGAGAAACGGCGCGGAGGAGATCGACGCCAGGGGAAAGATCGTGACCCCGGGCTTCGTCGATCTGCACACCCATTACGACGGGCAGGCGACCTGGGACAGCCGGCTGGCACCCTCGTCGCTGCATGGCGTGACGACGGCGATCATGGGCAATTGCGGCGTCGGCTTCGCGCCTTGCCGGCCGGAACAGCGGTCGCTGCTGATCCGGCTGATGGAGGGGATCGAGGATATCCCCAACATCGTGCTGACCGAAGGTCTTCCGTGGAACTGGCAGAGTTTCCCCGAATATTTCGATGCGCTCGCGGCGCGCCGCTATGACATCGATATCGGCGGGTACCTGCCGCATGCGGCGCTGCGCGTTTTCGCGATGGGCGAGCGCGCCTCGAACCACGAGCCGGCGACGGAAGCGGATCTGGCGCTGATGGCGCCGCTGGTGCGCGAGGCGGTTG
This sequence comes from Alphaproteobacteria bacterium, assembly GCA_035293565.1. Lineage (GTDB taxonomy): Bacteria > Pseudomonadota > Alphaproteobacteria > BOG-932 > Roseiterribacteraceae > DATGMP01. The sequence continues at coordinate 2,440 of DATGMP010000022.1, read as the reverse complement.
AGGCCGGCGCGTTCGGGCTCGGCACGTCGCGCACGATCTTCCACCGGTCGAGCGATGGAAAATCGGTGCCGACCCTGAAGGCCGGCGAGGCGGAGCTGGTGGCGCTGGCGAGCGCGGCGGCGGCCGGCGGACGCGGCATCCTGCAATATGCGGTCGACTGGGACGATGTGGAGGGCACGTTCGGACTGATCCGCCGCGTCGCCGAGCGCTCGCGTTGTCCGGTCGCCTTCTCGCTGGTTCAGCAGAACGGATTTCCGGACCATTGGCGGCGCGTGCTGGAGCTGACGCACCAAGCCAACGACGACGGGCTGCCGATCTCGGTGCAGGTGATGCCGCGCGCGATCGGGATGCTGTTGGGCTATCACCTGACGCTGAACCCGTTCTGCACGACGGACAGCTTCAAGGCGATCGCCCATCTGCCTTTCGAAGAGCGTCTTGCGGAACTACGGAAGCCCGAGCTGCGCGCGCGCATCCTCGCCGAGGCGAGCGATCCCAACCCGACCAATATGCTGGCCACCTTCGTGCGCGATTTCGAGCGGATCTATCCGCTGTCGGATCCGCCGAATTACGAGCCTGAGCCGGACGCCTCGATCGCGGCGGAGGCACGGCGCTGGGGCGTGTCGCCGGAATCGCTGGCCTATGACAAGCTTCTGGAGCGCGGCGGGCGCAACATGCTGTTCGTCGCGACCGTGAACTATACGGAGAAGTCGCTCGACGCCACCCTCGAGATGCTGAAGCACCGAGACACGGTACCGGGGCTGGGCGACGCCGGCGCGCATCTGGGCGTGATGTGCGACGCGACCTATTCGACTTTCATGCTGACTCATTGGGCGCGCGACCGCGTGCGCGGCGAAAAGATTCCATTGCCGCTCGTCGTGAAGGCGTTGTCGCGCGACACCGCCGGCGTGATCGGTCTCGAAGACCGGGGCCTGATCGCTCCGGGATTGCGCGCCGATCTCAACGTCATCGATTTCGACAAGCTGCAGCTCGGCCAACCCGAGGTGCGGAACGATCTGCCCGCCGGCGGCCGCCGTGTGATCCAAACCGCGCGGGGCTACGAAGCGACGATCGTGAAAGGCGAGATCACGCAGCGGAATGGCGCACCGACCGGCGCTCTGCCCGGCCGGCTCGTGCGCGGGCCGCAAGCGGCGCCCGCCTGAGGAGGAACGCAATGGACTATCCCGTTATCTCGGCCGACTCCCATGTGGTCGAGCCCGGCAACGCCTATCTCGATCATATGGACCGCGCCTGGCGCGAGCGTGCGCCGCATATCGTCGAGGATGACGAAGGCGTGCGCTTCATCCTGGACGGGTTGGCGCCGGTTCGCGTCGATGTCGCCGCCTCGGCGGGCGTGCCGATCATGAAACGCGGCGACAAGCGGCCCTATGCGGACGTCCATCGCGGCGCATGGGATCCTTTGGCGCGGCTCGAGGATCAGAAGACCGACGGCATCGCGGCGGAAGTGATCTATCCGACGATCGGCATGTTCCTCTACGCGCACCCCGATGCCGATTTCAAAGAAGCCTGCTTCGCCGCCTATACGCGCTGGGCGGCGGAGTTCTGCGGCGCGGTTCCCGAGCGTTATTTCGGTTGCGCGCCCGTGATCGTGAAATCGCCCCAGAACGGCGTGGCGGAACTGCGTGCGGCCAAGGCGCTCGGCATGCGAAGCGTGATGCTGCCCAACCGGCCGGGAGTCGAGGATTGGGATTCGCGGCTCTACGATCCGTTCTGGGAGACGGCGGTCGAGCTCGGCATGCCGCTCGCATTTCATACGGTGGCCGCGGGCGGGCTCGAGAAATCATTCCGCGGCTCGAAGCTGAACCTCATCTATACGACGATCCATGCGGTGCAGGAGCTGCTCGGCATCTTCGTGCTGACCGGCATCTTCGAGCGCCATCCGGGCTTGAAGCTGGTCTGCGTCGAGGGCGATGCGGGCTGGCTGCCGCATTACGCGCAGCGCATGGACCGCTTCTATCGCGAGCACAAATATTTCAGCACGACGAGCGATCTCAAGAAGGTGCCGTCGGAGTATATCTTCGAGAACATCTACATGACCTTCCAGGACGACGAGGTCGCGTTCCGCTACATCGACTCGCTCAACCCCAAGCGGCTGATGTGGGCCAACGACTTTCCGCACCCGGACGCCTCTTGGCCCAACAGTCAGGCGCTGCTCGCCCGCCAGGCCTCGCATCTCAGCCCCCAGAAGCGCCGCGACGTGCTCTGCGACAACGCCGCGAAGCTCTACGGGATCGACGTCGCGCGATTGATGAATTAGGCGCGTTCAGATCCCGTCCCGGAAGTTTCTGCAGCTAGGCAACGTTACGCCGCCGCCTTCTTGGGCGCGCCGGGCAGGCCCTTGACGCCGTGGACGCCTTCGATCCGGCGCAGTATGTCGGGCACTTTGGCGCGTGGATTGTAGAACTGGCTGTACCAGATGCGG
>DATGMP010000021.1:0-8343 GCA_035293565.1 Alphaproteobacteria bacterium | reverse complement strand
GCCGATGACGCCAGTGCGTCGCTGGAATGGCGCGTGAGATCATACCTGGCGGCCAACTGCGCGCAGTGCCATCAGCCCGATCTCGGCGGTCGCGCCCCGGTGCCCGAGCTTGCCGGCGACACCTTTCTGTCGCATTGGCTGAACCATAGCATCGGCGACCTCTACACCCGGATCAGCACAACAATGCCGCAGGGCCGCCCCGGCAGCTTGAGCAAGGATCAGTACACGGATGTGATCGCCTTCCTGCTCGACTCGAACGGCTTCCCCTCCGGCTCGACCGAGCTCAAGCCCGATTCGGCTGCGCTGAAGAACATCCAGATCGCGGGACAGCATTAGGTAGGCTACAGGCCCAGCCCGTTATCCGCGCCGGGAGCTACCGACCCAGATTTTCCGTGAAGAAGCGCGCCATGATGTCGACGGCTTCACGGGATTCCGGGAGGTGGAAAGTGTACCAATGAGCGTGCGGCATGCCCTCGAAGACGAAAAGCTCGGCCTTGGCTCCGGCGCGCCGGAGCGCGCGGTGAAAGATCGAGGTGGCGCTCAGCATTGCGTCGCGCGTGCCGGTGATGATGAGCGAGGGTGGGAATTTCGATAAGTCGGAATGGATCGGCGACATCACCGGGTCCCGAACATCATGCTTGCCGCGGTAGGCGCCAAGCTCGCTGGACGGGTGATCCATTGGCGGCGCGACATCGCCCCAATAGCCGCCGACCGAGAAGACGTTCGCGGTCTCCCCGAAATCCTCCATGTCGGCGGTGCCGGTGAACATGCCGAGGCAAGCGGGCAACGGCAGGCCGAGCTGGATCAGCTTCGCGGCTGTCTGCGCCGTTAGAATTCCGCCGGCTGAAGTGCCGTAGATGCCGACGTTGCGCGGCTCGTAGGTTTTGAGCAGCTCGCGATAGACTGCGACGGAGTCCTCGACTGCGGCGGGAAACGGGTGCTCCGGCGCCAGACGGTAATCGACCGCGATCACCGGGATCTTCGCCTGATGCGCCACCGGGATCGCTTCGATGAGCGACCCCGAACCGATCACGAAGGCGCCGCCGTGAAGATTGATCAGCACCTTGTTCTTGTTGCGCTCAGGAACCTCAGGCGGAGTCACGAGATCGCAGCGAACGCCGCCGATCGTCTTCTCCGCGATCTCGACGGGATAGACAGCGCGGGCGGCCTCCGCGAGCGCCTTCAGTCCCGCGTCCGCCGTGGCGCGCATCTCCCAGGCTGGAACCTGGCCGTCGAAATTGGGCAGTGTGTCGCCCCAGGGCGGCGTCGCCAGATATTGCCGCGCCTCGGGGCTGAGGCTCTTCGGGATGGGAATCACGCGCGAGCCGAAGCGCACGGTGCCGTCGCGGTCGACCGACATCGGCAGATTGTCTCTGGGCATGCTCAGAACCTCTGCGATGAGATGGTGCCGCCATCGACGACGAACTCGGCGGCGGTGACGTAGCTCGCCTCGTCGGAGAGCAGGAAACGGACGACGCGCCCGATCTCCGGCGGCTCGCCGATACGCTCCAGAAGGATCGGACGCTCGAAAGCGCCTGGACCGAGCCGGTCGTAACTGGGCTTCAGCATCGGCGTCATGACCATGCCGGGCGACACGGAATTGATCCGGATCTTGTCATGCGCCAGCCGGTCGGCCAGCGAGCGCACCAGCGACAGCATTCCGCCCTTGGCCGCCGTGTAGATCGGATTGCGGCCATTGCCGAGCGTCGCATTGATCGAGGCGATCGCCACGATCGCCGACCCGGGATTGGCTTTGAGATCCGGCAGCATGGCCTGAGTCAGCAGCGCGAGAGGACGGAGGTGCGTGTTGATGCCGTCATCCCAGCTCTCGACCGTGATGCCCTCCAGCGAGCCGGAATCGACAATGCCCGCGGCATGGACGAGACCGCCGAGCTTCGGCAATGCCTGCCGCGTCTTGTCGAGTGCCGGCCCGATCGCCTTCGGATCGCGGAGATCGATGCCGACAGATGTCGTCGCAACGCCATATTCCTTGGCAATCCGAGCCGCCGCGTCAGCAGCCTTTCCGCCATTGATGTCCCAGAGCGCCACCGGCCGTCCCACGGCAGCCAGCGCTTCGGCGGAGGCCAGTCCGATGCCGGATGCGCCGCCGGTAATGACGACGGCGGTGTTGGGCGAACCCAGTTTCGGTTGGAAACTCATTCTGCCGCCACCGCGGTCGGAAGCCGGTCCCATTCCCGAATCACCGGAAGCACCTTCTCGGCGAACAGCCTGATGCAAGCTTCAGTCTCGTTCCGCGACATGTCGCCGACGCCGAAGGTTGCGCAGAGGTCGATCGGATGGTCGAGCAGTTCGCGTCGCGCGCGGAGCTTCTCGATCACCTGCTTGGGCGTGCCCCAGAGCTGCAGGTCGATATAGCCCTGCTTCGCCACGTCGTCTCCTATGCCTTTCAGATGCTCGGCGGCCTGGGCATAGGCCTCGTAGCCCTTCGCGGTCTTCAGATGCGCGCCTTTCACGTCATAGAACTCCGTCACGATGGTGTGGTAGTTGCCGATATACTTCTCGGCCATCTCGCGCGCGGTTTCCTCGTCCTCATGGACGATGACATTGTCGCCCACCACGATCGGCGCGGCCTCGCGCCCATGATGCTCCGTCAGCGTGGCCTTGTAGGGCTCGAGATGGGTGTTCTTGTAGAGCTCCCAGGGCGCGCTCGCGAAGGACATGAGCCGGCCCCCGATCTTGGCGGCCTCGATCGCCGAGGGCGGCGTCATGCCGACGCAATAGGTCCGGTTCGACCAGTCCTTGCTCAGAGGCGCCGGCCGCATCGCAAAGCGGCGCTGCTGGCTGTAGAAGCGGCCGCCGCCCGGATAGATGCCGGTCGTCACCGCCTCGATGATCTTGCGCGCGCCCTCGTCGAACATCGCGCGGGTCTCGCTCATGTCGATGCCGAAATTATCCATCTCGATCTTCGATAGGCCCCGCCCGACGCCGAGCATCGCCCGGCCGTTCGACAGGTAATCCAGCATGATGAGGTGCGCGGCCGCCCGATAGGGATCGTTCCAGGGCACGATGATCACACCGGGTCCGAGCTTTATTCGTTTGGTCTTCGCCGCCATGTAGGACAGAAAGTCGAACGGCACCGGGCTCATTGCATAGCCGTGCAGATGGTGCTCGGCCATCAAGAGGAAATCGAAACCGGCGGGCTCGTAGAGCTCGGCGATCGCCAGGCTGTCGCGCATGACGTCGCGATCCTCGTGGCGATCGTAATAGTTCTGAACGACGTGAAGCACGCCGACTTCCATCGCGATCCTCCCCTTGCGCTCGTGGCGCCGGCCTCTCCGGCCCGGCTGCGGCCCTGGACGATAAGTCCCTTTTGACCCGAGCGACAGGGGGTGTTTAGGTGCCGGATCAATTCTCGGGGGTGTCGATTCCATGGTGAAAAACCCGGCAGGGACGGTTTCGCGGCCGGAATTGAGCCTGCGCGGGCTCATCCTGGGCGCGGTCATCACCGTCGTGTTCACCGCCGCGAACATCTATCTCGGTCTGAAAGTCGGGTTGACCTTCGCCTCGTCGATCCCGGCCGCGGTGATCTCGATGGCGGTGCTCCGGCTGGTCCGGAATTCGAATATCCTCGAGAACAACATCGTCCAGACGGTCGCCTCGGCCGCCGGCACGCTGGCCTCGATCATCTTCGTGCTGCCCGGCCTCGTCATGGTCGGTTACTGGAAAGGCTTCCCCTTCTGGGAGACTGCCGGCATCTGTGCCGTCGGCGGCGCTCTGGGCGTCATGTTCACGGTACCGCTTCGGCGGGCGATGGTGGTCGAAAGCGACCTTCCCTATCCGGAGGGCGTTGCGGCCGCGGAGATCCTGCGGGTCGGCAGCCCGCATGAGGAGGAGGGCACGGATCCCGAGGGGGCCGAGCGGGCGGGGCAACCCGGGTTTCGCGATGTCGCGTTCGGGGCCGGCCTGTCCGGTCTTTTTGCTGTCATCAGTACCGGATTCGGAGTGTTCGCGACCGAGCTTTACGGCTGGTTTCGCATCGGCTCCGCGGCGACAGGGGTCGGCATGGCGACTTCGCTTGCGCTGGTGGGTGCCGGCTACCTCTGCGGGATTGTGGTCGGCATGGCGATGCTGGTTGGGGTCATCATCGCCTGGGGCGGCGCGATACCGATTCTGGAGTGGCTGCATCCTCAGGCGGTCGACGACGTCGCCGCATATGCGACCGGTATCTGGCGCAGCCAAGTGAGGTTCATTGGCGCGGGGGTGCTGGGCGTCGCCGCGATCTGGACTCTGATCCAGCTTCTGGGCCCGATGATCGAGGGCGTGCGTGCGGCGATGCGGGCGCTGAGGGCGGTTCGGGCCGGGCGAGGCGCCGACATACCGTTGGTCGAGCGCGACCTTCCTTTCGACTATGTTGCATGGACGAGTGTCGCGCTCATGCTGCCGCTCGCCGGGCTGTTCGCCTATTTCCTCATTCCAACTGGAGTCTTCAGCCTGCCGATGGCGGTTCTGCTCATCATTGCCGGAACGCTCTTCGCCTTCGCGATCGGCTTCGTCGTAGCCACCGCCTGCGGCTACATGGCGGGCCTCATCGGATCGTCGAACAGCCCAATCTCGGGCATCGGCCTGATCGCGATCGTTGCCGGGGGTCTGTTGATGACCGGCCTGCTCGGTGGCGCGCATGGCTTGTTGTCCGACGCGGCCGTTCAGAAACAGGCGATCGCCTTTGTCCTCTTCGTCGGCGGCGCCGTGCTCGCCATCGCGACGATCTCGAACGACAATCTTCAGGATCTGAAAACCGGACAGCTCGTCGGCGCGACGCCCTGGCGGCAGCAGGTGGCGCTGGTCTTCGGCAGCATCGTGGGCGCGCTCGTGATCCCGCCGGTGCTCGATCTGGTTTATCAGGCCTATGGTTTTGCCGGCGCGCCGCCGGCGCACGCCGGCATGGATCCGGCCAAGGCGCTTCCCGCGCCGCAGGCGACTTTGATGTCGACGCTCGCGACGGGGATCCTTTCGGGTAACATAGATTGGACGATGATGCTGGTCGGCGCTGCGACGGGTGCGGCGCTGATCCTCATCGACGAGGGGCTGAAATGGCGCGGCGGGGTCGCGCGGCTGCCACCGCTGGCGGTCGGCCTCGGCCTTTATCTACCATCCGACGTCTCGACCCCTATCTCGGTGGGTGCGATCCTGGCCTGGCTGGTCGACCGGTATCTCCGGCGCCGTGCCGCGGAGGCCAAGGTCCCGTTTGAGACCTTTGCTGAGATCCCACGCCGTCGCGGCACGCTGATCGCCTCGGGGCTGATCGTCGGCGAGAGCATCTTCGGCGTGATCCTGGCGGCGCTCATCGTCGCGACCGACAATCAATCCCCTTTGGCTCTGGTGGGCGCGAGTTTCCGCCCGCTCGCGACCGGGCTCGGCGCTGCGGCGTTCCTACTTGTCTGCGCGGATATCTGGCGTCGCGTGGCGGTGCGCCGGCCGGCCTCGGCATAGCGGCCGGCATTGAGTCGGCGGGCCAAAGGCTTCATTCTCCCGCATCTGCTTTTCGATGGAGATATTTACGATGGACGAGACCGTCATGATCACGGGAGCGGCGGGCACGCTTGGACGGGCCGTCGCCGCCGCCTTCGCCAAGACCGGTGCGCGGCTTGCATTGCTCGATATCGCGGTCAAGGGGTTGGAGGCCTCCTACGGAAAGGACAACGACAAGCAGATCCTGATCGCGGCTGATCTGGGTGACCAGAATGCAGTCACGGACGCGGTCGCGAAGGTGACGGCCAAGTTCGGCCCCGTCGCAGTGCTGTGCAACGTGGCCGGCGGCTTCAATATGGGGCCGGCGGTCCATGAGACGCCGGACGCGTTGTGGCAGGGCATGATGGACATCAATGTCCGCACGCTGCTCAACACGGTGCGCGGCGTAGTGCCGGGCATGCTCGCTGCAAGGTCGGGCAAGATCGTGAATATTGCGGCCATGGGGGGCGTGACGGGCCGCGGCAACATGGGCGCCTATTCGGCTGCCAAGAGCGTGGTGATCAAGCTCACCGAGAGCATGAGCGCGGAACTCCGTGAGCAGGGGATCAACGTCAATTGCGTGATGCCCAGCATCATCGATACGCCGGCCAACCGCGCGGACATGCCGAAGGCCGATCCGAAGAAATGGGTCGCGCCCGAGGCGCTGGCGGATGTCATCGTCTTTCTGGCTTCCGACAAGGCCCGCGCCATCCACGGCGCCGCCATCCCGGTCGTGGGTCTGAGTTAGCGGCGGAGCCGCCGCTCATTAACAGTCGCGGTGAGAGCTAGGTCCGTTTACGACGACGGATGGTTTCGACGACGACAAGACCGCCGCCGAGCAGGGGGATCGACGCCGGCTCGGGGACCGGCGCGACACCCAGATCGACGACCGACACGTCATCGATTTCCACGGTGACGGGACCGGTCAGCACAGACGGGCTCTCGCCGGTCAAGACGAGGTCGCTGCTCGCCGCCGTTGCGACCGCCGTGCCGGTATAGAGTTGGAACTCGCCGGCGTTTCCGAGATAGTCGGGGCTCGGAAATCCGTTTGCGGTGATGCTGGCCGGGATGCCGGTGACAGCGTGTCCTCCCAGCGTCACGGTCACGGTGTTGTCGGTGTCCGCATCCGCCCAAAATTGAACCTGGTAAGTATGGCCGGCGGACGTTGCGATGGTCTGCGCCAGCGAGTCTTGGCCGAAGCCGTCCGTAAGGAACACGGATTTGCTGCCGTCGAAAACGAAAGAGTCGCTCGTATCGACGCCGACGATGCCCTGCACAACGAACCAAGCTCCGCCATCGATACTGTTGGGAGTAGCGAAATCGTCCGTACCCGGTGGAGCGCCCGGATCGGCCGCTTCGAAATCGCCGTCCGCGACAAGATTGGCGCGCGCGGACAGGCCCGGATTCGATGCCAACGCCGTGCCGAGAAATACCCATAGCGCTGGTTTCGCAATGCTCATGTCCTCGCTCCAACCGTGCTGCCGTCACGTCTGGTAAGGTGAGCAAGATTCATGCCAAGGACATGAAGCCAGATAAATCAGTAAGTCAGTGTTCTAGTGGAGTTTTGACTGTAAACTTTGCTGACATTTCAAATGTCGCGCTTTTTAGTTTGAAAACGTCCCTCGGCATATTTCACAAATTTAGTATGTCTTAGGTCCGGGATCCCTCAGCCGTCCGGAGTGGGATTGGCGCAAAAAGAAACGGGCCGCACGAGGCGGCCCGAGTTTAGGGAGGAAACGCCTCAAGAGCAGGCGTCGGATATGGCGGGGAAGGTGCCATATCGAAAGCAACTTTATCGCATATGCGAGATAACGTCAAGGATAATTTTATATATAAATATCAAATATATAGAGTCTTTCATTGAAATGAATGGCGGCGCGTTTTCGCAAGATCTCGCTGCGACGCACACTTCCAGATGCGAGTTCCGCTCCTCCGAGTCGGATGGTTGACTCCTGAAACCAGGTGCGGAATCAATAAAGAACAAAAAATGAACTATGGCGGTTATGCGACGTCCTTCTGCAGTTGGCATGGGTAAGCTCGACGGTGTAGCCGCGCTGCTTGCCGAAGCGGCTTCCATCGCGCCCGCGGTGAGTACGGGTATCGACGCGATGGATTCCGCTCTGCCTTGGGGTGGGCTGCCGCGCGGCGTGCATGAGATCGCCACGCCCGTGGCCGATGCGGCAGGGATGGGGTTTGTCGCGGTTTTGCTCGCCGGGCGCCCCGGACCGATCCTGTGGTGTCGGTCTCGGCGCGTGGCAGTCGAAAGCGGTAGGCTCTATGGCGTCGGGCTGGCCCGGTTCGGCCTTGCTCTCGAGCGATTGATCCTGGTTGAGGCGGACAAGCCGGCCGATTTGCTCTGGGCGATGGAAGAGGGGCTGCGCGCCGGAAAATACGCTTCCGTGGTGGGCGAGGGCGCCGCACCCGACCTGACCGCCAGCCGTCGTCTCCAGCTGGCCGCCGAGGCGGGCGAGGGGGTGGCGTTGCTGCTGTCCGAGATTTCGACCGTCCAGCCTGTCGGACGCAGCTCCCCGCTCGCCTGCATGACTCGCTGGCGGGCTGCCTCTGTGCCGACCGTCCCCGAAGCCGGAGGACCCGGGCCGCCGCGCTGGAAACTGGAGCTTCGGCGCTGCCGCGGTGGCGGACGGCCGCAGAGCTGGATTGTGGAATGGGACGATGCGACGCTTTCTTTGTCTTTGGTTTCCCCATTGGCCGACCGATCGCTGGCGGCGGCTGCGTGCTGATCCCCCTTCGGGTCCGATGGCGCTGACTGCGCGCGGTCAGGGCGGAGTACGATTAACCGCGATCAATGCCGAAGCGACCGGTCTCGGGCTTTCGGTCGGCATGACACTCGCCGATGCGCGCGCGCTTCTGCCC